>NZ_JBIALR010000027.1:0-59810 GCF_042873675.1 Kitasatospora sp. NPDC004614
TCTCCCCCGCCCATTCCCCCATCGCCACAAGGCGAGTCTGGCCCCACCGCTCACACGGCGGGGCCAGAACCCAACATCTTCATCAGTCTTCTAGGTGTACTGACCACGGAGGTTGGTGACAGGGCTCACGGCGTGGTGATCTTGAAATGAGTGAGGGCCTTCTGGCCAGGTGTGGATTGCGACATCTTCACCGGCGACCAGAAAGGCCCTCATGCCACACCGTAACGCACCGCTGACCGAGACCGGACGCCTGCGTCTGGCCCGCTGCGTGGTCGAGGACGGCCGACCCGGCCGGGCACTCGAACTCCTGGACGCCCGCACCGACTCATATGTCAGGGAACACCCGGACCACGTCCGCTCCCGCGGCTCTGGCTGCTGGGCGAGGCCGGCCGCTACAAGGAGGGCATCTCGGAGGCCACCGCCCTCAACGAGCATGAGCCCGGCGAGTGGGACCCCGCGCTGGCGCGGCTGCTGGAGCGCGACGGACGGCTGGAGGAAGCCCTCGCACTGCTCCGCTCCTCCACCCACTACCTGGTTCACCATGACTTGCCCGACATGCTGATCAGGCACGGCCGCCCGGCCGAGGCCCTCGACGCCATTCCCACGATCGCCGAGAGGCGCGCGGCCGCCGAACGACGGGAGCGGGAACGCGAACGGGAGGCGGCGGAGCGGCGCGAGCCGGACGATCCCTGGACCACTACGGACGGGTTCAGTGTGGAACCCCCGTTCTAGCCAGAGCTCCGCGGTCAAACTTCGGTGAGACTCGTCAAACTTCGCTGAGACGGGTCAACGTCATCCACGGGAGCCGGTTCTCCCAGGAAAGCCGCGATCGATGACAAGTCGGTCATGAGTTGCCCCCTTGCTCCGCTGCCTGATTCGCGCTCGCAGCGTAGAGGCTGACCCTGACCCGCCCATTCGATACCCAGGCCGCTGTGGAAGCTGGGAAACGATCTCCGCTCACATGGAAAGTGATCTCCGACGCCCCGTCTGCGGTCCTGCTCACCATTACTCGTTAAACCCCTCCAACACTCGCCAACCGCAGACATCGTAGGGAATGTCAGGCATGCAAGAAAGCCAAACAGCCAACCACGTCCAGCACTTGGAGAAGCAAGGTGGTTGGCATCGTGAAGCAGGCCCTGACTGGCCAGCAGGTTGATCGCGCTGCCACGGCGGTTGTCACAACCTCTGGCTACGGTGCCCGCCATGGACAAGCGACTGCTGGCCGAGGAACTCTCCGGCACCTGGAATGACACCCGCGCGTTCCGCGACGCGCTCGTGGAACAGGGGGAAGGGGTGGTGGCAGCGGTACTGGTACTGCTCTGCGACGAAGGATCACCGGTCGACTGGGCCGCGTCGGCGGACGTCCTGTGTCGGATTGGCGAGCCCGCTCTCCTACCACTGGCACAGGCGGCCGTAGCGGCGGACTCGCCTGAGGTCGTCAGGAGGGTCGGGTGGGCGCTGGGACGGCTGAACGTGGAGGATCACGCGGTCTACGTTCCGCTGCTGGACCACCCGCACCCCGAAGTCCGAAGCGACGCCCTCTTCGCCTTTCAGACCCAGGGCAAGGCGGCGGCGCAATTCGTCGACAAGCTGATCCCGCGGCTGGGAGACCCGGAGCGTGAGGTCCGGCAGCGAGCGGTCTGGGCCCTTCAAGCGATCGGCCCCAAGGCCGTCCCCGGCCTGCAACAGGTGCGCTCCCGGCCCGCCTCGGCACCCAGGGTCCGGGCCGGCGCACTGGAGGCCCTCGCGGCCATCGGTGGGCCCGCGGCCCTCGACCCCCAGGACCTGGACGCCTGGAAGCGGCTGACCCAGATCAAACTGCTGACCGAGGTTCCCGAGGGCATGCACCTCTGCGGCTCCTGGTACGCGGTGCCGACCACCGACCAGAACGCGGTGCTGGACGCCTTCGACCTGGCGGCCCCGCAGCCGGTCACGCTTCGAACCGGCGCTGCGGCCTGGAACCACAACCACCACAACTGGAACCGGACCCACCCCCACGAATCCTGCTCCCGCGTCTTCGTCAGCCCCGCCCTGGATGGCTGGACCCTGATCTTTGGCGACTCCTCACAGAACACCCACCGCATCAACGACGCGGACGACCGGGAACAGGCCCTCGACCAGACGGTACGGGAGCGGTGCGCCAGCCTCAGCCGCCAGTTCGGCTCGGCCCAGTGGTACGGGATGAGCTGCGGCGACGGCTGGACCGCCTGGTGCATCGCCGAGGGCGGCGAGGTCGTGCGCCACTACGACGTCTACAACGCCGAGAAGGACGGCGACAACGGCCCCGGGCACCCGGCCGAGTCCGGCTACCTCCTGCCCCACCAGGACGGACTCCCCGATGATGCGTTCGACGGCATCAGCACCTCCGACTCCGAAACATTCCGTGCCCGGTACCTCCAGGTGAAGGAGGAGCTTGGCATCCCCGACACCTGCTATGCCGCAGACATCGCCGCCCGGCTGTCCGTCGATCCCGCCAACCTGGGGCCGGAAACCAGGAACGAGGGCCACGGAGTGCTCGCTCTCACCGCATGTGGCAGAGAACACGGTCACCCCGCCGGAGCACTGCCGGTATGACCCTTCCCACCCGGGGTGAGGACGGAGGGGCCGGTCGGATTCGGGAAGCGATCTCCAGCAGTCTGGGAAGCGATCATTACCAGGGTGTAGTTGGCCCAAGTCATTCCCACTCGTGAACACCCCATATTTCGTGTCCTTTCCGGCGGACAGCCGATCTCCCCCTGGGCGGTATGACCTACCGTCACCCGCTCGGGTCTGGCAATGGCCTCCGGTATCGACGTGGAGAAGACTGACCGGCCAAGGGCGTCGGAGGAACCTTCTGCTGACGAAGCGCGCGGCACCGGGCCGGCGAGGAACCGCCCGGACGCGGACGGCGTCACTGTGACTGGTGCGGGACGGACAACGAGGACAGCGGATGAAGCGGTTCGCGAGAACCGTGACAGGGCAATTCACCATCGCGGCGACCCGAGCCCGACCGGCCCGCCGCGGGCCGTCCCCGGCCGGCGAGAACTCCTGGAGAAACGGATCCAGGAACCGCTGGACGAGCACCTGCCCTCCGCCCCCACATGGCGCGGGACCGCCCCCGGAGCCCGAAGGCCCCGGGGGCGGTCCCCTTCACCGAACGAGCGGCGAGGTGGTGGGTGTTGTTATCCCACGAGCCGGTCCGCGTCCGAACGGCGACGCGCCCGGTACAGCAGCACACCGCCCAGCGTCAGCAGCCCGCCACCGGCCAGACCCGCCGCCGCGAGACCCGCGGGCGAACCCGTGTCCGGCAGATGACCCCCGCCGGCGTGCGGCGGCTTCGAAGGACCACCCGGACGCGGCACCTTCACACAGCCCTCGCCCTTCTCCTTCTCCGGGCACTCCGACACCGTCACACACAACGACACCGGCCGGGACTCCACCAACTGCCCCTGCAGATCCCGCGCCGAAGCCGTCGCAATGTTCGTGACATGACCGGCCTTCGCGTCCTCCCCGGTCACCACGTAGGTACCACGGCAGGTCGTGCTCGCACCCGGCTCCAGCGTGGCCGACTCGCACACCACCGGGGACACCCGGTCGTCACTGACCGAGACGTCCGCCAGCACCGTCGACCCGGTGTTCGTCACCGTGTACGTGTAGGTGATGGTGTCACCCACCTTCGCGGAACCCGACACGTCGGACTCCTTCACGATCGACAGCGACGACGCGCCGGGGACGGTCTCCACCGTCGCCTCACCCGGCGGGCTCACCACCGGGTGACCCTCCGGATCCGTGCCGTTCGCGGTCGCCTTGTTGGTCACACGACCGGCCTGAACATCCTCCTCGGTAATCGTGTACGAGCCGTGACACACCGTGCTCTGACCCGGGTTCAGCGTGGTCGCCTCACAGGTCACCGCGGTGACGTGGTCGTCCGTGACGGTGATGCCGTGCACGGGCACAGCACCCGTGTTGGTGACCGTGTACATGTAGGTGACGGTGTCACCCGCGCGGAACGGACCCGCCGCGTCGGCCTTCTTCACGAGGGACAACCGGGCCTCACCCACCACCGGAACATCCACCTCACCCGGCGGAGACTCCACCGACAGGCCGTCAGGACCTACACCACTCGCATGCGCCACATTCATCACGTGACCCGCCGCCGCATCCGCCGCGGTGACCACGTAACTGCCGTGACACAGCGTGCTCGCACCGGGGTTCAGCGCCGTCGCGTTGCACGTGACCGACGCGACGTGGTCATCCGACACGGTGAGGTTGTGGATGACGGCGGTGCCGGTGTTGGTCACGGTGTACGTGTAGTGCACCGTGTCACCCACATGGAACGGACCAGTCGCATCCGCCTTCTTCTCGATCGACAGCGACGCCACACCCACCACCGGAACAGTCGCCTCACCAGGCGGGCTCTGCACCGGCTCACCATCCGGACCCGTACCGTTCGCGTGAGCCGTGTTGGTCACGTGACCCGCCGCCACATCCGCAGCGGTGATCACGTAACTACCGTGACACAACGTGCTCGCACCGGGGTTCAGAGCCGTCGCGTTGCACGTGACCGACGAAACGTGGTCATCCGCGACGGTGATGTTGTGGACGACGGCGGTGCCGGTGTTGGTGACGGTGTACGTGTACTGCACCGTGTCACCCACATGGAACGGACCCGCACTGTCCGCCTTCTTCTCGATCGACAGCGACGCCACACCCACCACCGGAACAGTCGCCTCGTCAGGCGGACTCTGCACCGGCTCACCATCCGGACCCGTACCGTTCGCGTGAGCCGTGTTGGTCACGTGACCCGCCGCCACATCCGCAGCGGTGATCACGTAACTACCGTGACACAACGTGCTCGCACCGGGGTTCAGCGTCGTCGCGCTACACGTCACCGAGGCGACATGGTCATCCGCGACGGTGACGTTGTGAATGACGGCGGTGCCGGTGTTGGTGACGGTGTAGGTGTAGTCGACGGTCTCACCCACATGGAACGGACCCGCACTGTCAGCGGTCTTCTCGATCGACAGCCGGGCCTCGCCCACCACCGGCACAGTCGCCTCGTCAGGCGGGCTCTGCACCGGCTGACCCTCGGGGTCGGTGCCGTTCGCGTGAGCGGTGTTGGTCACGTGGCCGGCCGCCGCATCCGCCGCGGTCACCACGTAACTGCCGTGGCACAGCGTGCTCGCACCCGGGTTCAGGGTGGTGGTGTTGCAGGTGACCGAGGCGACATGGTCATCCGTCACGGTCAGGTTGTGGACGACGGCGGTGCCGGTGTTGGTGACGGTGTAGGTGTAGTCGACGGTGTCACCGACATGGAACGGACCCGCACTGTCCGCCGTCTTCTCGATCGACAGCCGGGCCTCGCCGACCACCGGAACAGTGGCCTCGTCAGGCGGGCTCTGCACCGGCTGACCCTCGGGGTCGATGCCGTTCGCGTGAGCGGTGTTGGTCACGTGGCCGGCCTGGACATCGGCAGCGATGATGACGTAACTGCCGTGGCACAGCGTGCTCGCACCCGGGTTCAGGGTGGTGGTGTTGCAGGTGACCGAGGCGACATGGTCATCCGTCACGGTCACGTTGTGGACGACGGCCGTACCGGTGTTCGTGACGGTGTACGTGTAGTCGACGGTCTCACCCACGTGGAACGGACCCGCACTGTCCGCCGTCTTCTCGATCGACAACTGAGCCTCCCCCACCACCGGCAGCACCACGCGATCCGGCGGACTCAGCACCGTCTCGCCCTGCGGGTTCGTAGCCGCGGCTTCGGCTCTGTTGGTGAGGTGGCCGAGGGCGAGGTCTGCGGCGGTAACCACGTAGGTGGCGTGGCACAGCGTGCTCTGGCCCGGGTTCAGTGTCGTCGCGTCGCACGTCACCGAGGTGGCGTGGTCGTCGGCGACCAGGAGGTCGTCGAGCACTGTCTGGCCGGTGTTCGTCACGGTGTACGTGTAGCCGACGGTGTCACCGACGTGGACGGGGCCTGCGGTGTCTGCCTGCTTGCTCAGGGCGAGGGAGGACGGGCCGATGACTGTGACGGTGGCTTCTGTCTCGGGGGAGGTGATTGGCTCGCCGTTGGATGTGCCGTGTGCTGTCGCGTGGTTGGTGGAGTGGCCGGCTGCGGCGTCGGCTGCGGTGATCACGTAGGTGCCGTGGCATTCTGTGCTGTCACCGGGGCTGCCGCGGGGGGCCAGGGTGGTGGTGTCGCAGGTGATGTTGGTGATCTTGTCGTCGGTCACCGAGAGGTTCGTCACCTCGGTGCCGCCGGTGTTGCTCACCACGTAGGTGTAGGGGACGGTGTCGCCCACGTTGAAGGGCTCGGGGGCGTCCACGTGCTTGACGATCTCGATGCCCGGCGGGGCCACCACGGGGATGTCCTCGGTGGATGGTGGCGATGTCACGGGGTCGCCGTCTGCGGTGCCGGTGGCTTGGGCGGTGTTGACGACGTGGCCTGCGGCGACGTCTTCCGCGGTGACCAGGTAGGTCGCTGTGCAGGTGACTGTCTTGCCCGGTTCCAGCACGGTCACGGGGCAGTTGATCGGGCCGACCTTCGGGTCGTTGACGGCCAGGTTGTTGATCGGGATGGTCCCGGAGTTGGTGACGACGAAGTCGTACGGGATCGTGCTGCCGATCGTGAGGTCGGCGGGCAGGGGCTGGTGGGCCTGCTTGACGAGGTTGAGTTCGGGCAGTGGCTGGTCGGTGCCGATCACCACGTTGCGGATGAGGTGCACGTCCGTGAACAGGCCCGTGGAGCCGGCGAAGCCGAACTTGTAGGTCGGGGGGACGGGTTGCGGCGCGGGGGTGCTCAGCACCTGGTGCGGGCCTGTGCCGTCGTTGAAGTCGACGCTGATGGTCAGGACCGGGTTCGGCGCCGGGGTCATGTGGACGTTGACCCGGCGGCGGGACGGCTCCAGCAGTGCCTGGGCCTGGGCCGGCGTCACGCCCGGCGGCAGGGCGGTCAGCGGGCCCTGCAGGTTGCCCGGCAGGGTGGACGGCCACGGGCCGCTGGTGGTGAAGTTGCTGGTCGTCGCGGTCAGGAAGCAGTAGCCCTCGAGGCCGTGGCCCGGGCCGCGGACGGTGACCATGTTGGGTCCGGGCGCCGGAACGTGGAAGCCCGTTCCGGCCGGGGAACGCTGTCCGGGCGGGCAACCGTTGCCGCGGTGTTCCCAGTCGCCGAAGTAGTTGCCGAGGACGTCGAGTCCGACGCCCAGGTAGCCGCCGTTGACGCCGGGCAGGAACGTCAGGTTCGGGTTGTCGTCGGGCAGCTTCTGCGCGTAGCCGAGGCTGCCGCCGAACGCGCCGGGGTGATCGAGCGAGACATCGCCGTTGACCAGGAAGAACGAGATGCCGTCGGCCGGGGTGGCGGGTGTGGTGCTGCCGTACTGCCACTGGTCGAAGCTCACGTCCAGACCGGCGTTGGCCGGCAGCGCCTGCTCGAAGAGCACCGCGCCGTTCTGGTCGTTGCTGGAGTCGGTGATCCGCAGGTAGCCGAACGGCGAGCCGTCCAGCGGCGGCACCGGGCCGACCTGCGGGAGCGGGCAGCCGCCCAGCGGGCGGTCGTCCGGCCCGAGGGGCGAGGTCGGAGCACCCGTCAGACACGCCGAGCCGACGGCGACGAACCTCGGGTCCGCGGTCGCGCCGGTGAAGTCCTCCTGCAGGAGGGGCGAACCGGTGGCTCGGACACGCTCCGGCATGGCCACCGCTCGGGGGTGTTCAGGGGCGGCGGCCTCGGCGCCCCACGAGGCGACCAGGCCGGTACCGACCAGGCCGAGGGTGGCTGCGGCGCTGATGAAGCGGGCCGTTCGGGATTTGAGCCGCCACGGTCCGCGGAAATATCTCGTCATGCCCTTGACTATGTGCAGCTAATACCAAGTGTTATCAATTATTACTATCAGTGGACCTGCCGAATCGCTCGGATGCCCGAACGCGGGATGCCAACCCGGCATCAGCACTGGCGCGATCACGGGGGCCTGATGAGAACTCAGGAGCGCGACGACCGGACACCCTCGAACGGGCCAGGCGGCGAGGTACGCATGCCGCCGACGACGCCCGGATCGGGATCGCCGGACGGGCGCCTCGATGGTCCCGCCGCGCGAGCAGTACCGCTCCCGGAATCGGCCCGCCACTCGCGCCGAACACCGTTCCGCGCTCGGAGGACGCCCGCAGGGTTCGACCACTGCGGCACCCTGGCACCCGTGAGCGCCGCGCTGCGCCATCTGTCGTGTGATGAAAGTGATCTGACGGACTGTTAGGTAAACGAGCCCTGCGCTTCCCGGGCGGCCACCCAGGGGTGAACCTTCGAACCGCCCCTCCCCCGCAGGCGCAAGGGGTTCTGAGGATCCGTCAGGACCAGACGGACGCACGGCCCTTTTGCGGGCCTCCGGATCCCGTGGCGTTCTGGAATCGGCAAGGCCGACACCGTGCCCCGCCACCGACCAACTTCTCGGAGGAGATTCTCATGCGTGCTCTCAAGCGTGTTCTGGCCGTCAGCGCCCTCGCCGCCCCCCTCGTCCTCGGCTGCGCCGGGCTCGCCTCTGCCCACGGCCACGAAGGCCACGAGGGCGCGGAGTTCAACCAGGGTCAGTTCATCGCCAACGAGGAGGGGGCCGGCGAGGCCAACGTCCACTCCGAGGTCGACCCGTGCGGCGTCGAGCACTCCAAGGGCTGGGTCTTCGCCGGTGACGAAGGCGTCGAGGGCTCGCACACCGAGTCCGGTGCCCACTTCTGAGGGCTGACCTCAGCATTCGCATTCAGGTGCCCGGCGGGAATCCCACCCGCCGGGCACCGGCGCGTCCGGGGCGGCGGGCCCGACGGCACGCCCGACGGCACGCCGGTCGGGAGGGCGGGCTCAGTGCTCGTCGAAGCGGTGCCCGGCCCGGTAGCCGGCGGGGACGCCGTCGGCGATGATCACGTCGGCCGTCATGTGGCGGGTGCGCAGGGGCAGGATGTCCTGGTAGGCGGGTGAGGTGTACCAGGCGTGGGCCTGCTGGTGGTCGGGGAACTCGATCATGATCAGGCCCTGCCGGCCCCAACTGCCCTCGAGGGTCTCGAACTTGCCGCGGTGGACGAGGAAGCGTCCGCCGAACGCGTCGAGGGTGGCGTCGATGCGCCGCAGGTATTCGACGGTGTCGGGGCAGACCTCGACGGAGTGGACCTGGGCCAGGGCGTAGGCGGGCATCGTGGTGCTCCCATGCAGTCGGGGCGGCTGACCTCGATGACGCTACGCAGCGGCGGGGCGAGGCGAATCCGTCATGAATCAGTCGGCCGGTGCCGCCGCACGCCCGCCCGGCCGTCGGACAGCCGGGCGGGGCAGGTGGCGGGTCAGGCGTTCCACTCGCGGGCGAGGATGGCGTAGACGCATTCGGTGCCCCAGCGGTCGCCGTCGAGGTCGCTGTCGATCAGGTGGGCCTCGCGGCGCATGCCGAGGCGTTCGCAGACTCGGACGGAGGGGGTGTTGAGGGCGTCGAGCCGGGCGAAGAGGCGGTGAACTCCCAGGGATTCGAAGGCTGTTGTGGTGAGGGCGCGGGCTGCTTCGGTGGCGTAGCCCTGGCCGGCGTACTGCGGGTTGAAGACCCAGCCGATCTCGGCCTGGCGGGCGCGGGCGTTGGTGAGGGTGACGACGACCTCGCCGACGACGCCCGGCTGGTCGGCCCGGCAGACGGCCCACAGGAGGCCGTCGTTGTCGGCGCTCCAGCCGGCGTGGACGCCGCGGGTGGCGATGGAGGCCTCGTTGCCCTCGCGGGTGAGTGCCGGGCGGTAGAGGTAGCGGACGACCTCGGGCAGGCACTGGTACGCGTAGCGGTCGTCGGCGTCGGCGGCGGTGAACGGGCGCAGGATCAGCCGCTCGGTGGTGATGGTGGCCGGGATGACGGCCTGGAGGTGCTGTGCAGCCTCGGTCATGGGTCCCCCTGGTGGTGTCGTGCGGTTCGGCGCACGGTGGCAGGTGGTGCCACCGTGGCGTCCGCACACCATAGTTGACGGTTGGGCGGCAGATTTCGAAGGCCGGGGCGGCCTCGCCGGCGGGGGCGGGGTGGTCAGGCGCGGAGGCGGAGCGGGGTCAGGTGTTCGGGGCGGATCAGGCGGGTCTGGGGGGAGAGTTCGCGGGTCTGGTTGATGAGGCCGTCCAGGTCCATCCCGGTGTCGTGGACGGCCGGCTCGGTGAGCGGGGTCTCGAAGGAGTCCCAGTGCACGGGGATCACCGTGCGGGGGTGGTCGAGGGCCTTGAGGAGCCGCGGTACGTAGCGGTGGACGCTGTGGGCGTTGGTCTCCGCCGACAGCATGGCGATGTCCGGCTTCAGCCCGGCGTAGTGCTGTTCGGAGAAGTCGGCGGCGCCGGTCAGCAGGGCGGACGGGCCGTCACCGAGGCGGACCTGGAAGGCGAGGGTGTCGCCCTCCGGGAGGTCGCCGATGGTCCGCGGGGCGGTGGCGGGCGGGCCGGTGAGGGTGCCGGGCACCCAGTACTGGTGCTTGGCGTTGCGGCTGTGCAGGCTGGCGACCACCTGGACGGTGAACCCGCCGAAGTCGAGGTACTCGCCGCCCTTCACCACGATCAGCTGCTCCGGTTTCACCCCCATCGCGCGGAGCAGGTGGCAGGTGGTGGCCGTCCCGACCACCTGCACGCCGTGGTGCTTGGCGATGTACGGGACGTCGTTGAAGTGGTCCCAGTGGCAGTGGCTGACCAGGACCAGGTCCGGCTTGCCGATGTGCTGGTCGATCAGGTCGGGGGCGACGGTCAGTTTCGTCTTCGGGTCGAAGTCGTTCGTCGGGTAGCGCGTGATGTACGGGTCGAACAGGACGGTCTTCCCGTTGCCCTCGATCCGCCATCCGCTGTTGCCGAGCCACCGGTAGACGGTCTCGCCGCCGGTCGGTGCCGGTTCGTCCGTCTCGGCCGCGGCCGCGACTCCGGCGCTCGCGCCGACCGCGGCTCCTGCTCCGACTCCGGCCACCGGCAGGAGGGCCGCTCCCGCGACCGCCGTGCGCAGCAGACCCCGTCGTCCTACTACCGTGTTGTCGTTCATGCGTGGGCAGACGATCACATCAGACCGCCTGGTTCCGGCTTTTGACGGATCGTCACTCACGTACTTCCGCGCACCGCCGGAGAGCGGGATCCTCGTTCGGAAGGTTCGGGTGGGGCGGTGACGGCGGATCGCGGTCCGGCCGGCACTGCTGCGCGCTAGGGTGTCCCCGCTGCGTTCGGGGGCGAACGGGGCGAAACGGGGAGGACTTGTATGGGTGAGGACCGGGCCAGCGAGCTGATCGTGCCGGACGGGCCGGGCGAGTCGGTCGTCGAGGGGTTTGTGCCGCCGCGGCCGCCGGGGTACCGGCCGTATCCGCGGATGTCCCGGGAGCAGTGCGCGGAGGCGGTGCGGCGCGGGGGCTGGCTGTTCAAGGCCGACGAGGGCCACGACCCGGACGGGCGGGTGCCGGTGGGGGTCGTGGAGGGGGCCTGGCAGGTGGACGGCGACGGCTTCCCGTTGCGGTTCTGGCCGAACCCGCGGTACGGCGCGCCGGCGCCGGAGCAGCCCGTCGTGGACGGCGCGGCGCCGCTGCCGCCGTTGCACGCCGGGCGTCGCCCGGCCGGGCGGGCGCTGCTGGGCTGGCTGGAGGACCCGCAGGCGCCGCGGCTGTGCCGGGTCGCCGGGTCGGGCGGCAGTGGCCGCAGTCACCTGCTGCACTGGCTGGTCGCCGCGTGCCCGCCGGACCATGCGCACTCCGGTCGGCGGGTCGAAGTGGCGCTGTCCGCCGCCGAGTTGACCGTGGACCTGTTCGTGTGGCGGCTCGCCGGGCTGCTGGGTGTGTCGGCGGCCGGGCCGGAGGAGCTGGTCGCGGCGTTGATCGACGGGGTGCCGCGCGTCCTGGTGGTGACCGACCTCGACCGGGCGGGCTCCGGTCTGCTGCCGGATGCCGCGCGGCGCATCGCGGCCGAGGTGTTGCGGCCCTTGCTGCGGGTGCCGTGGCTGCGGATCGTGGTGGAGTGCGCCTCCGACACGCCGGCGGCGGCCGCGCTGGACGTGCCGGCCGCCGTGCTCGACCTGGACCAGCCGCAGTGGACGGACCTGGAGGCGTTCACCCGGTGGGCGACATCCCTGACCGGACGCCAACTCCCGGCGGAGGTCTACCCGTCGCCCGCGCTGGCGCTGCTGGCCGCCCGCACCGGGGACGGGGTACTGCTCGACGCGGGCGCCCCGCTCGCGCGGCGGGCCGAGACGCTGGCCGAGACGTGGTGGGAGTCGCTGCCCGAACTCGTCCGGGCTCCGGTGGTGGCGCTGGCCTCGGTCCGGGGCGCTCTCGACGAGGAGCTGTGGGGCGAACTGCCCGGCAGCCTCGGCCCGTTCGCGGTGGAGCAGGCCGTCGAGCTGCTGTTGCCCGCCGACCACGAGGGGCGCTACCGGGTCTGGCCGGTCTCCTTCGCCGAGCGCCTCGCCCGGACCGGACTCGACCACCTGTCGATCCGCCAGAACCTCCTGCCGGAGGAGCAGCCCGGCCCGAAGGACGCCGACCGGCTGGATCTGGTGCTGCGGCACGCCGTCCGGACGTCGGCCCCGGTCGACGACCTGCTGGCGGACCCGGCGTTCCTGGTGCACGCCGATCCGCTGGCGGTCGGCCTCGCGGTGGAGCACGGGGTGGCGCTGCGGGCCGCGAACGGTGCGGAGTCGGGGGACGGCGGCGCCGTGCACCGGGCGTGGTGGCCGGCCGGGCCGCGGGTCATCGCCGCCGCGGACCCGGGCGAGCGCGCGTCCGCGCTGCACTGCTGGACGGCCGGTGAGGGCGGCGACCTGTCGGAGCGGTTCGCGCAGCTCGCCGGGCAGGGCTGGCGGGCCGGCTGGGCGTTCGCGCGCCGGACCGACCCGGTGTACCTGATCGCGCGGCACAACGCCCCGTCGCACGAGGGGCAGCTCGCGGTCGCCGTCGGCTGGGACATCGGGGCGATCGACCCTGCCACCGGTCGGCCCTCGGGCGGCTCGCCGCTCCGGCTGACGGACCGTTCCACCGTCGCCCTGGCCACCGGCCACGACGGCAGCACGTACGCACTGCGGCACAGTGGCGCCGTCGAGGAGATCCGTCCCTCCGAGCTGTCCGGCCCGTCCGGCGGCGGGATGCGGCGGCTGCTGGCCTCGGTGGACGCCGGGGCGACCGCGATCGCCGCGCGGGGCGGCGAGCAGCGCGCCGTGGCGGCCGGGGACGCGGCGGGAGGCGTGCACCTGCTGGAGGACCGGGACGGGACGGAGGCGGTGCGCAGTGACGCTCCGCTCCACGACGGGCCGGTGACCGCGCTCGATCTCGCCCACCACGGCGGGCACCACCTGCTGATCACCGGCGGCGCCGACGGCCGGGTGCAGGCGTGGATGCCGGGCCGCGGCCCGCTCTCCCCGCCGCTCCCGGCCCGGGACGTCCCCGTCACCGCGGTCGCCGTCGCCACCACGCCGGGCGGCCTGATGTGCGCGGCCGGGTGGGCGGACGGCCAGGTCCGCGTGGTGCTGGCGGGCGCCGAGCGGGTCACGCATGATCTGGCGATCGGCGCGGCTGCGGTCGGGCTGGTGATCACCGACGGGGGCCGCGTGTGCGTGGCCACTGCGGCGGGTGTCCTCGGGATCGACCTGGCGGGAGCGGCGCGGGCCTGAGGGTTCGGCGGGTGAGGACGCGGGCGGCGCCGAGTGGAGGTGGCGCCCGCGATCCCGCCGCGCCGGGGCCTGTCGGGTGCGGGTGCGGACGACGGGCAGGCGTGGTGGGCTGCGCCGAACCGGCCGCCCGCGACCAGGCGTTCGGCGGGGGCGGAGGGTCAGGTCGCTGACGGTGGCGTCGTGGGGGTGGTCGGTGCTACCCGTCGGTGCTACCCGGGCGGGGTGTCCTGGAAGACCGGCAACCGGCCAACTGGGGCCTTTCCTGGGCGTGTTGTCCGAGGTGGGGCGCGCGGTGACGCTCCCACGCCGGGCGTGCGCGGCGGTGCGGGCACGCCTTCGACGGTTGCGGCGCGCCGGTCGGGTACCGGACAGCGGGTGCCGGGTCGGGGCCCGTTCGGCGGGCGTGTGCGCTCCGACGTTGTGCCGAGGTGCGACCGGGGCGCGGTCGCTCCGGCGCGTGCGACGGGGGGACGGGCCCCGGCCCGTATCGCCGCTGGCGGGACGGTGCCGCGGGCGGGAGCGGGCTCGCGGTTGCGGCGGCGTCCGGCATGGGAAAGCGCAGGTAAAGGGAGGGTTCGGGGGCAGGTGGGCGGGCCGGTGGCATGCGCCCGCGGGATCCGGCCAACCCTCGCCGGGGCTCTTTCGACGCTCGCGCCCGTCCTTGCAGACTCTCGGTGACGGTCGGCCGGACGTCCCCCGCGTCGTCGGAAGCCGCGTCACACTCCCCCGCGAGGCGCCATGGAGCGACCGATGGACATGCGCTACGAGGCGTACACCTACGCCGATCCGGTCTTCTACGACTCCCCGGTCCAGTGGGCGGCCCGCGACGAGTTCCCGGCGGCTGCCGGGGCCGCGCCGGACGGCTGGGTGCGCGGCCTGCGCGAGGCGTGGGTGGGCTACCGGCCGGGCGCGGTGCCGTTGCCGGAGCGGGGGTGGAGGATCCACGTGTCGGCCTGCCTGGAGAACGCGCCGCGGATCCTGGACGTGGTGCGGGCGTACTGCTTCGGGCACGGGGTGGCGTTCGAATTCCTGCGCAGCCCGGCGTTGGTGCGGCTGCAGAACGCCGAGTACGCCCCGCGCGACTCCAGTGGGACGTTCATGACGCTGTACCCGGCGGACGACGCACAGTTGGAGCGATGTCTCGGCGGGCTGGACGAGGCCCTGGCGGGGGCGCCCGGCCCGGGCATCCCGGGCGGTCTGCGGTGGCGGCGCGGTCCGCTGTACCTGCGCTACGGGGCGTTCGCCGAGCAGTGGTGCCGCACCGGGGAGGGCGAGGTGGTGGCGGCGCTGCGCGAGCCGTCGGACGTGCTGCGTCCGGAGGTGCGGCGGGTGGCGTTCGACCTGCCGGAGTGGGCGCCGGTGCCGGCGGTGCTGGCCGGGGCGGTGGCGGGCGCGGGGCTCGGGAGTGTCGACGGTTTCCCGTTCACGGTGGAGCGGGTGCTGCACGTCTCGAACGGTGGCGGGAGCTACCTGGCGCGGCCGGTCGGCGGTGGCGAGCGGGTCGTCCTGAAGGAGGGCCGCCCGTTCGCGGGCCTCGATCGGCGTGGTGAGGACGCGGTGCGGCGGCTGGCGTGCGAGCAGCGGGCGTTGGAGGCGCTGGCGGGTCTGGGCGCGGTACCGGCCCTGCTGGGTGAACTGACGGCGCGGGGGCACCGTTTCCTGGTGCGGGAGTACGTGGCGGGCGAGGGATTGCACCGCTGGTTCGGCCGGCGCTTTCCGCTGGTGCGCGCGGAGGCGGACGAGGTGGCGGTGGCCGCGTACCGGGAGGAGGCGCTGGCGGTGCTGGATGCGGTGGAGCGTGCGCTGCGTGCCGTCCACGGTCGGGGCATCGTCCTCGGGGGTCTGCATCCGCGCGATGTGGTCGTCCGCGAGGACGGGTCGGTGGTCTTCGTCGACTTCGAACTCGCCTCCCCGGCGGGAGAGTTCGTGCACCCCGGGGTGGGTGAGGCCGGGTTCACGGCGCCGGCCGGGGTGACCGGGTTCGAGGTGGACGAGTGTGCGCTAGGGGCGCTGCGGATGTGGGCGTTCCTGCCGCTGGTGCCACTGACTGCGCTGCATCCGGCGAAGGGTGCGGCGCTGGCCCGTTCCGCCCGGAAGCGTTTCGAGCTGCCGATCGGCTACCTGCCCGAGGGCGGGTCGCGCGGGGAGGCTCAACTGGCCGCTGTGGAAAGCCTGTTCGGGGACGGGCGGGAGGGTTGGCCGCGGCTGCGGAACGGGCTGGTGGCGGCGATCGCCGGGAGTGCGACGCCCGAGCGTGCCGACCGGCTGTTCCCGGGCGACCCCGCGCAGTTCACCCACGACGCCCTGGGTCTGTCGTACGGCGCGGCGGGCGTCCTGTGGGCGCTGCACTCGGTGGGCGCGGGCGTCGATCCGCGGCATGTGCGGTGGCTGGTCGACGCGGTGGAGCGGCGGCCCTGCCGGCCCGGACTGTTCGTCGGCGCGCACGGCGTCGCGTGGGCGCTGGACCGGCTGGGCCGGCGCGGGAGCGCGCTGGGGCTGTTGCGGCGCCTCGAGCGGGACGACGAGCCGGGTGCCGGGCCCGGGCTGTCGGCGGGACTGGCGGGTATCGGGCTGGCACGGTTGCACTTCGCCCGCGTCACCGGCGACCGCGCGCTGCTCGCCGCGGCCGTCGACAGTGCCGACCGGGCCGTTGCCGCCCTCCGGCTGGGCGAACCCGCGCCGGCGCCCACGGCGCGGCCCGGACTGCTGCACGGCGCGAGCGGGACCGCGTTGCTGCTGGTCCGGCTGTTCGAGGAGTGCGCGGACCCGGCCCTGCTGGACCTCGCCCGGGCCGCTCTCGACCAGGACCTCTCGCGCTGCGTCGTCGCCGAGGACGGCACGCTGCGGGTGGACGGCCGGACATCGGCGTGCTTGGAGTCAGGCAGCGCGGGCATCGCTGCCGTCGCGCACGCCCTGCTGCGGCACCGCCCCGATTCCGTGCTGGCCGAGCAGGTGGGGCGGCTCCGGGCCGCCGCAGAGCCGGAGTTCGTCGCGCAGCCGGGCCTGTTCAACGGGCGGGCCGGGCTGCTCGCGCTGCTCGCCCTGGACCCTTCCGGGCCTGCGCCGGACGATGACGTGATCGACCGTCATGTTCGCCGCCTGGCCTGGCACGTACTGCCTCGGCAGGGCCAACCTGCGTTCCCCGGCGAGCAGTTGCTGCGCCTGTCGATGGACCTGGCGACCGGCACCGCCGGGGTGCTGACGGCCCTGGCCTCGGTGTACGACGGTAGCGCACCGATGCCGTTCTGGCCGGCCGGCAACTGAACCGTCCACGCGGGCGGTTCGGCGGATCGGGGGGTGGCGGCCTGTCGGTCGGCGCGCCGGGGCGGTGCGTCACAATGAGCGGATGACGGACGATCGGCTGCGGGTGGTGCTGGCGGAGGACTCGGCGGTGCTGCGGGACGGCCTGGCGGAGTTGCTGACCGTGCGGGGGCTGGAGGTGGCGGCGGCGGTCGGTAGCGGCGAGGAGTTGCTGGCGGCGGTGGCGGAGCACCGGCCGCGGGTGGCGGTGGTGGATGTGCGGATGCCGCCGACGCACACCGACGAGGGGGTGCGGGCGGCGTTGCGGATCCGGCGGCGCTGGCCGGAGGTCGGGGTGCTGGTGTTCTCGCAGCACCTGGAGACCGGCTGGGTGACCCGGTTGCTGGCGGACGGTGCGGCCGGCATCGGCTACCTGCTGAAGGAACGGGTGGCCCGGACCTCGGAGTTCGTCGACGCGCTGCACCGGGTGGCGGCGGGCGGCACCGCCCTCGACCCGGAGGTCGTCACTCACCTGATGCGCGCCCGCCGGCGCAGTGCGGTGGACGAGTTGACGGCCCGTGAGCGCGAGGTGCTGGCGCTGATGGCCGAGGGCCGTTCCAACCGGGCGGTCGCGCAGCGGCTCTCGGTGTCGGAGCGGGCGGTGGAGAAGCACGTCGCCTCGGTGTTCACCAAGTTCGACCTGCATGCCTCGCCTGCGGACAACCGTCGGGTGCTGGCGGTGCTGGCCTACCTCGCCGAGACGGGCGCCTGAAGGTCAGCCCGGGAGGCGGAGCTTGGCGGCGTTGCGGATGCGTCGGGTCCGCCCGCCCTCGGCCAGTGCCGCCACGACCGTCCCGACCGTCGCGGTCTGGGCGGCGTGGAGCTGGCACCAGTTGGACGCCGCGAGCAGTTCCTCGGCGTCCCACGGTTCGTCCAGTGTCACCGCCCGCAGCAGCGTCCACTCGCGCAGGCGCCTGGAGACGAACTCGCCCGCTGCCACGGGCCCGGTCATCTCGTCGCGCCAGGCCGGGTAGCCGGGGTCGGTGAGCAGTGCGGCGGCCCGACCGTCGAGGTACTCGCGGACCGCGCTGTTGGCCATCGCCGTGTCGGGGTCGGTGAGCACCCGGGCGATCAGTGCGGCCACGTCCTGCGAGGACGCCTCGGCGAACTCCGTGAGGTAGCGGGCCCACCGGATGTGTTCGTCCGGTTCCCGGTCCCAGTACTCCCCCGTCATCACCGATCCTGTCGTGCCCCGCGCGTTGTTCAGTGGGCCTGCTCGATGACGTCCTGGAGGTACTGCACGGCGAGTTTCTCCGCGTGGTGGCGTCGTTCGACCGTCGCGTCGCCGTCCTGTTCGGACCAGCGGCGGTAGAGGTCGACAGTGGCGAGGAGCGCCTGCCCGGCCTGGTGGCGATCGTAGCCGCACAGCGTGGCGCGGAGGGCGCGGGCCTCCTCGGGGGCGACGGTCTCCAGGCGGCGCACGCCGCGCGGGTCCGCGCCGGCCCGGCGGGCGGCGAGCGGCCCGAGGACGATGCCGCGCAGCTGGGCGAGGACGCCGATGGTCTCGAACAGTTCGCCGCGGCCGAGCTTCGTCGCGCCGTAGTGCACCCAGACCCAGAACCGGTCCTCGACCCACTGGGGATCGAACTCCTCGGCTGTGGGCGGCTGTTGGGCGAGGGCTCCGGCCAGCAGGCCGTCGCGGTCCCAGAGGATTTCCGGGTCCTCGATCCGCGAGGCGAAGTCGGAGACCCGGACGAACTTGAAGTCCACGTGCAGCAGCGGCGGCCCGACCAGGGAGACGATCAGGCGGGGCTCGCCGACGTGCTCCCCGGTGAACCCCGCCACCAGCGGTGCCCAGGAGCCGATCAGCGGCAGCCGTTCCCCCATGACCGCGTCGTACGCCGCGTCGTCGATCACCACGATCAGGTCCACGTCCGAGTAGACGTCGGAGTCGCCCGTCATGATCGACCCGCCGATCGCCGCACCGGCGACGCGTGCGTCCTGCCGGATGCGCGGGAGCGTGTCGTCGAGGAACTTGCTGTGCAGGGCGGGGAT
Source organism: Kitasatospora sp. NPDC004614 (assembly GCF_042873675.1). NCBI lineage: Bacteria > Bacillati > Actinomycetota > Actinomycetes > Kitasatosporales > Streptomycetaceae > Kitasatospora > Kitasatospora sp. NPDC004614. Next base: position 18,891 of record NZ_JBIALR010000027.1, read on the forward strand.
GTCCATCTGCTTTCCTTCCGGCCGGAGCAAAGCAGACCAACGTAGCACCCGACGGAGTGTCACCGGTCGGATTTGCGCGCGCGGTTCGACGGCGACGACGGCGGGTCCGCCGCCCGGTGGGCTGCCGATCCGGGGGTGATCAGTGTGGCGCGGTTTCGATGACGAAGCCGTGGAGGAGCGTTCCGGTGCTGTCGGGGTCCTCGATCATGGGACTGTGGCCGACGCCGTCGAGGATCTCGATGCGGGCGCCGGGGACTTGGCGGTACTCCTGGGCGGCGGAGGGACGCCAACGGTGGTCCTGCGAGCCGAAGACCACCAGGGTCGGCAGGCCGAGGCCGGAAAGCCGGTCGGGGATGGGCCGTTCCTTCACGTACGCGCTGGACGCCTCGTCGGTCGCGGTGAGGCTTCGGTAGGTCATGCCCCGGACGTCGGCGACGATCCGGTCGGGGATCTTCACCTCGCGGGTGAACGCGGAACTCAGCGCGGCGCGGATGGTGCCGTCGGTACGAAACCGCCAGAGGAGTTCCGCCACCACCGGCGTGGACAGCAGGTGAGCGGCGAAGCTGTCGCCGATGTACGCGTCGAGGCGCGGGCCGGTGTCGAGCAGCGCGATCGCCCCCACCAGGTCGCGGCGCTGCTCGGCCAGCGCGGTGGCGACGGCACCGCCGGTGGAGTGCCCGACGACGGTCGCGCGGTGCACCCCGAGTTGGTCGAGCGCGACACCGACCCGGCGCGCCTGCTCCTCCATGCCGTAACCACCGGCCGGTTTGGCCGATCTGCCGTGCCCGAGCAGGTCCACCCGCACCACGTGCAGGTCCCGCAGCGCCGGCAGGACCGGGTCCCACCACGCCGTCGAGCCGCCGAGGCCGTGCAGGAGCACCACCGTGGGCGCGCCGGGCGGCCCGTCCTGGACGACATGGAGGTCCCCACCGGGGATGTGCACGATCTGGTCGCCGGAGGCCCCCGCCGTCTGGCCGCGCACGGACACCGTGTTCCCCGTGAGGAGGAGGGCCAGCACGCCGGCGGCGAGCAGGGCGATCCGCCACCGGCGGGTCCGCGCCCGCCGTCGGCGCGGGACGTTCGGGGCCGCGTCCGGCCGGCTGTGGGGGTGTTCGTTCTGCGGGGCGTTCGGCTCGTTCATGACTCCTCCGTCGGTTGGCTTCGGTGCGAGGTGCGCGGCGCGCGGTGCGAGGTGCGCGGCGCGCGGTGTCGGTGCGACGTGCGCGGTGCGCGGCGTGCGGTGTCGGTGCGACGTGCGCGGTGCGCGGTGCCACCACTCTTGCGGTGGCGGGCGCGGGGAGTCTTGGAGAAATGTCGCGTCTCGCACGGTGGTTGATTCCGCTGCCGAGCCGCTCGTACCGTCGAGGCGTGCACCCTGTTGTCCGGACGGCAGACCCCACCGCTGCCTGGGAGATCGCGCGACCGTCACGAGTGACCGTGCTGCCCGGTGTCGAAATGGCCGGGTTCCGCATTCGCGGTGACCGCCCGATCGACCTACGAGTCATTCCTCACCCGGCCGTCACCGTGGCTCTCGATTTCGGTGACCGCCCGTTCGACATCCGCGGCGCGGCCGGCCGGATGCGGTCGGAGAGCCTGGCCGCCGGGCTCGGCTTCCGTGCCTTCCAGGTGTGCGTCGAGGGTGCCGACTGCGTGCAGATACGCCTGTCTCCGCTTGTCGCGCACCCCGTACTCGGGCTCCCGCTCGCCGAGTTGCGCGGGAGCGTCGTCGCGCTCGACGACCTGTGGGGCCGGGCCGTGCCGCGCCTGCGGGAACGGCTTCACCAGGCACGAACCTGGCCTGAGCGATTCGCGCTGATCGACACCGAGCTGATGACCCGGTTCCGTGCGGGCCCGGGGGTCGATCCCGAAGTGGCCTGGGCCTGGCGCCGGATCGTCGCCGGCCACGGACAGACCCGGGTGAGCGAGCTCGCGGGCCTGCTCGGTTGGAGCCGCCAGCGCACGTGGTCGCGCTTCGGCTCGCAGACCGGCCTGACGCCCAAACGCGCCGCGATGCTGGTCCGCTTCGATCGCGCCGTCCACCGACTGGTCCGCGGGGACGCTCCCGCGCAGGTGGCCGTCGATGGCGGCTATGCCGACCAGTCCCATCTCCACCATGACGTCCGCGCGTTCAGCGGGACAACTCCCGCCGGTGCCGCGCACGAACCGTGGCTGGCCGCCGATGACCGGGCCTGGCCGGCACCCGGCGGCACCGAGTGGCCGCCAACGGTCAGAGAGTGAGCGGCAGTTCGGCCGTGATGACGGTCGGGCCGCCCGGTGGGCTGGTGATGCGGAGGGTGCCGTCGACGGCGGCGAGGCGGGTGGTGAGGCCGTGGAGGCCGTGGCCGGGGGTGGGGGTGGCGCCGCCGGGGCCGTTGTCGTGGAGGGTGAGGCGGGCCCTGGTGGGGGTGGTGGTGAGGGTGAGGGTGGCGGCGGTGGCGGTGCTGTGTTTGGTGATGTTGGTGAGGAGTTCGGCGGCGCAGTACCAGAGGGTCTGTTCGACGGCTTCGTCCGGGCGGCGGGGCAGGTCGAGGTGGAGGGTGACGGGGACGGCGCAGCCGGCGGCGAGGGCGGGGAGGGCTTCGGCGAGGCCGCCGTCGAGGCCGGTGGGGCAGAGGCCTCGGGTGAGGGCGCGGAGTTCGGCGATGGTGTCGTCGGTCTGGGTGCGGGCGCGGTCGAGCAGGGTGCGCAGGCGGGGGTCGGCGGGGGCGTGCTGGGTGAGGGTGTCGTCGGCGAGCGAGAGGGTGATGGCGAGGGCGACCAGCCGGGCCTGGGTGCCGTCGTGGAGGTCGCGTTCGAGGCGGCGCAGCCTCTCGGTGCCGGTGGTGAGCAGGGTGTGGCGGGCCGCTTCGAGGTGTTGGACGCGTTGTTGGGTGCGGGCCGGTCCGAGCAGGTGGCGGGCCAGCCGGCGGTTGGCGTCGGCGGTCAGGCGGACGAGTGGTGGGGTGAGGGCGAGCAGGGCGAGGCCAAGCGGTGGGGCGGCGAGGTCGAGCGGGGTCGCGGGGTGCGGGCCGTCCTCGAGCAGGCGCAGCCAGAGCGGGAAGCCGAGCAGCCAGCCGCTGCCCAGTGGCAGCAGGACGGCGGCGAGGCCGAGTACGCCGAGGGGCAGGCGCAGCAGCAGGTAGCCGAGGGTGCGCCAGGCGACGGTGTCGGTGAGTGCGGCCCTGATCCGGGCGGTTGCCCCGTGCGGACAGGCGGCCGGGCCGGGCGCGGGGACGGTCTCGTCGAGCAGCCGGCCCGTCAACCACCGGTTCGGCAGGCCGAGTTGGCGGGCGCCGGTGAGTGCGAGCGCGGTGACCGGCAGTCCGACGACCGTCAGCGAGAGCAGCACCCCCGCGTACAGCGCGGCCAGCGCGTAGGCCGCGCCGAGCAGCGCCACCGGCAGTCCGAGCACCAGGAACGCCACGTCTCCGGGTCGCACCGCCCACCAGCGTCGCATCCTCATCGGCCCAACCTCCGTCTCCCGTACCGGCGATCATGATCTCCCGGCGACGGGCTCATTCGTGCGCGCTGCCCGCCGGGGCCCGCCGCATCGCGGCAACTGCGGCCGCCAGCACGGTGGGTACGGTGAGCAGGGCGGCCACGGCGGCGATCCAGGCGCAGGTGGTGACGGGGACGGTCGGCACGGCGCGTCCGGTGGCGGCGATGCTGAACGCGGCCGTGGTGGTGGCGGTGACGGCGCCGCCGAGGAGCAGGCCGAGGGCGGCGGTGACGGCGGCTTCCAGGGTGAGGACGCGCAGGACGTCCGCGCGGGTCGCGCCGAGCAGCCGCAGCAGAGCGAACTCACGGCGGCGTTCGCCGGTGAGTGCGGCCAGGGTGGTGACGGTGGCGATCGCGCCGAAGGAGCTGAGCAGGCCGAGTTCGGCCTGGCGCAGCCAGGTGTCGGTGGCGGAGGTGGCGCCGGTGGGCGGGCCGGCGGCCGCGTGCAGAGCGGTGGCGGTCATGGTCGCCATGGTGGCGGAGAGGCCGGTGAGCAGGGCGATCGGGACGACCGCGGAGGCGAGGCGGCGGGCGTAGCCGCGCAGGTTGGCGTCGGCCTGCCAGCCGGTGGCGGGCAGCAGGGCGCGCAGCGCGAGGCCGAACGGGGCGGTGGTGAGCGGGGCGAGCAGCGGGCCGGCGAGGGCGACGCCGGCGAGCAGGACGAGGGTGGCGAGCAGCGTCGCCTGCGCGGCTTTGTCGACGTCGGCGGGCGGCCGGGTCGCGGCGAGGCGCACCAGCAGTGCTCCGCCGGTGAGGGCGGCGGCCGCGGCGAGCAGGCGAACGGGGCCGGGCCGCCGGTCCGGGCCGGAGCTGTCGGCGAGGGCCGCGGCGGGCGCGGGCGCGGTGACCTGGCGGGCGGTCAGGGTGGCGGCGAGGGTGACGACCAGCAGGGTGAGCACGGTGGCGGCGGCTGCGGCGGGGAGGACGGCGCCGAGCCGGGCGTGTGGGGCAGCCATCATGCGGTGCTGGAGCGCGGCGAGGAAGGTGCGGGCGGCGGCGGTGCCGAGCAGGGCGCCGGGGGTGGCTGTCAGGACGAGCGTCAACGCGGCCTGTCGGCGCAGCAGTTGGCGGATCTGTCGGGGTGTGGCGGCGACGGTGCGCAGCAGGGCGAGGTCGCGGTACTGGTGGCGCAGAGCGAAGCCGAGCGTGTTCAGGGCGACGAAGAACGCCACCAGTACGGTGATTTCGCCGAACGCCCCGGCGATCAGCCCGAGTCCGGGCCCGCGCACCTCGCGCCGGTCGGCGGCCGGTACGCCGTGCTCGGCGAACAGCAGCGCGCCGAGTGCGGTGAGGGTTGAGACGGCGAGCAGCAACGCGGCGGCGAGACCGGCGAACCCGGCGGGGCGGCGGCGCAGTTGGCTCCAGGCGAGCACTGTGGTCATCGCGCCTCGCCTCCCGTCGTGGCGAGCGCGGTGGCGACGGCTGGGGCGGGGAGGGTGGCACCGATCCGGGCGTGCGGGGACGCCATCATGCGGTGCTGGAGTGCGGCGAGGAAGGTGCGGGCGGCGGTGGCACCGAGCGGTGCGAGCTTCAACGCGGCCAGCCGGTACAGCAGTTGGCGGATCCGTTGGGGTGTGGCGGCGACGGTGCGCAGCAGGGCGAGGTCGCGGTACTGGCGGCGCAGGGCGAAGCGCCGGGCGGGCGCACCCAGTGCAGTGGCGGCGGCGAGCAGCAACGCGATGGCCAACCCGGCCGAGCGACACCGTAGTTGGCGCCGAGCAAGTACCGCGCCCAGCACGCCTCGCCTCGCAGCGCGCCCGGCGGCAGCAGCCTGCCCGGCCAGCACGCCGAACGCGGCGGCGACAGCGAGCAGCAACGCGACGACCAACCCGGCCCGGCGGCCCCGCAGTTGGCGCCGGGCGAGCACCGCGCCCAGCACGCCTCGCCTCGCAGCGCGCCCGTCGGCAGCAGCCTGCCCGGCGAGCACGCCGAACGCGGCGGCGACAGCGAGCAGCAACGCGACGACCAACCCGGCCCGGCGGCCCCGCAGTTGGCGCCGGGCAAGTACCGCACTCATCACACCTCGCCCCCCGCCGCAGCCAGCGCGTCGGCGACCTGGTGGGCCGTCGGGTGGTGGAGTTCGTCGACGAGTTGGCCATCGGTGAGGAGCAGGACCCGGTCGGCATGTGCGGCGGCGGTGGGGTCGTGGGTGACCATGACGCAGGTGGTGCCGTCCTGGTCGACGGCGGTGCGGAGCAGGTGCAGGATTTGGGTGCCGGTGGTGCGGTCGAGGGCGCCGGTGGGTTCGTCGGCGAACAGGACGCGTGGGCGGGAGACCAGGGCGCGGGCGATTGCGACGCGTTGTTGTTGGCCGCCGGAGAGTTGGGCGGGGCGTTGGCGTTCGCGGCCGGCCAGGCCGACCCGGGCGAGGGCGTCGTGGACGGTGGGGCGGGCGGGGCGGTGTCCGGCCATGCGGCCGGGGAGTTCGACGTTCTGGGCGGCGGTCATGCCGGGCATCAGGTTGAACGCCTGGAAGACGAAGCCGACTTGCTCGCGGCGCAGTCGGGCGAGGCGACGTTCGGGCAGGGTGTGGATCGCGGTGGGGCCCCACCAGATCTGCCCGCGGTCGGGGCGGTCGAGGCCGGCCAGGCAGTGCAGCAGGGTGGTCTTGCCGGATCCGGACGGGCCCATCACGGCGGTGAACGTCCCCGGCCGGAATTCAACCGTCACGCCGCGCAGGACGGGGACGTCGCTGCCGCCGCGCCGATAGCCGCGGTGCACGCTTTCGGCGCGGACGGCGAGCTCCACTTCGGTACTCGTTGCGCTGTTCATGTGTTCATCGTGCGTCGCGGGGAACTGCTGTTTCGCCCGTGCCAGCACCCGTTCTCGGGGTTCGGAAAACCGCACCCCCGCGCCGCGAGAGACCGGGGTCAGGTCGGGCCGTCCACCCGGGCAAAGGTGTATCCGGGGGCAGGCAGGCCCTCGATCACGCCGGGCAGGGCGTCGGCGGTCTGTGAGCGGTCGCCGCTGCCATGGGGCATCGGGCATCGGGATCAGTGAGCTGGGCCGGGTCCGGTCGAGGACGGCCCGGGTGATCGCGTCGGCGCCGGGCCGGGCCCGGTCGGACGGCTCGATGTCCCACAGCACCACGGTGGCCTCGCTCTCGGTGAGCCGGCGCAGCACATCGGGGGTGCGGGAGCCGTACGGCGGGCGGAGCATTCGCGGGCCCGCCTCGCCGACGGATCTGGCGATCGCCTCGTCGGTGCGCCAGGGCGTGCGGGCCGCCGCAGAGGAACGTCGCGGGAACGGCGCACCGGTCGAGGACGTCCAGGATCCGGCCGGTGCACGGCGGGTTGGGGCCGTCGTCGAAGGTGGGCTCGACGAGGGGACGTCGGCGGTCGCCGGAGAACAGGCGGCGGCCGGCGCGGCGTGTGCCTTCCGGTGCGGGGATGCCGGCGTCGATGCCGGCGAAAATCTGCGCGGCGTGGCGGCCGGGGCGGGCCGTAGCCGGGGCACGCGGGCAGCACCCACGGGTCGGCGTGGCGGCCGGGGCGCACCGAAGCCGGGGCACGCGGGCAGCACCCGCGCGTCGGCGCAGCGTCAGGCCGGCGCTCATCAGGCCGCCGTCGAGCATGCCGTTGGTGGAGTCGATCACCGCCAACAGGCTTTCCGCCGGTGGCGGCGAACTCCCTTTGCCGGCCGAGCAGATGGTCGGCGAGGGCACTGATCCGGGCGGCCGGGCCACCGCGGGGCGGCCCACCGCGAGTGGTGGGCCGCCCAGGGCCGGGTCAGTGGCTGGAGATGCTGACCTTGCGGAAGTCCACCCGCAGGTTCGGGAAGCCGTCGCCCGGGGCGTTCTGGTCGTCCTCGCCGCCGGCCGCGATCTTCTGCAGCACGTCGAGCCCGCCGGTGATCTGGCCGAACGGGGTGTAGTTGGGCCGCAGCTTGGTGTCCTTCCAGACGATGAAGAACTGGCTGCCGTTGGTGTCCGGGCCCGCGTTGGCCATTGCGACGGTGCCGGCCGGGTAGGTCGCCCCTTCGAGGTTCTCGTCGGGGAAGGAGTAGCCCGGGCCGCCGCTGCCGGTGCCGGTCGGGTCGCCGCACTGCAGCACGTACAGGCGCTGGGTGGTGAGGCGGTGGCAGTGGGTGCGGTCGTAGTAGCTGCGTTCGGCGAGGAACCGGAACGAGAAGGTGGTGCAGGGGGCCTTGTCGGTCAGTGCCTTGAAGGTGATCGCGCCCTGGGTGGTGCGCAGGGTGGCGCTGTACGGCTTGGCCGCCTTCTTCGCGTCGAAGACCGGGATGCCCTTGAAGTTGTCCGCCGGCACCGCGGGCGAGTACACGCACCCGGCGCCGGCGGTGGTCGCGGCGGCCGCGGGTTCGGCGGCCACCGCGGTGGTGGAGAGGGCGAGCGGCAGGGACAGGGCGGTGAGCAGCGCCCAGGACTTGCGCTTCATTGTGCGGTTCCCCCAAGGGAGTTGACGGTTGTCGCCCGTCGGACGTGATCAGGGACCTGCCATACCTGCCCACTCAGGCCCCACCCACACCCCGCACCGCAACAGTCGCACCCTTGCCGCTCGCCGGTGTTCCCTTGCGTCCCCTCCGGGGAGGGTCAGTGCCCCCAGGCGGAGAACTCGGCGACGGCGTTGTTGCCGCCGCCACCGGCCGGCTGCGGGACGTAGAACATCAGGTCGGTGCCGTTCGAGTCGTAGCTGTTCGAGCCCACGTACGGGTTGTCCCAGTGGACCTGGATGATCCGGCCGTTCAGCACCGGGTTGGCGCAGCTCTCGGCGTAGAACCGGGCGTAGCCCTCGGTGCCGGTGGCGAAGCCGTTCGACTCGGACGCCCAGCTGCCCTGCTGCCCGTTGTAGATGTGCACCGGCGGCTGGCTGGTCCAGATGCCGTGCGAGAGCCACCAGTTCTCGCGGGTGAGGGTGCAGCCGGTCCAGTTGTTCAGCTTGACCGCCGTGCTGCGGGCGGCAGTTGTGAGGGCCGGCGCGGCGGCGGGCGACTTGGCGGTGGCCGCCTCGGTGGTGGTGGCGGCGGACGCGGTGCCGGTCAGCGCGACGGTGAGCGCGGCGGCGGCCGCGAAGGCGCCGGCGATGCGGGCGTAGGTTCCCATGGGTTCTCCCCCCGGAGTGGTCCGCCGGTCTCTCCGGCGGCCATGTCACTACTGTGGGCCGCCGCAATAAACCTCCAATTGACGAACACATAACGGCCACATTCATCGGCCCGCCCGCCGCACCGGGCCCACACCGAAAGGGTGACCGCGCGCAGGGCCTCTCGTGCGCCCCCGGAGCGGGGCAGGCCAGGGGCCGCGCCACGGTGCGCCGGTGCGAGATCCGGCCGAACGGAAAAGGATCAAGGCAAGTGCACCCCGAGAGAGGCTGTTTACCTTGGCCAGCGAGTTCCAGCGCAGCAAGCTCACCACCATGTTCCAGGCCTTCGACACCGACCGGAACGGCTACCTGGATCAGGACGACTTCCAGGACCTCGCCGACCGCTGGCACCGGCTGCCCCGGGTCGCCGACGATCCCGAACTCGCCGCGCGGGTAACGGAAGTGACGCTCGGCTGGTGGGACCATCTGTCCGCGGCGGCCGACCGCGACGGCGACGGCAGAGTCGGCCTGGACGAGATCCTCGCCATGGTCGACCGCCTGCCCGCGATGCTCGAATACGTCAACGCCACCTCCGACGCGGTCTTCGACGCCGTCGACGAGAACGGCGACGGCCGGATCTCCCGCGCCGAGCACCGCCACCTGGTCGACACCTGGCACGGCCGCGCCATCGACACCGGCGACGTCTTCGACCAGCTCGACCGGGACGGCGACGGCCACCTCGGCCGTTCCGAATTCGCCCTGCTCTGGGCACAGTTCTGGATCAGCGACAACCCCACCGACCCGGGCAACCTGCTCTGCGGGCCGCTCCCCGCACCCCCACACTGACCGTTCCGAGCGCTGTTGAATTTTGCATGTTCATGGATACCCTCTCCGCGGGCGGCGCGAACGGTCCGCACCGCGGAGGAGGGGTCGGGGTGGACAGGATCTCCACTGAGAACCGCGAGTTGACGCCAGGTCAGATCGTCGCGCCGGGGCTCGATCCGGTGCTGGCGGACCGGGTGACGGAGGCCCTGCTGCTGGCCGGCCTGCCGGTCGCGCACGGCGGCCACGGGCCGGGCGTGCACCTGGTGCCGGACGGCGGGGCGATCGCGCTGCGCTGGCTGGCCTCGCCCCGGCTGGAGGACGCGGCGACGGCGGGCGGCGGGCAGAACCCGGCGGCCACCGCCCGTCAACTGGTCGCCGACGCCCTCGAGAACGCACTCGCCGAACTGCTCCCCGCCTTCGACCTCGACGCGGAACGCACCGACGCCCCGGCCCGAACCACGGTGCGCGGCTCTGCCGCCCGGCCGGACACCGGCCCCACTCCCCCGCCGTCCGCCCCGGCCGCACCACCGCCGGTTCACCCCGGCGTCCGGGCCGAGATCGTCACGGCCGTCCGCCGCAGCGCGACCCTGGCAGGCCTCCCGGTGGCCACCCGCCCGGGCGGCGTGGGCATCACCCTGAACGACTGCGATGCGGCCGGCCTGGCCGACCTCGGCTGGAACCCGTCGCCGCGCCTCGCCGCACCGGACTTGACCATCGCCGTCCAGGACGCCATGCGCCACGCCCTCGGCATCGCCCTGCGCGCCACCGGCCTCGACCTCGGCTGGCACCGCCCGTCCGGCCGCCCGGCCCAACTCCGCGCCCACGGCCCGGCCTGAACCACGCACCGCTGCCAGGCCGCAGGTGTCGGCAACTCCGTTGGCACGACGGCGATATGCGCACGCCACCACCCAACTCGAATGGCGTGACACGGACTTCACGGAACACGTCCAAGCGGCGACGCCACCGACGGGCCGAGGCCCACCGGCAGCGCCACCGCGGACGTCGAACCGCTGTCAGTCGATGCTGAAGTCGCCCGTGAAGTCGGCGTCCTTCACGCCACCGGCCGGGGCGCCGATGGTGCATTCGATCCCACCGGCGACCAGGCTGGTCTTGAAGGTGCCGGTGAAGCCGTGGCCCTCGAACTGGCCGCTGCGCACGTGGCCCGACACATGCCCGACGTTGAGGGTGGAGTTGTCGATCTGGACGTCGAGGATGCTCTCCGCCGTTTCGCCATCCTCTTCGGTCCATTCGATCTTGGCGCTGCCCTTGCCGCTGCCCGAGCTGCCGCTGGCCAGACAGGAGAGGGAGACGTCATCGAAGCTCATGGTGAGCTTCGCGGTCATGATGTCGAACTCGCTGAAGTCGTCGCACGCGCCTTCCTGGCCCTGGTAGGAGACGTGCTGCGCACGCGGGAACAGCTCCACGCCGGGGTTGAAGTGGACCTGGCCGGCGGCCTGGCACGAGACCTTCACGGCCGTCGGCGCGGCGCTGGCCGCCGCCGGGGCGACGAGGGCCGCGCCGAGGGGCAGCACGGCGCACGCGGCGGCAACGGCGGCCTTACGGGCACGGGAACGGGAAGTGCGGAGCATGGGCGTTCCTTTCGGGGAACGGAAGGGGAATTCGGCCGAACCGGCGGCCGAGACCCATGATGCGCACACAAACGAGCTTCGCGGCTGGCCGTGCTGGGCCAACCGTCTGAACCAACTCGCACGGTTCTTCGCCTGATTCAGGCGTTTCCACGGGCTTCGGCGGGCCCGCCGACCGCTGCCGCGATCTGCCTGCCCGGCTTGCACCGGTCGGGTGACGCGGAGGCCTACTCCTCAAACGGACGACCAACCGGACGTTCCGGTCACCGTGAACTCGCGCGAGGGCGCGCATGACGGTCCACACCGGCTGCCACGGGCCGTCGGGCGGGGCCGGCGTCGCGGCGGCGGGCGCGTTCGGCGCGGAGGGCGGTGCTGCCCCGGCTCCTCGTCGCGTCAATTCGCTTTCGCCCGACCGCCGTTGAGGTCCGGCAACCGGAGGGTGTTCAGTCCCGGCTCACCCGCACGCCGCCCACCAGCCCCCAGGCCGCGACGTGCACCGTCGGGCCGCCGGCGACGGTCGGGCCGTCGTCGCTGACGCCGCCGAGGCGGATGCCGGTGACCTTGACGCGGACTTCGGGGCGGACCCGGAGGTGGACGCCGCCGACCAGGCTGAGCTTGGTGATGCGGAGTTCGGCGCCGTCGGGGATGTCGACCTCGGTGAGGTCGATGTCGGCGCCGCCGACCAGGGAGGCGGTCAGGGTGCGGGCGTGGATCTCGGCGCCTTCGAGGCGGGTGCCTCCGACCAGGCTGATGTGGACGTCGGTGGTGTCGTTCCCCGTGTTGGTCATGGCCGTCACCTTAGGGAATGCGGGGCGACCGGCGGAAGTGCCGGGCCGGACACGCGTCCGGCCCGAATGTCAGTGCGAGACGAGACGATACGGGCATGAACGACACCGCTCTGCTCTCCGCCGGCGACTACGCCGATGCCGTCACCTCCGCCGTCGAGGCCGCGGCCGCCTACTACGGCGACGGGTCCACCTCGCTGGGCGACGACGAGTACGACGCCCTGCTGCGGGCGATCGCCGGGTACGAGGAGGCGCACCCGGACGAGGTGCTGCCGCAGTCGCCGACCGGCAAGGTGGCCGGTGGCGCGGCGCAGGGCGATGTGCCGCACAGTGTGCCGATGCTGTCGCTGGACAACGTCTTCTCGGAGGAGGAACTCGCCGACTGGGCGGCCGGGTTGGAGCGCCGGCTGGGCCGCCCGGTGGCGGCCTGGTGCGTGGAGCCGAAGCTGGACGGGCTGGCCGTCGCGGCCCGCTACCGGGCGGGCCGGCTGCACCGGCTGATCACGCGCGGCGACGGCCTGGCGGGCGAGGAGATCAGCCACGCGGCGGGCGACGTGCTGGGCCTGCCGGCCGTCCTGACCGAGCCGGTGGACGTCGAGCTGCGCGGTGAAGTGCTGTTCACCCGCGAGCAGTTCGACCGCGCCAACGAGGTCCGCACCGCGCACGGCGCGCCCCCGTTCGCCAACCCGCGCAACGGCGCGGCCGGCACCCTGCGGGCCAAGGACCGCCCGTACCGGGTGGAGTTGACGTTCTTCGCGTACGGCGCGGTCGGCTTCGACGACGGCCTGGCGCACAGCGCGCTGCTGGCCCGGCTGGCCGAGCTGGGGGCGAACACGGCGGCGAGCACGGACGCGGCGCCGGTGCGCTGCGTGACGGTCGATCAGGTGCAGGAGCGGGTGGCGCAGATCGCGGCGCTGCGGGCGGCGCTGCCGTTCGGCATCGACGGCGTGGTGATCAAGGCGGACGAGGCGGCGGACCAGCGCGAGGCGGGCAGCGGTTCGCGGGCACCGCGCTGGGCCGTGGCCCGCAAGCTGGCGGCCGAGCACAAGGTGACCACGCTGCTCGGCGTGGAGTGGAACGTGGGCCGTACCGGCATCATCGCGCCGCGGGCGGTGCTGGAGCCGGTGGTGATCGACGGCGTGACGGTGACGTACGCGACGCTGCACAACCCGGCCGACATCGAGCGGCGCGGGCTGATGCTGGGCGACCGGGTCTTCGTGCACCGCGCGGGGGATGTCATTCCGCGGGTGGAGGCGCCGCTGGTGGACCAGCGCACCGGCGCGGAGCGGCCGATCGTCTTCCCGGAGGCGTGCCCGCGCTGCGGCGAGGCGATCGACGCCAGCGAGCAGCGCTGGCGGTGCGTCCGGGGCCGCAACTGTCAGGCGGTGGCGTCGATCATCTACGCGGCGGGCCGGGACCAGTTGGACATCGAGGGTCTGGGTTCGACCCGCGCGGTGCAGCTGGTGGAGGCGGGCCTGGTGGCGGATCTGGCGGACGTGTTCACGCTGACGCGGGAGCAGCTGCTGGCGCTGGAGCGGATGGGCGAGACGTCCACGGACAATCTGCTGGCGGCGATCGGGACCGCCCGCAGCCAGCCGCTGCACCGGGTGTTCTGCGCGCTCGGCATTCGCGGCACCGGCCGCAGCATGTCGCGCCGGATCGCCGCGCACTTCGGTTCGATGGCGGCGATCCGCGCGGCGGACGCGGACACGCTGGCGGCGGTGGACGGCATCGGCCCGGAGAAGGCCCGCCTGCTGGTGACCGAACTCGCCGAGCTGTCCGGCCTGTTGGACCGGCTGGCCGCCGAGGGCGTGGGCACGGCCGTCACCGAGCCGCAGGCCCCGGCGGCCACCGAATCCGCCGATGGGGGTGCGCTGGCGGGCCAGGCGGTGGTGGTCACCGGCAGCATGACGGGCCCGCTGGCGGAGCTGTCGCGCAACGAGATGAACGAGCTGATCGAGCGGGCCGGCGGCAAGTCCTCGTCCTCGGTCTCCAAGCGCACCACGCTGCTGGTGGCGGGCGAGAAGGCGGGATCGAAGCGGGCGAAGGCGGAGGAGCTGGGCATCCGGATCGTCTCCCCGGACGAGTTCGCCGCCCTGGTCGCGGAGCACCTGCCGCAGCAGGGCTGAGATCGGGCCGTCACCGCGTCACGGGGCGGCCCTCACAGCGCGGTGGCGATCAGGGCGATCGCGCCGACGCAGGACACGGCGAGCACCCCGTTGCGGGTGGCGGTGAGGGACAGGCGCGGGGAGAGTGCCATGCCGGTGGCCGCGCCGACGGCGAGGGCGGCCACGGCGGGCCAGGACGGCAGGACGAAGCCGACGACGGCGACGGTGGCCACGTTCTGCACCAGGAAGAAGGCGTGCAGGGTTGCTCTGGCCTGCCTCGGGGGCCAGCCCGCGTTGGCGGCGTACAGGCCGATCGGGGGGCCGCCGACGCCGCCGATGACGTTCAGTCCGGCGCTGGCCAGGCCGCTGATCCAGGCGCCGGCCGGGCGTTGCAGGAACGCCGAACGCAGCCCGCAGGCGAGCAGTGTGACGCCGGCCAGCACGCCGACGCCGGCGGCGATGGCGAGCAGCCGGGTGTCGACGGCGCCGAGCAGCCAGACGGCGACGGGGGTGCCGAGCAGGGTGGGCACCAGCAGGCGGCCGGTGTCCCGGGGGCGGATGTGCCGCCAGTCCCGGGACAGCGGCAGCAGCGAGGCGAGCAGGGCGAGCGCCAGCACGGTGGCGACGCCGCGGTGCGGGCCGAGCGCGGCGATCAGGGCGGGCGCGGAGATCAGCGAGAACCCCATGCCGGTGGCGGCCTGGGCGAACGCGCCGAGCGCGACGGCCGCCACGGCGAGAGTGTCGGGTCCGGTCACGGGGTGCGGTCCAGGGTGCAGCTGCGCTGGAACCACAGGGCGACGGCCATCAGCGCGGCGGGCAGGACGGTGAAGCCGAGCAGCAGCGCGTTCAGGGCTGTGCCGCTCTGTGCGGTGGTGTGGCCGCCGGTGCTGGAGATGAAGCCGCCGAGGGCGAGCGCGGCAGAGTACAGGTAGGGGCCGACGGCGGTGCCGGTGGCCTCGGTGGCGGTCCACACGCCGGTGTAGGCGCCGGCCTTGGACGAGCCGGCGGCGTTCACGGCATTGACGGCATTGTCGGCATCGGACGAGCCGGCGGCATTGACGGCGTCGGACGAGCCGGCGGCGTTCACGGCGTCGGACAGCATGGAGAACGCGAAGAGTTGCAGGCCGGAGAAGGCGATGCCCATGGCCATCACGACGACGGCGGTGAGCGCGGTGCCGACCCCGCCGGCCAGCAGGGCGCCGGGCAGCAGGGCGAGCGAGCCGGTGGCGAACACGGCCTGGGAGAGCAGCAGTCCGCGCTGTTTGCCGATCCGTCGCGACCAGGCGGTCCAGGCGGGTCCGGCGAACATCGCGGGGCCGAGGAACAGGCCCATGAACAGCGCCGTCAACTTGGCGTTGTGGAACAGGTACTGGGTGACGTAGGGCAGCGCGGCCAGGAACAGATGGGTTGTTGTGCCGGTGAACAGGTAGGAGGCCACCAGGGCGCGGAAGTTGCGGTCCTGGCGGGCGATCCGCAGGTCGGCGAGGGTGGAGTGGCCGGCCCGCGGGTCGGGCGGGCGGAAGCCGCAGGCGTCGGTGAGGCCGCGGACGCCGCGCAGTGCGACGGCGGCGGAGGCGGTCATCGCGACGGCCAGCAGCAGGGCCATCCGGGTGTAGTCGCCGCGGCCGCCGCCGGCCGCGAGGGCGGGGGCGGCGACGCCTGCGCCGAGCAGGCCGATCGTCAGCAGGGCCATCCGGAACATGAAGACCCGGGTGCGCTCGTGGTAGCCGACGAGCAGGTCGGAGGGGGTGGTGAGGTAGGGCACCTGGAAGGCGGCGAACAGCAGGTTGCCGATGATCAGCCAGCCACCGACCCACAACGCGGCTGGTGCGCCGGTGAGTTGGCCCGGGACGGTGAACATGGCGGCCATCGCGAGGCCGAGCAGCAGTCCGGTGCGCATCATCCGGCGGCGGTGGCCGTGGACGCGGGCCTGCCGGTCGGAGCGGGAGCCGAGCAGCGGGTGGACGACGATGTCGACGATCTTGGGCAGCAGCAGGGCGAGGCCGGCCACGGCGGCGGGGACGCCGAGCACGTCGGTGAGGAAGTAGAGCAGCAGCAGGCCGGGCACGGTGACCCAGACGCCCACGCCGACGGAGCCGGTGGCGTACAGGGTGAGGGTGCGGCGGCCGGCTCTGGGGGACGGCGGGGCCTGCTCCGGCCGGGCCGGCGACGGAGGGGCCTGCTCCGGTCGGGCCGGCGACGGCGGGGCCTGCTCCGGTCGGGCGTGGGGGTCCGTCACGGGGTGCTCCGGTGGCGGGCGGCGACGCCGGCGGCGAGCGGGGCGTCGTCGAAGGCGCCGGCGGCGGCGCGCTTGGCGAGGGTGCCGGTGACGATCCGGTCGGTGAGCGCGGGCAGGTGCCGGGCGAGGAAGAACTCGACGGCGCCCTTGCGGGTGGTGGGCAGGTCGCGGCGGGCCCGGACGGCGAGCGCGGCGCGTTCGATGGTGTCGAGGACGCCGTCCAGCGGCTCGTAGACGCTCATGCCGTCGAGGGAGAGTCCGGCGGCCTTGGTGGAGTCGTGGATGGGGCTGCGCACGGCGGACGGGTAGACGCAGGTGACGGTGACGTGGGTGCCGAGTTCGAGGCGCAGCGCGTCGGCGTAGGCGACCATGGCGCGCTTGGAGGCGCCGTAGGCGGCGGCGAGCGGGAGCTGCATGACGGCCATCCGGGAGGTGACCATGACGACCCGGCCGCGGGCGGCGACGAGGGCGTCCACGCAGGCGGCGGTGGTGCGCCAGGTGCCGAGCAGGTTGATCTCCAACTGGCGGCGGACTTCGTCGCCGGGGGCGAGTTCGGCGGGGGCGGGGCCGCCGATGCCGGCGTTGTTGACCAGGATGTCGAGGCCGCCGAGGGTGTCGAGGGCTTCGGCGACGGCGGTGGTGACATTGGCGCCGTCGGTGATGTCGCAGCGCAGCACGGTGAACGGTTCGTCGCCGGTGGGGCGCAGGTCGAGGCCGATGACGTGGGCGCCGGCCCGGGTGAGGCGTTCGCCGAGGGAGCGGCCGATGGTGCCGGAGGCGCCGGTGATCAGTACGCGGCGGCCGCGCGGGTCCTGACGGCGATCGAACAGTCGGATCGTCATATCGCTGCCTTCGTGGTGAGGTTGGGGCGGGCGACGGCTCGGCGGGCACCGGCCCGCAGTTCGCGGGGCACGGCGGCGGTGTACTGGTCGAAGTCGATCCGCATCATCGGCCGCTTGGCGCCCCAGCGGCGGACGGCGGCGGCGTGCATGCGCTGGACGTGCGCGCGCTGCTGCTCGGGCGTGGGCAGCGCGTAGCGGCCGGCCAGGTGGGCGGCGACCAGCTTGCCCTGGGCCTCGACGACGGGGAGCGCGGCACCGGTGGACTGCATCAGGCCGACGAAGCTCAGCGTGGGGTCGTCGAGGTGGAAGACCCGCTGGTAGAGCGGCAGTTCCTCGGGGTCGTCGCCGGTCCAGCGCTCGTCCAGGAACGGGATGGTGACGTGGTAGCCGGTGGCCCAGACGATCACGTCGACCCGGTCGGCGGTGCCGTCGGTGAACAGCACCCGGTTGCCGTCGAGCCGTTCGATGCCGGGACGGGCCTCGACCTCGCCGTGGGTGAGCCGGTGCAGGATGGTGTCGCTGATCGTGGGGTGGTTCTGGAACAGCCCGCCTGCCGGCTTGGGCAGGCCGTACCGCTCGGGCGTGCCGACGGCGAGCCGCAGCACGGTCTGCGCGACAGCCTGCCGGATCCGCCAGGGCAGCACGGACAGCGCGCCACCGGTGGCGTCGGACGGGCGGCCGAACAGGTACTTGGGCACGATGTGGCTGCCGTGCCGGGCGGAGAGCAGCACCGGCCCGTGCGAGACGTGCGAGGCGTCGACGGCGATGTCCATCGCGGAGTTGCCCATGCCGACGACCAGCACCCGGCGGCCCTTGTACGTGTCGGCGCTGTGGTGGTCGTGGGCGTGCATCTGGGTGCCGTCGAAGTGGCCGGGATAGCCGGGGCTGGGCCATTTCGGTTCGCGATTGTGGCCGTTGGCGACCACCACGGCGCCGAACTTCTCAATCCCGGCTGCCTGTTCGGTGCCGACCGCCGTCTCGACCTCCCAGTGGGTGTCGGCGCGGCGGACGGCGGTGACGTCGGTGTGGAACCGGACCCGCTCGGTGACGCCGAACCGGTGGGCATACTCGGCGAGGTAGCCGGCCACCCGGGCGGCCGACGGGTAGTCGGGCCAGTGCTCGGGCATCGGGTGGTCGACGAACTGGGTACGGCCCCTGCTGGTGTTCAGGTGCAGGCTGTCGTACGACGGTGACGTCCCGGCGCTGTCGTCGCCCGCCCACAGGCCGCCGACCCGGTCGCCGCGTTCCAGCACGGTGACGTCCAGGTCGTGGTC
The DNA here is from genome assembly GCF_042873675.1 of Kitasatospora sp. NPDC004614. Lineage (NCBI taxonomy): Bacteria > Bacillati > Actinomycetota > Actinomycetes > Kitasatosporales > Streptomycetaceae > Kitasatospora > Kitasatospora sp. NPDC004614. Next base: position 37,063 of record NZ_JBIALR010000027.1, read on the forward strand.
GAGCAGCGCCTTGGCCGTAGCGAGCCCGGCCGCGCCGGCACCGATCACCGCCACCTTCGTGGAGCCCATGGCCGGGCCCTCCTCTCCGTGGAAGGCGCTCATTCAATCGAATGATGGAGGAATGGGCAATGCTCCGTGACCTGCGACTTTTCGCTCCGTCATGTGATTGAAACCGGCACTCCGCCTCGGGTAGCCTCGGCCCATGAGCACCCGGTCCGACGACGGTCCCCGCGAACGCATCCTGGCGACCGCCACCCGACTGTTCGCCGAGCGCGGCTACGACGCCACCAGTACCCGGGCGATCGGCGACGCCGTCGGGCTGAACATCGCCACCGTCGCCTACCACGTGGGCGCGAAGCCGGAGTTGTACCGCGAGGTGATGCGCCGGGCCCATCTCGCCCAGCGCGAGGTGGTGACCGCCGCCGTCCGCCAGCTGCACACCTGCGGCCCGTCCGCCGAGGAGACCAGGGCGGCGCTGCTCGCCTTCGTCGACGCCTACCTGTCGTTCTGCCTGAACCACCCCGAGGTGCCGGCGCTGTGGATGCGCCGCTGGCTGGCCGAGGGCTCCGACCTGGCCGACATCGAGACCGAGTTCGCCGGCCCGCTGGTCGCCGAGGTCGCCGCCGCCGTCCGCGAGGTGCTCGCCCGGGCCGGCCTCGGCGCCGGGGTGGACGTCGAGATGCTGGTCTTCACCATCGTCTGGACGTCCCACTCCTTCGGCCAGGCCGGCGTCATCGACCCGGCCGGCCGCCGCCTCGGCCCGCTCGACCTGCCGGTCCTCGACCGTTTCCGGCACCACCTGCACACGGTGGTCACGGGCGTTCTCGACCAGTCCTGACGGCCGCTTTGAGGATGCCTCAGCTCTCTTCGCCTCAGCTCTCTTCGCCTCGGCTCTTCTCGGCTCGGCTCTCCTCGGCGCGGGCCAGCACCGCCGCGAACACCAGTGGCGCGAGGGCCTGGTAGCCGATCCACACCTCGCCACCCGCGCTGCTGCCGCCGTGCGCCAGCAGCAGCCCGGCGGCGGCGGTCAGCACCCAGCCGGCGTCGTAGCCGATCATCAGCCGGGTGTAGGTGCGGGCCGGCCGCCACCGCACGAAGCGGATCTCGGCCGCGCCGCAGATCAGCAGGGCCACCGCGCAGACGATCATCAGCCATGGCGCGACGCCGAGTTGGCCGCCGACCTGCACGGCCCCGAGTCCGAACACCGCCGCCAGCAGCACCTTGAAGGCGCCGTCGGCCACGATCCCCACCGTCCTGTTCCTCGCCATGCGAGTTCCCCTCCCCTGAGCATCTCAGTTTCCCGTAACGAGATTACGGTAATAATCAGACTATGCGAATGACGAGGGCCGAGGCCAAGGAACGCAACCGCCGGGCACTGCTGGACGCCGCCCTCCAGCTGGTATCCCGGGACGGCTACCGCGCGAAGCTGGACGAGATCGCCGCGCTGGCCGGGGTGACCACCGGGGCGGTGTACTCACTGTTCGGCAGCAAGAACGGCCTGGTGGTGGCCGTGGTCGCGGACCACCTGGGCCCGCACTACGCCGAACTCGAACAGGCCCTGCCGCGCGAACTCGACCTGCCGGCGGCGGTCGACGCCTTCGCCCGCCACTACCGCCGCAGCTGCGACCGCCCCGACGCGATGGCCGCACTGTCCCTGCAGGTGACGCTGCTGGACATGGCGGTGCACGACACCGACCTGCGCACCCGGCTGGCCGAGTCGGTGCGGGCCCAGGAGGCGCAGCTGGTGGAGCTGTTCGCCGGACGCGCGCTCGCCGGTGGCACGGTGACGGCGGATCGGGCGCAGCGCCTGGTCACCGCGCTGCGGGCGCTGTTCGTCGGGCTCACCCAGGGTGTGCTGCTGGGTCTGCACGACACGGCCGACGAGCAGTTCTTCGCGGATGCCGCGCGGGCGCTGACCCAACTCGCCTGACCGGCCTCGGCTTTCCCGCCCTCCAGCCTCCAACTCGAACAGCACTGTTCAAGTTGGAGGTTTTCCGGTATCCCTTAACCCGTACACCACTGTTCGAGTTACGGGGGGCCACCCATGCACGGCACCGCGCACCACCCACCGTCCACCCACGCCCCGGCCGCCGGGCATCCGCGCCGCCGGCTGCTGCTCGGGGTGCTCTGCCTGGCCCAGTTCATGCTGATCGTGGACGTCACGGTCATCAACGTCGCGCTGCCCGCGATCGGCGCCGACCTGCACCTCGGCCGCTCCGCGCTGACCTGGGCCGTCACCGCGTACACGCTCTGCTTCGGCGGGCTGATGCTGCTCGGCGGACGGCTGGCCGACGCGTTCGGGGCGCGCCGGGTCCTGACGGCCGGTCTGCTCCTGTTCACCGCCGCCTCGCTGGCCGGCGGCCTGGCCGACGGGCCCGCCGTCCTGCTCGCCGGACGCGCCGCCCAGGGCGTGGGCGCGGCCCTGGTCTCCCCCGCTGCGCTGGCCGCGCTGACCCGGGCGTTCGACGGGCCGGAGCGCACCAAGGCGCTCGGTGTGTGGGCGATGCTCGGCGGCATCGGCTTCGCCGCCGGCGCGATGCTCGGCGGGCTGCTCACCGCCGGACCGGGCTGGCACTGGGTGTTCTTCGTCAACCTGCCCGTCGGCCTCGGCGTCCTCGTCGCGCTGCCCGCGCTGCTCCCGTCCGCCCCGGCTGTCGGCGACCGGCGGATCGACCTGCCGGGCGCACTGCTGGTCACCGCCGCGACCGGCGCGCTGATCCTCGGGCTGGTCAACGCCGGTGACCACGACTGGAGTTCGGCCTCCGTCCTGCTGCCCCTCCTCGGCTCGGTGGTGCTCTACGGCCTGTTCGTCCTGCTGGAGCGCCGGACGGCCGCCCCGCTGATGGACGTCCGCATCCTGGCCCGCCGCCCGGTCGCCGCCGGCTCACTGCTGATGCTGGTCGCCACCGCGCTGCTGCTCGGCCTGGTCTTCCTCGCCTCGCTCTACCTGCAGGACGTCCGCCACCTGTCCGCGCTCGCCACCGGAGCACTGGTCCTGCCGATGGCGGCGGGCACCGCCGTCGCCGCCCACCTGACGGGCCACCTGCTCGCCCACGCGGGCGTCCGCACCGTCGCCGCCGGGGGCCTGCTGCTGGCCGCGGCCGGGAGCGTACTGCTCGCCGTCACGGACGGGCCTTGGTGGACGGTCGCCGGGCTGACGATCGCCGGGTTCGGGGTGGTGCCGGTGCTGGTCTGCGCGACCACCACCGCGCTCGGTTTCGTCCCGCACGAGGAGGCGGGCGTGGCGTCCGGCGTGGTCAACACCTTCCACGAGGTCGGCGGCGCGATCGGCATCGCGGTCGTCTCCACCGCCGCCGCCCCCGGCATCGTCGCCCACATCTCGGCCGGCTTCCCCACCGCCCACCTGGTCCTTGCCGCGGCCGCCCTGCTGATGGCCGCCCTCGCCCCGGTGCTGATCCCGCCGGGCCGCGCCGAACGGCCTGCGGGCATGCACGCGCACTGAGGCGACGCGCGCATGCGCGGGCGGGCGGGTGGCCTCCAAGGAGCCTGCGCAGAAATCGCACACCTCCCGCGCATGCGCGGGCGGGCGGGTGGCCTGCCGGCACCCCGCAGGACCCGAAAGAGACGGGCCTAGACTCCGACCATGGAATCCGACCAGCGCGGCGCCGCCGCGTCCACCCGGCGCGGCGGCTCCGGGCAGCCCCGGCGGGCCGATGCCGAACGCAACATCGCCGCGATCCTGGCCGCCGCCGCCGACTGCTTCGCCCGCGACCCGAAGGCCAGCATGACCGAGATCGCCGCCGCGGCGGGCGTCGGCCGGGTCACCCTGTACGCGCACTTTCCGTCCCGCGAGGCGCTGCTCGGCGAGTTGATGGACCGCGCGCTGCGCGAAGTCACGGCCACCGTCGCGGCCCAGCACCTGGAGCGCGCACCGGCCGACCAGGCCCTGCGCACCCTGCTGCGTTCGTCCTGGCACCTGCTCGACCGCAACCTGCGGATGCTGCACGCCGCCCGTCGCGCCCTGCCCGCGGAGACCGTCGAGGACCGGCACGCCGATGTCCTCGCCACCGTCGAGCAGTTGATCACCCGCGGGCAGGACGAGGGCGTCTTCCGCACCGACCTGCCCGCCCACTGGCTGGTCACCAGCGTCTACACGCTGATCCTCGCCGCGGGCGACCAGGTCGAGTCCGGCCGCTTCGGCTCCGCCGAGGCGCTGGCCGCCCTGGAGGCGACCGTCGGCTCCGCTCTGCGGAGCACCTGACCGGACGTCAGCGGTCGTCGCGCGGGCGGTCCCACTCGTCGGGCTCGTCCGGCCCGTACTCGGCCTCGGACTGCTCGCGCAGCTTCACCGCCCGCTTCTCGGACGCGGCGCGCTCCTCCGGCGACATGTTCGCCGCCGCCTCCCGCATCTCGCCGAGCCGCGCCCCGATCGCCGACAGGTACCGGTCGGACTCGACCACGTCCTTCATGCCGATCCGCCCGCTCAGCACCTCCCGGGCCATCTGCTGGAGCTCCGGCCCGACACCGTCCGCCTTCGCGATCGTCCGCAGCGCCCGGTGCAACTCCGCGGCCTGCGACGGGTTGTCGGCGACGTCGAGCAGGTCCGCGTCCGAGATCTCCGGCTCGCGATCGTCTGCTGCGCCCATGGCTGCCTCCTCGGGATCGGTGAATCAAGAGATCATAGTCCCCCGCCCGGAGGAGGCGTCATGTGCCCCGGCCTCGAGGCGGGTTCGCTCAGCAGTGGTCCTCGACGTAGAGCATCCGCCGCCCCGGCCCGGCCCGGAACTCGTGGGCCAGGTACCGCCCGGACCACGTCCCGCCAGGGCCCTTGTACTCGTCCTTGATCAGGGCCCAGAGCGTGGAACGCTCCGCCTCGGCCACGGATCGCGGGCTGATGCCGCCCATGTCCCCCCACACCACGGGCGTTGCCGCATCCTTCACCAGCCGACGGACGACGCGGAGGTCCAGGCGCTTGCGGTGGAGAACCCAGCAAGTGCCTTGCCCGTCAACGAGCGTGACGGGGTCGGCCAGGCTGTCGGGGTTCGCGGGGAACGACTTCATGCCGCGAGTCTTGCAGAGCCCGTCCGGACGGAGCGGGGTAATTCGATGGTCTCCCCGCTTCCGGTCCGGCGATACTGACCCGCCATGACGAGCGATGAGCACTCTGCCGATCCGGCGCTGCGCCGCGTGCTGGCCAAGGCGGGTGGGCCGGAACTGTTGGACGTGCTCTCCGAGGAGTTGACGGGTTCGGAGCTGACCACGCTGCTCCTGGAGGTCTTCCGGCGCCGCGCCGACCGGCTCACTCCGGCCGAGGTGATGCGGCGCTATCGCACCGACCGGTTCGTGACCCCGGCGCCGACCGGGTTCGCGCACCTGCGGCAGGCCGAGGACCTCCTGCTGTCCGCTCTGCCGGGCGACTTCCAGCTGGTCACCCTGGCCCCGCTGGTACCGCTGGCCGCGCACACGGCGGTGGCGACCGTGGATCCGCGCAAGGTCGTCGCCACCATCCGTGGCAGCGAGGTCGCCGCCGACCCGACCAATGCCCTGGCCCTGGAGGCGGCCGAGCGGAGATCCCGGGCCCTGGCCGCCGACCCCCGCTCCACCGTGCCCGTCCGGCTGGCCGCCGGCCAACGAGTCGTGCGTGCCCAGCACTTCGACGCGCCCGGCATGCTCGCCCACTTCCAGCTGTTCGCCCTGGTGACCGCCGGCCGGGACACCGGCAGCCGGGCGTTCGAGCACCAACACCTCGTCGAGCACCTGCGGTTCGCCGTCCGGGCGATGACACGCGCGGGCGCGCGCCGCACCGAGATCCGCCTCACCTGCCTCGACGAGCGCGCCGCGCCGGTCCTGGCCCGCACCCGGACGGAGCTGGCCGGGACACCGGGTGTCGACATCGTCGACGATCCCGACCGGGCGACCGGACGCGGCTACTACACCGACCTCTGCTACAAGATCCACGCCACCGTCCACGGCCGGCAACTGGAGGTCGCGGACGGCGGGTTCGTCGACTGGACCCAGCACCTCGTCGGAAGCCGCAAGGAACGCCTCCTGATCGGCGGATTCGGCGTCGACCGGCTCGCCGCGATGCTGACGCCACCCACCGCCCCCGAACCGTCGCCTCCGGGCCGGACCGGCTAGGAACTGCCCGTCCTGGCCCTCGGCGGCACGGAGGCGTGTTCATCGGGCAGGGGCGCGCCGGCGGCGAGTCGGCCGATCAACCGGCGGGCCGCTTCGGCGAGTTCGGGCGGGCCTTCGACGGTGAACGGACAGTCGAAGGTGACGAGGAAGCCGAGGATCCCCGACCAGGACCACGCCCCCATCCGGATCCGGGTGGTCCGCTCGTCGACCGCTTCGAAACTCGCCGCGCCCGGAGCCCACTTCGCCACCAGCGTCGCGGGGCACTCCATCAGGACAGTGCCCCAGCACGGCCAGGTGTCCGCGGTGTCCCCCCGGTCGGGCTGGCTCTGGACGAAACTGGCGAGGTCCGTCTCCGGCACCTCGCGGGGGCCGAACCGCCATGCGGTGGAGGCCAGTTGACCGATCCGGTCGAGCCGGTAGGTGTGCCACGAGTTTCGCCGCTGGTCGTACGCCACCAGGTACCAGCGCCCGGACCAGACGACGAGCCGGTGGGGCTCGGCCAGCACCTCCTCGCCCTCCACCGGCTCGCGGTCGACGGACCGGTAGGCAAACCGCACCAGCTCGCGCTGCTGCGCGGCGGCGCTCAGCTGCGCCAGCAGTGCGGGATCGACCTGGGGCGGGGCCAACTCCCAGGCGTTCTCGAGCTGTTCGACCGAGAAGGTGGCCAGCCTGCGGGCCAGGTGGGGAGGCAGCAGCTCCTTGATGGAGTTCAGCGCGCGCTTCGTGGCGTCCCCCATGCCGGTGACCGAGGCCGGGGCGGTCTGCAGGGCCAGCGCGATGGCGATGGCCTGCTCGTCGTCGACGACCAGCGGGGGCAGCCGAGCCCCGCGGGACAGCCGGTAGAAGCCGGAGGGGCCTTTGCGCGCCGTGACGGGATAGCCCAGTTCGCGCAGTCGGTTGATGTCGCGCCGGACCGTCCGCGGGGACACCCCCAGCCGCTCGGCCAGGCCGTCGCCGGTCCACTCCTTCTGGGCCTGCAGCAGGCTGAGCAGCTCCAGCGTTCGGTTGGCGATCACGGATTGCCCCCGGATTGGTGTGAGTAGCGGTCAGGTTACGTCCTCTTCTGCTGGCAGGGTGCCACTGGCTCGGAGGCCGGACGCCTCCGCCGCACCCCCATCGAACCTCCAACAGAACGGAAGAACGTCATGTCCGAGAATCCGGCTCGGCCCTCACCCACCGACCGGCGCGCCTGGTGGGGCCTGATCGCCGTCTCCCTCGGTGTCGCGCTGGTGGTCGTGGACTTCACCATCGTCAATGTGGTGATGCCACCGATCATCGACGACCTGGGGATCTCGGCCTTCGGCGCCCAGTGGATCCAGGAGTCCTACGCGATCGTGCTGGCCGCCCTGCTGCTGGTGGCGGGCCGCCTCTCGGACGTCCTGGGAGCGCGCAGGCTGTTCGTCGCCGGGACGGTGCTCTTCGGGCTGGCCAGCATCGCAGCGGCGGTGTCGCCCACCGGCGGGCTGCTGATCGCCGGCCGGTTCGCGCAGGGTGTCGGTGGCGCGATCATCATGCCGACGTCGCTGGCGCTGCTCAACCTGACCTTCCGGGGGCCGGACCGCGGCAAGGCGTTCGCCGTCTGGGGATCGACGATCGGGGCGGCGGCCGCGGTCGGACCGCTGCTGGGCGGTTGGCTCGCCGACTACTCCTGGCGGTGGGCGTTCGGCATCAACCTCGCGGTCGTCGCCCTGATCCTCTCCGGCGTCATGAGGTTTCTCCCGCTCTCCCCCCGCCGGCCGGGACGACTCGACGCCGTCGGCGCGGCGCTGTCGGTGCTGAGCCTCGGACTTCTCGCGTTCGCGCTGATCGAGGGACGCAACTACGGGTGGTGGGAACCGCGCAAGGACTTCGGCCCGTTCGGGCAGGGCACGGGCCTCTCGGTCGTCCCGGTCGCCCTGGTCGCCGCGGTGGCGTGTCTCGTCCTCTTCCTGCTCCGCCAGGCTCGGTGTACCCGGGGCAGCGGAACGGCGCCGCTGATGGACACCTCGCTGTTCGGCATCAAGTCCTTCAGCACGGGCAACATCGCGACATTCGTCATCGCCCTGGCCGAGTTCGGCATGCTCGCCGTGCTGCCGCTCTGGCTCCAGTACGCCCTGGGCTACTCGCCGGTCCGGACCGGGCTGCTGGTCTTCGTCGTCGCGGTCGGCAGCTTCTTCGCGAGCGGCGCGAGCTTCGGCCTGGCCGAGCGGACCGGCCCGGTCGGCCTGGTCCGGATCGGCCTGCTCCTGGAGGCCGCCGGCCTGCTGACGTTCGGCCTGCTGGCCCGCAGCGACTCCCCGTGGTGGGTCATCGCCACCGCCCTGTTCCTGTACGGCACCGGGGTCGGCTTCGCCACCGCCCAGGTCACCAACGTGGTCCTCGCGGACGTGCCACCGCAACACGCCGGCCAGGGCTCCGGAATCCAGAGCGCCGCGCGCCAACTCGGCTCCGCACTCGGCATCGCCGTCCTGACCTCGACGTTCTTCACCGCACTGGCCTCCGACCTGTCGCACCGCCTCCTCCGGCAGGGAACACCCGGGGCCGACGCCGCCCGGCTGTCCTCGGCGGTCTCCGACAGCGCCGGCGCGATGATCGCCCGGCTCGCCGACAACCCGCAGACGGCGCCCGCCGCCGACGCCGCACGCGACGCCATGTCCCACGCGGTCCGGGTCAACGGCTGGACCTGCGCCGCGCTGCTCGTCCTCGGCATGCTGGCAACGTTCCTCATCCCCCGGCCCGAGCGGGGCGCCCAGCAGCGGGGAGAGAGCAACGCTGCCGACCTGACCCACGCCTAGCTAGATCGCGGCGGCCAGCCTGGCGGCAGTCTCGGTCGCGGTGCGGCCCCAGCGGGGTGCTCCGGCGGTGAGGCGGGTGCGCAGGCCGCGCAGTTCGTGGCGGACCAGGGCGGGGAGGGTGGCGGGCGGGGTGTCGAGGAGGGGGGTGAGGGTGGCGACGGCGGTGTGCGGGTCGTCCTGGCAGAGGTGGCAGTCGGCGATGCGGGCGGTCAGCATGGCGCGGGCGGCGGGGAGTTCGCCGGTGCCGAGCAGGCCGAGCGCGGTGTGGGCGGCGTCGAGGGCGCGGCGGGCGAGGCGGGGGTCGCCGCTCGCGGCGGCGAGGTCGCGCAGGGCGGCGGCGGAGCCGGATTCGATCCGCATCCGCAGGGCCGGCGGGGCGAGCCAGGCGATGTGGGTCTCGATGGGCTCGGGCTGGTCGAGGTGGAGCCGGGCCCGGCCGAGGTGGTGGACGGTGGCGGGGACGTCGCGGGCCAGCGCGGTGGCGCGGGCCTCGCCGATCTGGGAGAGCGCGCCGGACCAGTGGTGGCCGGGTGCGGCGCGGCGGATCTCGCGGGCGTAGCCGCGGGAGGAGAACGGGTCGTCGTCGAGCAGCCCGAGCACGGCCATGTCGCTGAGGGCGGCGACCTGGGTGGCGGGGTCGCCGGCGAGTTGGGCCCAGCCGACGGCGCGGTCGAAGCAGGCCATCGCGGTGGCGGGGCGTCCGCCGTGCAGGCGCAGGCTGCCCGCGGCGTGGGCGTGTTCGGCGGCGAGTCGGGCGAGGACGCGGCGGTGCCGGGCGGGCGCGTCGGCGAGCCGGGCGACCACGGCGCGCAGCGTGGCCTCGATCACGGCGCCGGGTCCGCGTTCGCCCATCGCTCGCTCAGCGCTGTGGAGTTGGGCGCCGAGGACGGCGGCGAGGGCGTGCACGGTGTCGGTGTCGAGCGGCGCGGCGGGGTTGTCACAGAACGCCGAGTGCAGCGCCAACACGGCGTCGGGGGGCGGGAGTTGGCAGCCGGTGGCGCCGTGCAGCGGGCACTGCAGGTCGTGGTGGGGCAGCCGCTCGGGGAGGTGCTCGTGTGCTGCGGAACAAGCGGTCGCACTGGAGCCGGGGGGCAGCGGTGGCCGCAGCAGGTGGGCGGGCAGCGCGGGGCGGTCGGCCTCGGCGGTTTCGGCGCGTCCGTAGCAGCGGGTCAGTTCGCCGCTGGTGGAGAGGAGTTCGTCGAGGCGGCGGACGAGTCGGGGGGTGGCGCGGCGGGCGCCGTGTTCGAGGCGGCTGACGGCGGTGTGGTCGTAGCCGACGGCGGCGCCGAGTTGGGCCTGGGTCCAGCCGGCGTGGCGGCGCCAGTGGCGCAGCAGCGCGCCGAATTCCTGCCAGCCGCCACTGCCACTGCCCAGGTCGCTGCCGCTGCCGCCGCCACCGCCACTGCCACTGCCGCTGCCGCTGCCCAGGTCGATACCGCTGTCGATGCCGCTGCCGATGGCACCGCTGCTGTCCGGCATGGTGTCCGGGTCGGTTGCGCCCAGCATTCGCCGCCACCTCCCCGAAGGCTTCGCCGCCCCCGCCCGTGCGGGGGGCGGTATCGAGAAGGTACCGAACCGACCCCGGCCGCGTACATGGCGTGGTCTGTACCTGTTGTTTTCCAACTGCCGCCGGGGTCGGGGCATTTGACGGAACTTGCCAGCTCTTGGCAGGCCCTGTCAGCTCCGTTGACCGTGGCATGGCGACGGTGTGAGGGTTCCGGGCACCCCCACACCTGTGGCACCCCCACATCATAGGAGCTCTGAATGAAACGCAGATTGCTGACCGCCGGCACCACCCTGGCCGTGCTGGGCGGCATGCTCGGCGGTTTCGCCGGGCAGGCAGCTGCCTCGCCCGCGCCCGCTCCGCTCGCGCCCACCCCACTGGCCGCAGCGGTCTCGGCGGCGGACCTGGCCGCGTCGGCCGGCCTGGACGCGCTGGCCAAGGGTCCTGACGAGTCGTACGAGCGACAGTCCGTCACCCCGTTCCTGGGCGGCCTGTACTCGGTGTCCTACGAGCGCACCTACAAGGGCCTGCCGGTGGTCGGCGGCGACGCGGTGGTGCTCGCCGACGGCCAGGGCAAGGTCCGGGCGGTGCAGAACGCGAAGTCCGGCCCGGTCGGGGTCCCGACGAAGGCGAAGATCGACGCCGCGGCCGCGGAGAAGGCGGCCCGGGCGAAGCTGGCGAAGGTCGACTCCGCCGAGTCCCCGCGGCTGGTGGTCCGGGTCAAGGACGGCACCTCGCGCCTGGCCTGGGAGTCGGTGCTGTCGGGTTCGGACGGGAACCGGCCGAGCCACCTGCACGTGTTCGTCGACGCGATCACCGGCGAGGTCGCCGACAGCTACGACGACGTGAAGGCCGGCACCATCAACAGCAAGTGGAACGGCCCGTCGCCGCTGACCATCTCCACCACCGGCTCCGGCAGTTCGTTCTCGCTGCGCGACCCGAACCGTCCGGGCCTGCAGTGTTCGGACTACTCGACGGGTTCGGTGTTCAGCAAGTCCTCCGACTCCTGGGGCACGGGCAACCCGACCTCGAAGGAGACCGGCTGCGCCGACGCGATGTTCGCGGCGCAGAAGGAGTGGGACATGCTCCGTGACTGGCTGGGCCGCAACGGCCACAACGGCAACGGCGGCAGCTGGCCGGTGAAGGTCGGTCTGAACGACATCAACGCGTACTGGGACGGCTCGACCATTTCGATCGGCCACAGCCAGGCCAACGAGTGGATCGCCGCGATGGACGTGGTGGGCCACGAGTTCGGCCACGGCCTCGACCAGTACACGCCGGGTGGCGCGTCCAGCAACGAGGCGGGCCTGGGCGAGGCGACCGGCGACATCATGGGTGCGCTGACCGAGGCGTACGCCAACGAGCCGGCGCCGTACGACTCCCCGGACTACACGGTCGGCGAGATGATCAACCTGGTCGGGCAGGGCCCGATCCGGGTGATGTACAACCCCTCGCAGATATCCGGGAACCCGAACTGCTACTCGGCGTCCATCCCGAACACCGAGGAGCACGCGGCGGCCGGCCCGCTGAACCACTGGTTCTACCTGCTGGCGGAGGGTTCGAACCCGGGCGGCGGCAAGCCGTCCAGCCCGACCTGCAACTCCTCCTCCAACCTGACCGGCGTCGGCATCCAGAACGCGGGCAAGATCTTCTACGGTGGCATGCTGCTGAAGACCAGCGGCATGACGTACAAGAAGTACCGCACCGCGACCCTGACGGCTGCGAAGAACCTGGACCCCACCTGCAACCTGCACGCCCGCACCAAGGCCGCCTGGGACGCCGTCAGCGTGCCGGCCCAGCCCGGCGACCCGAGCTGCACCGGCACCCCGACCAGTGACTACTCGCTGGCGCTGAGCCCGTCCGCGGGCACCGTGCAGCAGGGCGCCTCGACCACCGCGACGGTCTCCACGGCCGTGACCTCGGGTTCGGCGGCGAACGTCTCGCTGTCCGTGAGCGGCGCGCCGACCGGCACCACCGCGGCGGTCTCCCCGTCGAGCGTGCAGACCGGCGGTTCGGCGACGCTGAACATCAGCGTCGGGGCGAACACCCCGGCGGGCACCTACCCGCTGACCGTGACCGGCTCCGGCCCGGCCACCCACACCGCGCAGTACCAGCTGACGGTGAGCGGCGGTGGCGGCAACCCCGGCGGCTCGGCCCCGGACATCGACGTGGCCAAGGTGCAGGCGCACCTGAGCCAGCTGTACACCGTGGCGCAGCAGAACGGCGGCAACCGCCGGGCGGGCAGCGCGGGTTACACGCAGTCGCTGGCGTACGTGAAGGGCAAGCTTCAGGCGGCGGGCTACACCGTCACCGAGCAGACCTGCACCTCGTGCAGCTACACCTCGAACAACCTGATCGCGGACTGGCCGGGCGGCCCGTCGGACCAGGTCACCATGTTCGGCGCGCACCTGGACTCGGTCTCGGCCGGCCCGGGAATCAACGACAACGGCTCGGGTTCGGCGGTGCTGCTGGAGAACGCGCTCGTGCTGGCGCAGCAGAACCCGACCATGAGCAAGCACGTCCGGTTCGCCTGGTGGGCCGGTGAGGAGCAGGGCCTGCAGGGCTCGGCGTACTACGTCGGCCAACTGTCCTCGGCCCAGCGCTCGGCGATCAAGGGCTACTACAACTTCGACATGGTCGGCTCGCCGAACGCCGGCTACTTCGTCAACAACGTCAACTCGGCCACCGCGGCGCCGCTGAAGGCGTACTGGGACTCGTTGAACCTCCAGCCGGAGGAGAACGTCGAGGGCCAGGGCCGTTCCGACGACTACTCGTTCCAGCAGGCCGGCATCCCGACCTCGGGCTACGCGGCGGGTGCGGACGCCGTGAAGACGTCCGGGCAGGCCGCCAAGTGGGGTGGTACGGCGGGCCGTTCGTACGACTCCTGCTACCACCAGTCCTGCGACACCACCTCGAACGTCGACGCGACGGTGCTGAACCGCAACGCCGACGGTGTGGCGTACGCGATCTGGAAGACCTCGGTGGGCGGCACCACCACGCCGGTCAACGACTTCAGCGTGTCGGTGAACCCGGCCACCGGTACCGTCCAGGCCGGTTCGTCCGCCACCGCGACGCTCTCCACGGCGACCACCTCCGGCTCGGCGCAGAGCGTGTCGCTGACCGCGAGCGGCGCGCCGTCCGGCGCCACCGTCTCGTTCAGCCCGTCCACCGTCTCCAGCGGTGGCAGCTCGTCCCTGACGGTCGCCACCTCGGCGTCCACCCCGGCCGGCACGTACACCATCACGCTGACCGGCACCGGCGCCTCGGCCACCCACGCCACCACCTTCACCCTGGTGGTGAACGGCGGCGGCAGCGGCGGCACCACCTGGGCGGCGGGCGTCAACTACAACGCGGGTGACGTGGTCACCTACAACGGCGTCAGCTACCGCTGCCTGCAGGCCCACACCTCGCAGAGCACCTGGACGCCGGACGTGGTTCCCGCCCTCTGGCAGCGCGTCTAGCAGCCGCAGCGTGGGCGGTGCCGCGGCCGGTCGGGGGACCGGTCGCGGCACCGCTCGCTGTCCGGCGTGCGGTCAGCCGGCAGGCGCATGGCGGCCACTCCGGCCTGGTGGCGGTCAGCCGGGCAGGCGCACGGCGGCCACTCCGGCCTGGTGCTCGCCGAACCCCCAGCCCATGACGAGCGAGCAGCCGGCCGCGTCCAGCACGTCGCTCCATGGCCAGTGCTCGGAGCCGCTGCAGAAGCCGCCCTCGCTGCGCGCATCGGCCTCGGTGCGGCAGAGCGCGCGCAGGTGGTCGCGGAGCCCGGGGTGGGCGACCGCGCGCAGCGGCGCCTCCCAGGTCTCGTCCCCGGGACGGTCGATGCTCACGTCGTGCCCGGTCACCAGGTGTTCGGGGCCGCGCTCGGTGAAGGTCGCGGCCCGCATCGCCTCGTCCAGGGTGCCGCCGGTGGCGACGCGCAGAACGACGGTCAGCCAGTGGTTCAGCCGCACGCACGCCTCGTCGCTCAGGTCGACCCCGTGGCGGCGCAGCAGCGGTGCCAGCTCCGCGCCCCGCACCACCGCGCCGTCCGTGTCGTCCACGGCGGCGACGGCGCGCAGGTCGGCGACGAAGGCCTCGTCGAACGGCCTCGGGCCCTTGTGCCCGTCCGCGCCCCACGCGCCCGTTCCGGCGAGCAGGTCGGGGTCGAAGCGGAACAGCGAGGCGCCCAGGTCGAACTGCCAGTTCCACGGGGAGAAGGGGTGCGGGCCGTCCGGGTCCGGCAGGTAGCCCGGCTCGGCCGCCGACAGGGCGTCGGGGGTGGCCCAGGTGTTGGGGAACAGGAACTCGTCGAGGGTGTCCGAGGCGTAGTACGCCCCGTACCGGGCGCCGGCGGGTTCCGCCGCCACGCCGTCGCCGAGGAATATCGCGAAGGCGTCGGCCAGCGCGGCGTCCCATCCGCCGGGTTCCGTATCGGTCGTCACGGGTGAACCTCTCCTACCTGTCGTTTCACGGGAGTTGAGGAACGGTACCGACTGCCGGCGACAGGCGTTTTACGTTCCCCAGACGGGCCGTGTCCGTACGATGGCGCCCGGGCGGACCCGGAAAGGGCTGTCCGGCCGCCGGGGGAAGGGTCGTCCGTTGTCGCACCGTGCCGCTGTGCTCGCCCGATTGCGGGCAATCAGCTCTTCGAAGCGGCCCGCCGGCCGGCGTTCGGCGCTGCGCGGGCTGGTGGTGCCGGCGGTGGTGGCGCTGGTGCTGGCGTTCGTGCTGAAGACCTTCGTGTTCCAGGTGTTCGTGATCCCGTCCGGGTCGATGATGGGCACCCTGCAGAAGGGCGACCGGGTCGCGGTCGACAAGTTCAGCCCGTGGCTCGGGGACACTCCGCAGCGCGGCGAGGTGGTGGTGTTCCGCGACCCGGGCGGCTGGCTCCCCGGCAAGTCGGACACCGGGGGCGTCGCCGGCGGTGTCCGCAACGTGCTGAGCTGGGTCGGGCTGGCGCCGTCCGCGGACGAGAAGGACCTGATCAAGCGGGTCGTCGCGGTCGCGGGCGACACCGTCGACTGCCGCGCCGGCCACCCCCTGACGGTGAACGGCACCACCCTCGACGAGCCGTACCTCTACCCCGGCGCTACGCCCTGCGACGACTACCCCGTGGGAACCGTCACCGTCCCGCCGGGCCACCTGTGGGTGATGGGCGACCACCGCAACGACTCCGCCGACTCCCGCTACCAGCAGCTCTACAACCCCGGCGGCGGCTTCGTCCCGGTCGACCACGTCATCGGCCGCGCCCGCGTTCTGCTCTGGCCCCTCCCCCGCTGGGCCTCGCTGCCCGTCCCCGACACCTTCCACCACCTCGGCTGACGGCCGGCCCATCCGCAGGTTCGGCAGCCGGGCCGCCACGGCTGCGCCCAGCCGGCGGCGATCTCGGTGTCGTCGGGCCGTACGCCGCCCGGAAGTTGAGGGTCCGTCATTGTTCGACCATAGCGCCGTGTCCGGTTTCCGCCGGTGCGGCGGTCCGCGCTGCTCGAGAATCCCGCCGGTGACCACACACCCGCGGGGAATCCGGATCAGGCACCGCGGCGCTCTTCCGCAGGTGCACCCCAGCGCCTATGTCGCGCCGACGGCCACGCTGGTCGGCGATGTGCGGATCGGGCCCCGCGCGCGGGTGATGTACGGCGCGGTGCTGGATGCCGAGGGCGCGTTCGTCGAGGTCGGGGAGGCGACGGTGGTGTGCGAGAACGCCGTCCTGCGGGCCTCCGCCGTCGCCGCCGAGCAGCCCGTCACTCTCGCCGACCACGTGTTCGTCGGCCCGCACGCCACGCTGCTGGGGTGCACCGTGCAGCGCTGCGCGTATCTGGCCACCTCGGCGAGTGTGCTGCAGGAGGCCCGGGTCGGCGCGGGGACGGTGGTCGCCGTCTCCGCGCTCGTCCATGCCCGCACGGTACTTCCGGACGAGTTCTTCGTTCCCCCGCACTGCCTCGCCGTCGGCGACCCGGTGCGGATCTTCGCGCCCGGTGACCCGGCCGTGCCGCAGGCCATCGCCGAACTCGGCTTCGCGGGCGTGGCGTTCGGCATCGACGCCGCGCTGACCGACCGCCTGGCCCGCTACGAGCGCATCGCCGAGGTGCGCGTGCGGGAGTTCGGCGCGCACCTGGACGACCTCCGGGAGCGGTGAACCGTCAGGCCGTCACGGGTTCCAGCCGCAGGCGCTGGAGCGGCGGCGACGGGGGCGGGTCGGCCGGGCCGAACCAGACGCGGACGTCGAGGCCGGTGCGGACGGGGAGTTGCGGGAAGCCGTTGACGGCGTGCTCGGTGCGGTGCAGGGCGTGCCGCGGGCGCAACTGCCGGTCGGCGTACGCGTCGAACGCGGCGTCGGACCGGCAGATGGTCGCCTCCACCTCCCTCACGCCCGCGGCGGGGAGGAAGCCCGGGCCGCGCAGCAGCAGCACGTCGTCGCTGTCGACCATCGTCGCGTTGGCCTCCTCGCGGTGCGCCCGCCACACCGGGCCGCCGTAGAACGCCTCCAGGGCGCGCCGGCGGTGCGTCATGTCGGGGAAGGCGCGCAGCCAGACGAACCGGTCGGGGTCGTCGAGGTCTCGGAAGCGGCCGCCGAGCGTGATGCCCGCGTCCCGCTGTCCGGTCACGAACTCCCGCTCGAACAGCTCGATCAGGGTGTCCCGGGCGCCGGGGTGCAGGGTGTACTGGCGGAGTTCGACGATGCTCATGCGGGGGCTGCTCCGGTGCGGGTGAGGTCCATGGTCCAGTTGAGTTCCCAGCTGCGGCCGCCGTCGGTGGAGAACTCCTGTTCCCACCGGGCGGTTTCGGGTCCGAGCCGGTGCCAGGCGAAGTGCACGCGGATCGGGCGGCCCTCGTAGTGGTCGTCGCCGTAGAAGTCGCCGCGGTCGCCGGTGAAGCCGCCGACCACCGGCGGGTCGAGTCGGCCGGTGCGGCTGTCGGACCAGTGGATCGTCCACTGCCGCGTCTCGCGGTCGTACAGCCGCAGCGTCAGGCCCTGCCGTCCGAGGGTGGGGAAGTCGATCTCGTCGATGTTCCCGGCGCCGCCGAACAGCGGCCGGACCACGACGCGGCCGGGGAACTCCGCCCAGGTGCCGCCGGGCGGCTCCGAAAGCGGGGTGGTGAGGCGGCGGTTGGCGACCTGCCAGGTGCCGTGCAGAAAGTCGAAGTCGTTCATGCGCCGCACGCTACGGCCGCTCCCCTGACATCCGCTGTCAGTGGAAACCCGGACACTGGCGATCATGCGTGCGAGTCGACTGGTCACCCTCCTCCTGCTGCTCCAGAACCGGGGGCGGCTGACGGCCCGCCAACTGGCCGACGAACTGGAGGTCTCCGTCCGGACGGTCTACCGGGACGTCGAGGCGCTCGCCGCCGCCGGCATTCCGCTGTACGGCGAGGCCGGGCACGCGGGCGGCTACCGCCTGGTGGACGGCTACCGGACCCGTCTGACCGGGCTGACGGCCGACGAGGCGCAGGCCGCGTTCCTCGCCGCACTGCCCGGCACCGCCGCCGAACTCGGCCTGGGCGAGGCGCTCGCCACCGCCCGGCTGAAGCTGCGGGCCGCGCTCCCGGCGGAGCTCCGCGCGCACGCGGACCGGATCCAGGAACGCTTCCTGCTCGACGCCCCGGGCTGGTACGGCGACGCGGACCGCACCCCGCACCTGGCGGCGGTGGCCGACGCGGTGTGGGCGCGGCGCGCGCTGCTGCTCCAGTACCGCCGGTGGCGCGCCCCGGAGGAGATCTCGCGGCGGGTCGAACCGTACGGCCTGGTGCTGAAGGCCGGCCGCTGGTACCTGGTGGCGGGCGGGCCGTCCGGGATCCGCACCTACCGGGTCGACCAGATCCTCGAACTCACCTGCCTCGGCGAGGAGTTCACTTTCCCGCTCGGCTTCTCCCTGCCCGCGTACTGGACCGCCCACCTGGCCGACTTCCACTCCCGCCTGCACACCGGCCACGCCCTGGTCCGCCTCACCCCGGAGGGCGCCCGCCGCCTCGGCGTACCGCCCGAGGGCGCGTGGACGCGGGCCCGGATCCCGATCGAGTCGCTCGACCACGCGCACGGCGAGTTCCTCCGTCTGGGCACCGACGTCGAAGTCCTGGAGCCGCCCGAACTCCGCACCCGCCTCGCCGCCACCGTCCAGGCTCTGGCGGCCCGTTACGCCGGGTGAACCGGTCCCGGGGGCAGGGCCTAAGGTTTGGCCGACAGCGCGACCGCCCGGAGGACCCTTTGCTTCAGCTGCGACTCATCGTTCCCGCCGACCTGCGCGCACAGGTGCTCGACCGGATCGACGCCTGCGTCGGTGTCGCCCACGTCGCCGTGCTGCCCGGTGGGGCGGTTCGGCCGCCCGGGGACCTGGTGCTGTGCGACGTGGCCCGCGAGGCGGTCGACGAACTGCTCGGCGAGCTGCGCGCGCTGGGCCTGGCCGAGCGCGGGGCCATCACCGTGGACGAGTCGGGGCTGACGATCTCGCGGGCCGCCGAGGAGGCGGAGGAGCGGGCCCCGGGCGAGGGTGTGGACGCGCTGGTGTGGGAGGAGGTGTCCGGGATCGTCCACGAGGAATCCACCCTCAGCTGGGTCTTCCTCGCGCTGCTGACCGTCGCCACCATGCTGGCCGCCTGCGGCGCCGTCCTGGACAGCGCGATCCTGGTGGTCGGCGCGATGGCCGTGGGCCCGGAGTTCGGCCCGCTCGCCGGGTTGTGCGTCGCCGTGGTGCAGCGCCGGGCCCGCCCGGCGGCCCGCTCCCTGCTGGCCCTGCTGGTCGGATTCACCGTCGCGATGGCCCTCACGGTGGGGTTCGCGCTGGCGATGGACGCTCTCGGCCTGTTCAGCGATGCCAAGTTCGCGGCGGCCCGCCCCAACACCTCGTTCATCTGGCAGCCGGACGCGATGTCCTTCGTGGTCGCCTTCCTGGCCGGTGTCGCGGGCCTGCTGTCGCTGACCTCCGCCAAGGCGTCCGCGCTGGTCGGGGTGGCGATCTCGGTCACCACCGTGCCGGCGGCGGCCAACGCCGCGGTGGCCGTGGCGTACGGCGAGTACGCGCAGGGCTGGGGCTCCGCCGTGCAGCTGGCGCTCAACCTGTCGGGGATCGTCCTCGCCGGCGTGCTCACCCTGCTCGCCCAGCAGGGCGCCTGGCGCTTCGCGCGCCGCGGACCGCGCTGAGCACCCTCAGCCGGGCGGCCGGGGCGCCGCGCGGGTGGTCGGGAGGTGGCGGGTGAACAGCAGTGCGCCGCCGGTGATCAGCGCGCAGGCGAGGACCGCGGACTTGAGGCCCTGGATCTGCGCGTCCTGGTAGTGGCCGACGATCACCTCGGCCTCCTGCGGCGTGACGTCGGACCGGGTGGCCAGCGCGGCCGCGACCTGGTCGGCGGGGACGAAGGACACCCCCGCCTCCACGTGCGTCCCGGCCTCCTGGGCGACGGCCTGGCTCACCCGGGGGTCGCTCTCGATCCGGGTGGTGACGGAGGCGGCGAGGGCGCCGATGAGGAGCGCGCCGATCAGCGCCGTGCCCAGCGAGGAGCCGAGGTTCTGCGCGGTGTACTGCAGGCCGCCGGCCTCGCTGCGCTCCGACGCCCGCACGCTGGACTGCACCGTGTTGCCCAGCTGCGAGGCGAGCATGCCCAGGCCGATGCCGAGCAGCGCCATCGCACCGGCGAACGAGGCGCCCTTCAGCTGCGGCCCGATGGCCGTGATCAGCCACAGGGTGGCGGCGAGCAGCACCAGCAGGCCGATCCGGACGATCGCCCGGGACGAGGCGAACCGCAGCAGCAGCGAGCCGCACATCGAGGTGGCGAGCATCGTCACGGACACCGGCAGCAGCCGCAGCCCGGTCTGGAAGGCGTCCAGCCCCTGCACGACCTGGAGGTAGAGCGGGATGACGAAGAACAGGCCCAGCAGCACGGTGTTCTGGTTGAACAGCGTCACCAGTCCCGCGCGCAGCGGCCGGTTGCCGAACAGCTCCAAGTCGACCAGTGGTGTCCCGCCCCGCCGCCCGTAGTGCCGTTCGTGCACGCAGAAGGCGTACAGCAGCACGGCGCCCAGCCCGATGGTGAACAGCGTCGGGGCGAAGCCGAGGACGGTGAACGGGGGGTTGCGGGGCTGCACCCAGCCCCAGGTACCGCTCTGCAGGACGGCCAGCACCACCAGGGCGAGACCGGCAGCGGACAGCACGGCGCCGAGCACGTCCAGCGCGGGCCGGTCCTCCGGCGCGGGCTGCGCCGGCACCCAGCGCATCACCGCCAGGATCGCCACCACCAGGACCACCTCGCCCGCGAACACCAGCCGCCAGGTCAGGTAGGTGGTGACCCAGCCGCCGAGCAGCGGCCCGACGGCGATGCCCGCACCGGCCAGCCCGCCGACCACCCCGTAGGCGATCGCCCGCTCGCGCCCCTGGTAGGACCCGGCCACCAGCGCGGCCAGCGCGGGCAGCACCAGCGCCGCGCCCAGCCCCTCGATCACCGACCAGCCGAGCGCGAGCACGCCGACGGTCGGCGCCAGCGCGGTCAGCCCGGAGCCGCACCCGTACACCACCAGGCCGATCACGAAGACCTGCCGGCGGCCGAGCATGTCGCCGACCTTGCCGCCGGTCAGCATGAAGGCCGCCATCACCAGGGTGTAGAGGGTGATGACGGCCTGGATGGTGGTCACGTCGGTGTGGAAGTCGGCGACCAGCTGGCTGATCGACACGTTCATCACCGAGGCGTCCAGCACCATCAGGAACTGGGCCGTCCCGAGGACGATCAGCGGCTTCCACCTGTTCACTGCGCCTCCCGGGCGTCCCGATGCCGGTTCCCCCGGTTCCCCCGGTTCCCCTGGTTCAGCCGCCGAGGATCCGCGCCTTCTGCGCGGCGAACTCCTGCTCGGTGAGCACGCCCTGCTCCTTGAGCGCGGCGAGCTGCTGGAGCTGGTCGAGCTTCTGCTCCATGTCCGGCGCGCCCGCCGGAGCCTGCTGCGGGGGCGGGGGCGGGGCGGCGGGTTCGGCGTAGCCGACCTGCTGGGGGTCCTGCTGCGCCCAGCGTCCGGCCTGGCGGCGGGAGACCCGGTTGGAGACGGCGGTGGCGGTACCGGAGATGACCGCGGTACGGGCGACGCCACGGAGCAGTCCGGGCATGGCGTTCTCTTTTCTCTGGCGGTTCTCTGGCGGTTTCTCTGGGGGTGTCTCTGGGGGTGTCTCTGCGGTCAGGCCGCGGGCCCGGTTCCGAGCTCCTCGATCGCGTCGAGCACCTCGACCAGGTCCTGCAGCGAAACGCGCCCGCCGGCGATCATCCGGGCGTCGGCCCGGCGCAGCGCGGCGGCGAGCGGGGCGGCCCACCGGTTCTCGTAGAGCAGGACGACGGCGGAGTCGCCGGGGTCGAGCAGGCCGCCGGCCTCGGCCAGGTCGGCGTCGCCGAGCAGGCCGGAGGAGGCGCCCTCGAACACGGCGAGGTCGAGCTTTCCGTCTCCGTCGAGGTCGGCCACTTCGACGGCCGCGACCGTGCCGTCGGTGCCCTTGCGGAGGAAGATCAGGTCGAGGATCCGGATGATGCCGCGGTCGACCAGGTCGACCAGCAGTGGCATGCCCTCGCCGGTCAGCCGGCTGCCCGGGAACGAGATCACCAGGTAGTCGATCGGGCCCAGTTCGTCCGGGTCTTGGGGTTGCTTGCTCACAGCGGCTCCCGGGATGGAAGGCGGCCGGCCGGGCATGCCGACCGGGATCGGGCCGGCGGCGTTCGCCGCGTACCGGCCCGGTCCCACGCTAGCCCGCACCCCGGCTCCCCGCGCTCCGGTGCGGCCGTGCCGCTACTCTGGGTGACCAGGTGCGGAACGCGGCACCCCGCTGCCGACGGGGGTGAACCCGCACACTAGAATGGCCTGCGGCAAGCGCGCGGCGGCCTCCAGGACAAGGGCTGGTCCGACTCGCACAGCTCGATGCTCAACTCCCGCCGCCCGGCCGGCTCTTCACCGACTGCCACCGGCCCGCGCTCCGGCGCGGGCCGTGCCGCTACACCGGGCAACCGGGGCGTCGTGGGCGCAGCAGCACCTCGCTACCGACCGGGGTGGACCCGCACACGAGAACGGCCTGCGGCAAGCGCGCGTCGGCCTCCGGGACAAGGGTCGGTCCGGCTCGCACAGCTCAATGCTCAACTCCCGCCGCCCAGCCGGCTCTTCACCGACCGCCACCGACCCGCGCTCCGGCGCGGCCCTGCCGCTACACCGGGCGACCGCGCACGAAACGCAACACCCCGCTGCCGACGGAGGTGAACCCGCACACGAGAACGGCCTGCGGCAAGCGCACGTCGGCCTCCCGGACAAGGGTCGGTCCGGCTCGCACAGCTCGATGCCCAACTCCCGCCGCCCAGCCGGCTCTTCACCGACCGCCACCGACCCGCGCTCCGGCGCGGCCCTGCCGCTACACCGGGCGACCGCGCACGAAACGCAC
>NZ_JBIALR010000027.1:59906-86908 GCF_042873675.1 Kitasatospora sp. NPDC004614
GAACCCGCACACGAGAACGGCCTGCGGCAAGCGCACGTCGGCCTCCCGGACAAGGGTCGGTCCGGCTCGCACAGCTCGATGCCCAACTCCCGCCGCCTGGCCGGCTCTTCGACGACCGCTACCGGCCCGCGCTCCGGTGCGGCCGTGCCGCTACTCCGGGCGACCGGACACGGAACGCGGCACCTCGCTGCCGACGGGGGTGGACCCGCACGCGAGAATGGCCTGCGGCAAGCGCGCTTCGGCCTCCGGGACAAGGGTTGGTCAGGCTCGCACAGCTCGACGCTCAACTCCCGCCGCCCGGCCGGCTCTTCGACGACCGCTACCGGCCCGCGCTCCGGCACGGGCCGTGCCGCTACTCCGGGTGAACGGGGCGTCGTGGGCGCAGCAGCACCTCGCTGCCGACGGGGGTGAACCCGCAGGCGAGGAAGGCGCGCAGCGAGCGGGCGTTGCCGGGCGAGACGGCGGCGAAGACCGGTTCGCCTTCCGGGACGAGGGTGAGTGCGTCGGCGATCAGCGTGCGTCCGCGGCCGGGGAGGGGTTCGTCGGGGTCGTGCAGTTCGATGCTCAACTCCCGCCGTCCGGCGAGTCCTTGGGCGAGCGTGACCAGCCCGCGCGCGTCGCCGTACACCTCGACGCCGGCCCGTATGTCGCGGGCGTGCTGGACCCGGGGGTGTGCGTCCGCGCCGTCCAGCGGGCCGAGTCGGGCGGGGCCGCCGCTGCCGGGGGCGACCAGTGTCGCGTCGAGGCAGCCGATCCAGCCGCCGGGGCCGGCCAGGTGGCGCAGGAAGTCGGGCGCCATCGACTCGCCGAACCCGTCCGCCCCGTGTGCCCGCACCTCGTCGGCGGGCCGCGCCGTGGCGACCACCGCGTGTCCGGTGAACGCCACCGAGCACTCCAGCCCGCCCGCCAGCGGCCCGAGCACCGTCACCTCGCCGTCCACCGGCGGGAACACGCCTTTGGCCGCGTCCAGGAAGTACCCCAGCAGCGGATGCGACTCGACCATCCTTCTACCACCCGTCAGTTGTGGATCACTGCTCCCGAACCTACGCCGATCAGCCCCCGTCCACTGGCGGTTCGTCACGGATCCAGCGGGGCATGACGCCGAGGATCAGGTGCTCCATCGCCTGCGGCATCGGCCCGAAGCTGGCCAGTGCGCCCTCGACCAGGTAGACCTCGCCGGTCTCGTCGATGCCCAGGAAGAACCGGCCGTGGTCGAGTTCGCCGAGCGGGAAGATCCGCCGCCCGACGTCCTCCCCGAGCTCCAGGTACCGGTCCTCCTCCCCCACGGCCAGCTCGGGGTCGAGTTCGAACGGCGTGCGCGCGCAGGTGATTCCGGGCCCGTCGATGTCGACGGTCAGCCCGCCGAACTCGCGCAGGAACGCTTCCGCCGCCGCGTGCAGCTCCACACCTCCGGGCTCGAACAGCTCCCGCCACCGCCCGGTCTCCACCGCCCGCCCGGGCGTCCACCCGGACGCCGTCAGCACCCTGGTCACCTCGTCCGACCATCGGTTCATTCGTCATCCCCCTTGCCCGTCACGGTGGTTCACCTTCCCACACCGGCGCGCACGGGGCGCACTTCGGGCTGACGCACGCCTGGACGCGGTACTACGTACCACCCGATCGGCCGAGCAGGAACGCTCCGGCATCGATCGGGCTCGCGTCGGGCCGCCATCATCGTGCCGGTACCCGAACCACCGTGGCTGCGACCGGCTCCCGGCCGGCCGCAGCACGACGCCTGCGTGGTGCCACTCCTCCCGCACGGCCATTCGAAAGGGAATGCGCACGATGAAGTTCCACCACCTCGCCCGCCGGGCCCAGTCGATCGCCGCCGCGGTGGTCCTCGCCGTCGGTACCTTCACCGGCGTCTCCCCGGCCCACGCGGCCGACTCCTGCGAGCAGGCTCAGCTCCGCATCTCGCAGGACTTCGACGCCAATTCCCCCCGCCCGGCCCGGATCCAGGCCGCCGCGGCCCGTGCGCTCGGCCGCGGCCCTGCCGACCTCACCGGCTGGGCGAGCAGCTGACCCGGCGCGCCGGGCGCCGCCGTCAGGTTCCGGCGCAGTTGGTGAACGTGGCCCGGGTCCGTGCGCTGTAGATGCTCGCGCCGCCGTTGGCGTCGTACTTGAGCGGCACGGTGATGGTGTCGTCGGCGGTCCACGGGAAGCCCTGGGTGTCGAAGGTCCAGGTTCCGGTGGCCTTGGTGGCGAGTTCGGACAGCGCGACCCACCCGTACTGGCGCGGGGGCACGCTCACGGTCAGCTTGTTGCCCATCTCCTGCTTGAGGTCCACCGTGGTGGCGCCGTTGACCTCGGCGGTGACCTCGAGTTGGAGCTTGGCCAGGCCGACGTCGCCTCCGACGGACAGGCTTCCGCCGAGTTTGAAGCCGATGGTGTTGGTCCACCCTGTGGTGGTGTTGAGCGTGAACTCCCACGGGATCGTGGTCGAGGTGTCGTTGAACCAGATCGGGGAGACGCACGACTCCGGCAGCGTGAACGGCGGTGTCTGGCTGGCCGTGGACCACGAGCAGGTCGAGGTGTCCTTGTTGCACCGGGCGGCCGCGTAGTCCACGGCGGTGTTCCACGCCGTCTGGTAAACCTCGGCGGGCAGCACCCACTGCTGGTAGGGCGTGTTGTCGCAGCGGTAGGTGTACACCCAGTTGTCGGTGGCGGGCGGTATCTGGACGGTCAGGCAGGAGTTGTCGCCGACCTGGCGGATCCTGAACGCCTTCTGTGCCGATCCGGCGACCGGTTGGAAGTACCACTGTTCGGACGCGCGCCCGTCACAGGGCTGTTGCCGCAGTTGGTAGCGGGCGGTGGTGAGGTCCATGCACTTGCCGGTGGTGTTGACGATCGCGAAGCCCGAACCGAGGCTGGTGCCCGTGTTGATGCGCCACGCCGTGGCGGATCCGGGCGCCGGGTTGACCGAGATGGCCGCGTTGTCGTCGTAGCTGCCGCCCTGGACGTCCAGCAGTTTTCCGTTGCTGACGTTGGTGATCGTCAGCTGGATCAGCGCCGTGGGCGACGCGGCGCTCTCCTCGTGCGCGGCGGCGGGGGACGCCGTGATCCCCACGGCCGCGCACAGCGCCGCCGCGATGACGGTGGCCTTCCTCCAGAACGTCCTTCGCTGCCTTGATGGTTCGGTTGTCACCGGCACGATCCCTTCGTGATGCGCAGTCACTTGTCCGACTTCCAGCGGTTGCACCAGCGACAGAGCAGCTGGCCGTTCTCCGGGGATCCGGCACCACCGTGGGTCTTGGGCTCCATGTGGTCGACCTGCCACTCGTCGTTGGACGGCGTCACCCCGCGTTGCGACTTCTGCGGCTGGACGACTTCCCGGCCGCACCATTCGCAGAGGTTGCAGCCGTTGTACTTGTCCGCGTTGATCGCGACGACGTCCCGCTTGCCGGCCCGGGTGAAGTCCATGTACGCCCGGCACGCCGCGTTGTGCACCAGGAACCGGCTCGCCCCGGCCTGGACGTAGTAGGTGTGGATGGTGCTGACGCTGAGGTTGTGGACGGTCGCGTCGGCCACCTCGCCGCGGTCGTGGACGGAGGCGACCTTCAGCGCCGCGGAACCGGGCGCACCACGGACGGTGTCACCGGCCCGGACGTCGCCGGCATCGACCCAGCCGCGGTCCTCGACCCAGATGGGGTGTCCGGCGGTGGCGGTGATCGTCGCCGGCCGCGGCCCTTCGAGGCCGATGTCGATCAGGTGCTTGGTGCCGTGGCCGGTGATGACGTCCGTGACGGGTTCCGCGACGGTCCGGCCGGTGGCGGGATCGGTGGCCTGGACCTGGTCGCCTTCGCGCACCTCACCGATCGGTTTGACGGTGCCGTCGGCCATCACCACCGGGGTGTCGGGGGCGAAGGAGTTGCACGTCTTCTCGACCGCCTCGGCGGCCTTGCCGACGGTCGAGGCTTCTCTGGCCGCGGTCTTGGCGACGGTACTGGCGAGCTTGCCGCCGGGGATCATGCCGAGTGCGTCCATGGCGGCGGCCTTCTTGTTGCCCTGGGCGAGCTGGCCGGCCACCGCCACCCCGGAGGCGACCGTCCCCACCGGGCCCGGCACGTAGGCCACCACTTCCGCCGCGGTGGTCCCGACGCTGACCACCGACTTCCAGGAGAACGTCCCTGCCAGGTCCAGGCCGTTGACCGGGTCCGCGTCGACGTAGTCGTAGTCGTTGGCCGACCCGCCGGGTACCGGGTCGATCTGCAGGAAGCGGCCGAGTGCGGGCAGGTAGACCCGGGCGCCCATCTCGATGGCCTGCTGGCCGGCCAGGTGCTCGACCGGCCGCTCGTGCTGGCCCAGCCATCCGAAGTCCATCCCGCCGGCGGCGGTGGCGGGGATGGGAATGTCGGCGAAGGCACCGGTGGCGGGGTCGATGTTCTGGCCGAAGGGGTCGTAGAGGTGGAGGTCGCCGGTGCGGGCGGCGGTCCCGTCCGCGGTGAACAGCACGTCGCCGTGAATGTTCGGGTAGGACCAGTTGGTGCTGGCGGCCCGGTCGTAGTTCTTGGTCAGCAGCACGCCGCCGGGCAGCGCAACGATCCGCTGGAGCAGGCCGCCGTCCTTGTCCAGGACGAGGTCCGCGTCGTCGTGCTTGGAGCTGTACGAGTAGCGGGTGGTCCCGTTCTTCGAGCCGTCGGCGGCGCCGGTGACGGTGCGGGCCGTCAGCCGGTCGGCCGGGTCGCGCAGGTAGGAGATCGTCTTCCCGTCGGCGGTGGTGGTGGCGATGTGCCGCCTGGCGGAGTCGTAGCCCAGGGTGTCGCCGCCGATCCTGACCGTGTCGCCGTGGCTGTCGTAGCCGAAGGAGAGTGCGGTGCCGCCGCTGGTCGAGGTCAGCCGGTCGGCGCCGTCGTAGCAGTAGCCGGTGGTGACCGCCGGGGCGCCGTTGAGACTGTCGGTGGACGCGGTGCGGTTGGTGTTCGACCCGGCCGCTGCCGCCGGCCCGCAGCCGCCGGCCGGGTCGAACCGGTAGGTGAGTTGGTGGTGCGGGACGGTCGCCGCGACGAGCCGGCCCACCGTGTCGTAGGTGTAGGAGGAGGTCGCGGCGGTCTTGCCGTCCGCGGTCACCACGTCGTCGGTGACCCGGTTGTTGCGGGAGCGGGTGACCGTGTCGACGACCGTGGACGCGGAGGTCTTCCACGTCAGCGCCGTCGGTTTGCCCGAGGCGTTGCGGGCCAGCGCGTCGAGGCGGGATCCGTTGCCGTAGGCGACGCGGGCCAGTTCGGTGGCCGCGTCGTAGCCGGGGGTGGCGACGATGGTTCCGTCCAGCTTGACGTTCGTCAATTGATTGGCATCGCTCCAGGTGTAGATCACGGTGCTGGACACGCCCTTGACCGTGGTCGTGTCCGTGGTCAGGCGCCCGACCTGGTCGTACGTGGAGAGCGAGGTGACGCCGTTGGCATCGGTGTAGCGGACCTCCTGGCCGAGCAGGTCGATCACGGTGGTGATCGACCCGTTCTCGTCGCTCACCTGCGAGGTCAGCGGGTCACCGCCGACGGCGTGGTCGGTGACGACGGTGCGGGCCGGCTTGGCCCCGTACGCGGGAAAGGTCTTCTTGACCACCCGTCCGCGCGCGTCGTACGTGGTGCAGGTCCAGCCCTCCTCGCCCGCGCGCTCGGCGACGGCACGGCCGGTCTCGTCGTACACGGTCTCACCGGTGAGCGGCGTCCCGTCGGCCGGTCTGGCTTCCGTGGCGGTCTTGGCCATGCCGCCCTGGTTGGCGGCCGGAGCTTTCGGATCGCACGGGTTGGTCCGGGTCTCGGAGTCGCCGTAGTAGACCGTGGTGGCGTGCTTGTCGGGGTCGGCGAGGTCGCCGCCGGGCTTCGCGGTGGCCAGTTGGCGCAGGTACTTGTCGCCCGGCCGCTCGTAGCCGGTGCGGGTGGTCAGGCCCAGTCCGCCGGGATCGGCCGTGGTGGACACGGTGAGCCCGTACACCGGGTCGATGCCCGCCGCCGGATCCGCGTAGCTGCTGGCAATGTGCCTGGACGGTGCCCGTTCCGTGCCGCCGCCGGAGGTGTCCTCGGTGGTGGAGCCGGTCGCCCAGCCGTACCGGGGCGCGAGCATCGTCCCCGGCACCGGCACCGGCGTGCCGGTGCCGGGCGGAGTCCAGGTGAAGGCCAGTGCCCCGGTCGTACCGGAGCGGTTGTAGTAGTCGACGCGGACGCGGTGCCGGCTGCCGGCCGCGGTGTTGCGGTACGTGCCCGCAACTGCCGTGCTGGGCTTGTCGGTCCAGCTGTCGACGGTCAGCACGTCGTCCACCCACAGCCGGACGCCGTCGACCGCGGTGAACCCGAGGCCGTAGTCCCCGGCGGCGGGGAACTCGATCTCGCCGGTGAACCGCCCCGACCAGCCGGCGGTGTTCGCCACCGGCGGGCCCGACCCCCACGACCGTGCCAGCGCCCCGTCACCGGCGCCGACCCCGGTGGCGAACTCCCGCGGCACCCCCGCCAGTTCCGGGTTGTCGTAGAAGGCGGCCGACAGCCCCACCAGGCCCTCGTCGTAGCTGGTGTGACTGTGCGGCATCGTGGCCGCGCAGGCGGGTGTCGGGATCAGCCCCGTGAAGCAGGACGCCGGTGCGGGCCCGTACTTGTCGACCGGGCGGTCGGCGTGGTCGTACACCGTGGTGGAGCGCCGGCCCGCGCTGTCGACCGCGGCGGTGGCCTGGTCCTTGGCGTTCCACTCGGCGGAGATGCTCGCGCCGGTGAAGTCGGTGGTGACC
The DNA here is from genome assembly GCF_042873675.1 of Kitasatospora sp. NPDC004614. Classification (NCBI taxonomy): domain Bacteria; kingdom Bacillati; phylum Actinomycetota; class Actinomycetes; order Kitasatosporales; family Streptomycetaceae; genus Kitasatospora; species Kitasatospora sp. NPDC004614. The sequence continues at coordinate 66,625 of NZ_JBIALR010000027.1, forward strand.
AGGGTGCGTCCGGCGTCGTCGTAGGTCACGGTGCGCGAGCGGGTCGAGTCGTACACCCCGGCCAGGGCCACGGTCGCCTGGTTGCGTTCGAGGTAGTACTGGTAGAAGTGCTCGGCGCGCTTGTCGCCGGAGCGGCCGTCCGGCGCCGCCGCCAGGACCTGGACCGCGCGCAGGGCGGGCGGTTCCTGCGGGTGCTCGACCACGGAGTCGTAGCCGATCACCGTGCAGGCGGCGGCGATGTCACCGGTGTTGGTGCACCCGTTCTCCACGGACGGGGCCTGGTGGGCCACCCAGTCGTAGGCCAGGCTGCCGCGGAGGGTGGCCAGCGGCCCGATGCTGTCCAGGGCCCTCTGCTTCTCCTCCTCGTTGTCGCCGGCCTGGTCGTAGCGCTGCTTGGCCGAGGCCCGGCCGACGTAGTCGAAGTCCTGCATGGCCGCGCCGGGATTCTCGATCCTGGCCAGGGTGCCCATCTGGTACCAGAGCCGGGTCTCACTGCCGTCCCAGTAGCGGATCCGGCACAGCATCCGCGCCGGGGCCGGGTCGGAGCCCGGCGGGCGGGACACCCCGCCGTAACAGCCGTCGCTGCCATCGGTGTTGTAGAACAGCCGGTGCGACCGGCCGGAGACCGGGTCCTTGATCTCGGTCAGCCGGGGCGGCGTCCCGCTGTAGAGGTACTGCAGGGCGGCGGGCTTCTTGCCGTCCAGCACCGACTCCACCGCGGCGAGCGTGCCGTCGGGGTTGAACACCGACACCGCGTCGCCCTCGGTGACCGTGATCCGCCCCGCGCTGTCGAACGCGAGCACGCCGTCCTCCCCGACCGGGGGTGCGTAGCCGCCCGCGGAGGCCTTGGCCCAGGTGTGCTTGCCGCCGGCGGCATCGGTGAGCACGACCGAGCCGTCCAGCATCTCGGCGTGGCTGTAGCCGCTGGACTGGGCCGACAGCGTCCATCCCGGCGGCAGCGACTCCGAGTCCGAGGAGAACAGCCACTCCGTCGGCACGATCCGCGGTTCCAGGTTGTGAACGCGCTGGTCGTCGGGGCCGGTGCTGCTCTTGGCCCACAGCACCATGCAGGGACGCTGGTCGGAGTGGTGGTACAGCTCGACGCGGATCGGCACCAGCTGACCGGCGGTCAGCGCGATGTCCTGGGCCTGGTGCGGGCCGGGCAGCAGGAAGTCGTCGCCGGGATCGGCGGCCCCGGGGCTGTCGTAGACCAGCGTGTCGCCCAGCCAGACCCGCGCGCCGTCGGTGTGCGCGCCCGCGAACCGGAACTCCCCGGTCACCGGGGCCTTGAACTGGCCCTCCCAGCGCACCACGAACCAGTTCTTGTCCAGCGCGGGCGGCATCGGGTTGTCCCGCCACGGCAGGTTGTCCGGGTTACCGGTCCACGTGACGCCCCAGTCCAGGTTGACCTGGGACTCGCCGCGCACCATCACCGGGGTCGCGTCCGGGGCGCCCGCGTGCCGCGAGTCGTTGAAGTACGAGGCGCGCACACCGTGCGGTGCGCCCTGCCGGGAGTTGTAGGCGAGGTTCACTCCGGCCGATCCGCCGACGGTCTGGAACGCGGGCCCGGCGGCCTCGACGTGCGCGTTGCCGTTGAACAGGTTCACCGTCACCGGCCCCAGGTGGTCGGTCGGTGCCGGCCCCGGATCCCCCACCCGCTGGTTGACCGTGAAGTGCCCGACCCACTGCGGCGCCGTCGCCGTCGTCGCCCCGGGCGTCGAGGTGGCCGCCGTCCAGGTGTAGCGGCCGCCGTCGTGCAGCACGTGCTTGGGGACCGTCCACTGCGGCTGGTCGAGGCACCCGGAGTCCACCACGCTGCCCGAACGGCCGTCGAAGCCGGTGGAGACCTTGAAGCAGTACAGGACGCCGTCGCCGACCGCGGCCACCTGCAACACCGGCGTCTCCGTACCCACCACCGCGCCGTCGACCGGAGCGACCGGACTGGTCTGCGGTGCCGGGTCGGCGCCGGACACCGACCGCCGCGCGTCGAACCGGGTGTGCTCGCCGGTCGCCAGCGGCTTGAAGTCGGCCTTCGGCTGCCCGGGTTCGGCCTGCGGCTGCTGCTTGCCCGCCGACGGCACCGACAGGATCGGCAGATCCCTCGGCACCGGCTTCGACGCCGCCGACGCGGACGCCGCCGGCACCACCTGCGCCTGCGCCAGCGAGACCATCAGCACCATCGCCACCGCGAACACGATCAACCGCGACCACGACCGCACGGACAACCGCGCCCTGCCGCCCCCTCTGGACAAGGCCCCTCCAACGTCGTCGGTGTCCGCCGGAACCCGCGGGCCTGGGCAACAACGGAGGACATCCTCCGCGCCCACCGGGCCCCGGGGAACAGGCTCCGTCCACCTTGGCCGGAATCACCGACCCACCGAACGCCAAACGGAACACCCGCCCCACGGGCCGTCCGCCACCTCCGCCCACCCCTGTCAGGAACATGGCCAAAGACGCACCCCCGGGCACCTCGAAGCGGAGCCCCAGGACCACCGGCGCCCTACCCCCAACTTGGCCGGAACCCGCGCCGCAACACCGCGGCCTGCTCAGACCCGCATGGGCGCCCCGTCAGCACCACCCGAACGGCATCCAGCCCGGGTGGACGGCGCGCACCGCCGGGCGCCGGTCGGCGGGCACACGGGCCAGCAGGTCGTGGATCAGCCAGCCGTCGAAGTAGACGCCGCTGCGCCACGTCGGCAACGGCGGGTCGTCGCGGTCGAGTTCGGCGCGCAGCACGCTGTGGACGCGGACGGCGGCGCGCATGCGCGGGAAGGCGAGGTGCCGCCAGACCGCGAGGTCGAGCGGGACGCCGGTGACGCCGGGCGGGGTCGGCCAGGGCCGGCCGGTCTGCGGGTGGCGCGGGACGAGCGCCAGCTCGGGGTGGTGGTCCGCCGGGGGGCGGCCGGGGCCGTACAGGGCGCAGCGCTTCGTGGGCCGGTCGTCGCCGGTCGGGAAGTGGAGCATGGCGCGGCCGAACAGGCCGGCGACCCCGAGGTCGTCGAACAGGACGGGCGCGCCGTCGGCGGCGACGGCCAGGTCGACGAGGGTCACGCTCATCTCCTGCTCGCAGCGGTGGTTCCAGCGGCCGCCCGCGTCGACCGGGGGGACTGCGCAGGGCACGTGAATCAGCTCGTCCCAGTCGGCGACGGGCAGGTCGGGGCCGGCGGGGACCACGTGGACCGCGCCGGGTTCCAGCCAGACGGTCTGCCAGACCGAGCAGTCGTCCTCACGTACGCCGACGGGGTGCCCGCAGTGGGCGCAGGCCAGGTTGGGGCCGTACCCGCCGGTGATGCCGCAGCAGTATCCGTCGGCGCCGTCGACGATCAGCGTGGTGCCGGTGTCGTCGCCGGGTGCCAGCAGGATCCGTCCGGGCGCGCCGTCCGACAGGCTGTACACGGGGTCGTGGTAGCCGCGGGCCTCCGCCTCGCCGTCGGCGAGTTCCTCCCAGCGCCGCCAGGGCGGGCCGGACGGTTCCGGGTCGATCGCGTAACTTCCGGCGTCCATCAGGGCGGGCAGGCGCACGCCATTGCCCACTGTGTGATGGGCGTAGGGCGGAAGCCGGACCCGGCCGAGCGGCCGGGTGAGTGCGCTCGCACAGTGCGCGCACGCGAAGAACTCCAACGGGCACCCTCCTTCGACGATCGACTCAAGATCGCACACCAACAGGTTTGGGCGCAAAAGGATTTCGACAGTGCGTCAAGCCCGGCAGCCGCGCGTTCAGCCCTGTTCGCGCAGCGCCCGGTCGACCTGGTCGCGTTCGTAGCCGAACCGGACGATGTCGAACGCGGCAGGGCGCGGCCGCTGTTCGGGCGGCAGGGCGAGGTGGGCGTCCACCTGCTGCCGGTCGTAGCCGCGCCGCACCACGTCGAACGGGGCGGCGGGATCCGGGACTTCGGTGGGGGCGGTTCGGCGCTGCCACCAGCGGGTGCGGTGTTCCTCGGTCATGGTGGCGGTCCTCCCCGTCGGCGACATCTCCCGGGGATGCTACCCGCCGGACCGGTCGGCACCATGGCGCGCCATCAGTGGCACCATCTGGCACCCATCCATCTCCGCTGGTCAGAGCAGCCAGGCACGAGAGACCAACCATCCGATGCCGCAAGGAACTTGTCGTGGCATCAGAGTGATGCCACTATGGAGCCATGGACCTCACCCCGTATGTCGACAACCTCCGGCGCGAGTTGGCGGTGGCCGCCGAGGCCGGCGGGCCCGAGGCCCGCGAACTGGCCGACCGACTGACGGCCCCGCTGGAGTCGGCGACCCGGCTGACCATGCTCCACGTGCTCTCGGCCGCGATGGCCGAGGTCACCCGCGAGATCGCCCCGGGCTCGGTCGACGTCCGACTGCGCGGCCTGGACCCGGACTTCGTGGTCACCGCACCGCCCGCCGAGCCCGCCCCCGTCGCGCCCGCGCTCGCACCCGAAGCACCCGCCCCCGCCGAACTGCCCGCCGCCGAGGACGACGGCGGCCAGGCCAGGATCAACCTGCGCCTGCCGGCCCAGTTGAAGGCGCGCGCCGAGGAGGCCGCCGCCCGCGAGGGGCTGTCGGTCAACGCCTGGCTGGTGCGGGCGGTGGCGTCCGCCGTCGAGGGCGGGGCCCGTCCGCGCGCGCAGGCGGAGCGTTCGCAGACGTTCGGCCAGGGCTACACCGGCTGGGTCCGCTGACCGAGCGCCCGCACCACCCCGCATCGCCCCGACACCCGACGACCGAGCCCCGACGCCTCTGACGACCCATGAGGACGGTACTGCCATGCCTTCTTTCGACACTCCCGAGCCGATCTCGCTGAACGTCCAGGTGTACGCGGGCTCGGTGCACGTCATCGCGACCGACCGCGCCGACACCGTGGTCGAGGCCCGGCCGCGCGACCCGGACCGGGAGGTGGACGTGCGCGCCGCCGAGCAGACCGAGGTCGGCTTCGCGGGCGGCGTGCTGACCGTCCGCACCCCCAAGCAGCGCTACCCGCTGGGCCGGACCGGCATGGTGGACGTGTCCGTCGAGCTGCCGGCCGGCTCGCACCTGGAGGCCGGCGGCGCGTGGACGCAGGTGCTCGGCGAGGGCCCGCTCGGCGAGGTGCGGGTGAAGACCGCCTCCGGCGACGTCCGGCTGGACAGCACCGGGCCGCTCCAACTGTCGGCCGCACACGGGTCGGTGACCGTCGAGGAGGTCCGGGGCCGGGCCGAGATCAGCACCAGTTCGGGCAGCGTCCGGGTGGGGCTGCTGGACGGCCCGGCGGTGGTGAAGAACTCGCACGGCAGCACCACCGTCGCGCTCGCCACCGCCGACCTCCAGGTGAGCGGCGCCAACGGCGACATCACCGTCGAACGGGCCGAGGCCTCGCTGCGCGCCAGCACCGCCCGGGGCACCCTGCTGGTGGGCGAAGTGGTGCGCGGCAGCGTGCAGTTGGAGACCGGCTTCGGCACGATCGAGATCGGCGTCCGGACCGGCACGGCCGCCTGGCTGGACGTCGGCGCGCAGCGCGGGCAGATCCGCAACGCGCTCACCGGCGCGGACGGACCGGAGCAGGGCGAGGAGACCGTCGAGGTCCGCGCCCGCACCCGCTTCGGCAACATCGACATCCGCCGCGCCCGCGCCTGACCGACACCTCCTCAACTTCCTTTCCACGCACACCCGTTTCCCACCGGGAGGACACATGCCCACGTTAGCCATGCCCGCGTCCAGGAAGGCGCCGCACGGCCCCGCCGTCACCGTGATCGGCCTGCGCAAGTCGTACGGGGACAAGACCGTCCTCGACGGCATCGACCTCACCATCCCCGCCGGCACGGTGTTCGCCCTGCTCGGGCCGAACGGCGCCGGCAAGACCACCACGGTGGAGATCCTCTCCACCCTGGTCGGTGCCGGCGGCGGCCAGGCGCAGATCGCCGGCCACGACCTGGCCACCGACCCGGACGGGGTGCGCTCGGCGATCGGCGTCACGGGGCAGTTCGCCGCGCTGGACGACCTGCTCACCGCCGAGGAGAACCTGCTCCTGATGGCCGACCTGCTGCGTCTCCCCCGGGCTCAAGGGCGAGCCCGCGCAAGGGAGTTGCTCCGGCTCTTCGACATCGCGGAGGCGGCCGGCCGGCGCGCCGCGACCTTCTCCGGCGGGATGCGCCGCCGGCTCGACCTGGCCATGACGCTGGTCGGCGACCCGCAGGTGATCTTCCTGGACGAGCCCAGCACCGGCCTCGACCCGCGCAGCCGCCGCACCATGTGGGAGACCGTGCGCGGCCTCGTCGCCCGCGGCACCACCGTCTTCCTGACCACCCAGTACCTGGAGGAGGCCGACCAACTCGCCGACCGGATCGCCGTCCTGGACGGCGGCCGGATCGTCGCCGAGGGCAGCCCCGACGAGCTGAAGGCGCGCATCCCCGGCAGCCACGTCCGCCTGCGCCTCGCCGACCCGGCCGGCTACGCCCGTGCCTGCGCCGCTTTCCCTGGCGCGAGCCGTGACGCGGAGAACCTCGCGCTGCGCATCCCCGGCGACGCCGGCCTGGACGCCCTGCGCGGCGTGATCGACCGGCTGGACGCGGCCGGTGTGCCCGCCGCCGACTTCTCCGTGCACACCCCGGACCTGGACGACGTCTTCCTCGCCCTGACCGGCACGGCCACTACAAGCACGTTCACCGCCGAGGAGACCCCGCGATGAGCAGCACCCTCGCCCTGGCCGCGCACGACTCGATGACCATGCTGCGCCGCAACCTCAAGCACGCGGCCCGCTACCCGGCGCTCTCGTTCAGCTCGGCGATGACGCCGATCCTGATGCTGCTGCTGTTCGTCTACGCCTTCGGCGACTCGATGGGCGCCGGTCTCGGCTCCGGCCCGGGCGGCGGACGCGACGCCTACCTCGCCTACCTGACGCCCGGCATCGTGGTGATGGGTCTGGCGGCGGGCTCGATGACCACCTCGGTCGCGATCTGCTCCGACATGACGGGCGGCATCATCAACCGCTTCCGCACCATGAACATCACCCGGTCCTCGTTCATGACCGGCCATGTGATCGGCAGCGTGATCCAGACCATGCTCAGCGTGCTGCTGGTGGTCGCGGTGACGCTGGGGCTCGGCTACCGGTCGCACGCGGGCATGCTGGCGTGGCTGGCGGCGCTCGGGCTGATCGTGGCGATCGCGGTGGCCGTGACGTGGCTGTCGGTGGCACTCGGGCTGATCTCGAAGACCGTGGAGTCGGCCAGCAACAAGCCGATGATGATCCAGTTCCTGCCGTTCCTGGGCTCGGCGTTCGTGCCGGCCGGCTCGATGGCGCCCGGGCTGCGCCTGTTCGCCGAGTACCAGCCGTTCACCCCGATGACGGAGGCGCTGCGCGGGCTGCTGTCCGGGACGGCGGTCGGCTCCAGCGGCTGGGTGTCGCTGGCGTGGTGCGCGGGCATCGGCGCGGTCGGCTACGCCTGGTCGCGTGCGCTGTTCAACCGCAGCACCACCCGCTGAGCGGCGAGCGGCCTGACGCACCATCAGGCCGCTTGCTGCATGCGTCAGTTGACCGGCGCGTACACTCGCTCGATCTGCTGGGTGCCGCTCCGGGTGCGGTACGAGCGGCTCCACTTGGTGGTGGCGTCGGGCTTGGTGCGGTCGGAGAGCACGTAGTAGTCCATCTGCGCCCGCTCGGCGGTGATGTCGAGGACGCCGTAGCCGTGCGAGTCCAGGTCGGTCCACTTGATGTGGCCGTTCGCGGACTGGATCGCGGCGGAGGCCACCAGGGACAGCGTGTGCGGGGCGACCTTGAGGATGTCGTCGATGTTGTCGGAGCTGACCGAGGTGACCACGAACTCGGTGGCGGCGCTGCCGGAGGCCGGGTAGGTGGCGGCCTCGAAGGGCACGTCGCAGGCCCAGGCGGAGTGGATGTCGCCGGTGAGGAACACCGTGTTGGTGATGTGCCGGTCCTTCAGGTGGCCGAGCAGCTCGCGCCGGTCGTGGGTGTAGCCGTCCCACTGGTCGGTGTTGACGGCCAGCCCCTCGCCGGGCAGGCCGAGCAACTGGGCGAGCGGGCGCAGCAGGTAGTCCGGCAGCGCCAGGAACGCGACGGGCGAGATCATCACCTCGTTGCCGACCAGCCGCCAGGTGGTGTCGGAGGCGGCCAATCCGGCCTTAAGCCAGTCGAGTTGGGCCCGGCCGGTGATGGTCCGGTCGGCGGAGTCGACGTCGCCGTTGCCGACGCCGGCCTGCTGCGAGCGGAACGAGCGCAGGTCGAGCAGGTGCAGGTCGGCGAGTTTGCCGTAGCGCAGCCGCCGGTAGGTGGTGCCGGCGATGGACGGGCGGACCGGCATCCACTCGAAGTACGCCTGCTTCGCGGCAGTCACCCGGGCGCTCCAGTCGCCCTCGGTGCCGGGGGTGTGGTTCTCGGCGCCGCCGGACCAGGCGTCGTTGGCGAACTCGTGGTCGTCCCAGATCGCGACGGTGGGGACGGCGGCGTGCAGCGCCTGGAGGTCCGGATCGGTCTTGTAACGGCCGTGCCGGGTGCGGTAGTCGGCGAGCGTGATGATCTCGTTCGCGGGGGCGTGCGGACGCACCACGGTGCCACGGGTGCCGTAGGCGCCGGACGCGTACTCGTAGATGTAGTCGCCGAGGAACAGGAACACGTCGAGGTCGCCGCGGGCGGCCAGGTGGCGGTAGGCGGAGAAGTAGCCGGCCTCCCAGTTGGCGCAGGACGCGACGCCCAGGCGGAGCCGGTCCACGGCGGCGTCGGCGGCGGGTGCGGTGCGGGTGCGGCCGGTGGGCGAGACGGCGTCGCCGGCCAGGAAGCGGTACCAGTAGGCGGTGTCGGGGCGCAGGCCGCGGACGTCGGCCTTGACGGTGTGGTCGGTGGCGGCGGTGGTGGTGACGGTGCCTTGGGCGACGACGGCGGTGAAGGCGCGGTCGGTGGCGAGCTGCCACTGGACGGCGGTGTCGGGCCCGAGTCCGGAGCCGGGCACGGCGGTGGCGCCGGGGGTGACCCGGGTCCACAGCAGGATGCCGTCGGGCAGCGGGTCGCCGGAGGCGATGCCGTGCAGGAACTGTGCCCCGCCGGCGGCGACTGCGCTGCCGGCGGTGGCGGCGAGGGGCAGGGCGAGAGCCCCGGCGGTGAGGGCGGCCGCCTGGATGACCTGGCGGCGCGCGGGGCGGGCGGTGGGCGCGGTGGCGGTGGGTTCGGTCACACCACCTGAGATTTACCGACGGGTAATGCCTTGTCCAGAGCCCGAGTTGACTATTCCTCAAGGCTTCACCACGATATCGCCAAGACGATCAGGTCGCCCACGAACCCTCCGGGGGCCGCACGCAAGGGGCTGACGCCCGGCCGGCGGCGGTCAGGTGGTCCCGGCCGTCACCATCCTGATCTGGCCGTCCGGATATTCGACGTACCCGCGCGCGACCACCGGCTGATTCATGCCGAACACCATCGGCGTCCAGAACGGCGGCGTCTTGCCCTCCAACGACTGGCAGTCGGCCGGGAAGCACATCTTGTCGGTCTGGCTGACGATCTCGGTCCGGCCCCGCCAGCCGGCCGGAAGGTGCAGGGCCGACCAGTTGGTGCCGCACCTCGGGGAGTACCAGTTCACCACCTTGCCGATCACCTGACCCTCGTACTCGATGTCCGTGACGTGCCCCTGCTGCACGCCCTCGCCCCAGCACGGCGTCGCGTTGGGGTCCTTGTGCTGGCATCCGTAGCCCGGCGCTCCCCCGCCGCAGTCCTCGGACGGGATCGGGTCGCTGCCCGGCGGGAAGTTGCCCGCGAGCGCCGCGTGCCCCTTGGAGCCGTCGGACCGGGCCGGCACGAGCAGCAGAGTCACGGTCGCGGTGAGCGCGGAGGAGAGCAGCACGGCGAGCAGCAGCGCCCACCATCGCGTGCGCACCACCACGACCGGCTCGGGCTCCGGCACCCGCATGGGCTGCGGGTCGATCGTCGGCGCCTCGGGCTCCGGCCCTTCCACTGCGGGGAAGGACTGCTCCTCGGCCGCGTCCCACCACCCCCGCCAGCGGTCGATGTCCTTGCGCCCGCACGCCTGGACGAACGCCGCGACGACGTCCCAGGACGGCAGGCGTCTTCCGTTCTCCGCCAGCGAGAGCGTGCTGTGCGAGTACCCGGAGATCGCCGCGAGTTGACGGAGCGTCAGTCCGGACTCCCGCCGCACCTCGCGCAGCCGTTCGGCGAACCTCGCGGCAGCGCCGTTCCCCTCCAGTGGAGCCTGTCTGCGTGCCATCCGTTCCCCCTGGGGGTCTTGGCCTGCCAACGCTGTTTGATTGTTCAGCGTTGTTCGGCGGCGTCAAGCCCCACACGGGCGCGGTGGAGGGCCTGTTCGGTCCTGGTGAACCCGCGCTTCAACCCTCTGGCCTGCGCGGTCGGCTGCTGCTGCACTCCTCCCATCGGACGCGGCGAACGTCGCGACGGACCCGAGGAGTTGACATGCGAGTGAGGAAAGCGGCGGCCGCGCTGGCGGCGACGGTCGCCCTGGTGACCGGCGGCATCATCGGCGGGACGGGACAGGCGCAGGCGGCGACCGCGCCGTGCGGCGGGATCGGGGAGCCGATCGACGGCCAGCCCGGACTCACCTGGAACGGCTGCGTCTACGCGACCGACGGCCTGTACTTCCGCTGGCACACCGCCGGCGGCACGGTCAGCTGGAACGACCCGCTGACGATCGCCCTGCCCTACCGCACCAAGGTCTGGATCTACTGCACGCTGCCGGGCCCGGCGGTGACCGGCAACTACGGCCCCACCACGGTCTGGGACGCGGTGGGTTACTACCAGCGGCCGGGCGGGCCGGTGGAGTGGTTCGCGTCGTACGACCACTCGGTCACCACCGACGCCTGGATCTACACCGGGACCAGCCAGCCCGTCGGAACCACCTGCAACTAGGTTCTGTCCGGCCTCGCGCGAGTTCAACTGTCGCTTCTGGACGGATAGTTGATCCCGCATGCAGGTCACTTCCCTGCCGTCGGTCCGAGTCCGCTCCGGGCCACGGACCGGCGGCGGGGCATCCGGGCGAATTTCGGCTGACGCGGGCCCGGCGGTGCGGCAGGATGTCCGACTGCCGTCCTGACGAGCGAAAGGCAGCCCGCATGCCGCACCCAGCACCCCGGCCGACACCCGAACCGTCCGAACTCCTCACCGCCGAACTGGTGGTGGACATCGCCGCCGCCGTGGCACCGGCCGTCTCGCCGGACGGCCGTCTGGTCGCCCACGCGGTGGTCGCGAGCGACGGAAGCGGGTCCATCCGGGTCGCCGCCGCCGACGGCAGCACTCCCCCGCGCCGGCTGACCGACGGCACGGCCCGTGACCGCGCCCCGAAGTGGGCGCCGGACTCGGCCACGCTCTTCTTCACCTCCGACCGCGAGGAGCACGGCACCGCCCAACTCCACCGAATCCGCCTGGACGGCAACCAGGACACGGCCGAGGCCCTGACCACCTGGCGCGGCGGCGTCACCGGCCACCACCCGCTCCTCGACGGCCACACCGTCGCCGTGCTCGCCGCGGACGAGCCCACCGCCGAGGACGAACGCCGGAAGGCCGAACGCGACGACGCCAAGGTCTGGGGCCGGCACCTTCCCCCCACCCGGCTGCGCCTGCTCGACCTGGAGACCGGCGGGCTTCGCACCGTGGACGGCCTCGGCGACCGGCATGTGGTCGAGCTGGCGCAGCGTCCGGACGGCGGCCCGCTGGCGGTGCTGAGCTGGTCCACCGCCGAGCTCGATCCCGGCGTCATGACGGCTCAACTGCACGTGGTGGACCCGGAATCGGCCGACGTCCACGAGCTGGGCCCGGTCGGGAGCGAGGCGCAGTCCCCGGCCTGGTGGCAGCACGACGGCGTCTGGCATCTGGCCCACCTGGCCACCACCCCTCCGCACCTGGTCGGCGGGCTCGCCGTGCTCGACACCGTCCCGCCGGCGGCCGGCCCGGCCGTCGAGCACCGCAACCTCACCGCCGGTATGACCGTCTGCCCGACCGAACTGGTGCAGGTCGCGGACGGGCCTCCGCTCGCGCTGTTCGCCGACGGGCTGGACACCGCGCTGTACCGGCTCCATCCGGAGTCCCTGCGGTTCCACCGCTTGTCGGATGCCCCCGGCCTGCTCGCCGGGCTCACCGCGAGCCGCTCGGGGGAGACCGTGGCCCTGCTGGCGAGCACGGCGCACGAGCCCAAGAACGTCCACGCCGGGCCAACTGGCGGACCACTGCTGCGACTCGGCGACACCGCGCCGGAACTGCGCGGGATCCGCTGGGGAGTTCAGGAGCGCCTCGGCTACCGGGCTTCCGACGGACTCCAGTTGGACGGCCTGCTGATCCTGCCGGCCGGCCGGACCCGGGACGACGGACCGTTCCCGCTCGTCACCCTGGTCCACGGCGGCCCGTACTTCCGTCACGCGGACGAGTTCACCCTCAACGCGGTCGACTGCGGCCAGTGGCTGGCGACCGCCGGGTACGCGGTCTTCCTGCCCAACCCCCGCGGTGGTTCGGGGCGCGGCCACGAGTTCGCCGCGACGGTCGCGGGCGCGGTCGGCGGCGACGAATGGACCGACATTCTCGGCGGAATCGACCTGCTGGTGGCCGAGGGCGTCGCCGACCCCGGGCGGCTGGGAATCTCCGGCTGGAGCCACGGGGGCTTCATCGCGGCCTGGGCGGCGGGCCGTTCGGACAGGTTCAAGGCCGCCGTCATGGGTGCGGGCATCAGCGACTGGGGCATGCAGGCCGGGACGGGCGACTGGGCGAGCGTCGACGCGGCGCTCGGCGGCAGCACCGGCTGGGACGGCCCGGGGCCACACGTCCACGACCGCAACAGCCCCATCTCCTACGCCTCCCGGATCCGCACCCCGATCCTGATCCTGCACGGCGAGGAGGACACCAACGTCCCGCTGAGCCAGGCCATCCACTTCCACCGCGCCCTCCGCCACTTCGGCGTCGAGCACGAGTTCGTCGTCTACCCCCGCGAGGGCCACGGCCTCACCGAACGCGCCCACCAGCTCGACGCCCTCCGCCGCATCCGCGCCTGGTTCGCCCGCTGGCTGTAGACCCGCCCCAGCGGGCCGTCAACTCCGCACTCCCCCTCGTACGGGTGAGGTCGGGGGCGGCACGCGCCCCGCACCAGCGGGTCTGCGGTGGGGCGGCGCTGGGGGCTCGCGGGGGCTCCCATAATTCACCTGGTGATCACATCCTGTGACGAAGCGATCGACCGGCTACGGGAAATCCCCGGGCTCTCGGTCTGCCCCCGCCCCCTGCTCGCGCTTCCGCTGCTGCGCACCGGTTGCCTGTCCGCCGTGCTCAGTGTCGAGTCCCCGGACGCGGGCTGGGAGGGCGAGTTCGACGCCGAGTTCCACGCGCTGGAGGCGACCACCGGGCGGCGGGACCACACCGCGATGGGCGTCGGGATCCACGAGTTACTGCGTGCGCTCGCACGGAGCGGTGAACGGCCGCGGCTGGGCCGGGAGTTGGCGCTGCTGCCGTACCAGGCGTTCCAGCCGCACTGGCGCAGCGCACTCGCGGAGCTCGGCACCCGGCTGGTGGAGCCGACGCAGTCGGTCTCGCTGGCGGGCCTGCAGGACAAGACCGCGCAGCGGGCGTGGCTCCGCTCGGTGGGGGCGAACACGCCGCCGGACGCGGTGGTCGGCACCCTCGACCACCGGGAGCTGCGCCGCCGCTTCGGCAGCACCTACGTCGTTCAGGCACCGCGCGGCTCCGGCGGAAAGGGAACGTACCTGGTCACCGACGAGGCGGACCTGCTCGGCATCAACAGCGGCGCCGGGCCCTGGCTGGTGAGCGGATACGTCGAGGGCGCCCCGGTCAACGTCCACGGCCTGGTCTCGGTGGACGGCACGGTTCAAATCCTGCGCCCGTCCGTCCAGTTGACCCGGGTCGAGGGGGTCGGCGCGGCCTTCGGCGCCTACTCGGGCTGCGACTTCGCGGCGCCCGCCCTGCTGCCGTCCCGCGCCCTCGACCGGGCCGTCGAGCAGACCCGGCGGGTCGGCACGGCGCTCGCGGGTCTCGGCTACCGGGGACTGTTCGGCGCCGACTTCGTGCTGGACGGACCGGACGACGCACTGCTGCTGGAGGTCAACTCCCGTATGCAGGGCTCGACCTGGCTGCTGAGCGAGATCGAACTCGCCCAGCACACGCTGCCCGCCGCGCTGCGCCACGCCCTGGAGCGCTACGGCCACGCCACCGGCGGCGAACCCTCGCTGGACCCGGCGGACGGCTGCCAGCTGGTGGTCCGGCACACCGGCGGCCCGGTGCGGGTGGCGGCCGCGCCGACCGGCGGGCTGCACCGGCTCAAGGACGGGCAACTGCAGCGCTGCGGCGACGGGTTCGGTCTGCTGGAGTGCGGCCCCGACGACTGCGTGCTGCTCCAACTCCCGGCCGCCGGTACGGTGTTGCACACCGATGTGCCGATCGTCCGGCTGGTCACCCGCTACCCGCTGACCGGCCCCGACGGGTCCGGCCTCACCGCGCAGGGGCGGCAACTGGTCGAGGCCCTGCACGCGGGTTTCGTCCTCGAACCGGCCCGGGCCGGCGCACCGTGCTGACCGCACCCTTCCCGCTGTACGTCCGCGCGGCACTCGCGTCCGACCTGGAGCGGCTGGCCGCCCTGCGCGGCGCCGCCGCCGACTGGATCGCCCGCGTGCACGGCTCCCGCCAGTGGTCGGACCCGTACGACGCCCGGCGCGGCCTGGCCCGGATCGGCCGGGGCGCGACGGTGGTGGCGATGCCGGAACCCGACGGCGAGGTGCTCGCCGCGCTCACCATCCGGCCGTCCGCCGGCTCCGGACTCTGGACGGAGGAGGAACGGGCCTGCCCCGCAGGCTACTTGAGCGGATTCATGATCGATCGCCGGTACGCCGGGCGCAGCGTCGGCACCCGGCTGATCGACTGGACGAGGTGGCGGGCGGCCAGCGCGGGCGCGCTGGTGCTGCGGGCGAACGTGTGGAGCGACAACACGTCCCTGCACGCCTACTACCGCGCCCGCGGCTGGCAGTTGGTGCGCACCGTCGCCGGCAGCCGCAGCGGGAGCCTGCTCGAGCTGCCGCTGCGGCCGCCGCCACCACCGCCGCCGCAGGTCCACGAGCTGGGCGAGCTGCCACTACTGGCGGAGATCACGACAACTCCCTGACCAGCTTGGCGAGTTGGCGAAGCTTGGGCGCGAACGCCGACTCGGGCGTGTTGCCGTACCCGAGAACGAGCCCGTTGTGGCCGGCGTCGGGGAGCAGGGAGTGCTGGGACAGCGGCCTGGGTGCCATCCCGTGCCGGCGGGCGGCACGCCTACCTGCGCTGGCGCAACGCCAACGCCGGCCACCGCGATGTCCTGGCCGCCGAACGCAAAGAACGCGTCCGCATCCGAAGCGAGAAAGGCATCCGCTGGGGCGGACGGCCTCTCAAGAGCGCAGCTTGATCCAACCTGGCGGACCTGTCCGGCCGCATCACTAGAGTTTCGGCCATGAGTGACGACGTTCATATGACCGATTCGGCATCGGATCCGTCGGGGGCGGAAGGGTGGTGGACGGACCTGCCATGGCTGGTGAACGCTGATCCGGAGCGGGTTCTGGGGTTGCTGGCTTCCGATGCGGATTCCGGTGCGCGACTGATGGCTGCGGTTTACCGGGCGTCGGTGGACGTACACCGGGACGTGCCACCGTGGGTGCGGCGGCAGCTGCTGGCCCTGGACGCGGCTCGGTACGGGGACCGGGAGTTGTCGGCACGGATTGCCGCCGTGTCAGTGGAGGATGTCGACACCGAGCCATGGCAGGTGCTGTGGTCCACCGGCACGCGGAGTGACCCGCACTTCCAGATGAACCCGTCCGGTCACACCGGCGGTGTTGACGCGGTGGTGACAACCTTCTCGGACGGCCGCCACGTCGTGGTCACCGGCAGCAAGGACCAGACGGTCCGGGTGCGGGACCTTGAGACCGGCCAACCGGTCGGCGGGCCCATGAGCGACTGCAACGGCAGAGTGTGGGCGGTGGCGACGGAGGTCGTGGACGGTCGGCCGTGCGTCGTCACGGCCAGCGACTGGGCGGTACTCGCGTGGGACCTGGCCACCCGCCAGCAGACGGGCGAGCTGCCGGGGATCAACGGTGAGGTGTGGTGTCTGGGCACGGCTGTCGTCCAGGGGCGACCGTGTGCGCTCGCCAGCGACGACGACGTGTCCGTGCGGGTCTGGGATCTAACCAGTGGGGAACAGGTCGGCGAACTCACCGGACACGACGACTTCCTGATGGCCATCGACACGCTGGTGATCGATGACAGGCCCCATGCGGTGGGCTGTATGAGCGGCGGCAGGGTCTGGCAGTGGGACCTGACCACCGGACAACCGGTCGGGGGGCCCCTGCCGGGCCACGAGGGCGAGGCGTGGGCGGTCGCGACAGCGGTCGTCGGCGGCAGAGCCCACGCGATCACGGCAGGTTACGACGCCACCGTGCGCGTGTGGGACCTGGTTATGGGACGGGAAGTCGGCAGGCTGGTCGGCCACGAAGGCACCGTGTCCGCGGTGGTGACCGCGGTGATCGGTGGAGAACTCCGGGTCGTCACCGGTGGTTCAGATGGAACGGTGTGCCTGTGGGAGCTGGCCGCCGGGCGGCAGATCGGCCGGGAGCTGGTGTTTCCCGCGCCAGTCCATGCGCTGACCGTGACCCCGGAAGGCTCGCTCGTGGTGGGCTTCGGCGGCGACGTCGCGGTCCTGTCCCTGCATGCCGACCCTGACTCTACCGGGCCGTGAGCCGTTGGTGCTGCGACCGGATGGTTGCTGGTTCCGCCCCGGCGATGAGGACAAAACGCAGCCAGCGGCTGCGCAACCCGGCGAAGCTATGCGGTCAGAGCACTAGCCTGGCAGGACCGGCACACCCCAGGAGAACCGCATGCCCGCACGCCTCAACGCCCACGGCCAGCCCATAGGCAGCCCGCTGCCCGACTGGACGCCGCGCCCCGGGCCCGCCCGGGTCACCCTCGACGGCCGCTTCTGCCGCCTGGAGCCCCTGGACGCGGACCGCCACGCCGACGACCTGCACGCCGCCTTCGCCCTCGCGGCGGACAGCCGGGACTGGACGTACATGACGGTCGGCCCCTTCAACGACCTTGCCGCCTACCGGTCCTGGGCGACGACGGCGGCCCGGGCGGACGACCCGTTGCACTACGCGGTCGTCGACGGGCGCAGCAGAAAGGCGGTGGGCACGCTCGCGCTGATGCGGCAGGACCCGTCCAACGGCGTCGTCGAGGTCGGCAGCGTTTCGTTCTCTCCGCGGCTGAAGCAGACTCCCGTGTCCACGGAGGCGCAGTTCCTGCTGATGTCCTACGCCTTCGACGAACTCGGCTACCGGCGCTACGAGTGGAAGTGCGACAGCCTCAACGAGCCCTCGCGGAGGGCGGCCCAACGGCTGGGCTTCACCTTCGAGGGGGTCTTCCGCCAGGCCGTGGTCTACAAGGGCCGCAACCGCGACACCGCCTGGTTCTCGATCCTCGACGCCGAGTGGCCGCAGGTCGGCAAGGCGCTGCGGGAGTGGCTCTCGCCCGACAACTTCGACCCGGCGGGCCGCCAGCGGCGGTCGCTGTCCGAGGTCCGCGCGTCCGCGGCCGGTTAGGCCTGTCTTCGGGTCAGCCGACCGCAAGCCCGATCGCAATGCCGATGCCGACCAGGATCAGCATGCCCGCGCCGAGGGTCACCCTCAGCGCCCACTTCACCACACCCGGAATGGTGCGCGGGTCCTTCTTCTTGAGCGCGTTCCGGGCCCTGAACCGGACGTACCAGGTCACCCAGCGGAGCCACCGCTTGTCGGCTTTCTGCAGGGCCTTCGCATCGGTGGCGACAAGGGGGCGGGTGAAGGCGAGCACCCTGTTCCAGAGCGGGCTGGCGGACTTCGATACCGCGTCTGCTTCGTCCTTGTCGGTGTTGCCCAGCAGCGTGATCGCCGAACAGATGACGGCCCGCAGACCGGCCTGGCCCTGCTGGGTCTTGAGGATCCGCCCCAGCAGTTGCCTGTCCCTCGTGGTCCGGAGCTCCTCGAGGTTCTGCTCCAGCTGGTCCTTGGCGGAGAGCTGGGCCGCGTGGTCCTGAGCCTCCGCCTCTTGGCCCTGGGGCGCCGCTTCTTGTTTTCGCTCCTGGGTCTCCGCTTCGGTCTCCGCTTCGAGGATGGCCAGGTGGAGCCTCTCCTCCCAGGCCAGGCGTTCCTCGCGGGACGGGACGAGCAGGAAGAGCAGGTGGTGGGCGGCGTCGAGCCGGCCCCAGATGAAGTCGGAGCGGCGCCATTCGCGGTGGATGAAGGCGCCGAAGTGCTGGAAGCGGATGCCGTAGAGCTTCCGGTCGCCGAGATCGGCGAACCGGTCGACGTTGAACACCGGACTCATGCTGTCCGGCCCGAGCCGCAGGAATTCGAACGCCGGCGTGAGCGGCCCGGCGGCCTTCGACGGGGGTGCGTACATCCTGGTGACCACTTCGACCGCCAGGCAGTCGTGCACGACGTCCTCGGGACCTTCCCAGTGGCCGAGGCCGGCCTGCCGGGTCACCTCGGCGAAACGGCCGCACGCCTGCGAGACGAGTCCGCCGATCGTGGCCGGGACGTCCAGATCGTCGAAGACACGGCCGAGGAGCTCGCCCAGTTCCTGGTTCGACAGCTCCACCCCCGGCCGGTAGTGGTCCCGGATCCGGTTTCTGACGGCCTTGGTGACGGCGAGCGCGCAGCGCTGCTGCCGGCTGATGTCGGTCGCGCCGGCAAGCAGTACGCGCTGTTCGTCGGGATCCGCGCGCAGGTCCATGGAGCCGAGGTACTGCTGGAGGTAACCGCCGAGGGTCTCGAAGAGTCGTTCGGCGGTGATGATTCCCCAGGGCCAATTGGACATGTCGGGATTGTTGATGTCCTGGCTCGGCCACCGCGGGCTCCAGTTGGGGTTCTCCCCGAGGATCCGGCCGAGCTCCTCGGAGTCCGCCTCCGGTACGGTGACGAGCGAGGTCACCGTGCCCAGCTCGGCAAGCCGGTGACGGGTCTCCCAGAGCGCCGCGCTGGCCCGGCACAGCCGGTACTCGCCGAGCATCGTCTCGGCCGCTTCCCGCACGTAGTCGCGGAGGTCCCTGTTCTTGCTCATCCGGTGGAACAGGTTCAGCTGCGTGCCGCGAACGCTCGTCCCGAGCCGGGTCGACAGCTCCTGCGTCCCGGACCGGAAATCCGCCTCCCGCGGGTACTGCAGCGCGTTGAAGGCCGAGGTGACGAACGAGACGTCACCGCAGGGCGACTGTCCCGCCGTGTTCACCGTCTCCAGACCGACCGAAGGGGTCACGTAGACCACCACCCGGCGCACCACCCGCTCGTCCACTTGACGCTCGGTGATCGCCTCGAGAACCGGGCCGAACGGGGCGTTGTTGAGCACACCGCCGTCGATCACGCAGCTCGCCGGAGCCCCGGAGATGGGAGCGGGAAGCTCGCGGAAGTGGGACATCGGCCGCTCGTCGACCGGTGGGAAGGCCACCGGATAGCCGGCGCTCGCCCGCGCCGCCTGAACCAGCGCGTCGTTGTTCGCCGAACAGAAGTCGTCACGGCTGTCGAGCTCGAAGCCCATCGTGCCGTCGTCCGCCGTCCGGAAGACCACCGCCTGCTTGTCGTTCCGGAACCGGTACACGCGCCGGTGGTCACGGACGTCGAACCGGCTGCCGAAGCCGTCCTTGAACTCACGCGCCCGGCCGTCCAGCGAGGTGGCCGTCATGAAGAGGGTGATCGGCTGCTCGGGCGTCTCGCCCTCGGGCATGTCCTCCAGCTGCGCTTTGATCTCCTTCTCGAAGAAGGTGCCGTTGAGCAGGCTCTGCTGGGAGGGCGATTTCACCAGCTCCGGCAGCGAGGCGGCCTCCTTCCACACCTTGCGCAGCGAGCCCAGGTCCGAACCACGGCCGATCGCGGTGGCCAGCAGGAGCCCGTTGAGGCCGCCGGCCGAGGTGCCCGAGACGATGTCGATCACCACCCGGGCATTCGCCCCCGCCGCGCCGGTGATCTGCCGCCAGATCTCCGCCACCTCTTGATCGGCCGGGGAGACCGATTCATCGGGTGCGTCGGCGGAGGCGCGGCGCAGCAGGTCGAGCTCGTGCGTGACGCCGCCCATCCAAACCGCGAGGCTGACGCCGCCGTTCATCACCAGGGCCAGCCTGACATCTTGCTTCACCACCATGTCTCGCACCGTAGATCGCCGGCCTCCGGACCGCTCCCGCAGTACCGGCCGGTTGATCCACCCGGTCCACTGCGCGAGCCCTAGAAGACTGATGAAGATGTTGGGTTCTGGCCCCGCCGTGTGAGCGGTGGGGCCAGACTCGCCTTGTGGCGATGGGGGAATGGGCGGGGGAGA
>NZ_JBIALR010000028.1:0-86084 GCF_042873675.1 Kitasatospora sp. NPDC004614
TCAGGGATTGGCCGCCCCGGGACCGTCCACACAGATTGCGTGTCCGGTGCTCCCTGCCGAGCGACCAGTGAACACTACGCCGGATCCGCCCCAGGCGCAAACACCTGCCCGCCTCCTCCGGCGCCACCGTCGCCGGCCCACCGCGGAGACGCCGACGGCCGGCCCGGAAGTTGCCTTCCGAACCGGCCGTCGCGCAGAACAGGCAGAGCAGAGCCGTCAGCCCTGACGCCCCATCTCCTCCGCGATCGCGGCGGCGAAGGCGTCGATGTCGGCCTCGGTGGTGTCGAAGGCGGCCATCCAGCGGACCTCGCCGGTGTGCTCGTCCCAGAAGTAGAAGCGGTAGTGCTTCTGGAGGCGCTCGCTGACCTCGCGCGGGAGCAGCGCGAAGACGGCGTTGGCCTGGACGGGGCGGACGACGGTGACGCCGGGGATCTCGCGGACGGCGGCTTCCAGGCGGAGCGCCATCGCGTTGGCGTGGCCGGCGTTGCGGAGCCAGAGGTCGCCGGTGAGGAGGGCCTCGAACTGGACCGAGACGAAGCGCATCTTCGACGCGAGCTGCATCGACATCTTGCGCAGGTACTTGAGGTCGCGGACCTTCTCGGGGTTGAGGACGACCACGACCTCGCCGAGCAGCAGGCCGTTCTTGGTGCCGCCGAAGGAGAGCACGTCGACGCCGGCGTCGGTGGTGAACTCGCGGAACGGGACGCCGAGGGAGGCGGCGGCGTTGGCGAGCCGGGAGCCGTCCATGTGGACGAGCATGCCGCGTTCGTGGGCGTGCTCGCAGATCGCGCGGACCTCGTCGACCGTGTAGAGGGTGCCGAGTTCGGTGGACTGGGTGATGGAGACGGCGAGCGGCTGGGCGCGGTGCTCGTCGCCCCAGCCCCAGGCCTGCTGGTCGATCAGCTCGGGGGTGAGCTTGCCGTCGGGGGTGGGGACGGTGTGGATCTTGATGCCGGCGATCTTCTCCGGCGCGCCGCACTCGTCGACGTTGATGTGCGCGCTGGCGGCGGCAATCACCGCGCCCCAGCGCGGCAGCAGGGCCTGGAGCGCGACCACGTTGGCGCCGGTGCCGTTGAAGACGGGGAACGCCTCGGCCCGGTCGCCGAAGTGGCGGCGGAAGACGGTCTGCAGGTGCTCGGTGTACTGGTCCTCGCCGTAGGCGACCTGGTGGCCGTCGTTGGCCAGGGCTATCGCGGCGAGGATCTCGGGGTGGACGCCGGCGTAGTTGTCGCTGGCGAAGCCGCGCACGGCGGGGTCGTGGTGCCGCACCGCGTCGGTCGGGCCGAAGGGGGTGGTCATCGGGCTGTCAGCCACAGGTGCTGTCCGTTCAGTTCTGCTGCGGGGCGGTCCCAGAGGCTCGCCATGTTTGCGGCCAGGTCGGCGGTGTCGGTGAAGCCGGCGAACTTGGCGTCCGGCTTCTCGGCACGCATCTCAGGGCTGACCAAGGCCTTGATGACCAGGATGGCAGCTGCGGCGGTGGGGGTTCCGTCCTCGGCGGTGGTCTCCTTCACGAAGGAGTGCGCCATGGCGAGGGTCCAGGCCTCGGTGGCGGCCTTGGCGGCGGCGTACGCGGCGCCTCCGCCGGTGGGCTTGTGCGCGGCCGCGGCCGAGACCATGGCGTAGCGGCCGGCGGGGCTGCGCAGCAGGGCGGGCTGGAACGCCAGCGAGGTGTGCTGGAGGGTGCGCACGACGGTGTCGTGCAGGAAGTCCCAGTCGTCTATCCGGGTCTCGAAGAAGCTCTTGCTGCCGCGCCAGCCGCCGACCAGGTGGATCAGGCCGTCGACGTGGCCGTGCTCGGCTTCGAGGTGGTCGGCCCAGTCGTGGACCCCCTGCGGGTCGAGCAGGTCGATGACCTGCCCGGTGACCTTCGCTCCGGGGACGGCGGTGCGGATGCCGTCGATGGCCTTGTCGAGGCGCTGCTGGTCGATGTCGGCGCCGATCACGGTGGCACCGTCGGCGGCGAGCCGGCGCAGCGTGGCCTGGCCGGCGGGGCCGCTGGCTCCGGCGACGGCGATGACCTTGCCGGCCAGCGGGCGGCCGTTGTCGGTGCTGGGTGCGGTGGTCACGCGGCGATCTCCTCGACGTCGGCGCTGGTGATGCCCTTGGTGTCGGCGATGACCCGGCTGAGCTTCTTGGCCAGGGCCTCGAAGAACATGCTGAGCGGGAACTCGTCGGGGTGGACGGCGTCGCACAGCGCCTTGCGCAGTGCCTTGTCGTCGCCGATGTCGAGCGGGAGCGCCTCGGGGCCCTTGGCCCAGGTGGAGGCGGGGTGCGGGGTGAGGTACTTGGAGACCAGCTGGTAGGCCGCGATCCAGTGGGCGGTCTTGGGGCGGTCGATGCCCTCGCGGTAGAGGGTCTCGATCTCGGCGCAGAGCTGGTTGGTGACGTCGGCGACGCGCGACCAGTCGATGGTGAGGCGGTTGTCGCGCCAGCGCAGCGCGTCGTGCTTGTGCAGGTAGGCGAAGAGCAGCTGGCCGCCCATGCCGTCGTAGTTGCGGACGCGGTCGCCGGTGACCGGGAAGCGGAACATCCGGTCGAACAGGACGGCGTACTGAACGTCGCGGCCCTGGGTGTAGCCCTCGGCCTCCAGCTTGACCGACTCCTTGAAGGTGTTCAGGTCGCAGCGGAGCTCTTCGAGGCCGTACATCCAGAACGGGCTGCGCTGCTTGATCATGAACGGGTCGAAGGGCAGGTCGCCGTGGCTGTGGGTGCGGTCGTGGACCAGGTCCCACAGGACGAAGGTCTGCTGGGTGCGGTCCTGGTCCTGCAGCAGGCTCTCGGCGTCGGCCGGGATCTCGAGGCCGAGCTGGCGGACGGCGCTAGTGGAGACGGTGCGGAAGCGGGCGGCCTCGCGGTCGCAGAAGATGCCGCCCCAGGTGAAGCGCGACGGCGCCTCGCGGACGGCCACCGTCTCGGGGAACAGCACCGCGGAGTTGGTGTCGTAGCCGGCGGTGAAGTCGTCGAAGGTGATGCCGAGGTAGCCGGGGTTGTCGAAGCGGGTGCGCTCCAGCTCGGCGATCCACTCGGGCCAGACGACCTTCAGCAGGACGGCTTCCAGGTTCCGGTCCGGGTTGCCGTTCTGGGTGTACATCGGGAAGACCACCAGGTGACCGATCCCGTCGACACGGTGCTCCTCGGGGCGGAACGCCAGCAGCGAGTCCAGGAAGTCGGGCTCCCGGTAGCCGGTGTCGGCCCACTTGCCGAGGTCGGCCCGGACGGCGGCGAGGTACTCGGCGTCGTGCGGGAAGTACGGCGCGAGCTCGGCGACGGCGGCCTGCACGGTCTCGACCAGCGGGTCGACGGTGGGGCGCGGCACGGCGGCGAGGTCGATCGAGCCGTCCTTGGACTGCAGGGGCCGGAGGGCCTCGACAGCGTCCTTGAGGCGCAGCCAGGCCGGGTGCGCGGCGAGGTCGGCGGTGGGGGCGTCACCCGCAGCCGCGAGAGTCGGCGAAAGATTCTGCATCTCAGGCTCACTTCGACAGGAGTTATTTCGACAAGACCACGTTAAACGCGAAAGGTCTTCCGGCTCAAGAGCAAGTTGACGGCGGACACTCCGGTTCGTAGCGCGATCGGCTCCGCTCCCTGACGTGATGGATGAAACGGACAGATCCGGCGTCGCTTCCGGTACGCCCGACCCTGCCCCTCCCCCGAACGGACCGCCACCGGGGACCACCAGTCCGTCACCGCCGCCCGCGCCGGGGGCCGCTCGCACGCCCGGCACGGGCCCGGCCGAGCCTCGGTGCGCCCCCGTTCACGCCCTGCTGCGCCCGGTCGGGGTCGGTGATCGTGGGGTGGGCGCACATCCGGCCGGAGGGGGACGCGATGCACGGTCCGGCGCTGGTGAACTGGCTGCTGGCCGCGTTGGCCACGGGAAGCGGCGGCTACTGCGGGTGGCGGGTGCGGCAAGGACGGCAGGACGCGTCCTGCGGGGACGACCGGCCGGCCCGCCGGGAGTCGGACCTGCTGGAGGCCGCGATGGGTTTGGGCATGGCCGGGATGGCGCTGCTGCCGGGCGTGGCCTGGGGCTGGCCGTACGCACTGCTGGCCGCGGCACTGCTGGTGGGCGCGCTGGCCGGACGCGGGGCGGGGCGGCGGGCGCACCGGCTGCACCACGGGATCGGCGCGCTGGCGATGGCGTACATGGCGCTGGCGATGACGGCCGGCGCACCGGGCGGGCACGCCGGCCACCACGGGGAGCCGGCCGGGCTGCCGATGGTGACGGGGCTGCTGCTGGTGTACTTCGGCGGGTACGCGCTGTGGGAGGGCAGCCGGGTGATCGCGGCGGACGGTGCGACGGTGGCGGCGCCGCTGCCGCGGGCCTGCCGGGCCGCGATGGGGATCGGGATGTTCGCGATGCTGCTGACCATGTGAACCACCGCCGTTTTTGGCTCCGCCCCGAGTGGCTGACGGGGCGTCCGAAACCCTGTGGCGGCGTGGTGTTGGTCACTGGAGGCACCCGGCCGTTCCCCGTGGGCGTGAGGCGGCATAGGTTGGGGGGCAGGCGCACCGCCGCGCCTCGAAATCCCGCCTCGGGGAGCCCCTGCCATGACGGCACTGCTGAGCCTGCTCCTGCTCGGACTGCTGCTCGCCACCGTGGCGCCGAGCCGCCTGGCCCGGGCCCGCTGGCCCGAGCGAGAACCGGTGCTGGCCCTGCTGGTGTGGCAGATGCTGGTGGTCGCGGTGCTGTTGTGCTGCGGGTTGAGCCTGCTGCTGGCGAGTGCGGCCGCTCTTCCGGCCTGGCGGGACGTGGTCTTCTCGGGCGCCCCGGACGGGGTGGTGGAGGCGTACGGCCTGGCGGGCCGCGAGGGTTGGGGCCGGCTGTCGGCGGCGGTGCTGGCGGCGGGCGGGGTGTGGACGGCGCTGTCGCTGGCCCGGGAGATCCGTTCGGCGCGCGCGGAGCGCGGCCACCGTCACACCCAACTGGCGCGGCGGGCGCCGGAGTTGCCGGCCTCGCTGCTGCCGCGCCGGCGGGCGGCCAAGGAGCCGCTGGTGGTGCTGGAGAACGTCCGGCCGCAGGCCTGGTCGCTGCCCGGACCGCGGGCCCGGCTGGTGGTGACCACGGGGGCGTTGCAGCAGCTGTCGGACCGGGAACTGGCGGCAGTGCTGAGCCACGAGCGGGGCCATGTCCGGGCCCGGCACCACTGGTTGGCGCAGTGCGCGCAGGCGCTGGCGACGGGCTTTCCGGGGGTGGGGGTGTTCTCCGAGTTCCGCGACCAGGTGGCGGTGCTGGCGGAACTGGCGGCGGACGACCGGGCCGCCCGCCGGCACGGGCGGGTGACCACCGCGCTGGCGCTGGCGGAGCTGAACAGTGAGGTGTTCGCGTCCTGCCCGCCGCGGCAGCTGGCGCAGTCCCCCGCCCGGGTGGACCGGCTGCTGCTGGGCGAGCCCCGGCTCCCGCGCCGGGCCCGGCTGGGCTGGACGCTGGCGGCGCTGGCCGCTCCCGTGGCGGCGGCGCTGATCGCGGCCGCACCGGGGCTGTCGACGCTGCTCTGAGCGTCCGTCGCCCCGCTGGCCTTACTGGCCCTACTGGCCTTACTGGCCTTACTGGCCTTACTGGCCGAGCGTCTCGGCGAGGATCCGGCGGTGCACGGGGCGGGCCTTGCGGTAGCGCTCGCGGCCCTCGTCGGTGAGCGTGATGAAGATGCCACGGCGGTCGTCCGCGCACATCGAGCGCTGCACCAGGCCGGACTTCTCCATCCGGGCGACCAGCCGGGAGAACGCGCTCTGGCTGAGGTGCACGCTGCCGGACAGCACCTGGGCGCGCGAGCCCGTCAGGTGCTCCTCCTGCTCGAACTCCCAGAGGCGCTCCAGCAGTTCGAACTCGCTGACGCCGATTCCGAAGGCCTCGCCGAGCTCACGGTCTATCGCGCAGGACGTGGCCGCATGGCTGGCCAGCACGGCGCGCCACTTCTCGGCCAGCGCAGTCTCCGCCGCAGGGTCACGATCCGGATCTAGGTCGGTCACGCCGCCACGTTAGCACATGCGTACGCATGTGTTGCAGCTGCATTAAATGCATTTGCATCCCATGCACATGCATGTAGCGTACGGTGCCATGACCGACACGCGATGGACCCCACGCCTCTGGGGCGCCCTGGTGGTGCTCTGCGCCGCCATGTTCCTGGACGCCCTCGACGTCTCGATGGTGGGCGTCGCCCTGCCCTCGATCGGCACCGACCTGCACCTCTCCGACTCCGCCCTGCAGTGGGTGGTGAGCGGCTACGTCCTGGGCTACGGCGGTCTGTTGCTGCTCGGCGGCCGCGCGGCCGACCTGCTCGGCCGCCGCCGGGTGTTCCTGATAGCCCTGGCCGTGTTCGCCGGCGCCTCGCTGCTCGGCGGCCTGGTCGACAGCGGCCCGCTGCTGATCGGCGCCCGCTTCCTGAAGGGCGTCAGCGCCGCGTTCACCGCCCCGGCCGGCCTCTCAATCATCACCACCACGTTCGCCGAGGGCCCGGCCCGCAACCGCGCGCTGTCCATCTACACCACCTGCTCCGCCGCCGGCTTCTCGCTCGGTCTGGTGATCAGCGGGCTGCTGACGTCGGCCGGCTGGCGGCTGACGTTCCTGATGCCCGTCCCGATCGCGCTGATCGCCCTGCTCGCCGGTATCAAGCTGCTGCCCCGGCAGCACGGCGAGCAGCGCAGCTCCGGCGGCTACGACATAGCGGGTGCGATCACCGGCACCGCCGCCGTGCTGCTGCTGGTCTTCACGGTCACCGAGGCGCAGGGCGCGGGCTGGTTGTCGCTGCGCACGATCGGCTCGCTGCTGCTGGTGGCGGCGCTGGCCGCGGCCTTCCTGCTGATCGAGTCGCGCACCGCGCACCCGCTGGTGCGGCTGGGCATATTCCGCAGCGTGGGCGTCCGCCGGGCGAATCTGACGGCGCTGACGCTGATGGGCTCCTACGCGGGCTTCCAGTTCGTGGCCACGCTGTACCTGCAGCGGCTGCTCGACTGGTCGGCGCTGGAGACGGCGCTCGGCCTGCTGCCCGGCGGCGCGATCGTCGCCCTCTCGGCCGGCTCGGTCAGCCGCCTGCTGGACAGGTTCGGCCCGGAGCGGGTGCTCCCGGTCGGCGTCGCCTCGATGGCCCTCGGCTACGCGCTCTTCCTGCGGCTGGACGAGCACAGCTCGTTCCTCGGCCTGGTGCTGCCGAGCATGCTGCTGATCGGCGCGGGCTTCGCGCTCGGCTTCCCGTCCATCAATGTGGCCGCCACCAACGGCGTGGCGGACGACGAACAGGGCCTCGCCTCGGGCCTGGTGAACACCGCGCTCCAGGTGGGCGGCGCGATCGTGCTGGCCGTCACCACCGCGGTGCTCACCGCGGGCACCGGCAGCGGCACCGACGCGCACGCCCAACTCGCCGGGTACCGGCCCGCCCTGCTGCTGGTGACGGGCACCACCACGCTCGGCCTGCTGATCGCACTCACGGGCGCCGTACGCCGCAACGGCCGCAAGACCGCCGCCGTGCCGGCCTCCGTGCCGGACTACCGGTACCGGTCGCTGGAGCAGGAGGTGTTGTCGGAGCGCTGAGCGTCATCCACCGAGATGTCGGAGCCGGCTCCACCAAACCCCCGTATTGGTGGAGCCGGAGCGCCGCCGGTTCCGAGGCCCACCGGGCAAGCCGGACGGCGGCGCAGTCACCATGGCAGCTTGCCGGGCGCCGGTCAATCCGCTCGACCGCGCCGATACCGAACTGCGGCCCGGACTCCCGCGCGAGGCCCGAACACTGACGTTTCGTCAGCCACCCGAGCCCGCCGGGCACCGCGAACCCCTGCCGTCACTGGCTCTTGAGGATGCCCTGGAGCAGGTCGAGGGTCTGCTGCGGGGTCAGACTGTCCACGCAGAGCCGCTCCATGACCTGCACGTACTCGTCCACGTCGTCGCGCTTGTCCAGGTACAGCGCGCTGGTGAGCTGCTCCAGGTAGACCACGTCCGGCAGGTCCTGCTCGGGGAAGCGCAGCACCGAGAAGGCGCCGCTCTCACCGGCGTGCGCGCCGAACCGGAAGGGCATCACCTGGAGCACCACGCTGGGGAGTTCGGCCAGCTCCACCAGGTGCTCCAGCTGGGCGCGCATCACCTCGGGGCCGCCGACCGGGCGGCGCAGTGCGGCCTCGTCGATGACGGCCCACAGCTTGGGCCCGCGGCCCTCGGTGAGCAGCTTCTGCCGCCGGGCGCGCAGCGCGACCCGGCGTTCGATCTCGTCGTCGGCGAGCACGGGCCGGTTCTGCGCGAAGATCGCCCGGGCGTACTCGTCGCACTGGAGCAGGCCGGGAATGAACTGCACCTCGTAGGTGCGGATCAGCGCGGCGGCCTCCTCCAACCCCATGTAGGTCTGGAACCAGTTCGGCAGCACATCGTTGTAACTGTGCCACCAGCCGGACTTGTTGGCCTCGCGGACCAGGGCGAGCAGGGTCTCCCGCTCGGCGCCGCCGCCCAGGCCGTAGAGGCTGAGCAGGTCGGCGACGTCACGCTCCTTGAAGGAGACCCGGCCGAGTTCCATCCGGCTGATCTTGGACTCCGAGGCGCGGATCGCGTAGCCGGCGTCCTCCCGGCTGATCGCGCAGCCCTCACGGAGCCGACGGAGCTGGGAGCCGAGGAGGATGCGGCGCACCATCGAGCCCCCACCGGGCTGCACTGTGGTCATCTGACCAAACCTCCATTGGGAAAGACCAGTTGCACAGTCTGCCATCACTTGGACGCACTGAGTGCCGGTAGTGGTGCGCAGGGCTACCGCTTCTGACACGCAGACACCATCTTGCACGTGCATCCGGTGCATGCATATGCCAATCGCACGACTGCACGTGAATCGACTCTTGCATCTGCCGTAAGCACAGAGGAGCATGGTGCACGTGCACTTGCACGCCCTTGGCAACCCCGCGGGCTCCGCGTCGACAGCTAGCGCGATTCCGCACACCCGTCCCGGCAACGCCCGTGCGTCGCTGGGTACTTGCGTGTGCGCGCAGTGGTCGGACGCGGCGGCAGAGCGGCCGAGCGAGTCGGAGGTGACCGGCATGACCCCGATGGGTCCCGCCGTGTCCGCCCCCTTATGGGAGGAGCTCTTCATGAGCACCGGTACCGCCCTGGCAACCGACCCGCATGTGGTCAGCTGCACGCTCGCTCCCCGGTTCGAAGCCGTACGCACCGCGCGGGAGTTCGCCCGGATCACCCTCGACACCTGGGGCCTCGGCGAGCTCTTCGACGATGTGGCCCTGGTGGCTTCCGAGTTGGTGACCAACGCGCTCCGGCACGCACTCGGCCAGCGCGAGCCGTCCCGCGTCCCGGCCCAGACCACTCCGCAACTGGCCGTCGGCTCACTGCCGATCCGGATCAGCCTGGTGCACCGGGCCCCGCAGGTGGTGTGCGCGGTGAGCGACCCGTCCAGCTCCGGCCCGATCGCCCGCGAGGCCGACTTCGTGGCGGAGTCCGGCCGCGGCCTGCACCTGGTCGACTCCTTCTCCCACTCCTGGGGCTGGCACCCGCTGGCGGGCGCGGGCAAGGTCGTGTGGGCGCTGTTCGACGCCCCCGCGCCGGCGCTCGCCGCCGAACCCCCGTTGCCGAACCTCGGCCGTCACCGCCGCTCCGCCTGACGCCCCGCACCCCTTCTTCTCCGGCCGAACCGGCCGCCACCGCCGCTCCGCCTGACGCCCCGCGCCTCTCCTTCTCCGGCCGAACCGGCCGCCACCTTCCCGACTTGGGCCGTCCGGCCCGTCCGGTCCAAAAAAACATTGAAGGCCGTCGCGGGATCTCCCACGACGGCCCGTCTGTGCGGCCACCGACACACCGTCAGGGCTAGTTGCCCAGGTGGTCGAACTCCCCGTCCTTCACGCCGAGCAGCATCGCGTCGATCTCCGCCCGGGTGTAGACCAGCGCCGGCCCGTCGGGGAAGCGCGAGTTGCGCATCGCGACGTCGCCGTTCGGCAGCGCGGCGAACTCGACGCAGTTGCCCTTCGAGTTGCTGTAGCCGCTCTTCTGCCAGACCACGCCCTCGAGGTCCGTCGCCGCCATGCCGTTGTACGCCTCACCCATTGTTTTCTCCCCAGACCCTGGCGAATGCCTCACTTGACGTGATGATAGCTCGGCTGCACGTGCATCAGCATGGGAAATTTCCCGTGCAGAAGAACGTGCCAATGCCGTCACCAACCCTTCACGACCGGGCAATTGACGGTGCGTAAGCGGACACAGCAGGGCGAATCGCCAACTTCGCCATGACCGTCCGCACACAGCCGTCAGCGCGTTGTCAATCACCCACCACCCTCCCCGCGCCTCACAGCCAGTCACAACTGCCGCTGTGATGACCGTCACTTCCTAGCGGAAAGCCGCCCACTCCCGGTATCCGGCTGCAAGGCACGCTGGGCAATGTCCTACGATTCGGCGCATGAGCACCGCAGCCATCCCGGGCGCGCCACTGCCCGTCCGTACGCCAGGCTCCCGTGCGCGGGGGCGCCACCGCCGTCCCGAGCGCCCCGAGATCATGGCCGGTTCGCCTGCCCTGGTGCTGGCGGTTCCGGCCGTCGCCGGGCCGGAGACCCGTCCGGTCGTCGAGGAGCTGCTGTCCGTCGTGCGCGGCGACCAGCCGGGCATCGAGGTGACGGCCGCTTACCTGGGCGGCGAGGACGCCCAGACGGTGGCCGATCTGCTGAACGCGGCCGCCGAGGCCGGCCAGCCGGCACCGGTGGTGGTGCCGCTGGTTCCGGGGCCGCACGAGTTCCTGCCGGAGCTGCACAAGTCGGCCGCCGAGACCGGCGCCCAGGTGCTGGACCCGCTGGGCCCGCACCCGCTGCTGGCCGAGGCCGTGCACGTGCGCCTGTCCGAGGCGGACCTGGCCCGCGCCGACCGCGCCCGCCTGTTCGCGATCGCCACCGCC
Organism: Kitasatospora sp. NPDC004614; assembly: GCF_042873675.1. Lineage (NCBI taxonomy): Bacteria > Bacillati > Actinomycetota > Actinomycetes > Kitasatosporales > Streptomycetaceae > Kitasatospora > Kitasatospora sp. NPDC004614. The sequence goes on from NZ_JBIALR010000028.1 coordinate 10,857, forward strand.
GCCGACGGCGTGGTGCTGACCACCACCGGTGGCGAGGAGGCCGCGTCCGCGGCCGGCATCACCGGTGTGCTGCTGGCCGCCCGGCTCGCCGTGCCCGTGGTCGCGGCCGCGCTGGACGTGCCCGGTTCGGTCGCCGCGGCCGTCGAGCACCTGAAGTCGACCGGCTGCGGGCGCCCCGCGCTGGCCCCGCTGGTGATCGGCCCGGAGGCCGACCCGGAGCTGCTGGCCGCGGCCGCCGAGGAGACCGGCTGCCCGAGCGCCGCCCCGATCGGTGCCTACCCGACGGTGGCTCAGCTGATCGCCTCCAGCTACCTGGCGGCGCTCCCCGAGCCCACCGCGGAGCAGTTGGAGGCCGCCGAGGCCGCCGCCGAGCAGCGCACCACGCCGGGGGCGCACGCGGCGCGCTGACGCGCCGTCCGAGGACCGCGACGGGCGGGAGCAGCGCATCGACGCGTTCCCGCCCGTCGCGCTTTTGCCCTGCGCGCGGGCATCAAGCCTGCCGCAGGCAGTCGCGCTTTCCCGTGCCCACGGCCATCAGCCGGTGACGCGCCCCGTTCGCGGCGAGCCGTCGGTGAACTTCAGCACGGGCAGCTCCACCTGCCGCGGCGGCGTGGGCGCGGCGGCAGGGCTGGTGGCGGCGTTCCACGGGCCGGCGGCAAGTCCGGGGCCGGCTTTGCCGAGCGCGAGCGTCTCCGACTGTCCGGCCTTGCGGAACAGGATCTGCTTGGGCGCGGGCGCGTCCGGGTCGAGCCACAGTTCGGGGCCGTCGCCGAACTCGCAGTCCAGTACCGCGATGTCGTCGGGCTTCCCGTCCCCGGTGGCCCGGAACGCCACCCCGGCCTTGCGGTAGCCGGTCAGCCGGCTGCGGGTCAGGGTGACGAGTTCGCCGTCGAGTTGGTGTTTGAGGGTGGCCACCGCGTAGTCGGACTTCCCGGCGGCGTCGATCAGCAGCCCGTCGAACACCGTGCCCTTGTCGCGCCCGAGCGCGTGGACGGCGATCCCGCCGGCGGCGTTGCCGTACAGCACCGAGGCGCGGTAGGCGAAGTCGTTCAGGTAGGCGCCGTGCTCGATGCCCCAGCCGCCGTTGTGGTACGCGGCGAACCGGCTGACGGTGTGCGGGTGTTCGGAGTTCTGCCAGACGAAGATGCCGTTCTCCAGGTTGTTGTGCGCCAGGCAGTTCTCGAACGTCCACACCCCCTCGCTGGTCTCCGGCCACTCGTACCCGGACGCCCCGGTGGCGCCCTGCACGCCGACGGCCACGCAGTCCTTCGCCGAGGAGCCGGTGCCCGCGCCGAGACTGAAACCGGTCAGCCGGTAGCCGCGCGGATTCGGTTCGAACACCGTCCTGGAGGCGACGCACCCCTCGTACGCGATGTCGTCGGATGGGCCCTGCGGGGTGCGGGTGTCGATCGGGCCGTCCCACCAGTACGCGTCCTCCCAGGTGTTGTGGGAGATGCAGCCGCGGAACGTGATGCCGTGACTGTTGTGCGGCACGAACGCGTGGCTTCCGGCGTCGCGCACCACCACGCCCTCGACCACCGTGCCGCGCGAGGTGTCCAGCAGCATGTGGAAGTGCAACCCGTACCGCCCGAGCACCGGCTCACTCACGGGCTGCCCGTTCCAGCTCTCCTTCCCCACCGCCCGCGGCCCGACCCGCCGCAGCACCGCATGCCGCACGTCGGCCGGGCGGCTGGACGTCAGGTGGACGTGCGCCCGCCCCTGCTCGGTGCCCTCCACCCGCACGTTGCGCGTCAGGTTGAGCACCTCCGCCCCGAACACCGCCCCACCACCGAGACTCACCCGCGGGTGCGCGTGCTGCAACGGCGCGGCCAGCGTGACGTTCGGGCCGTCCACCCGCTGGACCGTCACCAGGTCGTACGCATCGGAGAAGCCCTCGGCATCGGGCGGCGCGGTCGGCGTGACGGCGAGCTCGTCACCCACCTGCCAACCCTCCGGCGCCACCGCCAACTTCAGTACGGTGTCCCCCGCCTTCAGCTCGGTCGCGGCCCGCACCCACGCCGTCCGGGGCGCACCGTCCAGCCGCAGGTAGCCGCGGCCGGTGACCCACAGGCCGGTGTCGGTGTCGACGACGGTCATGCCGCCGCCCTGGAACCGCCGTTCGTCGATGTCGGGAAACCGCAAGGTATGGGTGTGCGCCGCATCGGGCGCGAGCGCCAGCACCCCGCGGACCTCGACGTTGCCCACACTCTCCAACGTCACCGACCGGTCCCCGGCGAACACCAGCGACCCACCCGTGTCGATCAGCAGCGACCCGACCTTGGCATCACCGTCCAGCACCACCTTGTCGGTGATCCGCACGGCACTCCCCACCCCGGGCACCTTCCCGCCCCACCCCTCGGCATCCGACCACCGCCGCCCGCCCTCGCCCACCGCCCCCGCCGCCGGCTCCGCCCCGGCCAGCGACTGCCGCAGCACCACTCCCCCACCGACCGCCGCCACCGTCCCGACCGCCAGCCAGGCCAACACCCGCCGCCGGCCCAACAACGGCCGCCGCTGCCGCCCGTTCTCCCACTGCTCCACGATGGCCGCCTCCCGAAACGTGCAGGGACTCCGAATCGTCGGGGGCAGCGTATGCCGGTGGGGCGCGGTCCATCCACATCTTCGGTGCGCAGTAAGCACTCTGACGTAGCGTCAGGCACTGATGTGCGAGCAGGGCGAACACGCATTTCGTCACGCTTCCGGAATTTTCCCTGACTGAACGTCAAACACCGTTTGCCTGCGATGACTCCGCATAACTCCCCGATCATTTCCGCAGTGCGGAACACGGCCTCAAGCGGTAGCGCGGCCCATTGTCCACTGTTGTCCTGATTGGTCGCTGATGACTGGTCACGGGATGGTTAAAGTCCGCGACCGGCAGTAGTGGTGGGTCGGTGAAGGTCCCTAACTTTAGCGATTGCAATTGCATGGGATTCGGCCTGTTCCCTTCCGGGGTTTGGGCGGGTCTTGGTGCAACGAAATCCGCATATTGGGGAGATACCGGTGGGGACTTGGCGTGTGCGCTCCCCACTCTGGCGCTGGCTGCGAGGCCAGACGCGCGGAGTGGGGTTGTTGACGCTTTTGGCAGTTGTGACCTCGATGCTGGTGGCGCCGCCCGCGGCGTTCGCCGCGAAGCCGCCGAAGGTCTGGGTGCCGCCGAACACGAAGTTGCAGGAGACGAAGTCGGTCTCCGGTCATGACGAGGTACTGAAGACCGTTCCGGTCGACGGCGGCCAGGGGGGCGGCAAGGCGGCGCCGCGGCGCGCGCCGAAGTCCGGCTCGGCCACGGTGGCGATCGGCGATGTGTCGCAGGAACAGCTCGCGGCACGGAAGTTGAACGGCGGCGCGGCTCCTTCCGCCGGGGGTGACGCCCGGATCAAGGCCGGCGATCTGCCGGTGTTCCTGACCGACCGCGCTCAGGGCAAGGCTTCCTCGGCGGACGTCCCGTCCGTGAAGGTCGATGTCCTGGACGAGGGCAAGTCCAAGGCCACCGGCCGCACCGGGCCGGTGATCGCGCTGACCGGCGCGAACGGATCCGCCGAACCAGGTCACCCGTTGAGTGTCTCGCTCGACCTCAAGGACCTGATCGGTGACGGCGCGTGGTCCGACCGGGCCCGGCTGGTGCGGCTGCCCGAGTGCGCGCTGACCACGCCGGACAAGCCGGAGTGCGCCAAGAGCACGCTGGTGGCGTCCACGCTGGACGCGCGCACCGGCACGCTGACCGCCGATCTCGAACTCCCGGCGGCCGACGGCAAGTCGGGCGCCGTGAAGGCGAACGCCGCCGGTTCCGGCGCCGTGGTGCAGGCGGGGTTCACGGAGCAGGCCGCCGCGTCCTCGGGCACCATGGTGCTCGCCGCGGAGGCCTCGCCGTCGGGTTCGATGGGCTCGTACGCGGCCACCGCGATCTCGCCGTCCGCGGCGTGGAGCGCCGGCACCAACGCGGGCAACTTCACGTACTCGTACACGATCGCCGCGCCGACGGCGATCGGCGGGGCGGCGCCCAGTGTGGTGCTGAGCTACGACTCCTCCGCGGTGGACGGTCGGACGGCGGCGAACAACTCGCAGCCGTCGTGGATCGGTGACGGCTGGGACTACACGCCGGGCTCGATCAGCCGCTCGTACAAGCCGTGTGCGAAGTCCGGCATCGACATGTCGGGCGACGAGTGCTGGGCCGGTCAGGCCCTGCAGCTGAACCTGGCCGGGCACTCCGGCATGGTGGTGCGCAACGACGGCAACGGCGAGTTGCGCCTGCAGGGCGACGACGGTACCCAGATCACCCCGCTGACCGGCCTGAACAACGGCGCCTGGAACGGTGAGGGTTTCAAGGTCACCACCACCGATGGCACCCAGTACTACTTCGGTGCCAACCACCTGCCCGGTGGTGACGGGACCGACCCGGCCGCCAACTCGGTCAACTCGGTGCCGGTGTACCACCCGCACGCGGGCGACCCCTGCTACAACTCCTCGACCGGGCTTGCCTCCTGGTGCCAGATGGGGTGGCAGTGGAACCTCGACTTCGTCGTCGACCTCCACGGCAACCTGATCAAGTACAAGTACGCCAAGGAGAGCAACTACTACAGCCGCGGCGGTGGCCAGAACAACGGCACCGGCACGCTGACCGCCTACGACCGCAACTCGTACATCACCGACATCCACTACGGTGTCCGGCTGTCCGACCAGATCGCGGTCAAGGGCGCGGGCAACCCGGCCGAGAAGGTCGTCTTCACGGTCACGGAGCGGTGCTGGCCGGGTGCCACCACCTGCACGCCGGCGGAGATGACGGCGGCCAACCAGGCGTCCTGGCCGGACACTCCGCTCGACCAGCTGTGCGCCGCCACGGGTCCGTGCACCAACTACGGGCCGTCGTTCTGGACGTCGAAGATGCTGTCGCAGATCGACACCAAGGTCTACGTGGGCGGCAACCCGCGGACCGTCGACACCTGGACGCTGACCCAGAGTCAGTGGGATCCGGGTGACGGCACCGCGAAGCTGGTGTGGCTGAGCTCGATCAAGCGCACCGGGAAGAACGGCCAGGGCGACATGCCCGTCCCGGCCGTCAGCTTCAACGCGTCGCCGTTCCCGAACCGGGTCGACGGCCTGTCCCCGCCGGTCCCGCAGTTCAACCGTCCCCGGATGAAGGACATCCGCACCGAGACCGGCGGCCGGATCACGGTCACCTACAAGGACGCGGAGTGCAATCGTTCGGCCGGCCGGATGCCGAAGTCGCCGCAGGAAAACACCCTGGCGTGCATGCCGGTGAAGTGGATCCCGCCGAACTCGCCGTCCACCGCCAAGCCTTACGACGACTGGTTCCACAAATACCTGGTCTCCTCGGTCACCGAGGAGTCGATGGTCACGGCGTCGAGCCCGTCGAAGCTCACCGAGTACAGCTACGGCGGCGGCGCCGCGTGGCACCGCAACGACTCGGAGTTCGCCGACGACGACACCCGTACCTGGGACAACTTCCGCGGCTACCAGAACGTCACCACCACCACCGGCAGCGGCTCCGACGGGCCGAAGACCAAGAACGTCACGACGTTCCTGCGCGGTATGGGCGGACAGGTCGCGGACTCCTGGGGCGGCACCATCACCGACGCGGACGAGCTGGCCGGATTCGTCCGGGAGACCCAGAACTACGACTCCGCGGCGGCGAACGCCAAGGTCATGGGCGGCGAGCTGACCACCCCGTGGGTCTCCGACGTGACGTCCACCCACACCCAGCCGAACGGTCTGCCGCCGGTCTACGCCCGGTTCGTCAACACCGCGCAGGTGAAGGCCCGTTCGCTGCTGTCGGACGGCTCCTGGCGGGTCACCGAACGCAGCGTCACCTACGACACCGACAAGACTCACGCCGGGCGGGTGCTGACCACCGACGTCCTCGGTGACACCTCGCTCGCCGGCCTGCCCCAGCGGCAGTGCACGGCTGTCAGCTACGCCACCGGCAGCGGCAACAACGCCCTGATGGTGGAGACCCCGTACCGGGTGCTCACCCTGGCCGGCGCGTGTGGGCAGACGCCCACCCAGGCCAACACCATCGCCGACACGCAGACGATTTACGACGGCCAGCCGCTCGGCACCATCGGCGCCGAGGCCAACCAGACCGAGAGCCGGGTCCTGGAGTCCTACGGTGCGGGCAACACGCCCAACTACCGGGTGACCGCCAAGGCCCAGTACGACGCCTACGGCCGCCAGATTGCCACCACCGACCCGAACCGTACCGACGCCACCCACCCGGGCGGCGCCACCACGACGACGGTCTACACCCCGGCCACCGGCGCGATCCCGACCACCGTCGAGATCATCAACCCGCTCGGCTGGAAGTCCAGCACCACCATGGACCCCGGCCGCGGCCTGCCCACCAAGGCGGTCGACGAGAACGGCCGGACCACCACCGAGGCCTACGACGCCCTCGGCCGCCTCACCGGTGTGTGGCTGCCCGGACGCGACCCGGCGGCCGCCGGCGACCTCAAGAACGCCAACCGCGTCTTCTCGTACGCGCTCAACGGCATCAACGGTCCGTCCACCGTCACCAGCAAGAGCCTGCGCAAGGACGGCATCAACTACGCCAACAGCATCCAGATCTACGACGGCCTGGGCCGTATCCGGCAGGCCCAGTCCGTGCCGGTCGCCAACACCACCGGCCGTCTGATCTCCGAGTCCGTCTTCGACTCGCACGGCTGGCAGGTCCAGGCCACCCCGGCCTACTACAACAAGGACTCCGGTCCGACCACGGCCGTCTACATACCCGTCGGCGACTCGGAGATCGCCGCCCAGACCTGGACCGAGTACGACGGCCTGGGCCGGCCCACCGTCAGCAAGTTCGTCTCCTACGGCCAGGAACAGTGGCGGACCACCACCGCCTACCTCGGCGCCGACCGCGTCGACAGCACCCCGCCCACCGGCGGCTTCGCGTCCACGACGATCACCGACGCCACCGGCGCGACCGTCGAGACCCGGCAGTACAAGTCCAACACCCCCACCGGCGCCTACGACGCGACGACCTACGGGTACGACATCGCGGGCAGGCCGACCTGGCGTCAGGACTCGGCCAGCCCGCCGCACCGGTGGACCTACAGCTACGGCCTGCTCGGTCAGCCGACTAGCAGCAGCGACCCCGACGCCGGCACCTCGACCACCGTGTACGACGTGTCCGGGAACGTCGCCACCACGACCGACGCGCGCGGCAAGTCGACCAGCTTCAGCTACGACCTGCTCGGCCGCACGACCGGGCAGTACGACGGCACGTCGAACACCGACGCGTCGAAGCTGACCACCGCCTGGGGTTACGACTCCAAGGTGCTGGGCAAGCCGGACAGCTCCACCCGCTACGTCGACAACCCGGCCGGCGGCGCCAAGCTGGCATACCAGCGGTCGGTCACCGGCTACGACCTCGGCTACCGGCCGACCGGCACCTCGGTCACCATCCCGTCCGTTCCGGGCGAGACCGAACTGGCCGGCACCTACACGTGGTCGATGACCTACGACACCGCCCTGAACCTGCTCAAGTCGGTGCAGATGCCGGCGATCGGCGGTCTGGCGGCCGAGACGGTCGGCAACTCCTACGACAACGACGGCAACTTCACCACCTCCAGCGGCCTGGACTACTACGTCCAGGACATGCAGTACGACAACTTCGGCCGCCCGGTCCGTACCACGGTCGGCAAGTCGGGGATGCAGGTCGTCTCCACCCAGGGCATCGACCCCGCCACCGGCCGGATCGTCCAGTCCACCCTGGACAAGCAGACCTCGACGACCACCCACGTCGACCTGAGCGACTACACCTTCAACAAGGCCGGGGCGATGACCTCGGTGAAGACCGTGCAGGACGGCGTCAACACCGACCTGCAGTGCTTCACCTACGACTACCTGGGCCGCCTCAGCGCCGCCTGGACCGACAAGGGAACCACCACCACCGCCGCCGCCCCTTCGGTGCCCGGCATCGGCGGCTGCACCAACTCCACCGAGCCCACGGCGCTCACCGCCGGCAGCAGGATCGGCGGCCCGGCCCCGTACTGGCAGTCCTACGGCTACGACCTGACCGGCAACCGGACCAAGCTGGTCCAGCACGACACCGCCGGCACGGTCGCCAAGGACAAGACGGTCGACCAGACCTTCGCCACAGGCCCGAACACCCCCTCCACCGACCCGGCCACGGGCGGCGGCACCGGCGGTCCGCACGCGCTGCTGACCTCCAAGACCACCGTCAACGGCGCCAGCACCGTCGCCACGTCCACCTACGACGCGGTCGGCAACACCACCTCCATCACCGACACCGGCGGCACCAAGACCCTGACCTGGGACAACCAGGGCAAGCTCGCCAAGGTCCACGACACCGGCACCAACGGTGACACCAGCTACGTCTACGACGCGAACGGCAACCAGTTCATCCGCCGCAGCCCCGGCAAGGTCACCGTCAACCTGGGTTCGGACGAGCTCACCCTCGACACCGCCACCCACGCCCTGTCCAACACCCGCTACTACTCCGCCCCCGGCGGACTGACCGTCACCCGCACCACCGCCACCGGCGGCGGCAAGCTCTACTACCAAGCCGCCGACCCGCACGGCACCGGCGCCGTCCAGTTCGAGGCCACCACCCTCAACTCCGTCCGACGCCCCACCGACCCGTTCGGCAACGCCCGCGGCACCCAGCCTGGCAACGGCGCCTGGGCCGGCGACAAGGGCTTCGTCGGCGGCACCATCGAGGGCACCGGCTTCACCAACCTCGGCGCCCGCCAGTACGACCCCAGAACAGGACGCTTCCTCTCCGTCGACCCGGTGTTCAACGCCGGCGACCCCCAGTCCTGGAACGGCTACGCGTACGCCAACAACGACCCCGTCAACGGCTCCGACCCCAACGGCACCTGCCGCGTCACGCGGGACGGCTACTGCCAGGGCGGTACCACGCCCCCCGTCGACCAAGGCTCCGATGACGGCGAGCAGGGCTCCAGCGGCACCAACTCCGCCGACAACAGCAAGTCCGAAGCTACCAACCAGGCCCTCCAGAAGAAGAACGAGGCCGACGAGGCCCTCGCCAAGGCGAAGCGTGAACGCGAAGAACTGATCAGCAAGATCGTCGACGTCGTCGGCGACCTGATCGGCTTCAACGACGCCCGCGACTGCTTCACCAAGGGCGACGTCATGGGCTGCATCAACACCGCCCTCAACTTCGTCCCCTGGGCCAAGGCCCTCAAGGCCGTCAAGATCGGCATCAAGGCGTTCAAGCTCTGGCGCGAAGGCGAAAAGGCCTACACCGCCATGCGCAGTGCCCAGCGCATCGCCAAGGAAGCCGAAGAGGCTCTCAACATCGCCCGCAAGACGGAGAAGGAGGCAGCCGAAGCCGAGAAGGCAGCAACCAAGGCGGACGCCGGCCCGAAACCCGAAGGCAAGGCTGACGCGCCAAGTAGCAAGCCTGCAGCGGAGGAACCCGCAGGAAGCTCCGGAGGATCCGGCCCCGGCTGCAAGAACAGCTTCCCTGCCGGCACCCTGGTCCAACTCGCTGATGGCACAACCAAGGCGATCAACAAGCTTGAGATCGGCGACGAGGTCCTCGCCACCGACCCACAGACTGGCGTAACTCGTCCCGAGCCGGTCACTGCGACCATCGTCAATCCCGACGACGCCGACTTCACGACGCTGACGCTTCAATGGGCACACGACGAGAACTATCAGGTCATCACGTCCACGGCACACCACCCGTACTGGGACGAAACCGCCCAGCGATGGACCGACGCGACCGATCTCCCGGTTGGCCACCGGGTACACATTGCAGACGGAACATCGGCCGTGGTCACGGCCACCTCGTCCTACCACACTGAGCCCCGAACCGCTTACAACCTCACTGTCGATACCCTCCACACGTACTATGTGCTGGCAGGGACCGCGCCGGTTCTCGTACACAACTGTCCCATTTATAGCGAATTGGAGAATGGGCGAGCCGGAGTTGCATATGCCGAGGTATCCCCTCAAACCTTGGCGGACGCCAAAGCCAAAAAGATAGGTAGCGCCCCGGGCCGGGGCAATAGGGAAGGGCAAACCCCGGCAGGGTTTGGCGGCGAGGCCGCCGGCCACTCTCGCGGGCATTTGATCGGCAGGCAATTTGGTGGCGATGGAAAGGACTTGAGGAATATCGTCACGCAATCGGACGTGCAGAATAACGGAGCTATCGCCACTGCCGAAAATGCAATCGCCGCACACGTCAGCAGCACCGGAAACACAATCATCATGAGCGTGACGCCAATATATGGCAATGGTGGAGTAATCCCCAGCCACGTCATGCTTGAAGCCGTGGATGATTTCGGCTGGTCATTCAAGCAAACGATACCCAACATCTAGGAAGGTGAACCATGGGCGATTTGGAGGTCCTCATGGCGATTTGCCCTCCGCCTCGCACCCATTCCCCTACGGTCGGCTCACGGTCAGACGATTTTGCGCCGACGATCCCTTCCAGCCACCGTGAGCTTATCGAGACCTACGGCGTCGGCTGCTTTGACGAATTCATCTGGATTTTTGGAGAGGGGATTGAAAACCCACATCTCGACATCTCGACAAAAACCAGGGCCATGGGATCAATCTTGAGGACCAAAGAGTGTACCGACCTCCGGGCCGGCTTGAATGACTACAGCGTAGATCCCGGCGATCTCGTGCAGTGGGGGGCAAGTGATAATGGCGACTCTTTGATGTGGCTACCCGTTGGTGAGCCAGCTCGATGGCCAACGGTTATTATCGAGGCTGGCCAGCTCAGCTTCGCCTTCTCAACCAGGAGTTCCGCAGGGGTTCTGGTCGACCTGCTTACGGGTGCACTGCGCCCGAGCTTCTTCCCTGAAGATTTTCCGAGCGACCGCCCAATGTTCTCGGCGAACCCCTACATTTAGAGAATTCCGCGAGAAGGAAGCAAACTAGGTGCGCGCCCCTCCAGATCGATTTCTGGAGGGGCGCATCGCCGTAGTGGAGCAACAGCATGGTCGAACTGTTCGTACAGTACATCGGCATCACCTGACAGCAACTGGCAGCTTTACTCCGGCCCCGGCCAGCCATGGTGGAGGCGGCTCGGCCGCTGGCAGGGCGGCCAGAGCGTTCGACGTCCGCCATCGCATACTCCTGGCCGAGTTGAACGCGGCCGGACTGCTCGACTGGACCCACGCCTGCGTGGACGCCTCCCACGGGCGCGCGAAAAAAAGGGGGTGAGGCAACCGGTCCGTCCCCGGTCGACCGTCGCAAGACCGGGAGCAAGCACCACTTGATCAGCGACGGGGGAGGCATCCCGCTCCATGTGATCACCACCGCCGCCAACGTCAACGACGTCACCCTGATCCTCGCCCTGGTCGACGGCATCCCACCGGTCGCTGGCCGAGTCGGCCACCCCCGCAAACGCCCCGACGCCCTGCTCGGAGACAAGGGCTACGACAGCAGCCCCAACCGCCGAGGACTGCGCAAGCGCCGGATCCTGCCGGTCATCTCCCGCAGGGGGAACGCGACATCATCGGCTTCGGCAAGCTCCGCTACGTCGTCGAGCAGACGCTCGCCCAACTCCACCAGTTCAAGCGCCTCGCCGTCCGATGGGAACGACGCCTCGACCTCCGCAACGCCTTCGTCTCGCTCGCCTGCGCACTTATCTGCGAATGGGAGCGGCTCGCACCGTCGAGCAGTCGGTCGATCGGAGTCGGACACCGATAGAAAACGCTGGTGCCTTCCCATCCATGACGGGAAGGCACCAGTTACACATTGCTCAGAATCGAGAAGTTCAGCCGACCGGCGTCGAGCGCCAGCGCTGGGCCGTGGTCTGGTTGCAGTCCCAGAGTTGGACCCTGGTGCCGGGGGTGGTCTTGGCCTCTGGGACGTCGAGGCACCGGCCGGACTGCACGTTGTAGATCGAGCCGTCGGGCCGGAGGATCCACTGCTGGTTGGGGGTGCCGTTGCAGTCCATCAGCTGGATGAGGGTGCCGCTGGCGGTGCCGCCGTTGACGGGTTCGATGCAGCGGGTGAAGACCTTGAGGGTGCCGTCGGGCTGGGCGGTGAACTTCTGCGTGTTGAGGCCCTTGCAGTTGTTGATCTGGATGGCCTGGCCGTTCTGGTCGACCGAGAGGAGGTCTTCCAGGCAGGTGCTGGTCGGGGTGTCGAGGATCAGCGGTCCGGTGATGCTGCCGGCGTCGGTCGCGGTGTCGTAGACGGTGACGTCGCTGACGCGGCCGGAGAAGGCGGTGTTGATGGCGCCGGCCTCCTGGTTGGCGCCGATCACCAGCTGGCCCTTGACGGCGAAGCCGCCGGAGTGGACGGCGGAGCCGGCCAGGGCGCCGTTCACATAGAGGGTCATGACCTTCGTGGTGGCGTTGTAGCTGACGGTCAGTCGGTCCCAGCGGCCGTCCTTGTAGCGGGCGGCGTTGGTGATGCTGGAACTGGTGTCGTCGTACGCCGCCTGCGCGCCGTCCGCGGTGGCCAGCTTGAAGTGCCAGTTACCGTCCGCACCGGGGGCGAGGACCAGGCCGCTGGAGTTGGTGCCCTTGGTGCTGAGGACGGCGCCCTGGGCGGTGGTGCCGCTGGGCTTGGCCCAGGCGGTGACGGTGAAGGACTTGGCCGTGTCGATCTGGAACGGGCCGACGAGGTTGGTGAAGTCGATCCGTCCGGGGTTGGAGCTGCCGGAGAACGCGGCGACGTTGGTGGAGACGCCGTTGACCGTGTCGGTCGGGAAGGAGACCGTCCCGATGGGCCGGGCGGCGGGCGAGTTCTTGTAGTAACCGGGCACCAGGGTGTTGGGGTCCAGGCCCTGCAGGCGGTAGCGCTCGACGAAGCGGCGGGTGTCGCCCTGGTCGGAGCCGTCGGTGGCGAAGCCGTTGACCGCGGTGGCCGACGTTCCGTCAACGGTGGTGCCGGGCCAGATCTGCAGCTTGCCCTTGGCGTCGATGGTCCACAGGTCGGTGATGCCGTCCTTGTTGGCGTCGCCGCTGGAGCCGATCTTCGGGTAGACGCTGCTCCAGAACCGCTGGGTGCTGATCACCCGTGACTGCGGGCCGGTCGGGTCCGCGAGCGCCGAGAGGTCGACTCGGCCGTCGGCCTTCAGGGTGATGTCGTAGGCCCGGATCAGGCCGTCGGCCCGGCTGCGGGACCACAGGGTCGGCTGCTGGGACTTGCCGTTGGCCGGCCCGGGGTTGATCAGGTCGTACTCCGACCAGCTGGCGGTATTCAGCTTCACGGCAGGCGCGTCAAGGTTGTTGGTGGTCGCGCCGCGGTACATCCAGAGGTTGCCGTTCTCGACGGTGAGGAGGGCGGTCTGGTTCTTGCTGACGATGCCGTCCGACGCGTTCAGCGGGCCGTTGAGCGAGCCGAGCGCGAGGATCTGGCTGACCTTCGACCAGTCCGCGTTCCAGCCGCTCGGCGCGGCGGTCAGCGGGGTGCCGTCGGTCGCGGCGAAGCTGGTGGGCTTGGTCAGCGGCGAGGCGGTCTTGAAGGTGCCGTCTCCCCTGTTCTCGTACAGGTAGAGGACCTTGGCGAGATCAGCCGTGGCGTTGGTCCACGCGAAGGCGTCGTCGAGCTGCATGGAGCGCAGCGCGCCACGGTGCGTGGTCTTGGTGATGCTGTCCTTCCAGCCGTATCCGCCGGGGAACAGGTCCATCGGCGCGGCGAGGGCGCTGGTCGGGTCGGTGTCGAGCGTCATGACTCGGAGGTTGCCGAGGTCGTCGGGGAGCAGGATGTCGCCCCGGCCGCGGCCGGTGAGGTCGCCGGGCGACGAGGTGCCCTTGGCCGGGTCCCACGGCACGTAGAAGGTGTAGCGCAGCGGCTGGCTGTAGTTGCCGGCCACGTCCATCGCCTGGACGAACAGGGTGTTGGTGCCCCACACGGTCGGGGTGAAGGTGAACGTGCCGGAGCCGCCCTTGATGATGCCGCTGCCGGTGGTGCCGGCGTCACCGCAGGACCAGCCGGTGACGGCGGTCGGGTCGGTGCTCCAGCGGACGCAGGCCATGCCGGAGGCCTGCAGGCCGTTGGCGGGGGCCGGGTCCTGGGCGCTGACGGTGAAGGTGCCGCTCTGGCCGACCTTCTTGGTGGGCGTCTGACCGAGGATGCCGCTGGCCGGGAAGTCCGTCGAGGTCAGGGCGACCTGCGGCGGCGTCTTGTCCACGCGGAAGTAGCAGGTGTCCGAGTCCTTGGAGCGGAGCTTTTCGTCGGCCGTGCTGGCGTTCCAGTGGTACTGGTGGCCGTCCGTCCCTCGGTCGAAGAACACCACCGGGTCGCCACTGCCACCGAAGCCGGTCGAAAGTTCGTTCGACGAGCCGTCGTTGTCGTCCTTGATGCGGAACGTTGTGTTCAGCGAGTTGTTGATCGGTGACCAGGTACTGACGTTGAGCCTGATGTACTGGTTGGCTCCGACCCAGCCGGGCGCGTACGAGGCGTCGCCGCCGGGAGTCACGCAGTCGTTGCGCTGGGTACCGAGGACCGGGTCGTTGATGTAGCCCGGGGTCGGCGTGGTTCGCGGCCACCAGATTGTCGGCGTGATGTCGAAGTAGATGGTGATCTTCGGGTTCGCGTCGAGATGGTGGCGCTGCAGCTTGTCGTTCTCGTTGTCGGCGGAGAAGCCGATCGTCCAGTTCGGGTACTTGCCGTTGGCCAGCAGTTGAGCCCATGACTTGACGTCGTAGCTGAGGCCGCCGGTGCCGGTGATCTCGGAGTTCCCGACCCAGGTGCACCCCTGCATCTTGCTGGCCGTGCCACAGGGCTGGTTGTTCCAGGTCGTGGTACCCCCGAACGCCGGAACGCTGTAGAGGTTGATCGTGGTCTTGGTGTCCGGCGAGGAGGCCTCGGTGACGTTGGCAAGCAAAGTAGCCTGGGTCACTGTCGCCGTGTCATGGCCGTTTCCGGCATACAGGACGTCCGGGACGCCGAGTTGGTAGTAGGCCCGGTAGCGGCCGTAGCCGGTGCAGTTGGAGTATCCGCAGTAGCCGACACCGAGGTTGCTGACGTTGATGTTGGCGGTGTCCGGATGGTTCTCCTGCACCTCGGCATTGACCTGGTTGGTCGTAGCAGCCGACCAGTCGGGGTCGAGGTACCAGGGGCCGGCCCCCTTGCCGAAGGTGTTCTGGTCGGGCGTCAGCACCAGCTCGCTGCCGGTGGTGCCCACACCGATCGTCGAGACAACGGCGCCTTCACCCGGGCGCTCGGTGTTGGAGACCTCCGAGTCCGGCGCCGTCCCGGCCGACGCAGGCGCGGCCAGCAGGGACTTCGGGGCCTTCGAAGCCGCACCGCTCAGCGGGGCGGGCGCGGCCGGCTTGCTGGAATCCCACTGGAACGGTGTCGGGGCGTGGAAACGCGCCTTGCCCGCCTCGTCGGTCAGCGTCACGTTGCCGGCCTGGTCCGAGGCGATCGTCAGCCCGGTGGTCTGGACGGGGAACCGCAGCGTCTTCAGGCGCGGGTCGGCGGCCGCCTGCGCGGTCTTGACGACGATCACCTCGCGCCAGCCGCCGTCCGGACGGGCCGTCACTTCGAGGTCGACATCCGGCAGCACCGAGGCGTAGGTGGCCTTGGACCCGTTCAGCGTCGGCTTCGGCAGGGCGAACGGTGCCGTGATGGACATCTTCTTGCCGTCGGCCGTTGTGACGGTGGCGAGCGGACCGCTGCCGCCGCCGGAGAACACCAGGTCGGCACTGGTGACGGCCGGGGCGACCGTGCCGTCGCTCTTGGCCCGCAGCGCGGTGTCGAGGGTCTGCCAGTTACCGGTGCGCTTGGTCCTGACGTCCTGGGCGAAGCTCTCGGAGTGGAGCGACCGGCCGTCGGCCTCGGCGAACGTCTCGCTGGTCTCGGTGGTCAGCGCATCGATCCGAACCGGCGCGCCGGTGCTCTTGGCCTGCTCGAGTGCTGCGCGGATCGCCTTGGTGGTCTCGGACTCGGCGGGGGCCTGGACGTCCCCAACGGTCTGGCCCGGAGCAGGAGTTGACTCCGCTGCAGCGAACGGCGCCGGTATCGCAAGCAGCAACAGTGCTGCGGCGGCGCTGAGGGTCGCCCGCGAAACCGCTCCCGTCCCCCCTCTGCGGCGCCGGGCCGCGCGGCGCGACGAATCAGAATTTCTTGACATGTCCTTGATCTTTCCCTCCCGCTGACCCGCCATGATCTTCGACGGGCAATCGAAAAGGAACGATGCAGCCAGAGTGAAGAGGCGGTCAAGTACCTTTGGCAGCTTGTCCACTGATGCCCGATTGATCATCCTTATACAGATTGGGCGAGACCAAAGCGGAAGGCCGATGACCCGTCAGGGTAGTAGGCTGGCCGAAGAATGCACGCCAGGGAATGAAGCCAGAATCGACCCCCATCACCTCGGGAGTCAAGCAATTCAGGCTCGGCCTACGATACTTGATACCTCATCCGGCCACAGGCCCGGAGGACAACACCCTGAAGGCGGCGCACCCCCGAGGGAAACCCCTCACCGGAAAGCCGGGTCGACCTCGGCCTTCAGCCCGACCCTCGAGGAATCCAGTGCCGACATAACTGGACATATGCGAATTTACGCCACACAACCCCCACCGAAAGACATAACACCCGCCGCCCTGACGCGCCCACAGCGCACGGAAGCGCCAAACCAGTTCGCCAGATTTCCATGATCGCTATTTTCCGAATTGGTGACGGCCGTCACAGGAATTTGCCAATCGTCCTTAATTCCGCTTAATGTCCTGCCCACGTTCGTGGACACACGGACCCAGCTCGCCCGGAACGCCGAATCCTGCCGCCGGGTGGGCCGGCTCATGCAATGACGCACCGCGGCAGGGGCGGGGGAACCAGGTAAGTCGCCCTGGGACGGTCCTGACGGACCGGTCCGGGGCTTGGGGTGAAGCCGTGCGCGCCGA
Organism: Kitasatospora sp. NPDC004614; assembly: GCF_042873675.1. Classification (NCBI taxonomy): domain Bacteria; kingdom Bacillati; phylum Actinomycetota; class Actinomycetes; order Kitasatosporales; family Streptomycetaceae; genus Kitasatospora; species Kitasatospora sp. NPDC004614. Next base: position 27,677 of record NZ_JBIALR010000028.1, read on the forward strand.
AAGGTGTGCGCGGCCGGGCAACTCCAGCCCGAATCCGACAGCTCACCTCGCAGGCGTGGGAGAGGAACGCTTCTTCATGCTGCCCATCAGCGCCAAGCGCGCCCGCCGTCTGATTGCCACCACTGGTGTTGTGGGCATCGGCCTCACGGTCCCCGGCCTGGCCGCGGGTACCGCCTCCGCCGCTTCGGTGGCCACCTGGGACAAGGTCGCGCAGTGCGAGTCCAGTGGCAACTGGTCGATCAACACCGGTAACGGTTTCTACGGCGGCCTGCAGTTCACCGCCTCCACCTGGGCCGCCTTCGGCGGTACCGCGTTCGCCCCGCGCGCCGACCTGGCCACCAAGGACCAGCAGATCGCCGTCGCCGAGAAGGTGCTGGCCTCCCAGGGCCCCGGCGCCTGGCCGGTGTGCTCGGTCCAGGCCGGTCTGACCAAGGGCGGCGCCGCCCCGCAGGTCGACACCTCCACGGGATCCACCGCCGCCAAGCCGCAGGCCCAGGCCCCGGCCCAGCCGCAGGCGCCGAAGCAGGCCCAGCAGCCGGCCCCGCAGCAGCGCCAGGGCCAGGCCCAGAGCCGCCCGCAGGCTCAGCCGCAGGCCGACACCCAGGCCTCCGGCAGCTACACCGTCGTGGCGGGCGACTGGCTGTCCGCCATCGCCCAGCGTCAGAACGTCGAGGGCGGCTGGGAGAAGCTGTACGAGCTGAACCGCTCCGTCCTCACCGAGGGCCCGGACATGATCTACCCCGGTCAGAAGCTGGCGCTCGGCAACGTCGCGGTCGCCCAGGCCCCGGCCAAGCAGTCGGCGCCGGCCAAGCAGTCCGCCCCGGCCAAGCCGAGCACCCCCGCGCCGGCCCAGCCGAGCACCCCCGCCAAGCCCGCCGCCACCACCACGACCGCCACCACGACCGCCACCGCCGCCGTCAAGGCGACCGGCTCCAAGGCCGCGGCGATCGACTTCGCGCTGTCGAAGGTCGGCCAGCCGTACATCTACGGCGGCACCGGCAACGGCGGCTGGGACTGCTCGGGCCTGACCCAGGCCGCGTTCCGCCAGGCCGGCATCAGCCTGCCGCGCGTGGCCGCGGACCAGGCCGACTACTCGACCCGGGTCTCGCTGAACAGCCTGCAGCCGGGCGACCTGCTGTTCTGGTCGAACAACGGCTCCAACTCGGGCGTCTACCACGTGGCGATCTACATCGGCGACGGCAAGTACGTCGAGGCCGCCAACCCGAAGTCCGGCGTGAAGACCGAGACCATCGCCAACTGGGCGCCGGACTTCGCCGGTCGGGTCTGAACCGCCTGACACCACACGCACCGCGCACACCACGCGCACGCGCATGAGGTGACCGCACTGCGGACACCGCTGCCCTCGGGGACCCTGGTCGGCTCCGGGGGCAGCGGCCTATCCTCGGCCGAAGGCCGGAAGCGGTCCCGAGCCCCTGGAGCGATGCGATGGCGAAGGTGACGATCACGCTGGACGCGGACCTCGCGCTGGAGGCGATGATGCGCCTCGGAGTGAGCAGCCCGCAGGACGCGGTGGAGCTGCTGGTGCGCGACTACCTGTCCATCGGCCGTCACACCCAGGCCCGCACCGGCGGCAGCCGGGACGGCGAGCGCTTCACCGGCCCGGCCCCGGCCGTCGAGGAGGGCTGAACGCAGCGGCCGAAGCGAAGCCCAACACCCGTTACCGTCAAGGAACTTACCGTCTAGTAAGTTCGCGGCGGAGTCCCTACCCTGGGCGAACCCCACCCCACCCAAGGGAGTTCGCTGATGGCACACCCCCTCGCCCGTGCCGCCCGCGCCGAGCACCTGCGCGACCGCGCGCCCGTCGAAGTCCTGCACTCCGACGGGCGGGTGGTCGAGGCCCGCACCCCGCACCTCGTCCCGCCGCCGGACTCCGGCAGCCTCGCCGACCTGCCGTTCCGCAACGCCGCCGAAGCCCCGGACGCCGAAGTGCTCACCAGACGTCAACCCGCAGGCGGGTGGCAGCATGTGACGGCACGTCAGTTCGCCGACGAGGTAGCGGCGGCCGCCCGCGGGCTGATCGCCGCGGGGGTGCGCCCGGGAGGGCGGATCGTGCTGATGTCGCGCACCCGCTACGAGTGGACGCTGCTGGACTTCGCAGCCTGGGCGGCTGGTGCGTCCCTGGTGCCGGTGTACCCGACTTCCTCGGTCGAGCAGGCCGAGTGGATCGTCCGGGACTCCGGCGCGGCCCTGGCGGTCGCGGAGGACGCCGACACCGCCGAGGTGCTGACCACGGCGATCGCCCGCACCGGCGGCACGGTGCCGCTCTGGCGGCTGGACGAGAACGCCGTCGAGGCCCTCGGTGAGCTCGGGAAGGCGGTGCCCGCCGGGGAGTTGGAGAAGCGGCGGGCGGCTCTCGGCCCGGACAGTGAGGCCACCCTGATCTACACCTCTGGCACCACCGGTCGCCCCAAGGGCTGCCTGCTCACCCACGCCAACTTCCTCACCGAGGCGGCGAATTGCCACGCCCTGCTGGAGCCGGTGTTCACCGCGGCGACCGGGGAGACGCCGTCCACCCTGCTGTTCCTGCCGCTGGCGCACGTGTTGGGCCGGATGATCCAGGTGACGTGCGTGTTCGGCCGGATCCGGTTCGGCCACAGCCCGTCCCTGAAGCCCGCCGAACTCCGGCCCGACCTGGCCGAGTTCGGCGCCACCTTCCTGGTCGGCGTGCCCTACCTGTTCGAGAAGATCCACCAGTTGGGCCGGGCCGAGGCGCAGGCGAAGGGCGCGGTGCGGGTCTTCGACCGGGCGGCCGAGGTCGCGAAGCGCTACGCCCGCGCCGAACTGGCCGCGCTGGACGGCGGGGGCGACCGCGCCCCGCTGTCGCTGCGGCTGGCGCACGGCCTGTACGACGCCCTGGTGTACCGCCGGGTGCGGCAGGCGATGGGCGGCCGGATCCGGTACGCGATCAGTGGCGGCTCCTCGATCGACCCGGAGCTGCTGCTGTTCTTCGCCGGCGCGGGCGTGCTGGTGTACGAGGGCTACGGGCTGACCGAGACCACCGGCCCGTCCACCGTGAACCCGCCGCTGCGTCCGCGCCCGGGCACCGTCGGGCCGCCGGTGCCGGGCAGCGCGGTACGGATCGCCGAGGACGGCGAGGTGTTCCTGAGCGGGCCACAAATCTTCGACGGCTACTACGAGTTGGGCGCGCCAACACCCGAACGGGAACACTGGTTCGCCACCGGCGACCTGGGCCGGCTCGACGAGGACGGCTACCTGACCATCACCGGCCGCAAGAAGGAGATCCTGGTGACCTCCGGCGGCAAGAACGTCTCCCCCGGCCCGCTGGAGGACCGCCTGCGCGCCCACCCGTTGATCAGCCAGGCCCTGGTGGTCGGCAACGACCGCCCGTACGTGGGCGCGCTGCTCACCCTGGACCCGGAGGCGGTGGAGCACTTCCTGCAACAACGCCCGCCGGCCACCACGAAAGCCCAGGACGTGACCAGCGCCGTCCCCGTCCACCCCGCCGTCCTGGCCGCACTCGCCGAGGCGGTGCAGGCCGTCAACTCGACCGTCTCGCGCGCCGAGTCGATCCGCCGGGTGCGCGTGGTCGGCGGCGACTTCACCGAGGAACGCGGCCTGCTCACCCCGTCCCTGAAGGTCCGCCGGCAGGCCGTCAGCACCGCCTACCGCCGCGACATCGAGCAGCTCTACACCTGAAGACGCCTGCGGCCCCCGTTCCACCGAGGAACGAGGGCCGCAAATGCCTTAAAACACCGATCAGTTGCGCGGACCCGACCCGGTCGAGCCCCGCATCACCAGCTCCGGCTGGAACATGAACTCCGAGCGCTGCGCCGGGTTTCCGCCGACCTCCTCCAGCAGGGCGTCGACGGCGGCGGTGGCCATCGCCTCGACCGGCTGGCGCACGGTGGTCAGCGGCGGTTCGGTGAACGCTATCAGCGGCGAGTCGTCGAACCCGACCACCGAGACGTCCTGCGGCACCGACAGGCCCCGCCGGCGCACCGCGCGGATCGCGCCGAGCGCCATCATGTCCGAGCCGCAGACGATCGCCGTGCAGCCCTTGTCGAGCAGTGCCTGGGCGGCGGCGTGCCCGCCCTCGACGCTGAACAGGGTGTGGTGGATCAGCTCCCCGGCCTCTTCGGCGGTGCGCCCGGTGAGCTGCTGGAGCGCGGCGGTGAAGCCCTCGATCTTGCGCAGCACGGGGACGAACCGCTTCTGACCGACTGCCAGCCCGATCCGTTCGTGGCCGAGTTCGACGAGGTGCTGGACGGCCATCCACATCGCGGCCCGGTCGTCCGGGGAGATGAACGGTGCGGCGATCTTCTCGCTGTAGCCGTTGATCAGCACGAACGGGACCTGGCGGCCGGAGAGTTTGGCGTACCGGTCGTGGTCGGCGGTGGTGTCGGCGTGCAGTCCGGAGACGAACACGATGCCGGCCACACCGCGTTCCACCAGCATCTCGACGAGTTCGTCCTCGGTGGAGCCGCCCGGGGTCTGGGTGCACAGCACCGGCGTGAAGCCGTGCCGGCTGAGCACCTGTTCGATGACCTGGGCGAGCGCGGGGAAGATCGGGTTGCTGAGCTCGGGGGTGATCAGGCCGATCAGCCCGGCGCTGCGCTGGCGCAGCCGGGTGGGCCGTTCGTAGCCGAGCACGTCCAGCGCGGCCAGTACGGTCTGCCTGGTGGTCGCGGAGACGCCCGCCTTACCGTTGAGTACGCGGCTGACGGTGGCTTCGCTGACCCCCGCCTGCGCCGCGATGTCGGAGAGTCGCGCTGTAGTCACGAGCCCAGAGCCTATTGCAACCACCTCAGGCCGCCCACCATGCGGTGCTGTCGGCGGGGAGTTCGGCGTGCTCGGACTCCGTCATGGCGGCCGAGGACAGCAGCAGCCGGCCGGGCGCCGAAACAGTCACGCTCTCCCCGGTGGTGTTCACGGTGCACACGAACGACCCTTCGGCCGCCTCGCGACGGAACATCAGCACGCCTTCGGGGGCGTCCAACCACTCGACCTCGGTGCCGGCGCCGAGCGCGGGCTGTTCGCGGCGGACGGCCAGCGCGGAGCGGTACAGCTCCAGCGTCGAGGTCGGGTCACCGGTCTGGACCTCTACCGAGAGTTCGGCCCAGTCGGCGGGCTGCGGCAGCCAGCTCGGGCCGCCGGCCACCGGGCCGAAGCCGTACGGCGCCTCGGTGCCGGACCACGGGATGGGGACCCGGCAGCCGTCGCGGTAGCCGTCCTGCCCGGCCTGCCGGAAGAACGACGGGTCCTGGCGGACCTCGTCGGGCAGGTCGGTGACGTCGGGCAGCCCGAGTTCCTCGCCCTGGTAGATGTACGCGGAGCCGGGCAGCGCGAGCATCAGCAGGGTGGCGGCGCGGGCCCGGCGCAAGCCGAGCGGGCGGTCGCCGGGGGTGCGGATCTGGGTGCCCAGGCCGGGCTCGTTGGCGAACCGGGTGGCGTGCCGGGTGACGTCGTGGTTGGACAGCACCCAGGTGGTGGGGGCCTGCACGGGCCGCATCGAGTCGAGCGAGAGGTCGATCACCTCGCGCAGCTTCGCCGCGTCCCAGTCGGTGCCCAGGTACTGGAAGTTGAACGCCTGGTGCAGCTCGTCGGGGCGGACGTAGTTGGCGGTGCGCTGGACGGTCGGGGTCCAGGCCTCGGCGACGCCGATCCGGTCGCCGGGGTACTCGTCGAGGATCTTGCGCCAGCTGCGGTAGATGGCGTGCACGCCGTCCTGGTCGAAGAACGGCATGACGTCGTTGCCGAGCAGCTTCAGCTGGTCGTGGCCGCCGAGGTCGGGCAGACCGGGGGCCTTGACCAGGCCGTGGGCGACGTCGATCCGGAAGCCGTCGACGCCCATGTCGAGCCAGAACCGCAGGATGGAGCGGAACTCGTCGGCGACCGCGGGGCTGTCCCAGTTGAAGTCGGGCTGCTCCGGGGCGAACAGGTGCAGGTACCACTCGCCGGGGGTGCCGTCGGGGTTGTCGCTGCGGGTCCAGGCGGGGCCGCCGAAGATGGACTCCCAGTCGTTGGGCGGGAGTTCGCCGTTCTCGCCCTTGCCGGGCCGGAAGTGGTAGCGCTCGCGCAGCGGGGTGCCGGGGCCTTCGCGCAGCGCGCGCTGGAACCACTCGTGCTGGTCGGAGGAGTGGTTGGGGACCAGGTCGACGATGATCCGCAGGCCCAGCTGGTGGGCGTCACGGATCAGCCCGTCGGCGTCCAGCAGGGTGCCGAACATCGGGTCGACGGCGCGGTAGTCGGCGACGTCGTACCCGGCGTCGGCCTGCGGCGAGGCGTAGAACGGCGACAGCCACACCGCGTCCACGCCGAGGTCGCGCAGGTAGGGCAGCCGGCTGCGGATGCCGGGCAGGTCGCCCATGCCGTCCCCGTTGCCGTCGGCGAAACTGCGCGGGTACACCTGGTAGATGACCGCGTCCCGCCACCAGCCGCCTCTGGAGGCCCCGGTGGTCGCAGCAGTCGTCCGAGCGACGGGAACAGCGGCGGGCCGGGAGGCGTCGGCCAGGTTCTGGGTCATAGGACAGTCATCCCTTGGGTGCTGTGGAAACGGAGGGTCAGGACTTCGCCGCGCCGGCCGTCAGACCGGTCACCAGGTGACGCTGCACCAGGTAGAAGACGACCGCGGCGGGGATGGCGATGAGCACCGAGGTGGCGGCCATCAGCTGCCACTGGTGGTCGTGCTCGCTGACGAACGAGGCGAGGCCGACCGCCAGCGTGTACTTGCTGGACGAGAGCATGAAGGTGGAGGCAAAGGCGACCTCGCCCCACGCGGTGAGGAAGGAGTAGAACGCGGCCACCGCCAGGCCCGGGCGGGCCAGCGGCAGGACCAGCCGCCAGAAGGCGCCGAAGGGCGACAGTCCGTCGACCCGGCCGGCCTCGTCGATCTCCACCGGGATGGTGTCGAAGTAGCCCTTCAGCAGCCAGGCGCAGTACGGCACGGTGGTGGTGGAGTAGACCAGGATCAGGCCGGTGTAGCTGTCCAGCATCTGCAGGCTGGACAGGATGTAGTACATCGGCACGATCAGCACGGCGATCGGGAACATCTGGGTGACCAGCAGGGCCCACATCAGCGGGCGGTAGCCGGGGAAGCGCATCCGGGAGACCGCGTAGCCGGTGGTGGCGGCGATCAGCACGCCGATCAGGGTGGTGCCGCCGGCCACGATGGCCGAGTTGCCGAACCAGGTGAGGAAGCCGGTGTCGCCCAGCACCCGGCCGTAGTTGGCCAGGGTGGCCTTGTCCATGATCTTCGCCGGGTGCAGGTAGTCCATGTCGTCCGGGCCCAGCGAGATGTACGCGATGTACAGCACCGGGAACAGGGCGATCAGGCTGGCGACGATCAGGGTGCCGTGCGAGAGCACGGTGGCCAGCGGCGAGGACTCGCCGCGCAGCCGGACCTTGACGGGTCGTCCGGCGGGCTTCGCGTCGGCGGCGGGGCGGTCGGCGGTGAGTGTCATGGGGCTACCTGCCTGGTCCTGGTCCTTGGGCTGGGGGTCGGTTCCCGTACGGGCGTCGGCGCTCATCCGTTGGCCTTCTCGACCCGGGCCGTCCAGCGGCGGTAGAAGCCGGTGAAGACGATCAGGATGGAGAGCAGCAGGATTCCGTAGGTCGCCGACTGCGCGTAGTCCGAGGGCTGCTGGCCGAACCCGAGGCGGAAGGCCCAGGTGACCAGGATCTGCGCGTCGGGGGCGCCGGAGCCGAACAGCAGGTAGATGATGGCGAACTGGTTGAAGGTCCAGATCACGCCGAGCAGTACGACGGTGGAGGAGACGGTCCGCAGGCCGGGCAGGGTGACGTAGCGGAACCGCTGCCAGGCGCTGGCGCCGTCCATCTCGGCGGCCTCGTACAGCTCGGCCGGGATCGACTGGAGTCCGCCGAGCAGCGAGATCATCATGAACGGCACGCCGACCCAGGTGTTGACCAGGATCGCGGCGAACTTCTGCGCCAACGGGTCGGACAGCCAGCCGGGTTCGGGCAGGTGCAGCATCGACAGCAGGCCGTTGACGGCGCCGCCGTCGGCGAGCATCAGCCGCCAGGAGAAGACGGTGACGAAGGTCGGCACCGCCCAGGGCAGGATCAGGATCAGCCGGTAGACGCTGCGGCCGCGCATCTTGCGGTTGAGCAGCATCGCCAGGCCCAGGCCGATGCTGTAGTGCAGGAACACGCAGACCGCGGTCCAGATGACGGTCCAGACGAAGTGCGACCAGAACCGGTCGTACGACGTCGGCCCCCACAGCACGTCCGCGTAGTTGTCGAGGCCGACGAAGTCGAAGCTGTCGGGTATGTGGTTGACGCCGATCTGGCGGCCCACGTTGAGGCTGGTGGCGTTGGTCAGGGTCAGGTAGAAGCCGCGGACCAGCGGGTAGCCGACCAGCACCCCGAGGACGATCACGACCGGCGCGACCATCGCGTACGCGTACCAGTACTTCGAGTACGACAGCTTGATGCGCTGAACGACCGCAACTGCCATGGGTTGACACCTTCTCCGGGAGGTCCGCCGCCTGCCTCGGCGACTGGTGCTGTGTGGTGTGACGGCGGGCGCCCGGCCCACCGTCAGGTGTGGGCCGGGCGAGCCTGGTTCCGACTTACTTCTTGAAGTCCGGCAGGAGCTTCGCGTAGTCGGTGGCGGTGGCGTCCAGGCCGGCCTTGGTGTCGGACTGGCCCTGGACGATCTTGCCGAGGTTGGTGCCGAAGGAGCCGAACAGCGAGGCGTACTCGGGCAGTTCGGGGCGCGGCTGGGCGGAGGCCAGGATCGCCTGGAAGTCGGCGATGCCCGGGTTGGCCTTGACCTCGGCGGTGTAGGCGTCGCTGCGGGTGGGCAGGGTGCCGTTCTTCAGCGCGAGGAAGGTCTGGCTCTCGGCGGAGGTCAGGAACGCGGCGAGCTTCTCGGCGGCGGCCTTGTGGGCGGCGTCGGAGCCGGCGTAGACCGAGACGTTGTGGCCACCGGTCGGGGCGCCGCCCTTGGCGGAGCCGTTCGGGACGGCGGCGATGCCGAGGTTCTTCTTGTCGGCGAAGGAGGCGCCCTTGTAGATGTTGGTGACCTCCCACGGACCCTGGATGATCGCCGCGACCTTGCCGTTGTTGAAGGCGTCCATCATGTGCGCGTAGGCGTCGGTGGTGACGTCGGCCTTCGCGGTGCCGGGCGAGGTGAACATCGTCTTGTAGGTCTCGATCGCCTTCACCGCCTCGGCCGAGTTGACGGTGACCTTCTTACCCGCGGCGTCCACCATGTTGGTGCCCTCGCCGTACAGGAACGGCATGGCGTAGTAGCCGTCGCCGGCCTTCAGCCAGAAGCCGTCGACGCCCGCCTTCTCCTTCAGCTGGGCGGCGTCGGCCTTCAGCTCGTCCCAGGTGGTCGGCGCGGCGGCGATGCCGGCCTTGGCGAACAGCTCCTTGTTGTACATCAGGGCGAGGGTGTCGGTGACCAGCGGGACACCGTAGGTCTTGCCCGCGTACTTGGCCTGCTGGATCAGCGACGGCTGGAAGGCGGCGGCGTCGGTCAGCGCCGGGGTGCCGTCCAGCGGCTCCAGGTAGCCGGCCTTGGCGAAGGCGGAGGTCCAGCCGACCTCGGAGCGGAAGGCGTCCGGCGCACCCTTGGCACCCATCGCGGTCTGCAGCTTGGTCTGCGCCTGGTCGAACGGCACGTTCTCGAACTTGACCTTGATGTTCGGGTTCGCGGCCTCGAACTTCTTGACCAGTTCCTGGTAGTTCGGCGCCTCGTTGGTGGCGTTCGAGGTGTCCCAGTAGGTGATGGTGACCGGTCCGTCGCTCTTGGCGTCCGAGCCGGAGCCGCTGCTGCCGCACGCTGCAAGAGTGACCGCAAGAGCCGCAACGAGAGCGGAGGCCGCGATACCACGCCGCATGGAAACTCCTAGAAAGATGAGGGTGCCCGAGTGGGGGGAGGACCGCGCATAATGGCTGTCCGGGCCGACCGCGCCGTCGCAGGCCGTCGGGCTTGAGCAGGAACGTAACAGCGCGGCAAGCACGCCTGAAAGGTCTTGCAGCAAGTTTCCGCAAGTTATCGGCGATCGTTACATCGACGTGTCCTCAGTGTTGCCGCCGCGCGTCTTGACCATCCGTGGCCTTGCGGAAACTCCTCGCACTCCCACCACCGCTGAGCAGCGAAAAAGGGCCCCGGGACAGCTCCCGGGGCCCTTCTCGATACAGCTCCTGGACTCAGCCGGAGGTGCCCAGCCGCAGCACCGTGCTGGAGCGGAACTCCTGCCCCGGCCGCAGTTCGGCCGACGGATAGGACGGCTGGTGCGGCGAATCCGGGTGGTGCTGGGTCTCCAGCGCGACGCCGGCGAACGGGCCGTACGCCGTACCGGACGGGCCGGTGACGCTGCCGTCGAAACCGTTCGCCGTGTACACCTGCAACCCCGGCTCGGTGGTCAGCACCTCCAGCGTCCGCCCACTGCCCGGGTCGGCCAGCACCGCCGCCCGCACCGGCGGCCCGTCCGCGGGGCGCTCGCGCAGCACCCAGTTGTGGTCGTACCCGCGCGACTGCTTCAGCTGCGGGTGCCCCTCCGCCAGGCCCTCGCCGATCGGCCGGGCCGTGGTGAAGTCGAACGCGGTGCCCGCCACCGGCTCGTACGGGCCGTACGGGATCTGCCGCTCGTCGGCCGGCGTGATGGCGTCCGCGTCGATGGTCAGCAGGTGGCCGAGCACGTCGCCGCGGCCCTCGCCGGCCAGGTTGAAGTAGGCGTGGTTGGTGAGGTTGACCACCGTGGGCCTGGTGGTGACGGCCCGGTAGGAGATGGTCAGTTCGGCGCCGCTCAGCGTGAAGTCCGTCCAGACGTCCAGCGCGCCGGGGAAGCCCTGGTCGCCGTCCGGCGAGTGCAGGTGCATCCGCACCCCGCCGGGGATCTCCTCGGCCTCCCACACCCGGTGCGAGAACGAGTCGGGGCCGCCGTGCAGGGTGACGCCGTGTCCGGTGGGCAGCAGCGGGTGGTCCTCGCCGTCCAGGGTGATCCGGCTGTCGGCGATCCGGTTGGCGTACCGGCCGACGGTGACGCCGTAGTGCTTGGCCGGGCCGAGCAGCGTGCCGACGTCCTCGGTGGTCAGCAGCACCTGGGCGGGCGTGCCGTCCCGGTCCGGCGCGGTCAGGGTGTGCAGCGCCGCGCCCAGCGTGATGACGGTGGCCTCGATCAGGCCGGAGCGCAGCGTCCACCGTTCCAGGCCCATGCCGGCCCCCGACAGGTCGTACGGTGCCCGGTGCACCTCGGCGGGCCGGTCCGGCGCGGTCATGGGCTGCTCCTTGGTTCGTGATCACCCTTTTCGGCCAGCGTAGCGGGGCCCGGCGCACGGGGAGGTGACCCGCTCCCGCGCGCCGGAGCGTCCGTCAGCCGGGCTGCCCGGGGCCGCCGCCGGGCAGGCCGAGCGCGTCGGCGAGACCGTCCGGTCCGGTGCCGAGCTTGCGGTGCACGGCGGCCAGCCGCTGCTTGACCACCGACACCGGCAGCTTCAGCCGTTCGGCGATCCGCTGCGGCGGCAGGGCCAGCGCCGCCAGTTCGGCGACCTCCAGCTCCTGCGGGTTGAGGTTGACCTTGTTCGGCACCAGCGTCCGGTTGGGCTGCAGCCCGGACGCGGACAGCACGTTGCGGGCCCGCACCTCCAGACCGTCGGCCCCGCAGTGCTTGGCCAACTCCATTCCCTGGTAGAGGTGTTCGGCGGCCTCCAGGCTGCGGCCGACCTGCACCAGGGCGGCGCCGAGGTCGACCAGCGCGTGCGCGTGCTCGTAACTGGCCGGGGAGCGGCCGAGGCAGCCGACCGCCTCCTGGAGCAGCTCGACGGCGTGCGGCCCCTCCCACACACTGGCGGCCAGCCGCAGCGCGCTGCCGATCGCCGACGGCGAACCGGACTCCCGGGCCCGGGCCACCGCGTCGTCGCCGTTCTTCCGTGCGGACGGCAGATCCCGGTGCGCCATCGCCACGGCCAGGTAACCGGCCCACGGCGCGTGCACGGTGGAGCGCCAGCCGCGCTTGTCCAGCCGCATGCCGGTCTCGGCGAGCACCTCGACGGCCATGTCGTAGTCGCCGCGGGAGATCAGCAACTTGCCGTAGATGGTGGCGACATCGGGCAGCACCAGCGCGGTCTGGTGGTACGGCGGCGAGAACCGGTACCGCTGCGCGACCTCCCAGGCCTCCCGGTCGCGGCCGCGGGCCAGCAGGGTGTCGATCAGCGAGCCGACCAGGTTCCACTGCAACGGCAGCCCGGTGCCCATCCGGTCGGCGATCCGCAGGCCCCGGCGCAGGAAGTCCTCGGCCTCCGGGAGGAAGCCGCGGCGCAGCCGGGCGAAGCCCATCAGGAAGTAGGCGAAGCCGCGGTGCGCGCCGCTCCACCCGGCGATCTCGAACTCCAGGATGGCGGAGCTGAACAGCTTTTCGGCGCGGGCGAGTTCGTCGTTGTAGGCGAAGCACAGGCCGAGCAGCGCGGGCAGTTCGAAGTTCCAGGTGGTGTTGGTCCAGCCGAGGCTGCGCGACAGTCGTCCGTTGACCAGCGCGTCCTCGGCGGCCCGCAGTGCCTCGGCGCTGGGGCCGCCCTTGAGGGTGAGGTCCCAGGCGTGCAGGGCGCGCACCGGCCGGGAGGCCTCGCTCTCCTCCTCGACCTGGGCGGCGAGTTCGGCGACCTTGCGGGCCCGTTCGGGGCCGTTGTCCTCGTCGCGCCGCAGGGCGGTGTACAGCAGGTGGGCGGTCAGCAGCCGGACCCGGCCGAGGCCTTCGGTGGTGTTCTCGGCCTCGGTCAGGCAGAGCCGGGCGGCGCCGTTCAGGTCGCCGCCGTGGGCGATCACCTCGGACAGTCGGAACACCGCCTCGACCCGCAGGTCGGCGTTGAGGCCGTCCTCGATGTCGAGTGCGCGGCGCAGTTGGTTGGCGGTGGCCTCGGGGTCGGTGAGCAGTGCGGCGCTGCCGAGTTCGTACAGCACCTCGGCGCGGTAGTCCTCGTCCGGTGGTTCGGCGAGGGCGCGTTCCAGGCAGCGGCGGGCGGCTTCGGGGGCGCCGATGGCGAGGTTCTCGGCGGCGGCCCGGCGCAGTTTGCGGACCATCGAGTCGTCGCCCTCGCCGGGGTGGGTCTCCAGCAGGTGGCGGGAGGCGGCGAGCAGCGAGCCGCCCTGGTCCTCGATCGCGGTGGCGGCGACGCCGTGCATGCCGGCCCGGGTGGCCTCCGGGATCGACTGGTAGATCGAGGCGGCGATCAGCGGGTGGACGAACTCCAGCCTGCCGTTGGGTTGGGTGGTGAGCACCCGGGTCCGGCGCAGTTCGCGGACCGACTGGGCGGTCTGCCCCGGGCCCTGGGCGCAGATCGCGGCGGCCAGGTCCTCGTCGATGTCGGTGTCGAGCAGCGCGGCGGCCCAGGCGAACTGGAGGACGGTCGGGCCGAGTTTGTCGAGCCAGTAGTCGCGGCCCTGGCCCCGGGCGGCCGCGGCGAGGTCGCGCAGCCGGGGCGAGTTCTCCTCGACGGGTTCGAGGTTCTGGTCGCGCACCTCGCGCAGCAGTGCGACGGTGTCGAACGGGGCGCCGGCGGTGACGGCCCACACCTGGCGGCAGAACGCGTCGTCGGCCTCGGCGAACTCGTTGTGCACGATCTCGGCGGTCGACAGCGGGTTGAGCGGCATCAGGTCGTGCCGACGCTCGGCGCGTTCCTGGATCTGCAGGACGAGCGGCCGGGCCGCCTCGTCGAACTCGTGGCGGTAGGCGAAGACCAGCAGCACCGGGAGTTCCCGGGCGCGTACCGCGAATGAGGCCAGCCAGGTCAGCGACTCCTGGTCGACCACGTGCAGGTCGTCGATCACCACGACCAACGGGGCACGCCGGGGCGCGAGTTGGGTGATGACGAAGTCCAGGCCGTCGTGCACGCCGAGCGGGTCGATCCGCTCGACCGCGTCGGGCGGCGGGGCCAGGCCGACGGCGGGCGCGACGATGTTGTACCAGTTGCCGAACACCTCGGTGCGCTCGTCCGGGTCGAGACTGCCGAGGACGGGCTGAAGTAGTTGCCGCAGTACGCGGAACGGTTCGTGCTTCTGCCGTTCGCCGCCCCGGGCGAACAGTACGGTGGGGTCCTTGCGCGCTCCGGCGATCCGGCGCACCTGTTCGAGCATCGTGGTCTTGCCCATACCGGCGGGACCGGAGAACAGCAGCAGTTCACCGATCTTGGTGCCGCCCGCGGCGAACTCCCGGCACAGCTTGTCCACGGCCTGTTCGGCGGAGGCGAGTTCCTTCTCGCGCTCCCACAGCCGCTGGGCGGTCTTCCCCTCGCCGGCCGCCGATGCCTGCGGCCCGCTCTGATCTTCGGCCACGTCCGTCCTTCCGACTCGCCTTCCCGGCACTCGCTTCCGACCATAGCGCCGTCAAGGGCCGCTCGGGCGGCGTTCCCGCAGGCCGTGGACCTGATGGGGGCCAGATTGCCTGGTCAGGAGCAACTACCTTGCAGGCGTCAATTTCTGGCGATTCGTCATGGTTAACTCTTTCCGGTTTCCCAGGTGTACTCGATCCCGGCGAGGGAAGACCGACGCCGGGCGCAAGCCCGACCGACTTGACGCACCAGCACATCAGGCCGCTCTGGAGAAACGTTGGCTGCCATACCCCCGCTCTTCTGCCCCATCCCCTCGGCCCTGCATCCCGCGCACGAGGAGGTCGGCAAGACCACCGAACTCTGGCTCGACGCAATGGGATTCACGGGGGACGCGGAACGCCGCCGCCGCCTTCTGGCCATCGGTGCACACGAGTTCGTCTGCCGGATCGCCAAGGACGCCGAGGGCATCACGGGGCTGGAACTGGTCTCGCAGTGGTTATGCAGCATGCTCATGCTCGACGACGAGTGGGACACCGGCAGACTGAGCCGGGACCCTTCCCGTGTACTCACGATAGCAGCCACATTACTGGCGGTTATCAACTCGACGCCCTCCCACCCGGAGGAATCGGACATCTACGTCGCTTCGGTGCGCGACGTGTTCCGCCGGGCCCGGGACTGGGCCCCCGCGGTCGCCGTGAAGCGTTGGGCGGACAGCCAGTTGGAGTCCTTCATGGGCGCCGCCACCGTCGCGGCCTACCGCTCCCAGGGGCGGACGATGTCCATGTCCGAGTACCTGACGATCGGCCCGCTGGACCGCGGCAGCCGCTCCTGCATCGAGATCATCGAGGTCTGCGAGCGCACCGCCGTCCCGCAGTCCCAGCTGGACTCGCCGCGGGTGCACGCACTCACCGAAGCCGCCAAGTTCCTGGTGCTGATCTCCGCGGACGTCTACTCGTACAGCCGCGAGGACAGCCAGGGAGACTTGGACAGCAACATCGTCCACCCCCTGGAACGACATATGGGCTGCAAACGGGACCAGGCCCTGATCGAGGCCGCCGCCCTGCACGACCGCACCATGTGCCTGTTCCTCCGCCTGGCGGACCGCACCTCCCGCCGCGCCGGGCCCGAACTGCGCCGCTACATCGAGCA
Source organism: Kitasatospora sp. NPDC004614 (assembly GCF_042873675.1). Classification (NCBI taxonomy): domain Bacteria; kingdom Bacillati; phylum Actinomycetota; class Actinomycetes; order Kitasatosporales; family Streptomycetaceae; genus Kitasatospora; species Kitasatospora sp. NPDC004614. Next base: position 43,103 of record NZ_JBIALR010000028.1, read on the forward strand.
GTTGTCCAACCTGGTGAGCGGAAACCTGGAGTGGGGACTCACCTCCGCCCGCTACACCACGCACGTACCGGGCGTCGCCCCGGTCGCCGAACGCGCAGAACGCCCCGCCGACGGCCGGCTCACCCCGCCGCCCTACCCCGAGATCGCCTGGTGGTGGGAGCAGCTGTGGTGACCACCCGCTGACGGATCATCGGAAGCCTCCCCGATCCGCGGCACGAACCCGCCCATCCGGACATCACATCACACCACTCCCACGGCCCCGGCCCGCGCCACGCGCCCGGCTCCGAAGCGTGCCCGCAGCGGTGGCGCACCGGCTCCGACCGGCCCAGAAAGGCTGGCGGACGACCGCCCGGCGTGGTCACGTCGGGTCAATGTCCGACCCGTCGGGCCTGATCCCACCGTCAAGGAGTGAACCCTCATGACCATCGCCGTCGACAAGCTCTCCGACCCGGCCGTGCGCCGCCTGCTCGGCGCCGTCAACTCGGGCAACCGGGACGCCTTCTTCGCCGCCCTCACCGACGACGCCACGATGTCCGACGACGGCGCCGACCGCGACCTGGCGGACTGGGCGGACCGGGAGATCTTCTCCTCGCACGGCCACATCGAGGTGCAGACCGAGAAGTCCAACGGCCGCGCCCTGGTCGCCGATTACCGCAACGACACCTGGGGCGAGATGCGCACCGCCTGGCGGTTCACCGTCTCCCCCGACGGCCGGGTCAGCCGCTTCGAGACCGGCCAGGCCTGACCGCGCAACCGGCGCCCGCTCAGCCCCGGCCCTCCAGGCACTGCCGGACGGCCGTGATCAGCGCCCGCGAGCGGATGTCCCCGGTGACGCCCGGCTGCATGCCGTTGGTGACGTAGCCGAAGCCGATGCCCAGCTCCGGGTCGGCGAAGCCCAGCGAACCGCCGCGGCCCGGGTGCCCGAAGCTCGCCGGGGACGCCATCGGCGAGCTGCCGCTGTGCCGGAAGAAGCCCTGGCCGAACGTGGTGTTGACGATCAGCACCTGGTCCGGCCCCTGCACCGAGGGCCCCGCCGCCTCGGCCAGGGTGGCCGGCTCGAACAGCGCGGGCAGCCGCTGCCCGGGCGCATCCGCCCGGTCGGCGGCGCCGATCAGCGACGCGTAGAACCGGGCCAGCGACCGGGCGGTACCGATACCGCCCGCGCCCGGCACCTCCACGGCCTGCACCGCCGGGTCGTCCAGGTCCACGCTGCTGCGCACCGAGCCGAACGAACGAGCGGTCAGCGAGCGCGGGTCCCGGTAGGCGTCCACCACCGACTGCTTGGGGCGTATCCGCATCCCGCCCGGCCCCGCCTTGGCCACCTCGGGCGCGGGCAGGTCGACCAGCCGCCCGACCCGGCCGGACTCGGTGGCGGGCAGGCCGATCCACAGGTCCAGGCCGAGCGGGGCGGCGATCTCCTCCGCGAAGTACCGGCCGACACTGCGGCCACCGGCCCGCCGCACCACCTCGCCCACCAACCAGCCGAAGGTCAGCGGGTGGTAGCCGTGCGCGGTGCCCGGCTCCCAGGCCGGCGCCTGCGCGGCGACGGCCGCCGCGGCCGGATCCCACGCCAGCACGTCCTCGATCCGCAGCGGCACGTCCAACGCGGGCAGCCCGGCCTGGTGCGACAGCAGCCAGCGCACCGGGATCCGCTCCTTCCCGGCCTGCTTGAACTCCGGCCAGTAAGCGGACACCGGGGCGTCCAGGTCGAGCAGCCCGCGCTGCGCCAGAAGCAGCGCGGAGGCAGCCGTCAGCCCCTTGGTGACCGACCGCAGCACCTGCGCGCTACCGGCCTCCCACCGCACCGCCGGCGCGGGCCTCGCACCCACCTCCGGACGCGCGTCACCGCCCCACAGGTCGACCACCTTCCGGCCGTCCAAATACAGCGCGAACGCCGCACCCAACTCCCCGTACTGCCGGAAGTTGCCCTCGAAGGCCGCCCTGACCGGCTCGAACCCGTCCGCTGTGAACCCCTGGATCTCCACCCGCCCACCTTAGACACCGCCCCCAGTGACCTGCGGCGGGGCCCATCAGCAGCCGACTCTCCCCTATTCCATCGGCTACTCCACCGTCCAGCCGATGTGACCGATCCCGGAGGAGTAGAAGGCGCAGTGGCCCGCCGACTCCTGGGTCTGGCCGGGCTGGGCCGTCACCGAGGTGCCCGAGACGTCCGGCGCGAGACCGCACACGATGTCGGCATGGAAGGTGATCGGCGCGCCCGTGTTGTTGGTGCAGAGCACTCCTCCGGTCAGCGGGTCGTTCTCGTGCACCCAGGTGGTGCAGTCCAGCCCCGAGCGGACGGCGGCGGGCACCGACGCGGCCGCGACGGGCAGCGCCGCGCCGAGCCCCAACAAGGCGGCAGCGACGGACAGAACAACAACACGGCTCCTCAACACTCCTCCAGCCAGCGGTAACTGACGCTCCGCCAACTGAATTGCCCAACTCCCGCACTCCGTATACCAACTCTTTCGGGTGATACTGCCTCCCCGGGGCCAGAATGGCGGCATGACCACTCCTTCCCCCGACTCCGGTCCGCTGGACGAAATCGTCGACGTCGTCGACGAACACGACCGGGTGCTGCGCACCGCACCCCGCTCCGAGGTCTACCGCGACAACCTGCTGCACCGCTGCGTCTTCGTACTGGTCCGCGACCCGCAGGGCCGGATCTTCACCCACCGCCGCACCGACACCAAGGCGTTCGCCCCCGGCGCCCACGACTGCTTCGTCGGCGGCGTGGTCGGCGCCGGCGAGAGCTACCTGGACGCCGCCGTCCGCGAGGCCGAGGAAGAACTCGGCGTCACCGGCATCCGCACCCGCCCGCTGTTCCGCTTCCGCTACACCGACGGCGAGCGGTTCAGCTGGTGGTCCGACGTCCACGAGGCCGAATGGGACGGCCCGGTCGACCCGCAGGCCGAGGAAGTCGCCTGGTACACCTGGCTCACCGAGGACGAACTCAACGACCGCCTCACCACCTGGGAGTTCGTCCCCGACGGCCGGGAGGCCTGGCGCCGCTACCTGGAACAGCGCACCGGCCGCTGACCTCCCTGTCGACGCCCCCCGTCCACGCTGTCCCGCGCCACCCCGACGAACTAGGGTGGGCCGCATGGCTTCCCGTACGCCGTCCGTGGCCCCCCGCTCGGAGGAACAGCAGCCCGCCCGCACCCCCAGGCGGCGGCTCACCGTCGACGAACGCCGCGAACAACTCATCGCGGTGGCCCTCGAGTTGTTCTCGGACCGAGCCCCCGAGGACGTCTCCATCGACGACATCGCGGCCGCCGCCGGCGCCTCCCGCCCGCTCGTCTACCACTACTTCCCCGGCAAGCAGGCCCTCTACGAAGAAGCCCTGCGCCGGGCCGGCCGCGAACTCACCGGACGCTTCGAGGAAGTCGCCGACGGCCCGCTCTCCGAACGCCTCTACCGCGTCATGGGCCGCTACCTCGACTTCGTCCAGTCCCACGAAGCCGGCTTCACCGCCCTGCTGCGCGGCGGCTCGGTCGCCGCCAGCCCCGACGCCGACGCCGTCATCGACCACGTCCGACGCGCCGCCCAGGAACAGATCCTCCGCCACCTCGGCCTCCCCGACCCCAGCCCCACCCTGCGCCGCACCGTCCGCGCCTGGATCGCCAACGCCGAAATCAGCTCCCTCGACTGGCTCGCCGACAAGCCCGTCCCCGCCGAAACCCTGCAACTCCACCTGGTCCAGGAACTCGTCGCCGCCCTCGCCGTCGCCGCCACCCGCGACCCCGAACTCGCCGCCCTCTTCACCGAGTTCTTCACCACCGAACACCCCGACGGCCCCACCGCCCGCCTCATCCGCGACCTCACCACCACCCTCGCCCCCCTCACCCCCTCCCTCCTCCGCCTCGCCACCCCACCCACCCCCTGACCCCCGATCACCTCCTCAACTCCCGCCGCCCAAACCACGTCGCTTTCCCCAGACGACCCCTCAACCCACCCCCAAGCCCCCGTCACCCCACACCCCCGCCCACAACCCCGTCCTCCGACGCCCCCTCAACCCACGTCGCCACCACCCCCATCCCCCACACCCCGCGCCACAGACACCCCCCCAACCACCCACCCCCCAACGCCCCTTCACCCCACCTCACCCCACACCCCCCCACCCACACCACCCACCCGCCCTCCCACGACCCCTCAACCCACGTCGCCACCACCCCCATCCCCCACACCCCGCGCCGCAGACACCCCCCAACCACCCACCCCCCAACGCCCCTTCACCCCACCTCACCCCACACCCCCCACCCACACCACCCACCCCACCCCCGACGACCCCTCAACCCACGTCGTCCACGTCTGATACAAAGTGGCTGAACTGTCCACACCCGAGAACGAGGGGGCTCGGCGAATGACGCAGGAAGGCTTCGCCGCCGCAGACCGGATCACGGCCACGCTGGACGCGGCATGCGCCGCACTTCTCGGCAGCCGCGCCACCCACTACCCGATCGACGCATTCACCGCGTTCCGTCGGCCTCAGCATCCGGCCGCCAAGGCCCTGTTCGGTCTGCGGATCAGCCAGATCGGCCCGGGCCTGCTCTCCGTCCCGAAGCTGGGCACGGTGATCGAGGTGTCCGCCAACCGCCGCCCGAACGCGAACGCCGGCCGCGAGGCCGTCCCGGTGCTGACGCAGCGTTTCGCCGCCTCGGCCCTCGGCCTGACCGACCCCGCGTCGGTCTCCGCGCTGCGGTTGCACGCCGAGCCGACCCCGGTGGACACCGAGCCGCTCGCCGGTTTCACCCAGGCCCTCGCGGCCCTGGCCGAACCTCGCGTGACGGTCGCCCCTGACGAACTGTCGACCGGCTCGGGTGTCGAGGCGCGCCTTGTCGTCCCGCCGGCGTTCCACACTCTGACGGTGCGCGGTTCGGGCAACGCCCTGTCCGCCCATCTCACCGAGACCGCCGAAGAGTTGTTCTCCGGCGCGTCCCCGGCCGAGCGCAACGACTTCGCCGTGGTGGCGGCGCTGCTGTCCGAGCAGTTCGCCGCCTCGAACGTCGCCTACGCGGGTGTCGCGACGCTGCTGGTGAACGGCCGCCGTTCGCGGGTCTCGCTGGTGGTGTCGACCGTCCCGTGCGCGCAGCCGATCCAGGAGCTGGCGGTGGAACTGTCCACCGAGCGCCCGTACTCCGAGGTGTGGACGGTGTTGCTGCCGGCCGGCCCGGCCGCGGTGCTGGTGGAGAACCGGGCGATGCCCGCGCTGAAGGAGTTGCACGACGAGCGCCCCGGCGGCGTGGTGTACAGCTCGGTGGTCGAGGCGTTCGTGCCGATGCCGGACGGGGCGACGGTCCTGACGGTGCAGCTGACCACCTCCGACACCGAGGACTGGGACGTCTACACCTCGGTCTTCGCGGACCTGCTCTGCTCGGTCCAACTCGCTTGGGACGGTGTGGCCGTGGCCCCGGCCCCGGTGCCGGTCGGCCGGGCCGTTCCTGCTCACAGCCCGGCCGTTCCGGCGCAGTCCGCCGCGCCGTCGGTGCCTGTCGCCCCGCCGGTTCCGGTCGCGACGTCCGAGCAGCCCGACGCCCCGTCCGGCACCTCGGTGCGGGTCCCGCCCTCGGACTTCAATCCCTTCGGTGCCCCGGCCCCCGCCGATCCGCAGGCCCAGCAGCCGTCCCCGGTGCTGGCCTCCGCCGACCCGTTCGGTGCCCCGGCCCCGGCCCCGGCCCCGGTCGCCCCGGAGGAGCCCGCCAAGGGCACCACCGTCCGGGTTCCCCCGGAGGACTTCAACCCCTTCGGCGCCCCGGCCCCGGCAGCCCAGGCCGCCGCCCCGGCCGCGCCCGAACCCGCCCCGGCCGCCGACCCGTTCGGCGCCCCGGCGGCCACGCCGGAACCCGAACCCGAAGCCGCCGACCCCACCAAGGGCCGCCTCGTCAAGATCCCCCCGGCCGACTTCAACCCCTTCGGCGCAGCCCCAACCCCCGCAGCAGCAACCCCCTCCACCCCGGAACCCGTCTCCCCGGCCGCCGACCCCTTCGGCGCACCCGACCCCTTCGCAGCCGCCGACCCCTTCGGCGCACCGGCCGCACCCCCCACCCCGGCACCCGAACCCGAGCCCGAACCCGAAGCCGCCGACCCCACCAAGGGCCGCCTGGTCAAGATCCCCCCGGCCGACTTCAACCCCTTCGGCGCAGCCCCGACCCCGGCAGCGGCAGCCCCCGCCGCTCCGGAGCCCGCCGCCCCGGCCGCCGACCCCTTCGGCGCACCCGACCCCTTCGCAGCCGCCGACCCCTTCGGCGCACCGGCCGCACCCCCGACCCCAGCACCGGCACCGGCCCCCGAAGCCGCCGACCCGACCAAGGGCCGCCTGGTCAAGGTCCCCCCGGCGGACTTCAACCCCTTCGGAGCCCCCGCCCCGGCAGCGGCAGCCCCCTCCACCGAGGAACCCGAAGCCGCCGACCCGACCAAGGGCCGCCTGGTCAAGGTCCCCCCGGCCGACTTCAACCCCTTCGGCGCAGCCTCAACCCCGGCCGCAGCAGCCCCTGCCGCCACCCCGGCGCCCGCCCCGGTCGCCGCCCCGGCGCCGGCCCGCGCGGCCTCCGCCGACCCGTTCGGGACAGTCCTGTCCTCCGAGCCGTCCGACCCGTTCGGCACCATCACCGGCCCGCCGAGCAACATCCCGCCCCGGCCCAGCGCCCCGCCGGCGGTCCCGGCCCCGGCCGACCCGCCGGAGGCGGCGGACCCCACCAAGGGCCGCCTGGTCAAGGTCCCCCCGGCGGACTTCAACCCCTTCGGAGCCCCCGCCCCGGCAGCAGCAGCCCCCGCCGCCGAGGAACCGGAGGAGGCCGACCCGACCAAGGGCCGCCTGGTCAAGGTCCCCCCGGCCGACTACAACCCCTTCGGCGGTCTCTCCGCACCGCCGGCCCCTGCGGCGGCACCGCAGTCCCCGCCGCCCCCGCCGGCCAACAGCCCCTTCGGCTGATCCGCACCTGACGAACGGCGAGCCCACCCCGGGCTCGCCGTTCCGCATTCCCCGGCCACCCCATCGCCCACCCGGCCACCCGGCCACCCGGCCACCCGGCCACCCGGCCACCTCGTCACCCACCCGGCCACCCACCAGGCCCGCTGGCCTCGCCCCGTCCGGTCGACTACCTTGTCCGACCATGACGACCGGGACGGCCTCGCGCCACACACGAATCGGCGACCCGGCCCTCCCCTGAGCGCCGCCCGGGCCCCACCTCCGTCGAGTTGACACCTCATCCAACCGTCAACCACGACAGGAGACTTGATGCCCGCCCAGCCCCGCACCGACCTGCTGCACATCCCCACCCCGGACGGCCACGCCGACGCCCTCGCCGCCTTCCCCTCCGAGGGCGGCCCGCACCCGGCGGTACTGATGTACCCGGACGGCTTCGGCATCCGCCCGGCACTGCGCGACCTGGCCCGCGAGCTGGCCGGCCACGGCTACTACGTGCTCGTCCCCAACCTCTTCTATCGCCACGGCCCGGCCCCGGTGCTCGAACTCCCCGCGTACATCGGCGAGGACGCCCGGCACGACCTCTTCACCCACCTGATGCCGCTGATCACGGCGCACACCCGCGAACGCGCCCTGCGCGACGCCGACGCCTACCTGCGCTTCCTCACCACCCGCCCCGAGGTCGCCGCCCGCCCCGAGGTCGCCGCCGGCCCTGTCGCCGTGACCGGCTACTGCATCGGCGGCCTCCAGGCCGTCCGCACCGCCGCGGCCCACCCGCACCGGGTCGCCGCCCTCGCCGCGTTCCACGCCCCGGTGGCCGCCGACGGACCCGAGGTCTTCGCCGAACTCACCGCCGAGGTCCATCTCGGCCACGCCGCAAGCGATCTGACGCCCGAGGCCCTCGCCGAACTCAACCACACCCTCGATGCCGCCGGGGTCCGCCACACCTCCGAGATCTACCCCGGCACCGTCCACGGCTTCACCATGCCCGACACCGACGCCTTCGATCCCGCCGCGCTCCGCCTGCACTGGGCCCGGCTGCTCCCCCTCCTCGCCCGCACCCTGCCCGCTGTCTGACACCTGACCTGTCAGTCCACCCTGCGACGATCTCCGCGCTGCTACCGAAGGAGATCACCATGGGTGCCTGGGACATCGGCCCGTTCGACAACGACACCGCCGCCGACTTCGCGGGCGACCTCGACGAGGCCGCCCCGGAGCAGCGCGAGGCCCTGATCCGCGCCGTACTCGGCGGCGGTGTCGGCGAGTTCGACGACCTGGATGCCGACGACGGCTGCCAGATCGTCGCCGCTGCCGCCCTGGTCGCCGCCCAGTGCCCGGGCGGCACCCCGATCACCACCGCGTACGGACCGGACCAGCCGCTCCCCCTGTTCGGTCCCGAGATACGCCGCCTCGCCCTGAACGCACTGGCCGGCGTGCTCAGCGAGGAATCCGAACTCGCCGAGCTCTGGGACGAGTCGGACGAGGGCCCGGCCTGGCGTCACGAACTGGAGCAGCTCCGCACCGTCCTGTCCGCCGCCCTCTCCGCCGGCTAAATCCCTCCGCCTCCCCGCTCGAGGTCGATCTCCTCCCGCTCGAGGTCGATCTCCTCCGCCAGCACCGCCATCCGGTACAGCGCGACGAAGTACCGCGAGGCGTAGCGGTCGACGGCGAAGGTCGGCAGCAGCTCGCCGAGCAGGACGATCCGGCGGCGCAGGTGCTCGCGGTGCCGCGCGCCGAGCGACGGCCCGTCGAGGACGCTGGCGGCGAATCCGGTGAGGACGGTGCCCAGGGTGACCAGGCAGGTGCCTTCGGGCTCCTGGTCGTACCAGCCGTTGGGGAACCGCATGGCGTTGAACTCGTCCCAGAGGCACGCCAGGAGGTCCGTCTTCTCGTCCGCCATGATGGTGATCATGCCGCACGCGAGCGCTGTTGTGAACGCGTCACGGGCACAACTTCCGCACCGAATCCGGCGGTTCGGCCGCGTGAAGGCCGCGCCCCGTCAGGCGGCCCGGCGCGCCAGGTGCACCACGTCGGGCACCCCGCGCTCGACGGCGATCTCCTCGCTCCGGACATCGATGAACCCGGCGTCCCGCAGCGCCTGTTCGAAAGCGGCGGAGGGCTGGGCACTCCACACCGCGAGGACGCCGCCGGCCCGCAGCCGGGCAGCGGCATTGGCCAGGCCGACCGGGCCGTACAGCGCGTCGTTCTCCTCACCGACCGTCCAGTCGGGCCCGTTGTCGATGTCGAGACACAGCGCGTCGTACTGCTCCCCGGTGGAACCGAGATGCGCCACCAGATCGGTGTGCACCACCTCGACCCGCGGATCGTCCAACGCGCCCGCGGAGAACGCCCCGAGCGGCCCGCTCCGGTGCCAGTCGATGATCGCCCCCTCCCGCTCGACCACGGCGATCCGCCCCCACCGCGGCTCGGCGGCGGCGTACGCCAGCGAGAAGCCGACGCCCAGCCCACCGATCAGCACACTCAATCCGCCCCCCGCACCCACCGAGTCCAACGCCGCCTGGATCAGCAGCCGTTCGGACCGCCCGTCGGTGGTGTCCATCAGGAAGCACCCGTTCGCGATGATCTCGTAGTGCCCACCGCGCCGCCGCAGCGCCACCTCGCCGTACGGCCCGTCCCGCCGGTCGATCACTTCGGCATCGGGCAGGCCCTGCCGGCTGGGCAGCACGGACATTCGGCAACTCCTCGTGTGCGCTCGGTCACAGACTTTCCGACCCTAGCCGACCGCCCCGACCCGAACCCACCGCTTTTCCAGCGTCCGAAAAGGCCCTACCCCTGCCCGTCCAGCACCGGCCCGGCCTCGGCGACCGGCGTCGCCCCTTCGCGCGGGCTGCGCCGAGCGCGCCGCTCCAGCCACTTGGCCAGCCAGGACAGCAGCAGACACATGCCGATGTAGACCGGGGCGATCACCATCACCACGGGGATGAACGGCAGGTCGTAGTCCAGGTTGGTGGCGATCAGCTTCCCGGCGTGCAGGAACTCCTCGTAGGTGATCAGGAAACCCAGCGAGGTGTCCTTCAGCGCCACCACCAGCTGGCTGACGATGGTCGGCGACATCGCCCGGACCGCCTGCGGCACCAGCACGTACGTCATCACCTGGGTCTTCCGCAGGCCGAGCGCGAACGCGGCCTCCTTCTGCCCCTTGGGGACGGCGAGGATGCCGGCCCGGAACACCTCGGCCAGCACCGAGCCGTTGTACAGGGTGAGCCCGGCCACCAGCGCCCAGAGCGGTTCGACCTTGAGCGCGACGAAGATGAAGAAGATCATCACCAGCAGCGGCATGGCCCGGAAGAACTCCACCACCAGGGTGGACACCCAGCGCACCGCCCGGTGGTCGGAGAGCCGTCCGGCGGCGAACAGCGCGCCGAACGGGAGCGCGAACAGCACCGTCCAGCCGAACGCCTTCAGCGTGTTGCCGAGGCCGCGCAGCAGCAGTTCCTGGACGCCCTTGTACTCGAAGGCCATCCACTTCTGGTGGGTGAACTGGTTGGTGTGGAACAGCATCCAGATCACCCAGCCGACCACCGCGGCGATCACCAGCAGCGTCAGGATGCCGTACAGCCGGTGCCGGGCCAGCGCCTTCGGCCCGGGGATGTCGTACAGCGCGGAGGACTCCACCGTCATCGGGACACCGCCACCCGTCGCTCCAGTACGTTGAACAGGGCGCTGATCGCCAGCGTGATGATCAGATAGCCGACCGCGATCCAGACGAAGGTCCAGACGATGCTGTAGCCCAGCTCGTTGATGGTCCGGTAGGTGCCGAGCAGTTCGACCACACTGAACGAGCCCGCGATCGCGGTGTTCTTCGCCAGCGCGATCATCACACTGCCCAGCGGGGCGACCACCGAGCGGTACGCCTGCGGCATGATGACCAGGCTCAGCGTCTGACCGAACGTCAGACCCAGGCTGCGGGCCGCCTCACCCTGCCCCGTCGGCACGGTGTTCACGCCCGAGCGCAGCACCTCGCAGACGAACGCCGAGGTGTAGCAGCCCAGCGCCAGCACGGCGAAGGTGAAGAACGGCAGCGTGATGTGGAACCGGGGCAGGCCCAGCACCACGATGAAGAACAGCAGGGTCAGCGGGGTGTTCCGGAGCACCGTCACCCACCCGGTGCCGACGGCCCGCAGCGGCTTCACCGGCGAGACCCGGAAGCCCGCCATGACCACCCCGAGCACCAGCGCCAGCGCGGCACTGACCAGGGTCAGCCACAGGGTGCCGAGGAAGCCGTGCCAGTAGGTGGACCAGTTGCTGGTCAGGACGTTCATCCGCGCCCCCTGCTCACTTGTACCGGTCGATGGCCGGGGGCTGCGGCGCGGGCACCCCGGAGAGGCCGAGCGTCGCTTCGTACGCCTTCTTCCAGTTGCCGTTGTCCATGTTCAGCTGCAGCGCGTCGTTGATCGCCATCCGCAGCACGGTGTCGTTCTTGGGGACGCCGATGCCGTACGGCTCGGTGGAGAACGGCTCGCCGACCATCTTCAGCTCGTCGGGGACCTTGGCCACGTAGCCCTGCAGGATCGCGTTGTCGGTGGTGACGGCGTCGACCTGATTGCTGATCAGGTTGTCCACGCAGGCCGAGTAGGTGTCGTAGCCGACCAGCTTGGCCTTCGGGTAATTGGTCTGGATCCGCTGGTACGGGGTGGACCCGGCGGCCGAGCAGACCTTCCGGCCCGCCAGGTCCTGCGGGCCGTTGATCTTCGTCTCGTTCTTGCGGACCATCAGCGCCTGCCCGGCGATGAAGTACGGGCCGGCGAAGCCGACCAGCTTCTTGCGGTTGTCGTTGATGGTGTAGGTGCCCACGTAGTAGTCGACCTGGCCGTTCTGCAGCGCGGTCTCCCGGTTGGCGGAGGCGATGGTGCGGAACTCGATCTGGTCGGGCGCGAAGCCCAGGTCGGCGGCGACCATCTTGGCGATCTCGATGTCGAAGCCGGAGTACTCGCCGGTGGCCGGGTTCTTCTGGCCCAGGTACGGCTGGTCCTCCTTGGCGCCGACCACCAGGTGGCCGCGCGCCCGGGCCGCGTCCAGGGTGGGCGAGCCGGTGATCGTGTTGTTGCGCACCTGGTAGCTGGGCAGCGCGCTCGGCTGCGGGCCCTTCGGCGGCGGGGTGCCCTCCTTGCCGCAGCCGGACAGGCCGGCCGCCAGGCCGGGCAGCACGGCGCACAGCGCCAGTGCGCGCAGGATGTACCGCTGTTTCACCGCGCCGCCTCAGTGCTTCAGGATCTTGGACAGGAAGTCCCGGGCGCGCTCGCTCTGCGGGTTCGCGAAGAACTCCTCGGGGACGCGGTCCTCGACGATCTTCCCGTCCGCCATGAAGACCACCCGGTTGGCGGCGGAACGCGCGAACCCCATCTCGTGGGTGACCACCACCATGGTCATCCCCTCGGCGGCCAGCGAGCGCATCACCTCCAGCACCTCGTTGATCATCTCGGGGTCGAGCGCCGAGGTCGGCTCGTCGAACAGCAGTGCCTTCGGGTCCATCGCCAGCGCCCGGGCGATCGCCACCCGCTGCTGCTGGCCGCCGGACAGCTGCGACGGGTACTTGTCGGCCTGCGAGGCCAGTCCGACCCGCTCCAGCAGCGCCCGCCCCTTGGTCTCGGCCGCCGCCTTCCCGCGCTTGCGGACCTTGATCTGGGCCAGCGTGACGTTCTGCAGCACCGTCCGGTGCGCGAACAGGTTGAAGGACTGGAACACCATCCCGACCTCGGCCCGCAGCTTCGCCAGGCCCTTGCCCTCGGCGGGCAGCGGCTGGCCCTCGATCAGGATGTCGCCGCTCTCCACCGGCTCCAGCCGGTTGATCGCCCGGCACAGCGTGGACTTCCCCGACCCGGACGGGCCGATCACCACCACGACCTCGCCCCGGCCCACCGTCAGGTCGATGTCCTGCAGCACGTGCAGCTGCCCGTAGTGCTTGTTCACCCGGCGCAGCTCGATCAGCGGCTCTCCGGCCGACCGCCCCGTGGCCTCCTGCGGCGCCGTCACCGGGTGCGCCGGCCCTTCAGCAGCCAGCCGAGCACCGTTCCCGCGAGCAGCGTGGCCAGCAGCGCGATCCAGAGCGGGCAGGTGACGGTGAAGACCCAGAACTGGATCTTCACCTTGTCCAGGTTGGCGAACAGGAACCAGATCGCCAGCACCACGATGACGCCGATACCGATGTACCGGGTCGGGACGCCGCCGATCTCACCGCGCTGGTTTGACGGAGAACCTGAAGTCTTGGTCACCCCGGCAGTCTGGCCCGGGCCCGCCCACCGACCGCCGCACCACCACCGCCGGGCCCGCCCATTCACCCGTCCGGACCACCCTCCCCGGGACGCGGCGGAATCACCTGTGATACACGCCACACGCCCTTTCGCGGTTCTGCCCGATCCGGCTGCGGCCCCCGAAGCGTTTCCCCTGTTGGGGGGAACTCCTGCCCATCGGGAATACTCCGCTGTTCAACCCGGTTGCCGCCCTCTTGGAAACTCCCCACAGCCACCCGACCGAAGGGCACCCCTTCTCGTGACCAGCACTCCCGCAGTACCCCCGATCCCGTCGATCACGCTGAACAACGGCGTGCGGATCCCCCAGCTCGGCTTCGGTGTCTGGCAGGTGCCGGACGCGGAGGCCGTCCCGGCGGTGCACACCGCGATCGAATCGGGCTACCGCTCGATCGACACCGCCGCGATCTACGAGAACGAGGCGGGCACCGGCCAGGCGATCGCCGAGTCCGGCGTGGCCCGTGACGAGCTGTTCGTCACCACCAAGCTGTGGAACTCCGGCACCCTCGACTGGTCCGGCGAGCAGGGCCGCGACCGGGTGCTGCGCGCCTTCGACGAGTCGATGGCCAAGCTCGGCCTGGAGCAGCTGGACCTGTACCTGATCCACTGGCCGCGGGCGATGCACGGCCCCGCGTTCGTGAACATCTGGCGCGCCTTCGAGCAGCTGCAGGCCGACGGCCGGGTCCGCGCGATCGGCGTCTCGAACTTCCACATCGCGGACTTGGAGCTGCTGCTCAAGGAGACCTCGGTGGTCCCGGCACTGAACCAGGTCGAGCTGCACCCGTACTTCCCGCAGGCCGAGCTGCGCGCCTTCCACGCCGAGCACGGCATCGCCACCGAGGCGTGGAGCCCGCTGGGCCAGGGCGGCGACCTGCTGGCCGAGCCCGCGCTGCTGAAGATCGCCGAGAAGCACGGCCGTTCGACGGCCCAGGTGGTGCTGCGCTGGCACCTGCAGAGCGGCGTGATCGCCATCCCGAAGTCGGTCACCCCGGCCCGCATCCGGGAGAACCTGGACGTGACGGGCTTCGAGCTGGACGCCGAGGACCTCGCGGCGATCGCAGCCGTCGCCACCGGCAAGCGGATCGGCCCCGACCCGGCCGACTTCGACTGGAACTGACGCCCCGTCGTTCCCCCGCGCGGCTGACGTCACGTCAGCTCGAGCTGACGCCCAGTCAGCACGGAGAGTGACGGCCGGAACAACCCGGAAGGGGCCGACACCTGACGAGGTGTCGGCCCCTTCCGGAGCGTCCGAGCGGTGCCGCGTGCCCGCCGGAGCGCGTTCGTCGCCCAAAAAATTGGACGACGCTTTGCAGAATCGTTACAGCCGAGCCGCCTTGGCGAGCAGCGCCAGAGCCTGCGCGTGCTCGTGCGGCTCCAGCGGAGCGAGCAACGCCTCCTGGACCTCACGCACCCCGGCGGTGGAGCGGTGCAACAGCTCCTGGCCGGTCGGGGAGAGCGAGAGCAGGTTGCGGCGCCCGTCCGAGGGGTCGCGGCGGCGCAGCACCAGGCCGCGTCGCACCAGCCGGCTGACCATCTCGGCCATCGTCGCCTTGTCCAGCGAGGCGAGCTCGCCGACCGTGCGCTGGTCGGCGCCCGGTTCGGTCTCCAGCGCGTCCAGCACCGCGTACTGAGGAGCCGTCAGCTCGGTGCCGACCTTCTCCGACCAGAGCTTGGTGTGCACCTGCTGGGCGACCCGGATCAGGTAGCCGATGGCACGCTGGGCGTCCAGCGTGGGCCGGGCGTCGGCCATCACGGCAACGGCGGCCGGCTCCAGCCGGGCGATCCGTGCCATGGTCCGGACGAGTTCCAGCTGCTCGTCCGGGCTCAGCGACTCGAACAGGGTCCGCTGGACCCGGACCACGCCGCCGGTCGCCTCGCGCACGGCCTGAGCACCGCTCTGCGAGAGGGCCAGCAGCTTGCGACGACCGTCGGCCGGGTCCCGGCGGCGGAGCACCAGGCCCCGCCGGACCAGCCTGGCGACCATTTCGGCCATCGTCGCCTTGTCGAGCGATGCCCGTTCGCCGACCGTTCGCTGGTCGGCGCCGGGCTCCAGTGCCAGTACCAGCAGCACCGCGAATTGCGGAGCCGTCAGCTCGGTACCGACGTATTCGGACCACAAGCGGGTGTGTACCTGCTGGGCCACGCGGATGAGGTGACCGGGCGACTGCTGCAGTCGACCGGGCACACGGGTTGTCGGGATCTCCCCCAGCACCATGAAATCCGTCCCGGTGTCACGCTCGCGGTGTGTGTGGGACACCCGAGCGGGGCAGTAACGGCGAGTGAGCATCCCGCTGTGAGTAAGGACGCGCCGGCCGTGCAGCCGGTGGCTGCTGGCGCACACTATACAAACGGTCGGCCTGGACCGGCAGGTAGGGGCGCAGAGTAGTCGCAGGTTCGGCAAAGTTGGCATATTTCCCCCCTATGTCGGGGTCACGACCAACCTGGTTCACCCACTCGGCCGCCGAGCGCCCTCACCCTCCGTCACCTGCGGCGCTGCCCCTGGCCGGAATTTCTACTCGCCGGTAGGGTTGCCGCGCTGCGCGCTGCGCACCTCATTCAAATCTCATCCGCGGGTCACCGGCCCGAGCCGGTCCCGTCGTCCGACTTCGAGAGAGACGAGTACGAAGATGACCGAGCAGAGCACGTCCGTGACCGCAGACGCTCCGGTGCGTGTGGCCGTGGTGACGGGTGCGGCCCGCGGGATCGGCGCGGCCACCGCGCTCCGGCTGGCCGCCGACGGTTACGCGGTCGCGGTGGTCGACCTGGAGGAGTCCAACGCGAAGGGCACCGCGGAAGCGATCGTCGCCGCGGGCGGCCGGGCGCTGGCCGTCGGCGCCGACGTCTCGAACGCCGAACAGGTGGAGGCCGCGGTCGACCGCATCGCCGCCGAACTGGGCACCCCCGTCGTGCTGGTGAACAACGCGGGCGTGCTCCGCGACAACCTGCTGTTCAAGATGTCCGAGTCCGACTGGGACACCGTGATGAACGTGCACCTCAAGGGCGCCTTCCTGATGACCCGCGCGGTGCAGAAGCACATGGTCGCGGCCGGCTTCGGACGCGTCGTCAACCTGTCCTCCTCCTCCGCGCAGGGCAACCGCGGCCAGGCCAACTACTCGGCGGCCAAGGCCGGCCTGCAGGGCTTCACCAAGACCCTGGCGATCGAGCTCGGCAAGTTCGGCATCACCGCCAACGCGGTCGCCCCCGGCTTCATCGCCACCGACATGACGGCGGCCACCGCGGCCCGGGTCGGCATGGAGTTCGAGGCGTTCAAGCAGGCCGCCGCCTCTGCAATCCCGGTCCAGCGGGTCGGCGTGCCGGACGACATCGCGCACACCATCTCCTTCCTCGCCTCCGAGGGCGCGGGCTTCGTCTCCGGCCAGGTCATCTACGTGGCGGGCGGCCCGCTCGACTAGTTGGGGTCTCGTGGTGCGCCCGCCACGGCGCGGGTCCAGACTCGACGTGCAGACCTCCCGCCGCCGTCCACCGGCGGCGGGCGTACCCACGGAGGATCTTGATGACCGACACCACGGACAGCGACTCCAAGCCGACTCCGGACAAGCTGCTGCACACCGGGGCGGAGAACCCCGTCGACCCCGAGGACCTGGTGATGGCCCAGGGGCTCGACGTCACCCCGAAGCGGGTCGCGAAGGCGAAGAAGGACCTGGAGGAGCACGGCGCGGCAGCCGTCGAGAAGGTACTGCCCTGACCCGACCCCGTCGCCCGACCCGGCGGCCGATTTCCCGGAAGTGACCTGCGTCACGGGAAATCGGCCGCTTCTTTCGTTCCCGCACTACCCGCCCGGCAATTGGAGAAACCCGGAGGAAACGGCACCCGGAGCGCCGCAGAGGGTGATTTCGCACACTCCGCTCCGCTTTACGGCCCTTCCCCTCGCACGCCGAACTGCCCGTATGGGGAAAGTGCGGACAACCGATCACCGGCGGGTGACAGATTGCCCGTACAGCCCGGGGCGCTCGGAGGCAGCCGGTAATGTCGAAGGGTGCCAGCCAAGCCCGAATCCCCCGTGCCGCGGATATCGACCGGACCACGCACGTTTCCGGTCCAGTCCGAGCGCGATTCCGTCACCGAGCCGACAGAATCCGCGCCCCCGTCGATGAGCCGGCGGCACGTTCTGCTCTTCGGCATCACCGCCGTGCTCTACCTGGCGGTGGTGCTGGCCATTGTGCTCGACTCGCCGCTGGTCGACCTGGACTGGTCGCTGCAGCAGCTGCGCCCGTACAAGGTGTGGCCGCAGGCGCTGCCGTACCTGGACATCTGGGTGGTCGCCGGCCAGCGCGGCCCGACCGCGATCGCGGCCTGTCTGTGGCTGGGCTGGCGCTGCTACCGCACGCACTCGTCACGGCCGCTGCTGGTGATGGGCATGGCACTGCTGCTGCTGAACGTCACAGTGGGCGCGGTGAAGATCCTGACCGGTCGGCTGGGTCCGCACTACGCGCACTACATAGGGTCGCCCGAGCTGTTCTCCGGCGGCACCATCTTCCCGTCCGGGCACACCGCCAACGCCGTGGTCACCTGGGGCGTGCTGGCCTACCTGGCGGCCCGCTGGCGGCGCACCGGCACGGTGCTGGCCTCGCTCACCGCGGCCTCGATCGGCCTGACCACCGTCTACCTGGGCACCCACTGGATCTCCGACGTGTTCGCCGGCTGGGCGGCGGGTGCGCTGGTGCTGCTGTCGCTGCCGCTGGCCGAGCCGGCCATCGCCGCGCTGGACCAGCGGGTGCTGGCGGTCTGGCACCGCGAGGGCCGGTTCGCCCGGCCGGTCCCGGTGCCCCGCCCGCAGCCCGCGGCCGCGCACTGGGCCGGCCGCCCGCTGCCGGTGCGTCCTCAGCCCGCCCAGGCGCGTTCCACCACGCCGTCCCGGACGGTCAGGTTGAGCCGCTCGGAGCGGTACTCCATGGTCAGCAGCGCCTCGGGTTCCACCACCCGCACGGTGCGCCAGCCGCGCTCGACGGCCAGCGCCCGCGCGGGCTCCACCCGCAGCCCCAGATAGTCGTCCAACCGGTCGTTCATCGCCCCGCCTCCCCGCACCCCGACAGTTCTACGCTGGAAGGGTAGAGGGAGGCGGTTGCGTATGCGGCGGGCGAAGACTCCGGTGACCTGGCGGAGCGGAACGGAGCCGGCCACCGCGCGCACCGATCTGAAGCTGCGCTTCCTGCTGTCGATGCTGTTCCTGCCGTTCTTCGCGCTGTGCACGGCGGGGTTCGCGGTCTGGGCGGCCTTCGCGTCGCCGCACGGCGCGCCCAGCAGCGGGACGCTGACCGTGTTCGCGGTGTGCTGCGGGCTGCTGACGCTGGTGGCGGCGGCGGACCTGTGGGTCGTGGTGCGCCGCCGCCGCACCGAGCTCTAACGCGATCCGACGGCCTGCTTGACCAGGGTGCGGCCGAAGTCCCACATCAGGCCGCTGCCGCGGTGCGCGTCGTCCATGACGTCGATGAAGGCGTCCATGAAGCGGTCGACGTCCCGCTCGGTGATGATCAGGGGCGGGATCAGTTTGATCACTTCCAGGTGGTCGCCGGAGACCTGGGTGAGGATCCGGTGCCGTTGCAGCAGCGGGACGACCACCATCTGCGCGAACAGTCCCTTGCGGGCGGCCTGCAGCGCCGTCCAGCCGGTGCGCAGCTTGAGCGACTTGGGTCGGCCGAACTCGATGCCGATCATCAGTCCGCGACCGCGCACCTCGGCGAGCAGTTCGTACCGTTCGACCAGCGCGGCCAACCGGGCCCGCAGCAGCTCGCCGACCCGGGCGGCGTTCTCCACCACCTCCTCCTGCCGCATCACGTGCAGGGTGGCCAGGCCGGCGGCCATCGCCTGGGCGTTGGAGCCGAAGCTGGCGGAGTGCACCAGCACGCGGTCCATCGAGGAGTACACCTTCTCGAAGATCCACGACTTGCCGAGGGTGGCCCCGATCGGCACGTAGCCGCCGGACAGCGCCTTGGCGGCGCACACCAGGTCGGGCTGCACGCCGTCCTCGGCCTGGTGGGCGAAGAAGGTGCCGGTGCGGCCGACGCCGGTCTGCACCTCGTCGCAGATCAGCAGCGCCTTGTGCTCGTGCAGCAGCTGCTGGGCGGCGGCCAGCCAGCCGGGCGGCGGGGCGAGCACGCCCTTGCCCTGGATCGGCTCCACGATCAGCGCGGCGACGTCGCCCTTCTTCAGCTCCCGCCGCAGCGCGCCGAGGTCTCCGAGCGGGATCGCGGTGTCCGGCAGCAGCGGGTCGAAGCCCTTGCGGAAGCCGCCCTCGCCGTTGACGGACAGCGAGCCTGCGGTGAGGCCGTGGAAGGCGTGGTCGCAGTACAGGACGCGGCGCCGGCCGGTGGCGTACCGGGCGAACTTGAGCGCCGTCTCGACCGCTTCGGTGCCGCTGTTGCCGAAGAACACCCGGTCCAGGCCGGGCGCGTGGGCGATCAGCTGTTCGGCGAGCAGGCCGGGCAGCGGGGAGCAGTCGAAGCGGGTGAGGTCGGCGGTCTCCAGCTCCATCACCTGCTGGACGGCGGCCCGGACGGCGGGGTGGTGCCGGCCGAGCGCGAAGATGCCGAATCCGGCGAGCATGTCGAGGTACTCGTTGCCCTCGGCGTCGTAGAAGTACGGGCCTTTCGCCCGTTCGTAGTACCGGTCGAAGCCGATGGTGTGCAGCATCCGCGGCAGCTGCGGGTTGAGGTAGCGGGCGTGCAGCTCGTAGCGTTCGCCGCCCCGGGCATCGAGCAGGGCGGCGAGGTCGAACGGTTCGGCCTGGGTCACGCTGGTTCGCTCCAATCGGTCAGCGGCATCCGGGGCCGGTACTCCTGGACGCCGGTGCGGGTCCCGGGCAGCAGCCGGCGGGCGTGGGCGGCGGTCTGGGCGGCGACGCCGGTGCCGGTGAGCCCGATCTCCTCCAGCAGCTCACCGCGGGAGGCGTGCGCCAGGAACTCCTCCGGGACGCCGAGGTCGCGCAGCGGCGTGTCGATGCCGGCGTCCCGCATGGCCTGGGCGAGGGCGGCGCCGACGCCGCCGGTGCGGCCGTTGTCCTCGACGGTGACCACCATCCGGTGCTCGGCGGCCATCATGACGAGCGCGGGGTCGACGGGCTTGACCCAGCGCGGGTCGACGACGGTGGCGGTGATGCCCTCGGCGGCGAGCAGCGCGGCGGCGTCCAGGCAGGCGGACGCCATCGGGCCGACGGCGACCAGCAGCATGTCGGGCGTGGGCCCGGTGCGGGCGAGCACGTCGATGCCGCCGGTGCGTTCGATCGCGGTCACCTCGGGTCCGAGCTGCCCCTTGGGGAAGCGCACCACGGTGGGCGCGTCCTCGACCTCGACGGCTTCGCGCAGCTGTTCGCGCAACCGGGCGGCGTCGCGCGGCGCGGCGATCCGCAGCCCGGGGACGACCTGCAGCACCGACAGGTCCCACACGCCGTTGTGCGAGGCCCCGTCGTTGCCGGTGACGCCGGCCCGGTCGAGCACGAAGGTGACGCCGAGCCGGTGCAGCGCGACGTCCATCAGCACCTGGTCGAACGCCCGGTTCAGGAAGGTCGCGTACACCGCCACCACGGGGTGCAGCCCGCCGGTGGCCAGCCCGGCGGCGGAGGCGACGGCGTGCTGCTCGGCGATCCCGACGTCGAAGGTGCGCCCGGGGTAGGCCTTGGCGAACGGCCCGAGTCCGACGGGGTGCAGCATCGCGGCGGTGACGGCCACCAGGTCGGGCCGCTCGGCGCCGAGCGCGAGCATCTCCGTCCCGAACACGGACGTCCACGAGGTGCCGGCGGTCGGCGAGATCGGCAGGCAGGTGTACGGGTCGATCGGGTTCACGGCGTGGAACCGGTCCGCCTCGTCCTGTTCGGCGGGCCGGTAGCCGCGGCCCTTGACGGTGAGGCAGTGCACGATGACGGGGCCGCCGAAGTTGCGGGCCTGGCGCAGCGCCTGTTCGACGGCGGCGATGTCGTGCCCGTCGATCGGGCCGAGGTACTTCAGGCCGAGGTCCTCGAACATGCCCTGCGGGGCGAAGGCGTCCTTGAAGCCCTTCTTGGCGCCGTGCAGCGCGTCGAACAGCGGCGGCCCGACCACGGGGGTGCGCTGCAGGGCGTCCTTGCCCCAGGCGAGGAAGCGTTCGTAGCCCTTGGTGGTGCGCAGCGTGGCGAGGTGGTGGGCGAGGCCTCCGATGGTGGGGGCGTAGGAGCGTCCGTTGTCGTTGACGACGATGATCAGCGGGCGGTCCTCGGCCTCGGCGATGTTGTTGAGGGCTTCCCAGGCCATGCCGCCGGTGAGCGCGCCGTCGCCGATCACGGCGACGGTGCAGCGGTCGACGCCGAGCAGTTGGTTGGCCTTGGCGATGCCGTCGGCGTGGCCGAGCGCGGTGGAGGCGTGCGAGTTCTCGATCAGGTCGTGCGGGGATTCGGCGCGCGAGGGGTAGCCGGACAGTCCGTCCTTGGCGCGCAGCCGGCTGAAGTCCTGCCGGCCGGTGAGCAGTTTGTGGACGTAGGCCTGGTGGCCGGTGTCCCACAGGATGCGGTCGTGCGGGGAGTCGAAGACGCGGTGCAGGGCGATGCTGAGTTCGACCACGCCGAGGTTGGGTCCGAGGTGGCCGCCGGTGCGGGTGACGGCGTCGATCAGGAAGTGGCGGATCTCGGCGGCGAGCGGCGGGAGCTGTTCGGGGTGCAGTCGGCGGAGGTCGGCGGGCCCGGTGATCCGGCTCAGCAGTGGCATGGCGTACCCCTCACGGCTGGTGCGGGTGGGTGGACGGTCGGTGTCCAGCCTGCGGCCCCGCTGTCGCGGTCGCCTGTCGGCGTGGGCCGCCTGCGCGGGTACGCGGGCGGCCCGTGACGGCTGCTCAGGCCTTGGGGGCGGCGAGGGTCTCCCGGGCGGCGCGGATCGACTCCTTGAGCGAGCCCATGGTGGCGAGCACGGCGGTGGGTTCGTACCCGCAGTGGGCCATGCAGTTGTCGCAGCGCGGGTCGCGGCCGCGACCGTACTTGGCCCAGTCGGTCTTCTCGATGAGTTCCCGGTAGGTGGGGACGTAGCCGTCGGACATCAGGTAGCAGGGCCGCTGCCAGCCGAACAGCGAGTAGTTGGGGATGCCCCAGGCGGTGCACTCGAAGTCGACCTTGCCTTCGAGGAAGTCCAGGAACAGCGGGCTGTGGTTGAGCCGCCAGCGCCGCCGGTTGCCGCCGGCGAAGGCGGTGCGGAACAGCTCGCGGGTCTGTTCGACGCCGAGGAAGTGCTCCTGGTCGGGTGCCTTCTCGTACGCGTAGGCCGGGGAGATCATCATCTCGTCGACCTTGAGTTCGTCGTTCAGGTAGTCCAGCACCTCGACCACGGTCTGCGGGGTGTCGGTGTTGAAGAACGTCGAGTTGGTGGTGACCCGGAAGCCCTGCCGCTTGGCCTCCTTGATCGCCTCGACGGCCTCCGCGAAGGTGCCCTCCTTGGCCACCGAGGCGTCGTGCCGCTCCTGCAGTCCGTCGATGTGCACGGCGAAGGTGAAGTACGGGGACGGGGTGAACAGCTCGAGCTTCTTGCGCAGCAGCAGCGCGTTGGTGCACAGGAAGACGTACTTGCGGCGGGCGACCAGTTGCCGGACGATCTCGTCGATCTGTGGGTGCATCAGCGGTTCGCCGCCGGCGATGGAGACCATCGGGGCGCCGCACTCCAGGACCGCGCCGACCGCCTGCGCGACCGGCATCCGCTGCTTGAGCACCCCCGCCGGGTGCTGGATCTTGCCGCAGCCCTCGCACTTCAGGTTGCAGGCGAACAGCGGCTCCAGCTCCACGATCAGCGGGAACTTGTCCCGGCGCTTCAGCTTCTGCTGCATGAGGTAGGTGGACACGCGGACGGTCTGACGCAGCGGCATGGCCATGACTTAGCTCGCTTCCTGAGGGAGCGTCGAGGGCTGTGTGGTCGTCGGCGGACGGGGCGCGGCGGCCAGTTGCCGGTGCCACGCGGTGAGGGCGGGGACGGCGGCGCGCAGCACCCGCCAGGCGCGGAATCCGGCGGGCAGGGTGCTGAGGCGGATGAGTTCCCGCTCGGGGGTGTCGACCACCACCCGCAGCACGGCGGCGGGCAGGTCGGGGGCGCGCTCGGCGCGGGCGGCGAGCACCGCGGCGGCCTCCATGTCGACGGCGAGCGCGCCCTCGGCGTGCAGCCGGGCCCGTTCGGCGCCGCGCACCACGTGGTCGGCGGTGCGGTGGGTGCCCAGGTGGGCGCGGATCCCGGCCTCCTCCAGGGCGGTGGCCAGCGCGGGCGCGGTGCCCAGCGGGTGGACGCTGCCCTCGGCGTCGGTGACCCGGTCGGCGACGATCACCTCGCCCGGGCGCACCCCGGGGCCGACCGCGGCGCCGAACCCGGCGACCAGCAGCGCCCCGTAGCCGCCGACGTCCAGCAGCGCGCCGGCCCGCCGCCCGGCGGTCCGGCGGCCCATCCCGGTGCGGGCCAGCACCGGGGGGCCGCCGGCCGCGCCGGACCAGTCGCCGCCGCGCAGCGCCCAGGCCTCGGGTCGCAGCGCGCAGAGCACCAGCAGGGGGTCGTTCATCGCCGGCCACCGCGGCCGAGCGGGGCGTCGTGCACGTACCGGCCGAGCGCGGTGACCGGGAAGACCAGCCGGTACAGGTGGTAGTTGATGGAGAAGTCCCAGGGGAACCCGGTGCCGGTGAACTGCGGTTCGTCCCAGCTGCCGTCGGGCCGCTGGGTGCGGGTCAGCCAGGCGATGCCGCGTTCGACCGCCTCCGAGTCGCGTTCGCCGGCGGCGAGCAGCGCCATCAGGGCCCAGGCGGTCTGCGAGGCGGTGGAGTCGCCGCGGCCGGCCCAGGTGGCCGGGTCCTCGTAGGAGCGCATGTCCTCGCCCCAGCCGCCGTCGGTGTTCTGCCGGCCGGTCAGCCAGCCGACGGCGCGGCGGACGGAGGGGTGGCCGGGGGTGAGTCCGGCGGCGATCAGGGCGGGCACCACGGAGCCGGTGCCGTAGATGTAGTTGGTGCCCCACCGGCCGAACCAGGAGCCGTCGGCCTCCTGGTGGCTCAGCAGCCAGGCGACGCCGCGCCGGGTGCGGGGGTCGCGGGCGCGGCCGGTCTCGGCGAGCATCTCGACCACGTGCGCGGTGACGTCCGCGGAGGGCGGGTCGATGACTTCGCCGAAGTCGCAGAACGGCAGCTTGTTGGGGAGTTTGCTGGTGTTGTCGGCGTCGAAGGCGCCCCAGGCGCCGTCCTTGGACTGCATGCCGAGGTTCCAGCCGACGGCTCGTTCGACGGCGCCGGCCAGCCGGACCCGGTCGGGGTGGTCGATCCGGCGCAGCGCGAGCACCACCTCGGCGGTGTCGTCGACGTCCGGGTAGGTGTCGTTCTGGAATTCGAACGCCCAGCCGCCGGGGGCGAGCCGGGGGCGTTTGACGGCCCAGTCGCCGCGGGTGGTGACCTCCTCGCCGAGCATCCAGTCGCCGGCCCGCACCAGCGCGGGGTGGTCGCCGGGCAGTCCGGCGTCGCGCAGCGCGATGGCGGCCAGGCAGGTGTCCCAGACCGGGGACTGACAGGCCTCCAGCCAGCGCTTGCCGTCCTCGGTGTGCACGGTGAAGCTGTCGAACGCGGCCAGTCCGGCCTTCATCACGGGGTGGTCGAGGCGGTAGCCGAGCAGCCGCAGCGCGATCAGCGAGTACACGGCGGGGGGCTGGATGCCGCCCCAGCAGCCGTCGGCCTCCTGCCGTTCGACGATCCAGGCGGCGGCCTGCCGCAGTGCGAGGCGGCGCACCGGTTTGACGGCGTGCCGGTGGTAGCGGTGCATCAGCTGGTCGAGGCGCTGGAAGAGGCCGTCCCAACTGTGCGCGGGGGCGAGCGGCCGCCTCGGGTACGGATCGGCCGGGTCGGTGTGCAGCTCGGTGAGGTCGAACGGAGCCGGGCGGACCGGGCGGTGGGCGGAGACCACGGTCAGCGGGACGATGGTCTGCCGGGCCCATTGGCCGAAGGAGTAGATGTTCAGCGGCGCCCATCTGGGCAGGAACAGCACTTCGGGGGGCAGTTCGGGGAGTTTCGCCCAGGGCCACCAGCCGAACAGGGCGAGCCAGATCCGGGTGAACACCCGGGTGGCGGCGATGCCGCCGTTCTCCCGGACGAAGGCGGCGGCGGCGCGCAGGTGCGGGGCGTCCGGGGGGTCCCCGGCGAGCCGGAGGGCGACGTACGCCTCGACGGTGGTGGACAGCTCGGGCGGGCCGCCGTGGAAGGTGGCCCAGGTGCCGTCCTCCCGCTGCCGGGAGCGGATCCAGGCCGCGGTGGCCCGGGTCTGCTCCTCGGTGCGGATGCCGAGGAACTGGCGGAGCAGCAGGTCTTCGGCGTCCATGGTGACGTTGGTCTCCAGGTCGCCCTTCCACCAGCCGTCGGCGTGCTGGAGTGACAGCAGGTGTGCGGTGGCCCGGCTGAGCGCCGCCGCGGGTGAGGAATCGTCAGATCGTGTTACTGCAACTGAGGTTTGGGGTCCGAGCCTTCCACCCGCGGTTGCTGTCACTCTTACGTCACCTCTCTCTGACCACCACGAATTCGGCGAGTGCGACGAAGTGCTCGCGCACCTCGTCGGCCATGGGCACCTCGCCGAGCGCGGCGAGGGCGGTGTCGTACTGGCGGCGGGCCTCTTCCTGCGTCCAGGCCCGGCCGCCGGCCTGCTCGATCAGCGCGGCGCGGGCGGCGAGCTGCTGCTCGCTCTCCTCGCCGCGGCCGGTCGGGTCGGCCAGCTGTGCGGCCAGCTCGCGGGAGGCGGCGCCCCCCTCGGCCAGCGCGGCGCACACCGGCAGCGACTTCTTGCGCGACTGGAGGTCGCTCCAGTGCGGCTTGCCCGTCACTTCGGTGGCACCCCAGATGCCCAGCAGGTCGTCCACCGCCTGGAACGCCAGACCCAGGTGGTAGCCGTACCGCTGGAGCGCGTCGGAGATCCGGTCGTCGGCGCCGGCCAGTACCGCGCCGATCGCCGCGGAGGCCGCCAGCAGGGCGCCGGTCTTGCCGCCCTCCATGGTCAGGCACTCCTCGACCGTCACCACGTCCCGCTGTTCGAACGAGACGTCCAGCGCCTGACCGTCGATCAGCCGCCGGGTCGCGGTGGTGATCAGACGGACCGCGCGGGCGGCGTCGGTCGGGGTGGCCCCGCCGGTCACCGCGGCGTCCAGCAGGACCTCGGTGCCGAGAGTGGACAGCGCGTCGCCGACCAGCACGGCCTGCGCCGGGCCGAACACCGTCCAGGCGGTGGCCCGGTGCCGACGCGTCTCGTCACCGTCCATCAGATCATCATGAAGAAGGGAGAAATTGTGCACCAGCTCGACCGACACGCCGCCCGGTACGCCCACCTGCGCATCCGCGCCGACCGCCTCGGCCGACAGCAGCGCCAGCGCCGGGCGCACCGCCTTGCCGCCGTCGCCCGCGGCGGGCTTGCCGTCGCGGTCGATCCAGCCGAAGTGGTACGCCGCGACGGTGTCCATCGGCGCGGCCAGACGGGCGACGGCCTCGCGCATCGGCGGCGCGCAGAGCGTGCGCCCGCGCGCCAGCAGGTCCAGGACCGTCAGGGTGTCCCCGACCGTCGAGCCGGTGCGTGCCTCCACGTGCGTTCCCTCTCGGTACGTCTGACCGGCCGCGAACGGCGGCCGGCCGGGTGCGATGTCGGTGGTCGGGGACTGCCGGGTCGCCGTCATCGGGGCCACCGCCCGTCCGCGCGATCAACCGGGAGCCGGCCGGTGCCGGCCAGGGCGGCGTCGGCCGCGGCGTGCCCGCTGCGCACCGCGCCCTCCATGGTCGCGGGCCAGCCGGTGGCCGTCCAGGAGCCGGCCAGCAGGATGCCCGGCAGTTCGGTGCGCGCGCCGGGGCGCAGCCGGGCGGTGCCGGGCGCCGGGTCGAAGGTGGCGGTGCGCTCCCGGGTGACGAAGAAGTCCAGCACCCGCGCGTCGCGGGCGGCGGGCAGCAGCCGGGCCAGCTCGGGCAGGTAGCGCTCGCGCAGCTCGGCGACCGGCAGGTCGATCTCGTCCTCGGCGGCGGACTGCGACACCGCCAGGTACTGGGCGCCGGGGACGTCCAGGCCGGAGTGCGGGGTGCGGTCGAAGACGAACTGCACCGGGGAGCCGATCGCGGCGAAGAACGGACGGCGGATCAGCGGCCGGTCGTAGATCACGTGCACGTTGAGGATCGGCGCGGTGCCGAACTCGGCGAGCCGCTCCTGCCCGGGGATCGCGCCCGGCGGCAGCAGCGCCGCCGCGGTGTCCTGGGCGCCGGCCAGCACCACGGTGTCGGCGGTGAGCAGTTCGCCGCTCTCCAGCCGGACGGCGTTCGGCTCGGCGGCCTTGAGTTCCGCGGCCTTGGTGCGCAGCAGCACCCGGACGCCCGCGCGTTCGAGTTCGGCGCGGGCCCGGTCGTGGTGGATCTCGCCGAGCGGGACGCGGGCGATGCCGATGTCGGCGGCGCCCGGGTCGGACAGCAGGCCGGTCTGGAACACCTTGGCGGCCAGCGCCATCGAGGTGCGGTCGGCGGTGGCGTTCAGGGTGGCGACACCCACCAGGTCCCAGACCGCTTCGATGGTGGCCGGGGTCTGGCCGTGGCGGCGCAGCCACTCGCCGAAGGAGATCTCGTCGAGCGCCGGGTCGTCCTGGTCGAGGCCCTTGAGGGCGAGCGCGCCGCGCACCACCCGCAGCCGGTCGGCCGGGCTCAGGTGACGGTAGGTGGCGAGGCTGCCGGCCAGGTGCAGCGGGACGGGCAGGGCGGCGCGGCGCAGCCGGCCGAGGCTGCGGGTGCCGTCGGCGGCCAGGCCGAGCACCGGGACGTCCAGCCGGTCCTGGAGGTCGACCAGGGCGTTCGCGCCGAGGCGGTCGATCAGGCCGCGGTAGGCGGTGCAGCAGCGCAGGTAGACGTGCTGGCCGTTGTCGACCGTCAGGTCGCCGCGCTTGAAGGAGAAGGCCAGGCCACCGAGCCGGGGGCGGGCCTCGACCAGGGTGGTGCGCACACCGGCCTCGGCCAGCCGGAGTGCGGCGGTGATGCCGGCCAGGCCGCCGCCGATCACCACGGCGGTGCGCTGCCGCTGCGGCGTCGGCGTGCTCATCGGTCCTCCCTGGCGGCAGTGGACTGAGGGCACAACAACGTGCGCATGCGTCGTGACTCCCTGTTGACACAGCGTGACATAACTGGCGTGAGAATCAAGAACGCCCTCCGGCGAGCCCGGACAGTGCCACGTACGCCTTCTCCCAGCCGGGCAGCGAGACCCGGCCGCGGAGCACCGAGTGCGGGTCGGCGGCGATCCGGCCGAGCAGGCGGTGGTAGATGCCGGCCATCGCGGCGGTGGCGGCGCGGCTGCGGCGGTCGAGCATCGGCAGCAGTTGCAGGCCCTCGGTGAAGGCCTGCTGGGCGCGGTCGGCCTCGAAGGCGACCAGGCCGGTGAAGTCGGCGCCGAGCGGGAGCTTCGGGAGGGCGAAGCCCTGCTGGCAGCCGAACCGGGCGAGGTCCTCGGCGGGCAGGTAGGTGCGGCCGTTCAGGGCGTCCTCGCGCAGGTCGCGCAGGATGTTGGTGATTTGCAGCGCCAGTCCCAGGGTGTCGGCGTAGGCGGCGCCGCGCTCCCAGTCCTCGCAGCCGTACACGCCGAGCGAGAGCCGGCCGATCGACCCGGCCACGCAGCGGCAGTACACCTTGAGCTCGTCGAAGGTCTCGTACTCGACGCCCTTGAGGTCCATCTCGACGCCGTCGATCAGCTCGTCGAAACCGCCGAGCGGGATCGGGAAGCGGCGGGCGGCGTCGGCCAGCGCGACCTTGATCGGGTCGGTGTCGTCCTCGCCGACCGCGCCCGCCCGGATCTCGTCCAGCAGGACGCGGGTGCGGGCCAGCGCCTCGGTCTTCTGCTCGGCGGGCAGTTCGCCGTCGCCGATGTCGTCGACCCGGCGGGCCAGCGCGTACAGCGCGGACATCGCCAGCCGCTTGGCCTCGGGCAGCAGGCGGATGCCGTAGCTGAAGTTGCGGGCCTGCAGGGCGGTGACCGCCTCGCAGTACCGGTAGGCCGCCATGACCGGCGCGGACGCCAGTGGTGATGCCCCCACGCGGGCGCTCACCTTCCCTTCGCGAAAAGTGCCGCCGCCCGGCCGGCCAGGCGGCGCTTGTCCGGCTTCGCCCGGTGCGCGAGCACGTCGTACCCGGCCGCCGCGATGGCGTCCAGGGCCGCGTACCCGCCGGCGGTGAATCCCGCCAGCAGCAGTCGAAGCCTCCCGTGAACCGTACCTACCAGCGGCGCGCCGCGATCGAGCAGGGTCCGGGCCCGGCTCGACTCCCAGGCGATCAGCTGCCGCACCTCGCGCGAGGCGGCGGGGGCGGCGAGGTCCTGTTCGGTGACGCCGAAGGTGGCGAGGTCCTCCTGCGGGAGGTAGATCCGGCCGCGGTCGAGGTCCTCGGCGACGTCCTGCAGGTGTTCGACGATCTGCAGCGCGGTGCAGATCGCGTCGGAGAGTTCGATCCGCTCGGGGGTGGCGCGGCCGGCCAGCGCGAGCACCAGGCGGCCGACCGGGTCGGCGGAGAGCGTGCAGTAGTGCCGCAGGTCGTCGTAGGTCGGGTAGCGGGTGACGGTCTGGTCGACCCGGTTGGCCTCGATCAGCCGGCGGAACGGCTCGGGGGTGACGGCGTGCTGTTCGATCAGCGGGACCAGGCGGCGGACCAGCGGGTGCCGGGGCTCGCCGGCGGCGGTGCCGAGCACGGTGCCGCCCTGCGCGCGGTCGTCGCCGAGGGCGGTGGCGAAGGCCCGGTCGAGGTCCCGCTCCAGGCCGTCCAGCAGGGCCGGCCGGAAGCCTTCGTCCTGCGGCGCGCCGGGGACGTCCAGCAGGTGGGCGACGGAGGCCGGGTCGGCGAGGTCGCCGTCGCCGGCGTCGTCGATCAGCCGGGCGAAGCCGTAGACTGCCATCAGGTCGCCGCGCCAGGCGGCGGGCAGGAAGGCGGGGGCGACCGGGAAGTTCTCCAGGTCCGCCTTGTCCAGCGTCACCGCCGCTGTCTGGTTATCAGATTTGATTGAAGCCGACACTGCCGTCACTCCCCCGTTCTACACCGGTCCCGGCCGCCATCGCGCCTCGGACACGCTTCCGTCGCCACGCCTTCACCCGCCGCACGGCGCAGGGCCGGTGCCGGGGAGAGCTCCCCGCGCACCGGCCCTGCGACCGTCGGCCGCGCCCCGTCAGGGGCGCTCGCCCTTCTCGTACCGCCGGACCACCTCGTCGGTGTGCCCGTCCATGATCAGCTCGCCGTGCTCGATCCAGATGGTGCGCTCACAGGTCTCGCGGATCGCGTTGTTGTCGTGGCTGACCAGGAAGACCGTGCCGGCCTCCTTGCGCAGCTCGTTGATCCGGGCCTTGGAGCGCTGCTGGAAGCCCTGGTCGCCGGTGGCGAGGGCCTCGTCGATCAGCAGCACGTCGTGGGTCTTCGCCGCGGCGATGGAGAACCGCAGGCGGGCGCCCATGCCGGAGGAGTAGGTGCGCATCGGGAGCGAGATGAAGTCGCCCTTCTCGTTGATGCCCGAGAAGTCCACGATGCTCTGGTAGCGCTCGCGCACCTGGGCCGGGGACATGCCCATCGCCAGGCAGCCCAGCACCACGTTGCGCTCGCCGGTCAGGTCGTTCATCAGCGCCGCGTTCACGCCCAGCAGCGAGGGCTGGCCGTGGGTGTAGATGGCGCCCTTGGCGGTCGGCAGCAGGCCGGCGATGGCCGCCAGCATGGTCGACTTGCCGGAGCCGTTCGAGCCGATCAGGCCGACGGCCTCGCCCTTGTACGCGGTGAAGCTGATGCCGCGGACCGCGTGCACCTCGCGGATCGCGGGCGACTTCTTGCGGGTGATCATCCGGCTCAGCGCCGAGGTGGCGCTGCCCTTGCCGGCGCCCGCGCCGTGCACCTTGTAGATGATGTGCACGTCGTCCACCACGACGGTGGGGACCCGGGCCTGGTTGTCCACCGCGGTGGTCTCCTTCAGGGTGTCGATCGCTGCGTCAGCCACGGCCGTACTCCTCCTCGGACTTCCAGAAGAACACGAAGCCGATGACGAAGGCGACGACCGCCCAGGTGCCGGCCATGATCCAGATGTGGTGCGGGAGGTTCAGCGCCTCGGGGAGCTTGTGGCCCGCCGCGTCGTAGCCGCCCGGGTACTTGCTCTTGTCGAAGCTGTCCGGCATGAACGCGTAGCGCATCAGGTCCATGTAGACCGTCGCCGGGTTCCAGGAGTAGACCGTCTGCCAGATCGTCGGCCAGCTCTTGATGTAGCCGGAGACGCTGTACATCACGCCGGAGACGTACATCCAGGTGCGCAGCAGGAAGGGCATCAGCTGCGAGATGTCCGAGGTCTTGGCACCGATCCGGGCCATCACCATGGCCAGGCCGGTGTTGAACAGCGACTGCAGCACCAGCGCCGGGATGATCAGCAGCCAGGTCATGGCCGGACGGATGCCGTTGGCCAGCACGATGGCGACCAGGACCACCATCGAGATCAGCAGCTGCTGGAGCTGGATCACGGTGAACGCGATCGGCAGCGAGGCGCGCGGGAAGTGCAGTGCCCGGATCAGGCCGAGGTTGTCGGAGATCGAGCGGGTGCCGGCCTGGATCGCGCTCTGCGAGAACTGGAACACGAAGACGCCGACGCACAGCCAGGCGATGTAGACCGGGACGCCGTCCCGGCTCTGCATGATCACACCGAAGACCAGGTAGAACACCGCGCAGTTGAGCAGCGGGGTGAGCACCTGCCAGAGCTGGCCGAGCTTCGCGGTGGTGTACTGCGCGACCAGGCGGGCGGTCGCGAACGAGCTGATGAAGGCGCGCCGGGCCCACAGCTGGCCGATGTACTTCGGCAGACTCGGCCGCTTGCCGCTGACGGACAGCCCGTACTTGTCCGCCAGTTGCTTCGGGGTCAGACCCGCGTCGGTGCCCCTCGGTGCGGAGAGGTTGACCGGGTCACTCAGTGTCGACACATTCGTCCTTCAGGGGGTCGAAATTCCGCGGCCCCGGGGGGACGGGGCGCGGAACCGGGGCGTACCACGAGGAGCTCAGGTTTGCGTGCGGGCGGCGAGGGTATTGCCGACCGGTTGCGATCAGATGATTGGCGGTCTGCCGAGCCTGGTCAAGCGCCAGACGGTGGACCACTTCATCGGCCGACGCGGGCCGCAGGGCTCGCTCCAGCCTGCCCGGAACCCGCCGAGCCACGCCTTGAGCGCCGAACCGGAGGGCCGCCGGGCGACCGTCAGCAGGAACCAGGTCCCCAGATAGAGAGGCACCAAGGGGGCCGGAAGGTTCCGTCGGGCCAGCCACACCCGGTTGCGGGCCACGTTGTGAAAGTACGCCGCGTGCCGGGCCGGGGAGGTCGCCGGGTGGTAGAGCACCACGTCCGGGAGGTAGTCGATCGACCAGCCGGCGTCCAGCGCCCGCCAGGCCAGGTCGGTCTCCTCGTGGGCGTAGAAGAACTCCGCGGGCAGCTGCCCGGCCTGCGGGAAGACCGCGCTGCGCACCGCGCTGGCGCCGCCCAGGAAGGTGGTGACCCGGGAGGCGCGCAGCGGGTCGCTGGCGCGCAGCCGGGGCACGTGCCGGCGCTGCGTGGTGCCGGTCTCCGGGTCGGCGATCCGGAACGAGACGATGCCCAGCGACGGGTCGGCGGTGAAGGCCTTCCGCAGCAGTTCGGCGGAGTCGGTGTTCGGCAGCGAGCCGTCGTCGTCCAGGAACAGCACCGCGTCGACGTCCCGGCCGTCCGGGCCGAACAGCTCGATGCCGACGTTGCGGCCGCCGGGGATGCCCAGGTTCTCGGGCAGTTCGACGGTGCGCACGTCAGCCGGCAGCGGGGGCAGCGGGGCGCCGTTGCCGACCACGGCGAGTTCGACCGGCGGGCCCTGCTGGGCGCGCACCGACTCGATCAGCGCGTTCAGTTCGGCGGGCCGGTTGCCCATGGTGATGATGACCGCGCCGAGGCGGAAGTCGTCGCTCATCGGAGCCTGCTGGAGAGCACGATGGACAGCAGGTGCAGGACGGTCTGCAGCATCGCGATGGCGGCCAGCACCACCACGGCGAGGCGGGTGAAGTACAGGCCTCCGTGGACCTGGTCGGCGATGCCGGCGGCCAGGATGAACAGGGAGGCCTCGACGGCGCCGACCAGGCGGTGGAACTTCAGCAGCGAGGCGGCCCGGCGGGCCTTGGCGACGGCGTTCGAACGCGGCACCGAGGCCTCGTCCAGGACGGCGGTCAGGCCGGAGCGGGCCCGGGCGACGTCGACCAGGTCGGTCTCGGACTTGATCAGGATCGCGCCGAGCGCGGCCAGCGTGCCGAGGAAGGCCCACTGCCAGGCGGAGTGCGAGCCCTCGCGGTGCAGCAGGTCGGTGGCCCGCAGGCCGAGGCCGGTGAGCAGCGCCGCCTCGGACATGTAGTGGCCGACCCGGTCCAGGTACACACCGGTCAGCGAGGTCTGGCGGCGCCAGCGGGCGACCTCGCCGTCCACGCAGTCCAGCAGCAGGTAGATCTGGATCAGCAGAGCGCCGAGGATCGCGCCGCCCAGGCCCGGGACCACCAGGGCGATGCCGGCCAGGATGCCGGTGAGCATCATCAGGTAGGTCAGGCCGTTGGGCGTGATGGCGGTGACGGTCGACAGGATGCGGGTGATCCGCAGCGAGATCTTCCGCATGTAGAGGCGGCCGGCCCAGTGCTCGGCGCTGCGTCGCTGGAGCATGCCCTCGGGGTGGATGACCGCCCGGAGCTCCTCGATCGACGGGCGGCGGGTGAGGTCAACCGGCGGGCGTTCAGCTGTTGACGGCTTGGACATAGTCGGCGTACGCGTCCCTGATGTCTGTGGCGGAGAGGTCGAGGTGTTCGAGGATGGTGAAGCGCCCCGGTCTGGTGTTCGGAGCGTAGTGCACCGCTTCGGTGAACTCCGCCTCGGTGAAGCCGAGCTGATCGGCCGTCACCGGCAGGCCGTGGAAACGCAGGCGTTCCACGATCAGTCCGGACAGGTCCTGCTCGCCCCGCAGGAAGCAGGCGAAGGCCGCGCCGAGGCCGACCTGCTCGCCGTGCTGGGCGGACCGCTTGGGGTGGAGCACGTCCAGGGCGTGCGAGATCTCGTGGCAGGCACCAGAGCTGGGCCGGGTGCTGCCGGCGATGTTCATCGCGATGCCGGACAGTACCAGTGCTTCCGCGAGCGTGGTCAGCAGGTCCGGGTCCTCCAGGGTGCCCGGGTGCCGCAGCAGGTTCTCGCCGGCCGCCCGGGCCATCGCCACGGCCAGGCCGTCGACCGGCTCGCCGGTGACGGTGTGCGAGAGCTCCCAGTCCGCGCAGGCGGAGATGTTGGAGACCGCGTCGCCGATCCCGGCGGCCACGAACCGCTTCGGCGCCTTGGAGATGACGTCGAGGTCGACCACGATGCCGATCGGGCCGGGCACTCCGTAGGAGCCGCGGCCGGCGTCGTTGTCGAGGGTGGAGACCGGGGAGCAGATGCCGTCGTGGGCGAGGTTGGTGGCGACCGCGACCACCGGCAGGCCGACCCGGGCCGCGGCGTACTTGGCCACGTCGATGATCTTGCCGCCGCCGAGGCCCACCAGGGCGTCGTAGTGGCCGCGGCGGATCTCGTCGGTCAGCCGGACCGCGCTGTCCAGGGTGCCGTCGTCGACCTGGTACCAGTCGGCGCCGGGCAGCGCCGGCTCCAGGCGTTCGCGCAGCACCGCGCCCGAGCCGCCGCTGATCGCCACCGCGATCCGGCCGGACGAGGACAGCCGCTGGTCGGCGAGGATGCCGCCGAGCGCGTCCAGTGCGCCGGCCCGCACCTCGACGAACACCGGCGAGGGCACCAGTCGGGTCAGTACCGGCACGCGATCTCCCGAGCCTTGGCCAGGTCGTCGTGGTTGTCGACCTCGACCCAGGAGACCTCGCCGATCGGCTGGACGTCGATGATCAGACCGCGGTCGACCATCTCCTGGTAGCCGTCCTCGTAGTACAGCTGCGGGTCGCGCTCGAAGACCGCCTTGAGGGCGTCGGCCAGGGCCGGGCCGGCGGACGGGTTGATCACGGTGACGCCGATGTACTCGCCGGTGGCGTCCAGCGGGTCCATCAGCTTGGTGATCCGGCGCACCCCGAGCTCCGGGTCGACGACGACCTTCATCTCCTCGTCGGCGAGCTTCTTCACGGTGTCCAGCGCCAGCACGATGCCGGGGGCCTTGCCCTCCTTGATCCGCCGGTCGTTGCCGTCCAGCATGGTGCGCTGCACCGACGCCGGGTGGACGGTGTCGCCGTTGGCGAGCAGCAGGCCCTCACCGAACAGGTCGCGGGCGCACCACAGGGAGTAGGCGTTGTTCCACTCCTCGGCCTTGTCGTTCTCGACCAGGGTGAGCTTCACGCCGTACTTCTGCTCCAGCGCCTGCTTGCGGTCGTGGACCGCCTCCTTGCGGTAGCCCACGACGATCGCGGCCTCCCGCAGGCCGACCTCGGCGAAGTTCCCCAGGGTCAGGTCGAGCACCGTCCGCTCCCCGTCGACCGGCACCAGCGCCTTGGGCAGGGTGTCGGTGTACGGACGAAGCCGGCGGCCTGCGCCGGCGGCCAGGACGAGGCCGATCATGCGGGACTCCAGGGTCTCGGGTGCCGTCCGGCGCACCGGTGCGGGTCTGGGCGCCGGGGCGCGGCCGCGGCTGCGGCGCGCCGTACGGGCGCGCCTTGCGGACCGCCCGGTCTACCTGATGGTAGGCGACCCCGACCACCTGCCAGAACGCGGCCCGGGCAGGTCAGGTGATCAGCTGAGGGTACGACGTGAACCTTCGGCGAAGGTCTGCTGTCGCGGATCGAACAGTTCTGCCGAACATCCGATCCACCGTCCCGGCGGTGTGCGTCGCGGCCCCGGGCCCGCCTGGCCATGCGGCAGACTTGGGCCCCGACGCCGTCGGCGGACCGGGCCGGTCCGATCCGGTCCCGCCGTGCGCGCAGCCGACCTCAAGGACCGGGGTGGGCGGCCCGGAGGCCGCCCCCGGTCCACGTGCCGAAAGGGGCATTGTGCCCATGAGCCCTGCTGTCAGCCCGACCGACGACCTCTCCCCCGAGGTCGCCGCCCAGTCCCCGGCCGCACCCGGCGAGATCATGCTGGAGCTGGTCGACGACCACGGCGTGACCATCGGGACCGGCGAGAAGCACTGGGCCCACCAGCAGCCTGGCCGACTCCACCGCGCCTTCTCGGTGTTCCTGTTCGACCGGCAGGGCCGGATGCTGCTGCAGCGCCGGGCGCTGAGCAAGTACCACTCGCCGGGTGTCTGGTCGAACACCTGTTGCGGCCACCCCTACCCCGGCGAGCAGCCGTTCGTGGCGGCCGCCCGCCGCACCACCGAGGAACTGGGCGCGGCCCCCGCGCTGCTCTGCGAGGCCGGCACCGTCCGCTACGACCTGCCGGACGAGACCACCGGGCTGATCGAGCGGGAGTGGAACCACCTGTTCGTCGGCCTGATCACCGCCGACGCGGACCCCAACCCGGACGAGGTCGAGGACACCCGCTTCGTCACCGCCGCCGAGCTGCGCGCGCTGCGGGCCGAGAAGCCGTTCTCGGTGTGGTTCGAGACGGTCTTCGAGGCCGCGCTGCCCGGGATCCGGGAGATCGCCGGCAACGACTGGTGACACCTCAGTAGTCCGGGTCCCCGTCGGGGCCGTCCCCCGTCCCGGCGGGCCCCGGTGCGGGCAGTGGCAGGTCGGCCCAGATCACCTTGCCGCCGTCCGCCGTGCGCTCCACGTCGCACTCGCCGCCCGCCTGCAGCGTGACGCTCTTGACCAGCAGCAGCCCGCGACCGCCCGGGCGGGCCGGGTCGTTCTCCTGCGCCCTCGGGCGGTACGGGTGGCCGTCGACCACCGAGATCCGCACCCGGTCCGGGCCGATCACCAGTTCGCAGTGCACCTCCGGGGAAAGCGCCGCGGCGTGCGTGACGGCGTTCGACACCAGCTCCGAGACGATCAGCAGCAGATCGTCCACCAGCTCCTGGTAGCGCTCCCCCGCCATGCCCTGCGCCAGCAGCCTGTCCCGCACCGCGTGTCTGGTGCGCGGCACCGAGGACTCGTGCGGGGCCGCGGCGAACCGCCACACGCCCTGACCCGGCCCGGGCTTCCGGCCGGGCCGTCGGGTCGCGACCGCCTTCTGCGTCTCTTCCACTGCACGCCGCCCTTCACGCGGTGACGGGAGCCGGCGGCAGCTGTCGGGACATCGGGCGTTCCGCTCGGGGCTCCTGGTCACCCGAGGCTAGGAGAGCGGGAGGTCGGGGGTCGCACCGGGACCGGATTGACGCGTGTCGTGAAGCTTCCCGACCGATTCGGCACGCGACCTGCCCCGTCCTGCTCGCCCGCACCGCCGGGTCTGCCGCCAGAACACCCGCCCGAACCCCCTCCACCAGCTGTTTCACCCCGATCTCCGCCCGCCTTGCCCCCCTTCCGCCCGAATTGCGCACCGATCCCGGCCCGCACCACGAAAACGCAGGTGAGAAGCACTCCGGAAGCCTGGTAATGTTCTCTTTGTCGCCAGGGGGCAGCCGAAAGGAAGCCTGAAGGCGGCAAGACACCTAGTCCGGGTGGCGGAATGGCAGACGCGCTAGCTTGAGGTGCTAGTGCCCTTTATCGGGCGTGGGGGTTCAAGTCCCCCCTCGGACACCAACGGAAAGACCCCAGTTGATCTGGGGTCTTTCTGCTTTTCCCGGCCCTGTACGTGAATCACGCGGGTCAGTGGTGGACGACCTGGTCGTCCGGCGGGGGCCTGACGGGGGTTTCCGTCCTCGTCGGTCATCGAGACGACGATCGCCTTGCGCCCGTCCACCTGCCGGGTGCCGGACACGGCGAGGTCCTTGCCGAGGCTGCCGTCGGTATTCATGCCTACGTGCTGGGCGGTGAACATGCTCAGCGGGCCACCGGAGTGCCCAGGGACGTCGGCCGTGACGGTGGTGCTACCCCGCCCGGCCGCGGAGTTGGGCGGAATGTGGTCTTCACGGGGACGGTTCGCCGGGGGCCCAGAGGCCGGTGGCGTGGCCGGTGGTGAGGCGGGATCGGTAGGTGTCGACCTTGTGGTCGATGCGGGTGAGGTGGGACTGGAGTTCGGTCAACTGGGCGGCGACTTCGGTGCGGTGGGCTTCGAGGAGGGCGAGGCGGTCGGGTTCGTTGCCGGGGCCTGCGGTGACGAGTTCGGCGTAGCGGCGGATGGTGCGGATCGGCATGCCGGTGGCGCGCAGGCGGGTGCAGAGGTCGATCCATTCGAGGTCGCGGCGGTGGTAGCGGCGGCGGCCGCCGGGGGTGCGGTCGATGGGGGTGACGACCAGGCCGGCGCGTTCGTAGTAGCGCAGGGTGTGGACGCTGACGCCGGTCCGCGCGGCGGCCTCGGCGATG
Source organism: Kitasatospora sp. NPDC004614 (assembly GCF_042873675.1). NCBI lineage: Bacteria > Bacillati > Actinomycetota > Actinomycetes > Kitasatosporales > Streptomycetaceae > Kitasatospora > Kitasatospora sp. NPDC004614. Next base: position 81,606 of record NZ_JBIALR010000028.1, read on the forward strand.
GTCAACCCCTGGGCGGGGAGCGCGGGTTGGGGCTTGATTTCGAGCACGCTCGAAATCGTAGCGTCGGGTCCCAGGACCGGACGGGGCGTCAATTGCCGCTCCGGGCAAGGGTGGAGGGGTGTCAGGTGTCCGAACTCGGCGACCGGCGGAAGCGGTTGGTGCTCGCGGTGTGCTGCGTGAGCATGGTGATGGTGGTGCTGGACATCACCGTGGTGAACGTCGCATTGCCGTCCGTCCGAAGGGAGTTGGGGGCGTCGGTGGCGGCGCTGCAGTGGACGGTGGACGCGTACACGCTGGTGCTGGCGGCGTTTCTGCTGCCGGCGGGGGCGGCGGCGGACCGGTGGGGGCGGCGGCGGGTGTTCATGGTGGGGCTGGCGCTGTTCGGGCTGGGGTCGGCGCTGTGTGCGCTGGCGCCGGGGGCGGGGGCGCTGGTGGGGGCGCGGGCGGTGCAGGCGGCGGGCGGGACGATGTTGAACCCGGTGGCGATGGCGATCGTGGCGACGACGTTCCCGGGGCGGGAGGAACGGGCCCGGGCGGTCGGGGTGTTCGGGTCGGTGTCGGGGCTGTCGCTGGCGCTGGGGCCGGTGCTGGGCGGGGCGCTGGTGGACGCGCTGGGCTGGCGGGCGGTGTTCTGGGTGAACCTGCCGGTGGTGGCGGCGGGCCTGGCGGGAGCGGCGCGCTGGGTGCCGGAGTCCCGGGCGGCGCGGGCGCGGCGGTTCGATCCGGTGGGCCAACTGCTGGTGGTGGTGCTGCTGGGCGGGGTGGTGTTCGGACTGATCGGGGCGGGCCGGGAGGGCTGGTCGGCGCCGGTGGTGTGGGGGCCGCTGGCGGTGGCGGCGGCGGTGGTGCCGGCGCTGGGGTGGTGGGAGCGGCGGCGGGCGGATCCGTTGCTGGAGGTGGGCCTGCTGCGCAGCGTCCCGGTGGTGTCGGCACTGGTGATGGCGTTCGCGGCGCTGTGCGCGTTCGGGGCGTTCCTGTTCGCGGCGACGCTCTACCTGCAGGGGGTGCGCGGGATGTCGGCGCTGCGGGCGGGGTTGTGCGTGGCGCCGGTGGGGGTGCTGATCGTGCTGCTGTCGCCGTGGACGGGCCGGGTGGTGGGGCGGCGGGGGACGCGGCTGCCGCTGCTGGTGTCGGGGGTGGCGCTGGCCTCGGCGGGCGGCCTGTTGCTGCTGGTGGGCCCGGGGACGCCGGTGCCGGCGCTGTTGGCGGTGTTCGCGCTGGTGGGGGTGTTCCAGGGGACGGTGAATCCGCCGGTCACCACGACGGCGGTGGCGGGGCTGCCGGTGTCGATGGCGGCGCTGGCATCGGCGTTGGCTTCGGCGGCCCGGCAGACGGGTTCGGCGGTGGGGGTGGCGGTGGCGGGCACGGTGCTGGCCGGTGGGGTGTCGGCGGGCGGTGCGGCGTTCACCTCGGCGGCGCGCGGGGTGTGGTGGCTGCTGGTGGCGGCGGGTGTGCTGATCGCGGTGCTCGGCGCGGCGGGGTCGGGCCGCCGGTCGGGTGGGCCCGGGGGTGGGCGTCAGGCGGCGGCGCGGGCGCAGTCGGCGCAGAGTCCGCGGTAGGTGACCTCGGCGGCGGTGATGGTGAAGCCGAAGCGTTCGGCGGCGGGAAGGGAGGCCAGCGGGTCGCCGGTGGGGTGGACGTCGCGGATGGTGCCGCAGACGAAGCAGACCAGGTGCTGGTGCGGCCGGTGCGCGTTGGGGTCGTAGCGCTTGGCCCGGCCGTCGGTGGCGACTTCGAGGATCTCACCGAGGGTGACGAGTTCGCCGAGGGTGTTGTACACGGTGGCGCGGGAGATCTCGGGGAGGCGTTCGGCGGCGCGCGCGTGGACCTCGTCCGCCGTCAGATGGACGTGGTCACCGTCGAGGACTTCGGCCACCACCCGGCGCTGGGAGGTCAGCCGCCAGCCCCGGTCACGCAGACGTTCCAGCAGGTCACTCATGTGTTCATCCATTCAGCTCAACAGACGCCCGAACTGTACAGGGGGCGCGGCAGCGCACCGGATTCGAGCGGGAACCACCACCCGATTGAGGGAGTTCTTGACTTAGACTGTGTCTATCTTAGGATCGACTCCGGCGAACAGCCAAGGTGCCCGTCAGAAGAGTGCGATCTGCCCGACCCGGAGGGACTCCCATGCCCGAGAACGACGACGCCATCGTCACCGACCCCAAGTCCGAGGGTGCGGGCGGCTGCCCGGTCGCGCACGGCCGCGCGCCCCATCCCACCCAGGGCGGCGGCAACCAGCAGTGGTGGCCGAACCGGCTGAACCTGAAGATCCTCGCGAAGAACCCGGCGGTGGCGAACCCGCTGGGCGCGGACTTCGACTACGCCGAGGCGTTCAACAGCCTCGACCTGCCCGCCGTGAAGCGGGACATCGAGCAGGCGCTCACCACCTCGCAGGACTGGTGGCCGGCCGACTTCGGTCACTACGGCCCGCTGATCATCCGGATGGCCTGGCACAGCGCCGGCACCTACCGGATCTCCGACGGCCGCGGCGGCGCGGGCGCCGGCCAGCAGCGCTTCGCCCCGCTGAACTCGTGGCCGGACAACGCCAACCTGGACAAGGCCCGCCGGGTGCTGTGGCCGGTGAAGAAGAAGTACGGCAAGAGCCTGTCCTGGGCCGACCTGCTGATCCTGTCGGGCAACGTGGCACTGGAGTCGATGGGCTTCGACACCTTCGGCTTCGGCGGCGGCCGGCCGGACGTCTGGGAGGCCGACGAGGACGTCTACTGGGGCCCCGAGACCACCTGGCTGGGCGACGAGCGCTACACCGGCGACCGTGACCTGGAGGACCCGCTGGGCGCCGTCCAGATGGGCCTGATCTACGTCAACCCGGAGGGCCCCAACGGCAACCCGGACCCGATCGCGGCGGCCCGCGACATCCGCGAGACCTTCCGCCGGATGGCGATGGACGACGAGGAGACCGTCGCGCTGATCGCCGGCGGCCACACCTTCGGCAAGACCCACGGCGCCGGCCCGGCGGAGAACGTCGGCGAGGCCCCCGAGGGCGCGGGCCTGGAGGAGATGGGCCTGGGCTGGAAGAGCACCTACGGCACCGGCAAGGCCGGTGACGCGATCACCTCCGGCCTGGAGGTCACCTGGACCAACACGCCGACCACCTGGGACAACTCCTTCTTCGAGATCCTGTTCGGCTACGAGTGGGAGCTGACCAAGTCCCCGGCCGGCGCGCACCAGTGGAAGCCGAAGGACGGCGCCGGCGAGGGCACCGTGCCGGACGCGTTCGACCCGGCGAAGAAGCACGCCCCGCAGATGCTCACCACCGACCTGTCGCTGCGCTTCGACCCGATCTACGAGCCGATCTCCCGCCGCTTCCGGGACGACCCGGCGGCGTTCGCGGACGCCTTCGCCCGCGCCTGGTTCAAGCTGACGCACCGCGACATGGGCCCGGTCGTCCGCTACCTCGGCCCCGAGGTGCCCAGCGAGGAGCTGATCTGGCAGGACCCGCTGCCGCAGGCGCAGGGCGAGCCGATCGACGCGGCGGACATCGCCGTGCTGAAGGAGCGGGTGCTGGCCTCCGGGCTGACCACCGCCCAGCTGATCTCCACCGCCTGGGCCTCGGCGTCCTCGTTCCGCGGCAGCGACAAGCGCGGTGGCGCGAACGGCGCCCGGGTGCGCCTGGAGCCGCAGCGCGGCTGGGACGTCAACGACCCGGAGCAGCTGGCGCAGGTGCTGCGCGCGCTGGACGGCATCCGGTCCGCGTTCAACGCGCAGGGCGGCCACCAGGTCTCGCTGGCCGACCTGATCGTGCTGGCGGGCTCCGCCGCGGTCGAGCGGGCCGCGCAGGCCGGTGGCGTGGACGTCCAGGTCGCCTTCCGCCCGGGCCGGGTGGACGCCACCCAGGAGACCACCGACGTGGAGTCGTTCTCGGCGCTGGAGCCGAAGGCCGACGGCTTCCGCAACTACCTCGGCAAGGCCACCCGGCTGCCCGCCGAGTACCTGCTGGTGGACCGGGCGAACCTGCTGAACCTGTCCGCCCCGGAGATGACCGTGCTGGTCGGCGGCCTGCGGGTGCTGGGCGCCAACCACGGCGGCTCGCAGCACGGCGTGTTCACCGACCGTCCGGGCACCCTGAGCAACGACTTCTTCGTCAACCTGCTCGACATGGACACCACCTGGGCGCCGGTCGCCTCCGACAACACGGTGTACGAGGGCCGGGACGCCTCCGGTGCGGTCAAGTGGACCGGCACCCGGGCCGACCTGGTGTTCGGCTCCAACTCGGAGCTGCGCGCGGTGGCCGAGGTGTACGCCTCGGACGACGCCGCGCGGAAGTTCGTCGAGGACTTCGCCGCCGCGTGGACGAAGGTGATGGAGCTGGACCGCTACGACCTGGTGTGACACTGAGTTGCCCGAAGGCCCGGTTCCGTTCGGTGGTTTCTAGCGATCGTTGCAACACGTGGTCGGTTGTCTAGGCCACGAGGAGTTTAGTCAGACGCTCGGCTGGGGTTTCCCAGCCGAGCGTTT
>NZ_JBIALR010000029.1:0-24619 GCF_042873675.1 Kitasatospora sp. NPDC004614
AGCTTCACACGCCCCTGAGCCGTCCGGTCCTCACGGATCTCGAAGTCCAATACATCCCCTGAACTGGGGTGTTGCAACGACTCCTAGAACCTGCGGACCCCCTCGGGGCCCTTTCGCATGCCCGGGCGCGAGAAACGGCAGCGGCGTCAGCGGCCGCGCAGGGTGCGGTAGCCCGGGTGGACGCCGGGGGTGAGCTGCTGCTGGGCGGCGATCCGGCCGAGCAGGGCGATCAGCTGGGTGTGCTCCTCGGGGGTGAGGGCCTGGGTGACGTCCTGCTCGTGGGCGATGGCGGTGTCGCGCAGGCGGGCCAGCAGGGCCAGGCCCTGGTCGGTGAGGTGCAGGGCGTACAGCCGGCGGTCCTCCGCGTTGCGGCGGCGCTCGATCAGACCGCGCTGCTCCAGGCCGTCGGCGAACGGGACGAAGCGGCTGGGCGGCATACCGAGCGCGTCGGCGAGCTCGCGCTGGCTGCGGCCCGGGTTCTGCACCAGCAGCCGGAGCAGGCCGGCCTGCGCGGGGGTGAGGTCGAGCTCGGCGATCCGCTGGGCGAACCGCTCGGCGGCGTGCGCGCCGAGCTGGGCCAGCAGGAACGCCGCCCCGCCGCCGGGCGGGCCGCCCGGGCCGGGTGGGCCCTGCGGGGGGCCGCCGTGCCAGTCCTTCTGGTCCGCCGCTCGATCCATGCTCATGCCGACATCGTACCCGTTTGACAATCGTTCCACGGTGTAATCATTATTCGGAGTGTATCGATCGGCGCGTGTCGACGAACGCCACGGGAGGAACCATGAGCACCACCGCCCAGCCCCGCCCGGCCCCGGCCGGACGGCCGAAGAGCCGCCCGCAGACCGGCCCGCCGCTGCTCGCGCCGACCATCTCGGTCACCGCGCTGACGGTCGCCTACACGGTGGTCAACCGCGCCACCCCGCATCCGGACGCCACCGGCGCCGAGGTGGTGCGGTACGCGCAGGAGCACGGCGGGGCGGCCCGGCTGGGCGCGCTGCTGCTGCTCGCCGCGTCGGTGCCGCTGGCGCTGTGCGCGGCGCTGCTCTACCGGCGGCTGCGGGCGCTCGGAATCACCGCACCCGGCTCGGCGATCACGCTGGTCGGCGGCGTGCTGGCGTCGTCCGCGCTGGTGCTGAGCGCAGCGGGGGCGTGGGCGGGCGGCCGGCTGCCGGCCGACGCGCCGCCCGCGCTGGGCCGGGCGCTGGCGGACGTGTCCTTCCTGGCGGGCGGGCCCGCGTTCGCGGCGGGCTTCGGCCTGCTGGCGGCGGGGGTCTCGGTGTCGGCGATGCTCGCCGACCTGCTGCCCCGCGCCGTGACGTGGGCGGGCCTGGTGGTGGCCGCCGCCGCGATGCTCGCGCTGTTCGCCCTGCTGGCGGACGGCTTCATGTACCTGCTGCCGGTGGTCCGGTTCGGCGGCCTGGTGTGGCTGCTGTTCGTGGCCGCCCTGCTGCCGAAGACCCGCCGCCGCGGCACCGACGACCGACCGATGGGGAGTTGAGCGAGATGACCGGAATGTACGCGGAGCTGAAGGGCCGGACGGTGGTGGTCACCGGCGGTTCGCGCGGGATCGGCGCGCACACCGCGCGGGCGTTCGCCGCCCAGGGCGCGGCCGTGTGCGTGGTCGGCCGGGACGCGACGGCGCTGGCGGCGGTGGTCGAGCAGATCGCCGGCGCGGGCGGTGAGGCGATGTCCGCGGTGGCCGACGTGACGGACGGCCGGGCGCTGGACGAGGTGCGGCAGGCGGTGACGGAGCGGTTCGGCGAGGTCGACGTGCTGGCGGCGTTCGCCGGCGGCCAGGGCTTCCCGGTGCCGGTGGCGGAGCTCACCGAGCAGCGCTGGCGCGAGGTGCTGGACTCCGACCTGACTTCGGTGTTCCTCACCGTGCAGGCCTTCCTGCCGGGCATGCTGGCGCGCGGCGCGGGCTCCATCCTGACGATGTCCTCGGCGGCCGGCCGCCAGCCCAGCGGCGCCAACCTGGCGTACGGGGTGGCCAACGCGGGCGTGGTGATGCTGACCAGGTACCTGGCCACCGAGCTGGGGCCGCACGGCATCCGGATCAACTGCCTGGCCCCGTCGGCGATCCTGACCGAGAGGGTGCAGGCCCGGATGCCCGCCGAGGTGCAGAGCCAGGTCGCGGCCACCCACCCGCTGGGCCGGCTCGGCACCCCGACGGACGTGACGGAGGCCGCGCTGTTCCTGTCCTCCGACGGCGCGGGCTGGCTGACCGGGCTGACGGTCGACGTGGCCGGCGGCCGCATCACCAACTAGCGCAGCACGAACTGAGCGTCACTCCCAGTCCCAGCGCAGCCCGAGCAGGCAGGCCGGCAGCCCCTCGGCCACCAGGTGTGCGCAGTGGTGCCCGTCGAGGGTCAACTCCTCGGTCTCCAGCGGGGACTGGCCGGGAGTGCGACGGGTGAAGCGGTCGCAGCGGACGGGGAGGGCGGCCGGGTCGAAGGTCACCTGGAGCACGTACTGGCCGGCGCCCGCGTTGAAGCCGCGCACGTACTCGCGGCTGGGCTGCGGCGACGGCGACTCGTCGAAGCCGTAGCCCAGCAGGTGGGTGTCGCCGGTGCGCAGCCGCCGGTCCAGCAGGAGCTCGGCGACCAGCAGGTGGGCGGCCGGGTCGCGGCGGATCCGGCCGGGCCGGCAGTTCTCCTCGGCCCGGACCCGGACCCGGTCGATGTCGCAGCCGGGGTCGCCCTGGTAGATCGCCAGGTAGCGGTCGATGCCGTCGCGGTGGGCGCGCAGCACGTGCTGGGAGTCGCGGCGTTGCAGCCGCCGGTCCGCGCCGACCCGGATCCGTTCGATGTGGGTGACGGTGTGCAGGCCGGTGTCGGGCGGGCCGGAGAGGACGGCGAGCAGACCGTCCACCGCCTCGGCGGGGGTGATCAGGTCGCGGTAGGGGCGGACGGGCGGCGCGGCCGGGTCGGGGGTGCCGCGGCGGGGGCCGAGCAGCCGGGTGAGCGAGTGTTCGGGCAGTTCCAGCACTTCTTCGAGCACGGCGACGGCGCGCAGCGACTCGGCCCGTTCGGGGCGGCGATGGCCCTGCTGCCAGTAGCTGAGGCTGGTCACGCCGACGTGCACGCCGCGCTGCGCGAGGCGCTCGCGCAGCCGGTGGAGTGCCAGGCCCCGGGCGGCGATGGCGGCCCGCAGGGCGAGGTGGAACGGTCCGGTGCGCAGAGCGAGGGCGAGTTCGGGCGGTGCGGTCGGCTGCAAGGCCACCTCCTCAACTGAGCGTGAATATTCACACCTTGTGGACGGCTTGTCACCGCCCCGGTCGATATCCGCGCTGCCCAGCGCGGTCGCGTTCACACCCGGGCGGGGGCCGTTCACACCTCGACTCCGGCGCCCGCGGGGCCCGTTGACCGCCTGGCGTCAACGGCCGGATGCTCGTCGGCAGCGCGTCCGGACGCCGCCCCCACACCCACTCCTCTGCCAGGAGGGCATTCCCCCATGCCACTCACCCCGATGCGGCTGCGTCGGACGGTCGCCGCCCTCGCCCTGGGCGTCCTCGCCCCGGCGCTGAGCGCGGCCGCCACCACCCCCGCCGCCACCACCCCCGCCGCAGCCGCCCCCGCCGCAGCCAATTCCGCCCCGGCCGCGATACAGCCCGCCACCGCCGCGAAGCCGCAGGCCCCGCTGGCGGCCGGCACCGCGCGGACCCTCAACCTGACCATGCAGGCCCAGCAGCAGAGCAACTGGTGCTGGGCGGCGTCCGGCAACACCATCGCCGCCTACTACGGCTACAACTACAGCCAGAACCAGTTCTGCAACGCGGCGTTCGGCCGCGCCGCCAACAGCACCTGCCCGAACAGCCAGGCCAGCCTGGCCGAGGTGCAGAACGCGCTGTACTCGTTCGGCATCAACCCGGGCTCGTACGTCAGCGGCTACCTGCGCTACTCCACCGTGCAGGGCGAGATCGACGCCGGGCGGCCGGTGGAGACCCGGATCCAGTGGAGCTCCGGCGGCGGCCACATGAACGTGCTGTACGGCTACGACAGCGGCAGCAACTACCTGTACTGGGGCGACCCGTGGCCGTCCAACTACCGCTACAACTGGGGCGACTACAACTACTACGTGAGCAACGGGTCGTTCTCCTGGACCCACTCCCTGTACCGGATCGGCGCGTGAGGAGCCCCGTCATGAGCAGCCACCGCGTCCGACTCGCCCGCGCCGCCGCCGCACTCGCCGCGGCCGCCGCCCTCGGCCTCGCCACCGCCCCGCTGGCGCAGGCCACCGACCAGCAGCCGGGGGCGGGCGACCTCGCCGCCGCCCGGGCCGCCGCCCAGAACCCGTCCGTGCTCGACCAGTTGGGGCACTTCTTCGCCCGCAAGGGGGTGCCGCCGACCCAGCCGCTGGCGATCGGCCCGAGCGACGAGACGCAGGCCGCCCGCGCCGCCGCGCCCCGGCTCAGCGGCGACACGGTGCCGGTCCGCACCCTCGACGCCGGGTTCGTGGCCGGCAAGCCCGGCGCGCCCGTCGCCACCGTCGAGTTCACCGCCACCAAGGCCGTCGCCGCCGACGGCCAGGCCGCCTCGGTCTGGACAGCTCAGCAGAACGGCAGCTGGCGGGTGGTCAACATCGCCTCCGGCAGCGACGAGACCGACTACGCGGCCCGGGCCGCCGCCGACGGCGGCACCGCCTTCCGCGAACCGCAGCTCGGCGCCTGGTACGAGCTCAAGGACGGCCGGATCCTGCCGCTCGACGACACCGCCCGCCGCTCGGTCGGCGCGCACGGCACCACCGTCGCCGCCTACCAGCAGCTGGTCCACCAGCGGTACGGCGACAAGCTGCCCGGCTCCGCGTACGACACCGCCGGCAAGGCGGGCGGCTTCCAGGCCGATGCGGCCTCCGCGTCCGGGAGCAGCGGCGCACCGCTGCTCACCGCGGGCACCGCGCTGGGCGCAACCGCCCTGGCGGGCGCGGTGATCGGGGTGCGCAGCCGCCGCCGGAAGGGCTAGGCGCCGGCGAAGGTCTTCCGGTAGGCGAGTGGTGAGACGCCGATCGCCGAGTGCAGGTGCTGGCGCAGCGACACCGCGTTGGCGAAGCCGACCCGGCCGGCGATCTGGTCGACCGTCAGGTCGGTGGCTTCGAGCAGGTGACGGGCCAGGGCGACGCGCTGCTGGGTGAGCCAGCGGCCGGGGCTCTGGCCCGTCTCGTCGTGGAAGCGGCGGGCGAAGGTGCGGCTGCTCATCGCGGCGTGCCCGGCCAGTTCGGCGAGGGTCAGCGGCTGGTGCAGCCGGGCCAGCGCCCACTCGCGGGTGGCGGCGGTGCCGGTGGCGCCGGCCGCCGGGACGGGCTGCTCGATGTACTGGGCCTGGCCGCCGTCGCGCCAGGGCGGGACGACGGCCAGCCGGGCGGCGTGGTTGGCGACGGCCGCGCCGTGGTCGCTCCGGAGCACGTGCAGGCACAGGTCGACGCCGGAGGCGGCGCCCGCCGAGGTGAGGATGTCGCCGTCGTCGACGAACAGCACGTCCGGGTCGAGCCGCACCTTGGGGAAGAGCTCGCGGAACCGGTCGGCGAGCGCCCAGTGGGTGGTGGCGGGCCGGTCGTCGAGCAGACCGGCGGCGGCGAGCGCGAACGCGCCGGTGCAGATCGAGATCAGCCGGGTGCCGGGCCGGATCAGTGCGAGTGCCTCGGTCACCGCGGGGTCGAGCGCGCCGGTGGCGAGCGCGAAGTCGAAGGGCGGGATGACCACGGTGTCGGCCGTGCGGAGGATCTCCGGGCCGTGCGCGACGGTGATGGTGAAGTCGGCGTCCGAGCGCACCGGTTGGCCGTCGACGGTGCAGGTGGCCAGCTGGTAGCTGTCCCCGGCGGCGGCGAACACCCGCCGGGGGATGCCGAGTTCGAAGGGGTACACGCCCTCCAGGGCGAGCACCGCGATCCGGTGCGGCGATGTCTTCGTGGGCTTCGGCACGGCCACCCTCCTGGCAGGATCCCATCGGACAGTGACCATCATGCCACTGCCGCGGGCGCCCCGGGCAAGCCAGGCTGGAGGCATGACGACGAACACGATGCGAGCGATCAGCCAGGACGTCCTGGGCGGCCCCGACGTCCTCAAGGTGGTGGAACTCCCGCGCCCGGAGCCCGGGTTGAGCGAGATCCTGGTGAAGGTCAGGGCCGCCGGCCTGAACCCGACGGACTGGAAGCACCGGGAGGGCGGCCTGTTCCTCGGCCAGCCCCCGTTCGTGCTCGGCTGGGACGTGGCCGGCACCGTGGAGGCGGTCGGCTTCGGCGTCACCCTGTTCAAGCCCGGCGACGAGGTCCTCGGCATGCTGCCCTACCCGCACGGCGTCGGCGGCCACGCCGAGTACGTGACCGGCCCCGCCCGGGCGTTCGCCGCCCGGCCCGCCGGCGTGGACGTCGTCCAGGCCGGCGCGCTGCCGCTGGCCGCGCTGACCGCCTGGCAGGCGCTGGTGGACACCGCGCAGGTCAAGGCCGGCGACCGGGTACTGGTGCACGCTGCGGCCGGCGGCGTCGGACACCTCGCCGTGCAGATCGCCAAGTCCCGCGGCGCGTACGTGATCGGCACCGCCGGCGCCGCGAAGCACGACTTCCTGCGCGGCATCGGCGTGGACGAGCCGATCGACTACCGGAGCACCGACTTCGCCGAGACGGTCCGCGACGTCGACGTGGTGCTGGACGCCGTTGGCGGCGAGTACCAGCTGCGTTCGCTGCGGACCCTGCGGCGCGGCGGCCTGCTGGTGTCGATCCTGCCCGTCCCCTTCGAGGGGCTGGCCGAGGAGGCCGAACGGCTCGGCGTGCGCACCGCGATGATGATGGTGGAGGCCGACCACGCCGGGATGGCGGCGATCGCGGATCTGGCCGAACGCGGCCTGCTGCGCGCCGAGATCGCCGGGACGTTCCCGCTGGAGCACGCCGCGAAGGCGCACGCGCTGGGCGACACCGGCCGCACCACCGGCAAGCTGGTGCTGGTGAACTGACCCGTCAGAGGCTCTGCAGGTGGGCCAGGGCCCGGTCGAGCAGGTCGGCGAGGTCGTCCTGGCCCTCGTGGTCGGCCCAGTACAGCGAGGTCTCGGTGAGCGCGGCGGCGACCGCGGCGGCGGTGATCCGCAGTTCGAGGGTGGGGGCGTCCAGGCCGGCCCGTTCGGTGAGCAGGTCGAGCATCATCGTGCGCGGCTGACCGGCGGCGTCGAGCATCCGCAGCCGCAGGGACGGGACGGAGGCGGTCAGCCGCATCCGCGCGTACAGCTCCTCCCGCTCCTGCTCGGCGATCCGGCGGACCAGCCCGACCAGCACCTCCCGGGCGGAGGTGAGGAACGGCTCGTCCGCCGGCCGGGACCGGATCGCGGCGGCCATCACCGGGTCGTACTCGTCATTGAGGACGATGTCCTCCTTGGTCGGGAAGTACCGGAAGAAGGTGGCCGGGGAGACCTCCGCCGCCGCCGCGATCTGGTCGACGGTGGTGGCCTCCCAGCCCTGCTCAGCGAACAGCCGGAAGGCCTCCCGGCGCAGGGTCTGGCGGGTCTTCAGCTTCTTCCGCTCGCGCAGCGACATCGGGGCTTCGACCAGCTCCTCCAGCGAACCGGAGGAGCCTTCGGACGGGCGGGGCCGGGCGCTGCGCGGGGTGCTCATGCGGACGATTCTCCGGGATCACCGCCCGCCGCGGCCAGCGGCCGCGCCTCGGGAGCGGCCGGGGCCAGCGGCCGTGCCTGGGGAGCGGCCGGGGCCACGGGGTCGCCGCCGCCCGGCATCCGGGCCGCGACCAGCACGGCGGACAGCGCCGCCAGCACCCCGGCGGCCAGCAGCACCAGGCCCATGCCGTGCACGTACGCGACGTGCGCGGACGCGGCGAGCGACGGGTCACCCAGCCGTTCGGCGACCGCGTCGGCGGCGATCACCGAACCGCGGACCCGGTGCGCGGCGTCCCCGGGGAGCGCCGGAAGGTGCAGCGCGGAGCGGTAGCCGGCCGCCAGCAGGCTGCCGAACACGGCGACGCCGACCGCGCCGCCCACCTGGCGGAGCGTCTGCACCAGCCCGGAGCCGACCCCGGCCTTGGCGGGCGGCAGCAGGAGCAGCGCGGAGGCGGTCGCGGTGATCAGCACCAGGCCGAGCCCGGCACCGAACAGCGGCAGCCACAGCGCCGTCCACCCGTAGCCGTCGCCGGGCGCGGTGCGGCTGCCGAGCAGCAGGGCGAGGGCGGTCAGTGCCAGCCCGGCGGCGATCACGCCGCGCGGGGCGAAGCGGCGCACCAGGCGTTCGCCGAGCCGGGCGGCCACCAGCAGGCCGCCCATCATCGGCATCAGCCGCAGGCCACTGCCGAGGGCGTCGGTGCCCAGCACGCTCTGGAAGTAGGCGGGCAGCACGAAGAATCCGCCGAACAGGGCGACCGAGACCAGGGTGACGGCGATCGCGCACCAGCGGAACACCGGTTCGGCGAGCAGCCGCAGGTCGAGCATCGGGTGGTCCTGCCGGCGGCTGCGCAGCACCAGCGCGGTCAGTGCGGCCGCCGCGCCGAGCAGCGCGGCGAGCACCAGGGCGTCGCCCCAGCCGCGCTCGGCGCCCTCGATGATGCCCCAGGTGAGCGCGGCCAGGCCGCCGGCCGCGAGGGCCGCGGACCGCAGGTCGATCCGGGGCGCGGCCGGGTCGGCGGACTCGGGGAGCAGCAGCAGGCAGGCCAGCACGCCGAGCACCACCAGCGGCACGTTGATCAGGAAGATCGAGCCCCACCAGTAGCCGCGCAGCAGCAGCCCGCCGACGACCGGCCCGAGCGGCACGCCGATGGCCGTCACGGTGGTCAGCAGCGCGGTGGCGCGGCGCTGCTCGGCGGGCGGGAAGACGGCGGGGATCACCGCCATCGACATCGGCATCACGAACGCGGCGGCCAGGCCCATCCCGGCGCGGGCCGCGATCAGCGTGGCGGGGCTGCCGGCCAGGGTGCCGAGCACGGAGGCCGCGCCGAACAGGGCGAGGCCGGTCACCAGGGTGCGGCGGCGGCCGAAGCGGTCGCCGAGCAGGCCGGCCGGGAGCAGGGCGGCGGCGAACACCACCGTGTAGGCGTCGACGATCCACTGCTGCTGCCCGGTGCCGGCGTCCAGCTGCCGGGCCAGGTCGGGCAGGGCGACGTTCAGCACGGTGGTGTCGAAGCCGATGACGAGCACGCTGAGCGCGACCGCTACCAGCGCGATCCAGCGCCGGGGGTGCGGAGCGGGCATGACGGACCTCCATCCGAGTGAATCTCTCAAATGAGAGTAACTCTCAAAAGATGGCGAGTGTCAACCGAAGCCCGCGCTGCGGGATCCCCACTTCTGGAATTGATGCGCTGTTGATCCCCCGTTCGCCCGCGCTGCGTGCCGAACGTGTCACTGTAGGTGGGGAGTTCTCTGACGACTCGTCAGATGACCTGTCGGCCGGTGGGAGGTTTGCCAATGGAGTACGGAGCGACCGGGTTCTGGAGCGGCGTGGTCGGTGTGCTGGCCGCGCTGGCCGTCATAGCCGGGTACTTGATCGGCGGGGCCCGCCTGGTCTGGGTGGTCTCGGCGGTCGAGGTGCTGGCGGTGATGGCCTGGGTCGCGTACCGCTTCCGCGGCCGGGCGCACCAGCGCACGGCAGGCGAAGGGCCCGACGCGGCGCACTGCGAGCGCTGCCGTCGGGCCCGGGAACGGCTGGAGGCGAGGGCGGCCCAGCCGGTGCGGTACTGACCGAATGGGTCGGTTCCGCGGGGGATCGTTTCTGCGGGGGGCTCAGGTGGCGGTGTACGCCACCAGCGAGATCCCCACGTACTGCACGATGAACGCGCCGAGGGTGAAGGCGTGGAACACCTCGTGGAAGCCGAACAGGCGCGGTGACGGGTTCGGGCGCTTGAGGCCGTAGATCACCCCGCCGATGGTGTAGAGCGCGCCGCCGACGACGATCAGCGTCAGGACGGCCGCGCCACCCTTGTGCAGGAAGTCCGGCAGGAAGAACACCGCCGCCCAGCCGAGCGCCACGTAACAAGGGGTGTACAGCCAGCGCGGGGCGCCGACCCAGAACACCCGGAACGCTATTCCGGCCAGCGCGCCGCCCCACACCAGCCACAGCAGCACCTGCTGCCGCGCGCCGTCCAGCAGCAGCATGGTGAACGGGGTGTACGTCCCGGCGATGATCAGGAAGATGTTGGCGTGGTCCAGGCGGCGCAGCACCGCCTCGCCGCGCGGTCCCCAGGTGAAGCGGTGGTACACCGCGCTCACGCCGAACAGCATCCAGGCGCTCACCGAGTAGACGACGCAGGCGATTCGCGCCGCCGTCGACTCGGCCAGGCAGATCAACACGATTCCGGCGGCCAGCGAGGCCGGGAACATGCCGGCATGCAGCCAGCCGCGCCACTTGGGCTTTGCGAGATCGAGGGCTTCCGCGGTCATGGCAGCATCTTACGGAACCGTAGGTTACCGGCGCGTAGGAAAGTGGCGATCCTCACTTTTAGACGTTCTGGAGTGTTCGGGGGGTGCCAGGGAGGGTCGGGCTGGGTGCGTGGAGGGTGACTCGGAGTCCCCAAATCAGACAGTCTGGAGTAAAGATCTCGTCAATGACGACAGTTTGACGAATGGAGGGCGGGTCGCCAGGTCTACCGTGTAAGGACCCTCAACCCCCGCGATGCCGTCTCCTGGCCGAGATGGTGTGAAACGGAGCGATCGTGTCGACTCAGATCTCTGCGCGCGCCGAGTCCGCGCCCACCCGCCACCAGCGCCTGGTGGAGTGGGTCAACGAGATTGCCGACCTCACCCAGCCCGACCAGGTGGTGTGGTGCGACGGTTCCGAGGAGGAGTACCACCGTCTCGCCGAGCAGCTCGTCGCCCAGGGCACCTTCACCAAGCTCGACGAGACCAAGCGGCCCAACTCCTACTACGCGGCCTCCGACCCGTCCGACGTCGCCCGCGTCGAGGACCGCACCTTCATCTGCTCGGAGAAGGAGGAGGACGCCGGCCCGACCAACCACTGGAAGGCCCCCGCCGAGATGCGGGACATCTTCTCCGGTGAGAACGGCCTGTTCCGCGGCGCGATGAAGGGCCGCACCATGTACGTGGTGCCGTTCTCCATGGGCCCCGTCGGCTCCCCGCTGGCCGCGTACGGCGTCGAGATCACCGACTCCGCCTACGTCGCCGTCTCGATGCGCGTGATGACCCGCATGGGCCAGGCCGTGCTTGACCAGCTCGGTGAGGACGGCGAGTTCGTCAAGGCCGTGCACACCGTCGGCGCCCCGCTCGCCGAGGGCGAGGCGGACGTCGCCTGGCCGTGCAACACCACCAAGTACATCTCGCACTTCCCGGAGACCAAGGAGATCTGGTCCTTCGGCTCCGGCTACGGCGGCAACGCCCTGCTCGGCAAGAAGTGCTACGCGCTGCGCATCGCCTCCACCATGGCCCGCGACGAGGGCTGGCTGGCCGAGCACATGCTCGTCCTCAAGCTCACCCCGCCGTCCGGCGAGGCGAAGTACGTCACCGCCGCGTTCCCGTCCGCCTGTGGCAAGACCAACCTCGCCATGCTCCAGCCCACCATCCCGGGCTGGAAGGTCGAGACCATCGGCGACGACATCGCCTGGATGCGCTTCGGCGCCGACGGCCGGCTCTACGCCATCAACCCCGAGGCCGGCTTCTTCGGCGTCGCCCCCGGCACCGGCGAGGACACCAACGCCAACGCCATCAAGACCCTCTGGGGCAACACCGTCTTCACCAACGTCGCCCTCACCGACGACGGCGACGTGTGGTGGGAGGGCCTCACCAAGGACGCCCCCGCCCACCTCACCGACTGGCGCGGCAACGACTGGACCCCCGAGTCCGAGGCCCCCGCCGCCCACCCGAACTCCCGGTTCGCCGTCCCCGCCGCGCAGTGCCCGACCATCGCCCCCGAGTGGGAGGACCCGGCCGGCGTCCCGATCTCGGCGATCCTGTTCGGCGGCCGCCGCGCCACCGCCGTTCCGCTGGTCACCGAGTCCTTCGACTGGCAGCACGGCGTCTTCCTCGGCGCCAACATCGCCTCCGAGAAGACGGCTGCGGCCGAGGGCACCGTCGGCGAGCTGCGCCGCGACCCGTTCGCGATGCTGCCGTTCTGCGGCTACAACATGGGCGACTACTTCGCGCACTGGCTGAAGGTCGGCGCCGAGGCCGACGCCACCAAGCTGCCGAAGATCTACTACGTCAACTGGTTCCGCAAGAACGCCGGCGGCAAGTTCGTGTGGCCCGGCTACGGCGAGAACAGCCGCGTCCTGAAGTGGATCGTCGAGCGCCTCGAAGGCACCGCCGAGGGCGTCGAGACGCCGATCGGCGTGCTGCCGACGGTCGAGGGCTTCGACCTCGACGGGCTGGAGATCCCGGCCGCCGACCAGGAGCTGCTGTTCACGGTCGACCGCGAGATCTGGAAGCAGGAGGCCGCGCTGGTCCCGGCCCACCTGGAGATGTTCGGCGAGCACACGCCGAAGGAGCTGTGGGACGAGTACCAGGCCCTGGTGAAGCGACTCGGCTGACGCCGGACGACCCCTGCACAAGGTCCGGTCGAGGAGGGACGCCCCTCCTCGACCGGACTTTGCCGTATGTGGCCTTCCGCTTCGCGCAGTTTCCCGTGCCCCTGGTTGCTAGGTCTGGACGTAACCCGACAGGAAGTCTCCGATGCGGGTGACCGCGCTGGTGATGTCGTCCGGGTGGGGGAGGGTGACCAGGCGGAAGTGGTCGGGGGCGGGCCAGTTGAAGCCGGTGCCCTGGACGATCAGGATCCGCTCGGCGCGGAGCAGGTCGAGGACCATCCGCGCGTCGTCCTTGATCTTGTAGACCTGCGGGTCGAGCCGCGGGAACGCGTACAGCGCGCCCTTGGGCTTCACGCAGGAGACGCCGGGGATCTCGTTGAGCAGCCGGTACGCGGCGTCGCGGGAGGCGAGCAGCCGACCGCCGGGCAGGATCAGGTCCTGGATGGACTGGCGTCCGCCGAGGGCCGCGGCGACGGCGTGCTGGGCGGGCATGTTGGCGCACAGGCGCATCGAGGCGAGGACGTTGAGGCCCTCGATGTAGGAGCGGGCGCGCTGCCGGTCGCCGGAGAGCACCATCCAGCCGCTGCGGAAGCCGGCCACCCGGTAGGACTTGGACATGCCGTTGAAGGTGACGCAGAACAGGTCCGGGGCGAGGGTGGCGAGCGGGATGTGCTCCACGCCGTCGTAGAGGATCTTGTCGTAGATCTCGTCCGCGTAGATCACCAGCTTGTGCTGCCGGGCGAGTTCGACGATCCCCTCCAGCAGTTCGCGCGGGTAGACCGCGCCGGTGGGGTTGTTGGGGTTGATCACGACGATCGCCCGGGTGCGGTCGGTGATCTTCGCGGCGATGTCGGCCAGGTCGGGGTACCACTCGGCCTGCTCGTCGCACCGGTAGTGGACGGCGGTGCCGCCGGCCAGCGAGACCGAGGCCGTCCACAACGGGTAGTCGGGGGCGGGGACGAGGACTTCGTCGCCGTCGTCGAGGAGGGCGGTCATGGCGAGCTGGATCAGCTCGGAGACGCCGTTGCCCAGGTAGACGTCCTCGACGGTCAGGCCGTGCAGGCCGCGGTCCTCGTAGTGCATGACCACGGCGCGGCGGGCCGACAGGAGGCCCTTGGAGTCGCCGTAGCCGTGCGCGGAGGACAGGTTGCGGAGGATGTCCTGGAGGATCTCGGGC
Organism: Kitasatospora sp. NPDC004614; assembly: GCF_042873675.1. Taxonomy (NCBI): domain Bacteria; kingdom Bacillati; phylum Actinomycetota; class Actinomycetes; order Kitasatosporales; family Streptomycetaceae; genus Kitasatospora; species Kitasatospora sp. NPDC004614. The sequence continues at coordinate 13,632 of NZ_JBIALR010000029.1, forward strand.
GGGGCTTCGAAGCCGAACGCGGCCGGGTTGCCGGTGTTGAGCTTGAGGATGCGGTGGCCCTGCTCCTCCAGCCGCATCGCCTCGTCGAGCACCGGGCCGCGAATGTCGTAGCAGACATTGGCGAGTTTGCTGGACTGGATGACCTGCATGCCCGATTACTTTACGGGCGCGCCGGGCCCGTCTCCGCGTGGTGTTCGCCACCTGGACACGGACGGGTGAACGGTGGTGCGGCGGTAGGGTCGCGGCGGGCCGTCAGGGGAGGCGTCGGATGCTCGGGGCAGTGCTGGGTGCGGTGCTGGGTCTGCTGGTGGGGGTGCCGCTGCGGTCGGCGGTGGTGCGGTACGCGGTGCCGGGCGGCGAGCCGTGGCGGGCCTGCGCGGTGACGCCGCTGGGCCGTTGCGTGCGCTGCGGGGAGCGGGCCGGACCGCCGCCGCTGGCCGTGGAGCTGACCGCCGGGGCGGTCGGCGCCGCCCTCGCCGGGTACGCGCCGGGTCGGTGGCTGCCGCTGCTGGCGTGGGTGGCGCTGTTCGGCGTGGCGCTGGGGTTCGTGGACGCCGCGGTGAAGCGGCTGCCGGACGCCCTGACGCTGCCGCTGCTGGCGGGCACGGCCCTGCTGGTCCCGCTCGCCGACCACCGGCCGGAGGTGTGGCTGCGCTGCGCGCTGGCGGCGGGCGCACTCGGGGGCGTGTTCCTGCTGCTGGCGCTGTTCGCGCCGATGGGCCTGGGGGACGTCAAACTCGCCCCGTCGCTCGGCGCCGTGCTCGGCCTGGCCGGCTGGCGGACGTTCTACGCCGGTCTCCTCTACATGTGGCTGATTGCCGCGCTGTGGGCGGTCGCCCTGCTGGTGCTGCGCCGGGCCGGCCGCCGCACCGAACTGGCCTTCGGCCCGGCGATGCTGCTGGGCACCCTGGCGGCCGTCCTGGTCACCGTCCGCTGAAAAGGGGCGGGGCCCGTCGTACCCCCAGTGGTACGACGGGCCCCTGTGCACCTGCCCCACCCTCAAGGAGCGGTGCACCGGCGGAGAGTCACGGCATGTTGCGGAGGAAGGCCCCGACGTTGTTGGAGAACTCGTTGCCGTTGTTGGCGTCCCAGTTGGTGGACCAGGTCATCGCGCCGCGGATGGTCGGCCACTTGGCCGGCGGGACGAAGGTGCCGCAGTGGTTGCCGGTGGCCAGGCAGTCCAGCGCGTTGTTGACCACGGTGGAGTTGACGTAGCCGCCGCCCGCCGCCTTGCTGGAGGCGGGGACGCCGATGCCGACCTGGTCGGGCCGCAGGCCGCCCTGGATGTGGGTGCAGACCTGCGCGGTGATGAAGTCGACGGTGCCCTGGGTGTAGACCTTGCCGTCGCAGCCGTTCATGCCACCGGAGTTGTAGAACTGGGTGTTGACGACGGTCAGGATGTCCTTGGTGGCCAGCGCCAGCTGGAAGTACGCGCCGGCGGTGGAGTACATCCCGATGGTCTCGGGGGCCATGGTCAGCACGAAGCCGGAGCCGACCTTGGCCTGCAGGGTGTGCAGCGCCTGCGCCATGTAGGTGGCGTTGACGCCGTTCTCCAGGTCGACGTCGATGCCGTCGAAGCCGTACTGCTGGATCAGCTTGTACGCCGAGTCGGAGAACGCGGTCGCGGCGGCCGAACTGCCCACCGAGATCGCGCCGTTCTGGCCGCCGATGGAGAGCACGACCTTCTTGCCGGCCGCGTGCTTGGCGGCGATGTCGGCCTTGAAGTCGGCGTCGGTGTAGCCGCCGAGCTTGGTGGCCAGCGCCGGGTCCAGGGTGAAGGAGATCGCGCCCTGGGTGGTGGTCGCGTCGGCGAAGGAGACCGCGATGATGTCGTACGCGGACTGCACGTCGCGCAGCCTCTGCACGGTCGAGCCGTTGTCGAAGTTCTGCCAGTAGCCGGTCATCGCGTGCTTGGGCAGGCCGGTGTTCGGCGGCGGGGTGGTCGCCGAGCCGGACGGGCTGGGCGAGTTGGACGCCGACGGGGAGGCGCTCTGCGACGGGGAGGCCGAGGCGGACGGCGAGGCGCTCTGCGACGGGGAGGCCGACGCGGAGGTGGACGGCTTCGGCGAGACGGAGCTGGCGGACGGCGACGGGGAGGCGGTGCCGCCCGGGCCGATCAGCTGGATGTCGTCCGCGTAGTAGGTGGGCTGGCCGTACCAGCCGTGGATGTACAGGGTGACGCTGGTGGTGTTGGCGCCGGTGGTGAAGGTGGTGTTCAGCTGGTTCCAGCTGCTCTGCGCCGACCAGGTGGACGGGTCGGTGCCGCCGGTGCCGCGGGCGCCCAGGTAGACGTACGAGCCCTGGACCCAACCGTTCAGAGAGTAGGCGGTGTTGGGGAGCACCGAGATGGTCTGGGTGCACTCCGCGGTGTCGCCGGCGCCCGGGGTGGCGGCCAGCGCGCCGGTGCCGGAGTGGACCGGGGTGGTGACCGCGCCGGCGTTGCCGGTGCAGGTCCAGTCGGCGAGGCCGGAGTCGAAGCCGCCGTTGGTCACCAGGTTGCCGACCGCGGCGTTCGCGCCGCCGGCCGACAGCGCCAGGCCGGTGCCGGCCAGGGCCAGCGCGGTCGCGGTGGCCAGCACCGCCGGGAACTTGTTGCGGCGCCGGTGGGACGGCTGCTGCAGGGTACGGGCCATGACAGGCTCCAGTGCAGGAGTGGGGGAGGGGGGCGTGGGGGGAGAGCAGACGTGGCGGGGGAAGGAAGAGCCGCCGCGGTGGGGGTCGCGGCGGCTCCGCTGTGGGGGTGGGTCCGCTGTGGTGCTGACCACACGCTGGACTAGACCAATGGCAAGCGTCAAGACCCGGAATCCGGTTTAGGGACCGTTTAAGGATTCGGAGACCGTTCCGTATCCCGCCCCGTGCGCGCACTGTGACAAGACCGGTACCTGCGGTTTTACCTCCGGTAATGCCGGGCGGAGTAGGCTGCGCCAGGGGATTCGCACCCGGAGCAATCAGCACGGAGGGGCCGTTCACGATGGGTCTGCGCGATGTGGTCGAGCGCACGCCGGGACTGCGCATCCTGCTGGACCGGGCCTACCGGCTGTACGGCCGCCGGGTCGAGGTGCACCTGGCCAACACCCCCCGCCACATCGGCGTGATCCTGGACGGCAACCGCCGCTGGGCCAAGGCCACCGGCGGCACCACCGCCTACGGCCACCAGCGCGGCGCCGACAAGATCAGCGAGTTCCTGGGCTGGTGCGAGGAGACCGACGTCCGCGTCGTCACCCTCTGGATGCTCTCCACCGACAACCTGGCCCGCCCCGCCGAGGAGCTCGTCCCGCTGCTCGGCATCATCGAGGACGCCGTCCAGGGCCTGGTCGACGCCGGCCGCTGGAAGGTCCACCCGGTCGGCGCGCTCGACCTGCTGCCCGCCCCCACCGCCGAGGTGCTCAAGCGCGCCGAGCAGCAGACCGCGCACATCGACGGACTGACCGTCAACGTCGCCATCGGCTACGGCGGCCGGCAGGAAATCGCCGACGCCGTCCGCTCGTTGCTCCAGGAGCACGCCGGCCGCGGCACCTCGATCGAGGAACTGGCCGAAATCCTCGACGTCGAGCACATCGCCGAGCACCTCTACACCAAGGGCCAGCCCGACCCCGACCTGGTGATCCGCACCTCCGGCGAGCAGCGGCTGTCCGGCTTCCTGCTCTGGCAGTCCGCGCACAGCGAGTTCTACTTCTGCGAGGCCTACTGGCCCGCCTTCCGCAAGGTCGACTTCCTGCGGGCACTGCGCGACTACCAGCTGCGCAACCGGCGGATGGGGCGCTGACCGCCGGTCAACTCGGCTGGGGGCCCGGTCGGTTCCTCATACCCGGACGCCCACCGGGCTGTGCTCATCCGCTGTGGTGAGGTGGTGGTGCCCGGTCGGTTCCTCATACCCGGACGCCCACCGGGAAAACGTTCACCCGTTGTGATCCCGCCGTTCGTCCAGGCGCGAATGCGGGCCTCCTCGCCTGGGAATACTCCGCTCAGACCGTCCCCCCGGCCAGCGGGGCCGCGGGGACCGGTGGGCCGCGGGTGACGTCGGGTCACCCGCTCTGGAGGGCTAGTGGTCAGTACCAAGAGCCGCCGGACACCAGACCGGCGCACGTACGTCCTCGACACCAGCGTGCTCCTGGCCGACCCTCTCGCCATGACGCGCTTCGAGGAGCACGAGGTGGTCCTCCCGGTGGTCGTCGTGACCGAGTTGGAGGCCAAGCGGCACCACCCGGAGCTCGGCTACTTCGCCCGCCAGGCGCTGCGCCTGCTGGACGACTACCGGATCCGCTACGGCCGGCTCGACGAGCCGATCCCGGTGGGCGAGTTGGGCGGCACCATCCGGGTCGAGCTGAACCACTCCGACCTGACGATCCTGCCGGCCGGCTACCGGACGGGCGGCGGCGAGGCGGACACCCGGATCCTCGCTGTCGCCCGCAACCTGCAGGCCGAGGGCTACGACGTCACCGTGGTCTCCAAGGACCTGCCGCTGCGGATCAAGGCGAGCTCGGTCGGGCTGCTGGCCGAGGAGTACCGGGCCGAGCTGGCGATCACCTCCGGCTGGACGGGCATGACCGAACTGCACGTCCCCGCCGACCAGGTGGACGAGCTGTTCGCCGGCCAGGAGCACGCCCTCTCGGTCGACGGCGCCGAGCAACTCCCGGTCCACACCGGACTGGTGCTGCACTCCGAGCGCGGCCGCGCGCTGGGCCGGGTGGCCCCCGACGGCCGGGTGCGGCTGGTCCGCGGCGACCGCGAGGCGTTCGGCCTGCGCGGCCGCAGTGCCGAGCAGCGGATCGCGCTCGACCTGCTGCTCGACCCGGAGATCGGGATCATCTCGATGGGTGGCCGGGCCGGCACCGGCAAGTCCGCGCTCGCCCTGTGCGCCGGCCTGGAGGCCGTCCTGGAGCGCCGCCAGCACCGCAAGGTGATGGTGTTCCGCCCGCTGTACGCGGTCGGCGGCCAGGAACTCGGCTACCTGCCGGGCAGCGAGGCCGAGAAGATGGGCCCCTGGGCGCAGGCGGTGTTCGACACCCTCTCCGCCGTCACCACCCAGGACGTGATCGAAGAGGTCATCTCCCGCGGCATGTTGGAGGTGCTGCCGCTCACCCACATCCGCGGGCGCTCGCTGCACGACGCCTTCGTGATCGTGGACGAGGCGCAGTCCCTGGAGCGGAACGTGCTGCTCACGGTGCTCTCCCGGATCGGCCAGAACTCCCGCGTGGTGCTCACCCACGACGTCGCCCAGCGGGACAACCTGCGGGTCGGCCGGTACGACGGCGTGGTCGCCGTGGTGGAGAAGCTGAAGGGCCATCCGCTGTTCGCCCATGTCACGCTCACGCGTTCGGAGCGTTCGCCGATCGCCGCACTGGTGACCGAGATGCTGGAGGACATCCAGCCGTAGGCATAACCGGACACACCGGGGCAAAGGGGTCTGACGCGTACCGTCAGGCCCCTTCGCTGTCAGCCCTGTTGACGACCCCTCTGTCGATCGTCCGCCAAACGCCCAGGTGGCGAAGTTTGTGAGATCCGCCACGGCACAGGGAATTGCGTAGACACCGTCGCGTGCGGCATGGTGAGGGTTCTGTCAGGCCCCGCGTACGGCAATTCCTCGCCCGGCAACTCCGGTCGGCGGGCGGAAAACTGAACACCGCAAGGCCGTACGCCGCTCGATTCCACCGCCGCTCCGGGCCCGCCCGGGGGGACGGCCGAGCCAGCGCCTCCCGTGACCAGAGTTCGACGGAGGCCAGTGACCAGGGGCATCTTGCGCCCGGAGGTCACACGCCGGGCGACGCTGGAAGGAAACCATGTGACTCGGATCTCGGTCCGGGGAGTCGCTGTCGCCTCCGCCACCGCGGTGACCGCCGTCGGTGCTGTCGTAGGTGCGGCCTCTGGCAGTGAGGGCAAGACCGTTCAGACGGTCGACGTCGCGAGCGCCACCCTGCTCGCCGACGCGCCCACCGGTGCACAGGCCCAGAACGTCAGCGACGGCATCAGCCGCCAGGCCAACGCCCAGCAGGTCTCCGCCGACGCCGCCGCCAAGAAGGCCGCGGAAGAGGCTGCCCGCCAGAAGGCCGCCGCCGACGCCCAGGCGAAGGCCGACGCGGAGAAGGCCGCCAAGGCGGCCGAGGAGAAGCGTCAGAAGGAGGAGGCCAGCCGCGCCTCCGCCCGCAGCGTGCTCGCCACCGTCCCGGCCGGCTCGGTCCAGGACATGGCGCTGCAGATCGTCGGCGACGCCAACCAGTTCCAGTGCTTCAGCCAGATCGTCAAGCGCGAGAGCGGCTGGGACTACACCGCCACCAACGCCTCCTCCGGCGCCTACGGCCTGGTCCAGGCGCTGCCGGGCTCCAAGATGGCCTCGGCCGGCGCGGACTGGCGCACCAACCCCGCGACCCAGATCAAGTGGGGCCTCAACTACATGAACAGCCGCTACGGCAGCCCCTGTGGCGCCTGGTCGTTCTGGCAGTCGCACCACTGGTACTAGGCCCAACGGCTGGTACCGGGCACAACGGCTTCGTATCGAAGGGCCCCGTTTCTCGCACGGCCGAGAACGGGGCCCTTCGTGCTGCCGCGAGACAGCGGCCTCTGAGCGGGCCGTGCCGCCCGGGCGGCGCTGACCAGTGCGCTGCGGGCGGCGACGGTCCGGTGCGGACGCGGGGGAGCGGAGCGGGTCCTGGTTCCACCACTCCCGGCCGGTCCGCCGACAGAAGGTCCGTTGAAGCGCTTTCCCATCTTTGGCCGGACGAAACGGGCGCATTGATGATGATTTGCCCGGAACCTCCTGGAACCGGTCCTTGATACCACCGCGCCCCGGGGCCCCGTCGGCAGGTAGCGTTTCTGGCCGACGGCCGCGCGACCCGCGGCCGCGGAGCAGACGAACACGGGGGAGACCGGGCAGTGACGGAAGAGACGAACGGCGGCCGCTGGCGCGGTGTCGCCAAGATAGGGGCGTTGGCGGCCGGGCTGTTCGCCGCCGTCGAACGCCGCCGCCGCGCGGCCATCACCGCCGAGGCGCAGGCGCTCGCCACCGAGCAGGCCGTCGAACTCGCCGCCGAGCGGGCCGCCCGGCGCACCGTCGAGCAGACGGCCCGTCAACTCGCCGGACACGAAGGCGCATCGGCCGAAGGCCTGGCCGTCGCCGTCGCGCCCCAGGAGCCGGCGGCCGGGCCGACCGTCCCCGCCCCGCGCAGCGCCGAACAGCAGGCTGGCGCGCCCTCGTTCGGCCGTCCCGCCACCCCCGCGGACGCGGTGCCGTGGACGCTGCGGGTCGCCGCCGAGTCCACCTGGCGGCTGCTGCTGATCGGCGTCGCCCTCTACGTGGTCTTCCGGGTCATCGACACGCTGCGGCTGGTCGCCTTCTCGGCCCTCGCCGCGGTGCTGATCGCCGCGCTGCTGGAACCCACCGTCTCCTGGCTGCGCCGGCACGGCGTTCCGCGCGCGGTGGCCGCCGCCGGCACCTTCATGTCCGGCCTGGCCGGCATTGGCCTGGTCGGCTGGTTCGTGTTCTGGCAGGTGTCCACCAACCTCGACTCGGTCACCGTCAAGGTGCAGGACGGTGTCCGGCAGCTGCGGGACTGGCTGCTCAACGGCCCGTTCCACCTCACCCAGGACCAGCTGAACAACTTCACCAACCAGATCACCACGGCCATCGGCAAGAACTCCGACCAGCTGACCTCGGCCGGCTTCACCGGCGTCAGCATCGCCGTCGAACTGCTCACCGGCATCGCGCTGGCCGCCTTCACCGTCTTCTTCCTGCTCTACGACGGCGCCGGGATCTGGAACTGGACGCTGCGCGGCCTGCCCCGGCACTCCCGGTACGCGATGGCCGGCGCCGGGCCCAAGGCCTGGGCCACGCTGACCGCGTACGTCCGCGGCACCGTCACCGTCGCCTTCATCGACGCGCTGTGCATCGGCATCGGGCTCCAGCTGCTCGGGGTGCCGATGGCGATGCCGCTCGCGGTGATCATCTTCCTGGGCGCGTTCGTGCCGCTGGTCGGCGCGCTGGTCACCGGCACCATCGCGGTGCTGATCGCGCTGGTCACCGTCGGACCGTTCAAGGCGCTGATGGCACTGGTCGTGCTGGTCGCCGTCCAGCAGCTGGAGGGACACATCCTGCAGCCGCTGATCCTCGGCCGGGCCGTGCGGGTCCACCCGCTGGCCGTGGTGCTCGGCGTCGCCGCGGGCTCCATCGTCGGCGGCATCGCCGGCGCGATCGTGGCGGTCCCGCTGATCGCCGTGACCAACACCGTCACCGGGCACCTGCGGCAGCGGAACGCCGCCGGGCAGGAGGTCTTCCAGGCGATAGAGGCGGCCCGCAAGCAGTAGGGCCGCCCGCAGGCAGTAGGGCCGCCCGCAGGCGGTAGATGCGGCAAACGGAAAGGTCCGCCCGGGGAGGGGTTCCCTCCGCAGGCGGACCTTTCCGTCTGTTCGTCGCGCAGATGCCTGTCGCGCGTCGACCGTCAGGCCAGCTGCGCTTCGGCGTCCAGCACCGAGGCGACGGCCTGGACGGTCGCGGCGATCTTGACGGAGGCCTGGATGACCTCACGCTCGACGCCGGCCTTGCGCAGCACGCCCTCGTGCGAGTCGAGGCACTGACCGCAGCCGTTGATCGCGGAGACCGCGAAGCACCACAGCTCGAAGTCGACCTTGTCGACGCCCGGGTTGCCGATGATGTTCATCCGCAGACCGGCCCGCATCGTCCCGTACTCCTTGTCGGAGAGCAGGTGCAGCGTCCGGTAGTAGACGTTGTTCATCGCCATGATCGCGGCGGCGCCCTTGGCGGCCTGGTAGGCCTCCGGGGACAGCTGCGACTTGGCCTCGGGCTCCAGCTCGCGCAGCACGGCCGGCGAACCGGTCGCCATCGCGCAGGCCAGCACGGTGCCCCAGAGCTGCTGCGCCGGCAGGTCCGAGTTGCCGATGACCGAGCCCAGGTTGAGCTTCAGGTCCTTGGCGTAGTCCGGCAGCGCGGCCTTCAGTTCGTCGAGAGCCATGGGGGTCAGCCGGCCAGCAGGGCCTGGGCGTCGAGGGTGTCCTCGCCCTTGTTCCAGTTGCACGGGCACAGCTCGTCGGTCTGCAGGGCGTCCAGCACCCGCAGGACCTCCTTGGGGTTACGGCCGACGGAGCCGGCGGTCACCATGACGAACTGGATCTCGTTGTTCGGGTCGACGATGAACACCGCGCGCTGGGCGGTGCCGTCCGCGCCCTCGACGCCGCAGGCGCGCATCAGGTCGTGCTTGATGTCGGCGAGCATCGGGAAGGGCAGGTCGCGCAGGTCCTTGTGGTCCTTGCGCCAGGCGTGGTGGACGTACTCCGAGTCACCGGACACGCCGAGGACCTGGGCGTCACGGTCGGCGAACTCCTCGTTCAGCTTGCCGAACGCGGCGATCTCGGTCGGGCAGACGAAGGTGAAGTCCATCGGCCAGAAGAAGACGACCTTCCACTTGCCCTCGTAGGTCTTGTGGTTGATCTCGGCGAAGGCGTTCGCGGCGTCGAGGTCAACGCAGGCGTTGAGTTCGTACTCGGGGAACTTGTCGCCGATCGTCAGCACGTCGTTACTCCAAGGGTTGAGATGAGGGTTGTCCGTATTGCGGACATTTCAAGCGTCGCACAGGGGCTACTGATCAGTGAAATCGGATCTGCTGCTTTGCCTGATAGGCAATCCCGATCAGTGCGGCACACTGGAGGCAGCATCGGACCACATCGGATCACCGCAGGAAGCGCCGTCGTGAAGCACCCTACGCAACGCACCCCCACCCTCTCCCAGCTGCGGGCCTTCGCTGCCGTCGCCGAACACCTGCACTTCCGCGAGGCCGCCGCCGCGATCGGCACCAGCCAGCCCGCGCTGTCCGGCGCCGTCGCCGCGCTCGAGGAGACCCTCGGCGCGCAACTCGTCGAACGCACCACCCGGCGCGTCATGATCACCCCGCTCGGGGAACGCGTCGCCGCCCACGCGCGCCAGGTGCTGTCCGCGCTGCACGCCCTCACCGAGGAGGTCGAGGCCGCCCGCCGCCCCTTCACCGGGCCACTGCACCTCGGCGTGATCCCCACCGTCGCGCCCTACCTGCTGCCGACCGTCCTGCGACTCGTCCGCGACGCCTACCCCGACCTCGAACTGCACGTCCACGAGGAACGCACCCCCTCCCTGCTCGACGGCCTCGCCACCGGACGACTCGACCTGCTGCTGCTCGCCCTGCCCGCCGGCGGGAGCGCCCCCGTGGCCGAAATCCCGCTGTTCGACGAGGACTTCGTGCTGATCGTGCCGCCCGAACATCCGCTCGCCGGACAGTCCGACGTCCCGCGCGACGTGCTGCTCGACCTCGACGTACTGCTGCTCGAAGAAGGCCACTGCCTGCGCGACCAGGCCCTCGACATCTGCCGCGAAGTCGGCGCCGACGCCTCCGGCGGCAGCACCCGCGCCGCCGGGCTCTCCACCCTCGTCCAGCTGGTGGCCGGCGGGCTCGGCGTCACCCTGCTCCCCGCCACCGCACTCGCCGTCGAGACCGGCCGCACCGACCGCCTTGCCGCCGTCCGCTTCGCCGCCCCCACCCCCGGCCGCCGCATCGGCCTCGCCCACCGGCCCGGCTCCGCCCGCACCCCGGAATACGACCGCTTCGCGGCGGCCCTCTGCGACGCGCTGCGGGGCTTGCCGGTACGCATCGCGCCCACCCACCCGCCCGTGACCCCACCGCCGAGGTGAACCCCCCCGGGGGGCGCTGGCGCTCGGCGGTTGACGTGCACGTTGCCCCGGCCCGCCCACCCGCCCGTGACCCCTCCGCAGAGGTGGGACGCGGGGACCCTGCCGACGGCCACGGGCGTTCGCATCGCCCCGGCCCGCTCGCTCGCGGCCCCGCCGCCGCCGGCCGCAGGTGCCGCCCCTCCCCACCTGCCCGTGACCCCGCCGCCGAGGTGAACCCCCGGGGGCGCTGGCGCTCCGCGGTTGACGGCATGTTGCCCCGGCCCGCGCACCTGCCCGTGACCCCTCCGCCGAGGTGAACCCCCGAGGGCCGCTGGAGCTC
>NZ_JBIALR010000029.1:24719-76626 GCF_042873675.1 Kitasatospora sp. NPDC004614
GGCGGTTGACGTGCACGTTGCCCCGGCCCGCCCATCCGCCCGTGACCCCTCCGCCGAGGTGGGACGCGGGGGCGCTGTCGGCGGCCACGGGCGTTTCGGATCGCCCCGGCCCGCTCGCCCGAGGCCCCGCTGCCGCCGGCCGCTGGCGCCGCCCCTCCCCACCCGTCCGTGACCCCACCGCCGAGGTGAACCCCCGAGGGCCGCTGGAGCTCGGCGGTTGACGTGCACGTTGCCCCGGCCCGCCCATCCGCCCGTGACCCCTCCGCCGAGGTGGGACGCGGGGGCGCTGTCGGCGGCCACGGGCGTTCGCATCGCCCCGGCCCGCTCGCCCGAGGCCCCGCCGCCGCCGGCCGCTGGCGCCGCCCCGGCCGGTCTACCCGCCCGTGACCGCGCCGCCGCCGGCGCAGGCGCCGCCCCGTTCGTGGTCCCGCCGCTGCTCGCCGCAGGCGTTGCCCCGCCCGTCTGCCTGCCCGTGGCCCCGCCGCCGCCGGCCGCAGGCGCCGCCCCGCTCGTGGTCCCGCCGCTGCTCGCCGCAGGCGCCGCCCCTGCCGGTCTGCCCGCCCGTGACCACTGCCGCCGGCCGCAGGCGCCGCCCCGGCTCTCTTCGCCTTCTGCTGTCGGGGTCACGGGTGGGTGGGCGGGCGAGGGCTGGGCATAACACCCCGCAGGGGGTGGTGGCCCGGTGTATGTGTCGCGGATCAGGGTTTCCGGCGTGAAGTGTTTCGGCGGGGCGCGGGAGGTGGATCTGGCGCTCCCTCCGGGGCCGGGGTGGAACGTGGTGGCGGGGCCGAACGGGAGCGGGAAGAGCACGCTGCTGCGGGCGGTCGCGATGGCGCTCGGGGCGTTGCCGGGTGGCGAGAGAAGCGTATGGGGCGACGGCTGGGTGGAGGCGGAGCCCGCGCCGCGCTGGCGGGTCGGTGAGGTGCAGGGCGCGCGGCAGGCGCGTTTCGTGGAGCCCGGCCAGGGCCGAGAAGTCCCGTTGGACGCCGAGCTGGTGGCCGGCGTGCTGCCCCCCGGCTGGCGGGTCAGCGATCCGGAGCGGCAGTACGTCGCGCACGGCGCGCTGGAGCTGCCGCTGGACGAACTGGGCGACGGCGTCGCCGCGTTGGCTCGCATGGTCGGTCAGGTCGCGGCAACCCCGCACCCGGGCCCGGTGCTGATCGACGATGTGGACCGCCACCTGCACCCGGTGTGGCAGCAGCGTCTCGGCCCGTGGCTGACCGAGCACTTCCCGCGCACCCAGTTCCTGGTCGCCACCCACAGCCCGTACGTCTGCCAGGCCGCCGACCCGGGCGCGCTGATCCGTCTCCCGGGACCCGGCGAGGAGTTCGCGCCGCACCGGCTGGACGAGGACCTGCGGCAGCGGGTGCTGTACGGCAGTGGGGAGGACACCGTCCTGTCGGAGCTGTTCGGGCTGCCGAGCGCCTACTCGCCGGCCGCCGAGGCCGAACGCAGGCTGCTGGTACGGCTGGAGCGCAAGATGTACGCGGGCCGGGCCACCGACGCGGAGCTCGCCGAGTACCGGGAGCTCGGGGCGAAGCTGAACAGCTCGCTGACCGCCCGGGTCGACGAGGTCACCGCGCGGCTGCTCGGCCGGGACCAGTGATCCCGCTCCAGCGGCCGGCTCTGCAGCCGCGGCTGGCCGCCGACCTCGAGCGGGCCACGGCCGGGATCCGGACGGCGGGCCCGAGCACCGCGTCCGGCCGTGCCGCGTGGCGCAAAGCCGTCCGTCCGAAAGCCCAACTGCGGTTGATGCTGCGGCAGATGGCGCCCGGGCTGGAGCGCTGCATGTACTGCGGGGACAACCTGGGCACCGACATCGACCACTTCGAGCCGATCGCCCAGGCGCCGCTGCGCACCTTCGACTGGCAGAACCACCTGCTGGCGTGCGCGCACTGCAACAGCAACCGCAAGCGCGACCGCTTCCCGCGTGACCCGGCCACCGGCGACGCGCTGCTGGTCGACCCGTGCCGCGAGGACCCGGCCGACCACCTGCGGCTCTACCTGGACTCCGGCGCGTACGACCCGCTGACCGTCCGCGGCGAGGCCACCATCGAGGTGTTCGGCCTCAATGAGCGGCCCGAACTGGTGCGCGGCCGACGGCTGATGTTCGCCGTGGTCAAGGCGCTGCTGCTGACCTGGCAGGCGGCCGACGGGGCCGCGGCCGAGGAGTACGTGGCGGCGCTGCACGAGATCCACCACGCCGACGTGCTGCGCACCGTCCTCGGACTGCGCCGCAGTCGCCCGCTGGCGCTCGCCGTGCTCGGCCCGGACGTCCTCGGCGCACTCGACCAACTTGCCGCCGCCGACCCAAGGTTCAGTACCTGAAGGCGCTCAGATGCGCTGCTCGAACCAGACCACTTTGCCCGCTCCCAGCCGGGTCGCACCCCACCGGTCCGCACACCGGGCGACTATCTGGAGGCCGCGCCCACGCTCCTCGTCGGGGCCCGCCCGGCGGGTGCGGGGCAGCGCCGCCGAGTCGTCGCCGACCTCGCAGCGCAGCCGCGAGGTGCGCACCAGCCGGAGCGTCACCGGGCGGGTGGCGTGCCGGATCGCGTTGGTGACCAGCTCGCTGACCATCAGTTCGCAGTTCTCCCGCAGATGGTCCAGGCCCCAGTTGTGCAGCGCGTGCCCGGCCAGCCGGCGCGCCCGGCCCGGCGTCTCGTGCCGCGGCTGGAGGTACCAGTAGGCGACGTCGGAGGCCGGGATCCCGTCGAACGCGGCGGCCAGCAGCGCGATGTCGTCGGCCCGGTCGCCCGGCGGCAGGATCCGCAGCGCCTCCTGGCACAGCTGCTCGGGGGTGAGCCGGTTCGCCCCCTCCAACCGGGCCCGCAGCAGTTCGAGTCCGGTGCCCAGCGGGCGGCGGCGGGTCTCCACCAGGCCGTCGGTGAACAGCAGCAGCGAGGATCCGGGCGGCGCGGCCAGCTCCACCGAGGTGAAGTCCACGCCGCCGACGCCGATCGGCGCGCCGGGTGGCAGGTCCAGCAGCTCACTGGTGCCGTCCGGGCCGACCAGCACCGGCGGCACGTGCCCGGCGTTGGCGATCACCACCCGGCCCGCGATCGGGTCGTACACCGCGTACACGCAGGTCGCCAAGTGGTGCTCGCGGCCCAGGCGTTGAGCCTGCTCGTCGAGGTGGTACAGCACCTCGTGCGGCGGCAGGTCCAGGCCCGCCAGGGTCTGCGCGGAGGTGCGCAGCTGGCCCATCACCGCGGCCGAGGTCAGCGAGTGGCCCATCACGTCGCCGGCGATCAGTGCCACCCGGTTGCCCGGCAGCGGGATCGAGTCGTACCAGTCGCCGCCGACCTGCGCCCCGCGCTCGCCCGGCAGGTAGCGGTGCGCCAGGCGCACGCCGTGCGGCTGCGGCAGGTGCGCGGGCAGCATCGAGCGCTGCAACTCGTCCGCGATCTCCCACTCGCGGGTGTAGCGCAGCGCGGTGTCCACGGCCAGGCCCGCGTGGGTCGCCAGGTGAGCGGCCGTCGCGGTGTCCGCCGGGTCGAACGACACTGGCTGCCCGTCCGCAGCCGGGCGCCGGATCAGCAGCAGCATGCCGAGGGCGGCCTGCCGCCCGTGCAGCGGCAGCGCCAGCAGCGCCGTCCCCGCCGGCAGCCGGCCCAGCGCCCGGGCGCCGAGCAGCTCGGCGGGCAGGCCGCCGCGCCGCTCGTCCAGCACCGTCGGGCCGTGCGGGGCGCGCCGCTCCAGGGCGCGCTCCAGCGCGCTGCCGGGCGGCACCGGGCGCAGGCCGCCGGAGCGGCCCAGCTTCGTTCCGGCGGTGTGCCGCACCCGCAGGGCGCGCGGACGCCCCAGGTCGCGCTCGACGTCCGGCAGGGGGTCGCGGACCAGCACCACCAGGGCGTCCGCGAGCTCCGGCACCAGCACCCGGCCCAGGTTGCGCAGGGTGGCCGCCAGATCCAGCGAACTGTTGATCCGCCGGGCCGCACCGTCCAGGTACGCCAGGCGCTCGGCAAGCCGGGGCAGCCCGTCGGGCGGCGGATGCCGCTGGACGGGGACGGCGGGCTGCTGCCCCGCCAGGGGCTCCAGGTGGTCGCGCACGGGCTGCCCGATTCTGTGCAGATGTGGAGGACGTCGAAGGCGGCGGCTGACTCCCGGTCAGCCGGTGCGCCGACAGCGCAGGTACAGCTGGGTCTCCGGCGGCTGCGCAGACCCCGCCGGGGCGTAGGACTGGCTGTCCACCGCCTCCACGGCGAAACCGGACCGCTCCAGCAGACCGGTCAGGTCCTCACGCAGATAGCCGCTGACCCGGATCCGCTGGTCCAGGAACGGCAGCGCCGCGTCGTCCAGGTCCGCCTCCACCATGCCCAGCGCCAACAGGCCGCCCGGGCGCAGCAGTTCACGGATCCGGCCGAGCGCCTCGGTGATCTCCGCCCGCGGCAGCATCAGCAACGAGAAGAACGCCGCCGCACCGTCCAGCGTCCCCGCCCCGGCGGGCCCCAACTCGGGCACGCCCCACAGTTCTTCGGCGTTCCCGGTGGCCAGGTCGACGACGTCGAAGCGGTGGAACACCGCCTCCGGCACCGCCTTCCGGGCCTGCTCCAGCATGCCCGCCGAGAGATCCACACCGATCACCCGCAGCCCACCGTCCGCCAGCTGACGCGCGGTCGGTTCACCCGCGCCACAGCCCACGTCCAACACCACGGCCCCGGCCGGAAGCTGCTCCACCAGCCACCCGGCACACGCCAACTGGCCCGACCTGGCCGGAAACACCTCCTGGTACCGCTCCCCCATCGCATCGAAGGCAGCGGCCTGGCCGGCCCGCTCGGCCCGGCGGCCCTCCCCCGCGGACGCCCGCTCGGCGTCGGCGGGGACTTCAGTCTGTTCGTCCGTCACCTGATCTGGGCACCTCTCCCGCGCGCGTCCTGCCCCACCCGTCGTGGTCCGCACACCACTCCCGACCCTGGTTTATGAGAATAAACGCGATCACCGCACCGTGGAGTCCGTTTCCGGCCAACTCGTTCGCCGTTGGGCGATTATCGCCCGCCGACCGAAGCACACCGTCGCCCGCAACGGAGCGCACCAGCCCCCCGCACGCCGCCCGCCACGCCCGCACCACACCCCTGACCAGCCCCAATACCCCATCAACCACCCAGCCGCCGGCGTTTATCGAACGTCAATCGCGGCCTGGCAGAGTCTTCCTCAGCGCCGGGGAAGCGTCAAAGCGTTCCCGCAGCCGGGGGGCTGCGGGAACGCTGACGCCCCGGGGGGACAGGCCTTCGCCGGGGGACCAGGGGGGTACCACGGGGGAGCGAAGGCCTTACGGCGCGGGGGGAGGAGAAGGCTCGGTGTGCCGAGAGTCGATGAGGTCCTGCACGGGCTGGGCCTCGGGCACACCGAGCCGCGTGAACACCGTCAACGCCTCCTGAAGACACGCCAGACCGCGGGAAGGCTGCCCGAGTTCGAGCAGCGCCTCGCCGAGAGCGGCGTTGGCCATGCCCTGGCAGTACGCCGCCTCGATCTCCTGCGCGATCGACAACGACTCCTCCGCCGCCTCCGCCGCCGCCGCGAACTGACCGTCGGCCAGCAGGCAGGCGGCGAGGCGGGCGAGGGAGTAGCCCTCCCAGATCGGGTGCTGATGAGCGCGGTACAGCTGATGCGCGTCGCGGAGGTGCACGGCGGCCTCGCCGGGCTCGCCGGTCGCCCGCAGTACCACGCCCAACTGGTAGAGGGTGTCGGCCAGGCAGGAGGCGTTGCCGGACGCCCGGGCAGCCGTCGCCGCCGCCCGGGCGGCCTCCACCGCCTCCTCGTGCCGGTCCAGCCCGACGTAGCAGCGCGCCATGTTGCCGAACAGCCGTGCCTCGCCGATCGGCGCGTCGAGTTCGGACACGAGCAGGCGGGCCTGCTCGTAGAACGGCAGCGCCTTGGCCGGCCGGCCCGCCATGATCAGGACGGTCGCCATGGTGCTGGTCGTGACCAGCCGCAGCATGGTGACCCGCTCGGCCGGCTGGAGGGCCAGACTGGCGGCCAGGGCCTCCTCGGCCTCGGTGAGTTCGGCCGCCACCTGGTGCATGTGGCCGAGCGCGTAGTGCACCCGGGCCAGCGTTCCCGCGTCGTTCCGGGCCGCAGGATTCGCTGCGGCGGCGTGCAGCACACTGCGGATGCGCGGGGCGAGCGACGGGTCCTCGACCACGCTGGTCATGCTCTGGAGAACCTCCACGGCGGGCTGGACCAGGTCCAGCGGGGCGCTGGCCGCCGCCTCGACAGTGCCGAGCAGCACCGCGACCTCCGACCGGAGCCACTCGCGGGCCGTCGCCGTGTCGGAGAACGGCAGCCCGGGCGCCTGCGCGGTGTGCAGCGGTTCCATCGGCTCGTCGTCGGGTTCGAGCACGTGCACGGCATTCCGGATGGTGGCGTGGAGCAGGTCCAACAGCCGCAGCAGCGCCGCCTGCTGGTTCTCCGGGTCACCGGTCTTGACGTTCTGCCGCTGGGCGTAGAGACGCAGCAGATCGTGGTAGCGGTACCGGCCGGGCGTGAAGCATTCCAGCATGTTCGCTTCGACCAGGGCCTCCGCCAGGTCCTCCGCCTCCTGCTCGGCGGTGCCGAGCAGGGCGGCGACGGCCGCGAGTGGCAGGTCCGGCGAGTCCACCAGCGCGAGCAGCCGGAACGCCCGGGCCTCCTCGGGCTGGAGCTGGGCGTAACCGAGCCCCAGGGTGGTCTCCACGGCGAGGTTGCCGAGCTGGAGCTCCTGGAGTCGGTTGCGCTGGTCCGCTAACCGGCGCGCGAGGTCCGAGACGCTCCAACGAGGCCGGCTGGCCAGCCGGGCAGCGGCGATGCGGACCGCCAACGGCAGGAAGCCGCAGAAGGTCACCACCTGGAGCGCGGCCTCGGGTTCGGCGGCCACCCGCTCGACGCCGACGATCGCCGAGAACAGTGCGAGCGCCTCGTCCGGGGTCAGCTCCTCGATGTCCACCAGGTGCGCGCCGGGGATCTCCGCCAGCCGCGAACGGCTGGTCACCATCACGGCGTTGCCGGATACGCCCGGGATCAGCGGCCTCAACTGCTGGGCGTCGCGGGCGTTGTCGAGCAGGATCAGCATCCGCTTGTCGGCCAGCAGTGATCGGTACAGCGCGGCGCGCTGGTCCAACGAGTCGGGGGCGTCGGGCGCGCCCAGCGCGTGCAGGAAGTCACCGAGCACGACAGCCGGGTCGGCCGGGGACGCACCCGCGCCGCGCAGGTCCACGTACAGCTGCCCGTCCGGAAAGTCCGGCCGCAGCAGGTGTGCCACGTGCACCGCGAGGGTGGTCTTCCCGACACCGCCGATGCCGGCCAGCGAGGTGACGACCACGGCTTGGCCGGAACCCGCCCTCAGCACGTCCCGGAGCTCGTTCACAATCTTGCTGCGACCGCTGAAGTCCGATACATCGGCCGGGAGTTGAGCCGGGGGAACGAACGGCGCCGACTCCTCCGCGGCGAGCTTCGGCGGGACGGCGAGCACCGCCATCAAGTCCGGGTCCCCGGCCAGGATGCGGGCGTGCATCGCGGCCAGCGCGGTGCCGGGCTCGACGCCCAGTTCCTCGATCAGCAGCTTCCGGGTGTCCGCGTACACACCCAGGGACTCGGCCTGCCGGCCGCTGCGGTACAGCGCCAGCATCAGCAGCTCGCGCAGCCGCTCGCGCAGTGGATGGGCGGTGGACAGCGAGTTGAGCTCGGAGACGACATCGGCGTGCAGGCCGATCTCCAGCGCCATCGCGCAGCGCTCCTCGGCCACCGTCAGCCGGCGCTCCGTCAACCGGCTGCGCTGCGACTCGGCGTAGGGCCCCGGCACTCCCGGAAGCGGGCGTCCGCTCCACAGGTCGAGCGCCGAGACCAGCCCGTCGTGAGCGGCGCGGAACGCTCCGTCGGCGCGCGCGTTCGCGGCCTCTGCGACCCGCTGTTCGAAGACCGCCAGGTCCATGGATTCCGGCGAGATCCGCAACGCGTAGCCGTCGCTCACCGAAACCAGCACCTCGGCGGGTTTGCGGACTTCCCGGTTCGGCTCCAGTACCGAGCGCAGCCGGGAGATGTAGGTGCGCAGCGCGGCGACCGCCTGCGGCGGGGTGCGGTCGCCCCAGATGCCGTCCACCAGGTCATCGGTGGTCACCGGGCGGCCCTCGCCGAGCAGCAGGGCGACCAGGACCGCCTGCTGTTGCGGCGATCCGAGCGCCAACGGAGCGTCACCGCGCCATGCCTGGACAGGGCCGAGCACTTGGAAGCGCAACGCCTCGGCGGAGCGCGTGCCCTGAAGCTCCATGTCCTCCCCTGTGGCCGATGAACCGTCTGTCCCTCACGCTGACGCCGGTCGTGTGGGGGCGTCAGCTTATGAGGGTGCGAGCAAACGTCCACCAAGCGGATGCGAGGTGCGACGTTTATGAGACATTTAGCGGCCCCTACGATACTGGCCGCACGCCCGGGGAGAGTCGTCCGGGTGAACCATCCTCAGCTGAAAGGCGGCCCACCCCATGGCCGACGAGACCACCACCCTCGTTCCCCCGCCGGGCCAGACCCCGGCCCCGGTCGAACACATCGCCGAGCCCATCGACCAGACCGCGATCGAGCGCGCCTTCGAGGTGCTGGCCGGGCAGCCGGCGGCCCCGTCCGTGGAGCGGGTCGAGAAGCCGGTCGCGCCGAACGACGACGAGAAGTTCGAGCCGCTCGGCACCATCCCGAACACCCCGTGACCGACGCCCGCACCCACGTCACCAGAACGAGCCCCGACCCTCACCGGCCGGGGCTCGTCCCGTTTCAGCGGGTCACTGCGCCGAGCGCACCCGCAGGTTGGTGATCAGCGGGCCGTCCGTGACCTCGGCGAAGAAGTCGTTGCCCTTGTCGTCCACCACGATGAACGCCGGGAAGTCCTCGACCTCGATGCGCCAGACGGCCTCCATGCCGAGCTCGGGGTACTCCAGGACCTCGACCTTCTTGATGCAGTCCTGCGCGAGTCGCGCCGCCGGGCCGCCGATCGAGCCGAGGTAGAAGCCGCCGTGCTCGTTGCAGGCCTTGGTGACCTGCTTGGAGCGGTTGCCCTTGGCGAGCATGACCATCGAGCCGCCCGCGGCCTGGAACTGGTCGACGTAGGAGTCCATCCGGCCGGCCGTGGTGGGGCCGAAGGAGCCGGACGCGTAGCCCTCGGGGGTCTTGGCGGGGCCGGCGTAGTAGACCGGGTGGTCCTTCATGTACTGCGGCATGCCCTCGCCGGCGTCCAGGCGCTCCTTGATCTTGGCGTGCGCGATGTCGCGGGCGACGACCAGCGTGCCGGAGAGCGAAAGCCGGGTCTTCACGGGGTACTTGGAGAGCTGCTCGCGGATCGCGGCCATCGGCTGGTTGAGGTCGACCCGGACCACGTCGCCGTCCAGGTGGGCCTCGGTGGTCTCCGGCAGGTACTTGGCCGGCTCGGTCTCCAGCTGCTCCAGGAACACGCCCTCGGCGGTGATCTTGCCGAGCGCCTGGCGGTCGGCCGAGCAGGAGACGGCCATCGCGACGGGCAGCGAGGCACCGTGGCGGGGGAGGCGGATGACGCGGACGTCGTGGCAGAAGTACTTGCCGCCGAACTGGGCGCCGATGCCGATCTTCTGGGTGAGTTCGAAGACCTTCTGCTCCAGCTCCAGGTCGCGGAAGCCGTGGCCGGTCTTGGCGTCGCCGCCGGTCGGCAGGTTGTCCAGGTAGTGCGCGGAGGCGTACTTCGCGGTCTTCAGGGCGAATTCGGCGCTGGTGCCGCCGACCACGATCGCCAGGTGGTACGGCGGGCAGGCCGCGGTGCCGAGCGAACGGATCTTCTGCTCCAGGAAGTTGAGCATCGACGATTCGTTGAGGATCGCCTTGGTCTCCTGGTACAGGTACGACTTGTTCGCCGAGCCGCCGCCCTTGGCCATGAACAGGAACTTGTAGGCGTCCCCGTCGGTGGCGTACAGCTCGATCTGGGCCGGCAGGTTGTTGCCGGTGTTCTTCTCGTCCCACATGGTCACGGGGGCCATCTGGGAGTAGCGCAGGTTCAGCTTGGTGTACGCGTCGTACACGCCGCGGGCGATCGCCGACTCGTCCTGACCGGAGGTCAGCACGTTCTGGCCGCGCTTGCCCATCACGATCGCGGTGCCGGTGTCCTGGCACATCGGGAGGATGCCGCCGGCCGAGATGTTGACGTTCTTCAGCAGGTCCAGCGCGACGAAGCGGTCGTTCGGGCTGGCGTCCGGGTCGTCCAGGATACGGCGCAGCTGGGCCAGGTGGGCCGGGCGCAGGTAGTGCGAGATGTCGTGCATCGCCTCGGCGGTGAGCAGCCGCAGGGCCTCCGGCTCGACCTGCAGGAAGGTGCGGCCGCCGGCCTCGAAGGTGGAGACGCCCTCGGAGGTGAGCTTGCGGTACGGGGTGGTGTCCGCACCGAGCGGGAGCAGGTCGCGGTAGGCGAACTCTGAAGCCATGGGGGAGATCCTTCAGTTCTTTCGGCGTCGTCGACGAGGCACCCTCCAGGTTAGGCGCACGGAGCACGGCCCCGGCGCTCAGGTCGGCCTGCGTGACGCGGGTCACGCGCGCGCGCCCGTGAGTGAGCCGCCCGCTCGCGTCATCCGTACGCGCCCGCCGCGCTTCCGGTCCGTGCCACGCGCATTGCGTCGAACCGGCGTTCGGGCCGGGAGCGGGCTCGCTAGGCTTGTGACGTGGACAACTCTCCCGAGCAGCAGCAGCCGCAGGGCCAGCCGCCCGCCCCGATGAAGAAGAACGAGCCCGCGCCGGCTCCCGGCACCGACCTGGCCGGCGAGCTCCGGGCCGCCGACGCCGACCGCGAGCGGGTCGCCGACCTGCTGCGGGACGCCTACGCGGAGGGCCGGCTCACCGTCGACGAGCACGCCGAACGGATCGAGGCCGCCTACAACGCCCGCACCTTCGGCGAACTGGAGCCGCTCACCCGCGATCTGCCCAGCCACCCGGGGCCGATCCGGCACAACCTGACCAAGCCGCCGCTGGACGCCCCGGCCGCTGCCCCGCAGCAGCCGCCGCTGCCGCCGGCCCGGGCCGAATCGCCCACGATGCTCGCGGTGTTCGGCGGCGCCGCCCGCAAGGGCCGCTGGCGGGTGGGCTCGCACCTGAAGGCCGTGGCCGTGTTCGGCGGCGTCGAGATCGACCTGACCGACGCGGTGTTCGAGTCGCCCGAGGTGGTCATCGAGGTGATCGCGGTGTTCGGCGGCGTCGAGATCCGGGTCCCGGAGAACGTCACCCTGCAGGGCAGCGGCGCCGGCATCTTCGGCGGTTTCGACGTCCGCGAGCAGACCTCGCCGGACCCGTACGCGCCGGTGGTGCGGATCAAGGGCGCGGCGGTGTTCGGTGGCTGCGAGGCCAGGCCGAAGCGCGGCAAGAAGCTCAAGGAGTGGGTGCGCCGGCAGCTGGAGGGCTGACCTGCGGAAACCTCACGGGGCGTCAACTCACCTGGCGGCACTCGTCGTTGTTCCGAGTGCACTGGGTAGTCGATTGCGTGCGGTGTGCATGAATCCGGGGGCGGCGGGGTAGTTCCAATCGCACATCGTTCCTGTACGGCTGTGACCCCGCGGGTCGGCGACGGTGCCACGGCGAGGGAGCACGGGGCAGTCGGGCAGGAGGCGACCGATCCCCGAGCCTTGAGCCTGGTCAGGAGTCACCGTGCTGCATCCGATCGAGTCCACCGCCGCCGCCCGCCGCCCCGCGGCCCCGCCGGATCAGGACGACAGCCCCTGGCACACTTCGGCCGCCTGCCGCAGCGACGAGGCCGGGTTGTTCTTCGCTCCCTCCAAGGAGCCGACGGCCACCCGGCTCTCCCGCGAGGAGCAGGCCAAGCGGGTCTGTGCGCGCTGCCCGGTGCTGCTCGAATGCCGCGAGCACGCGCTGGCCCAGCCCGAGCCGTACGGCGTCTGGGGCGGGCTGACGGCCGCCGAGCGCCGCGTGGTGCTCGCCCGTCGGCGCCGCCGGGAGGCCGAACTGCTGGACGCCAGGCGCCTGACGGGCCGGATAGCAGGCTGAGAACGGACGCGGGGCCGGCCGGGGAGGTTCTCCCCGGCGGCCCCTGAACGCCTGTTCGTCATCGCCGACCGGTCAACGCCGATCCGTCATCGCCGACCGGTCAACGCCGATCCGTCATCGCCGACCGGTCAACGCCCGTTCGCGGGCGTCTCGTTCGCGTACGCGCCGGTCCGGCCTCAGTTGGCCCGGCCGAAGTCGATCGCGCTGTAGGCCCGCAGCTTCGACAGCTTGTGGGTGGAGTCGATCTGCCGGATCGTTCCGCTCTTGGAGCGCATCACCAGCGACGAGGTGGTGGCGGTCTCCGAGCGGTAGTGGACGCCGCGCAGCAGCTCGCCGTCGGTGATGCCGGTGGCGACGAAGAACACGTTCTCGCCGCTGACCAGGTCGTCGGTGTGCAGCACCCGGTCCAGGTCGTGGCCGGCGTCCAGCGCCTTGCGCTTCTCGGCCTCGTCCTTGGGCCACAGCCGGCCCTGGATGGTGCCGCCCATGCACTTCATCGCGCAGGCCGCGATGATGCCCTCGGGGGTGCCGCCGATGCCCATCAGCAGGTCGACGCCGGTGCCCTCGCGGGCCGCCATGATCGCGCCGGCCACGTCGCCGTCGGAGATGAACTTGATCCGGGCGCCGGCCTCGCGGATCTCCCTGACCAGGCCGTCGTGGCGGGGCCGGTCGAGGACGACGACGGTGACGTCCTCGACGGCGGAGCCCTTGGCCTTGGCGACCCGGCGGATGTTGACGGCCGCGGGGGCGGTGATGTCGACGAAGTCGGCGGCCTCGGGGCCGCAGACCAGCTTGTCCATGTAGAAGACCGCGCTGGGGTCGAACATGGTGCCGCGGTCGGCGACCGCGAGGACCGCGACGGCGTTGTTCATGCCCTTGGCGGTCAGCGTGGTGCCGTCCACCGGGTCGACCGCCACGTCGCATTCGGCGCCGGTGCCGTCGCCGACCCGCTCGCCGTTGTACAGCATCGGGGCTTCGTCCTTCTCGCCCTCGCCGATGACGACGACACCGTTCATCGAGACGGTGGACACCAGGGTGCGCATCGCCTTCACGGCCGCGCCGTCGGCGCCGTTCTTGTCGCCCCGGCCGACCCAGCGGCCGGCGGCCATCGCGGCGGCCTCGGTGACCCGGACCAGTTCGAGGGCCAGGTTGCGGTCGGGGGCTTCCGGCGCGACCTCCAGGGCGCTGGGAAGGTGGTGCGGGTACTGCGTGGTCATCGTCGTTACCTCTCTGTACGCGACGACAAGTCAGCATCGGGTCACGGAGGGTCACCGGCGCTGCTGCGAGGGTTGTTGCGATCGTATCGGCAGGTGGAACGGGAGTCTGCGGCGCACTCCTCGCGCACCGTGACGGGGCGGCCCGAGCGCCGGTCTTTGGTAAGCGCCGCCTACCATGGGCGGGTGGCAGGCAACAGCAGCAAGAAGGGCCGTCAGTCGGTACGGGACATGGTCCTGTCGATGGCGGCGGTCGGCGTCGTGGTGGCGGTCGCGTACTTCAGCATCCCCAGCGCGGACGGCAAGGGCGGCGTGCACCGGGTGCCGTTCCAGGCGGAACTGTCCTCGGCGAAGCGCGCCGCGCCGTACCCGCTGCTCGGCCCGCAGCCCCTGCCGGAGGGCTGGCAGGCCACCTCGGTGAGCTACAGCCCGAGTGACAAGGGCCACGCCGTCTGGCACCTGGGCCTCAGCACCGCCTCCGGCCAGTACGCGGCGGTCGAGCAGAGCGACGGCAAGCCCGACGACGTGGTCGCCAAGAACGTGCCCGGCGGCAAGCCGGACGGCACCTCCACGGTGGCCGGCCAGGAGTGGCAGCGGGTGCAGGGCGACCACTACCGGGCGCTGACCCGCCCGGCCGGCGACAAGGGCACCACGGTGCTCACCGGCACCGCCTCGTACGAGGAGCTCGCGCAGCTCGCCGAGTCGCTGAAGTAGTCACGCGAGTACGCGGAAGGCCCCCGCCGGGGAACGGCGGGGGCCTTCGCTGTCACGGTGCCGAGCGGACTCAGACGGTGGTGACGACCTCGTCGTAGGCCAGGCGCGGGCTGCGCGGGAACCAGGCGTCCTCGCCCGGCTTGCCGATGTTGACGACGGCCAGCACCGAGTGGTCGCCGTCGCCGAAGAACTCCTTGTTGATGCCCTCGGCGTTGTAGCCGGTCATCGGGCCCGCGGCCAGGCCGGCGGCGCGCACGCCGATGATGAAGTAGGCGGCCTGCAGGGCGCCGTTCAGCGCGGCGGAGGACTCGCGGACCGGGCGCTCGCTGAAGAACATGTCCTTGGCCTGCGGGAAGTGCGGCAGCTGCGAGGGGAGCTCCTCGTGGAACTCGTTGTCGGCGGCCAGGATGGCGACCAGCGGCGCGCCGGCGGTCTTGGCCTGGTTGCCCTCGGCCATGTGCTGCACCAGGCGGGCGCGGCCCTCCTCGGAGCGGACCAGGACGATGCGCAGCGGCTGCTGGTTGAACGCGGTCGGGCCGAACTTCACCAGCTCGTAGATCGCCTGGATCTGCTCGTCGCTGACCTGCTCGTCCGAGAAGGTGTTGGCGGTGCGGGCCTCGCGGAAGAGCAGGTCCTGGGCGGCGGCGTCGAGGGCCAGGGTCATGGCGTTGTCCTACCTCAAAGCTGTGGGGCGGTTCGGGGCACGGCCGGTGCCGTACAGACCGATTCAACTTCGGTGAAAGTTAAACCATTCCCAAGATCCACTGTGATGCGCGCCACACCTCCGGCGCGGCTACTCGCCGGCGGACTCCTCGGCCGCCAGCGCCGCGTCCAACCGGGCCCGGGCACCGTCCAGCCAGCGCTGGCACACCTTCGCCAGCTGCTCGCCGCGCTCCCACAGCGCCAGCGACTCCTCGAGCGTCGTCCCCCCTGTCTCCAGCCGCCGGACCACCTCCAGCAGCTCGTCCCGCGCCTGCTCGTACCCGAGCACCTGCTCGACATCCGCACCCTGCTGATCAGCCATGCCGCCCACCCTAGGGGCTCGCCCGGACAAAGCACTTGCGCCCCCGCCTACGCTGCCGCACATGAGCACCCCACGCCCGGCCCGCCCCGAGGACGCCGCCGAACTCGTCCGCCTGCGCACGCTGATGTTCGAGTCCATGCAGGGCGAATCGCGCCCCGGCCACTGGCAGCACACCGCCCACGACCTGATGGCCCGCCGGCTCGCCGAGCCCGACCGGCGCCTGCAGGCGTACGTGATCGACGACCCGGACAACCCCGGCCGGCTCGCCAGCTGCGCCGTCGGCACCCTGGAACAGCGACTGCCCGCCCCCGGCCACCCCGACGGCCTGTTCGGCTTCGTCTTCAGCATCTGCACCGACCCCGACCACCGCGGCCGGGGCCACGCCCGTGCCTGCACCGAGGCGCTGCTCGCCTGGTTCGACGAACGCCGCGCCACCCGGATCGACCTGCACGCCAGCGAGGGCGGCGAGGCGCTCTACCGCAGCCTCGGCTTCCATGAGCACTCCACCGCGCTCTCCCGCCAGCGGCTGCTCACCGACCTCCCCGACTGAGCCGTCAGCCCTGCTCGGGCACCCGCACCTCGAACGCGCCGCCCGCCACCCGGGCGTGCAGCGCCTCGCCGCCGGCGACCTGCGCCGGGTCCGTCACCACCGCGCCGTCCTCGCGCTGCAGCACCGCGTACCCGCGCTCCAGGGTGGCCAGCGGTGACAGCGCCACTACCCGGGCCAGCGCGTGGCCGAGGTCGGTCTGCGCGTGGTCCAGCCGGTGCCCCAGCACCCGGCGGGCCCGCTCCACCAGCGCCGTCACCTCCGCGCCGCGCGCCGCCACCGCCTCGGTCGGTGCCGCCAGCGCCGGACGGCTGCGCACCGACGCCAGGCCCGCCGCCTCCCGGTCCACCCGGTGCACCACGTACCGCCGCGCCCGGTCCCGCAACTGCCGCACCCGGGCCAGCTCCTCGCCCACGTCCGGCACCACCCGCTTCGCCGCGTCGGTCGGCGTGGACGCCCGCAGGTCCGCGACGAAGTCCAGCAGCGGCTGGTCCGGCTCGTGCCCGATCGCGCTCACCACCGGCGTCCGGGCCGCCGCCACCGTCCGCACCAACTCCTCGTCGGAGAACGGCAGCAGGTCCTCCACGCTGCCGCCGCCGCGCGCCACCACGATCACCTCGACGTCCGGATGCGCGTCCAGCTCGCGCACCGCGGCACTCACCTGCGACACCGCCTGCGGCCCCTGCACCAGCACGTTCCGCACCTCGAACCGCACCGCCGGCCACCGCCGCCGGGCGTTCTCCAGCACGTCCCGCTCGGCCGCCGAACCCCGACCGGTCACCAGGCCCACACAGCCCGGCAGGAACGGCAACGGCTTCTTCCGGGACTCCTCGAACAGCCCCTCGGCGAACAGCTTGCGCTTCAACTGCTCCAGCCGGGCCAGCAGTTCACCCAACCCGACGAGCCGGATCTCGGACGCCCGCAACGACAGCGTGCCGCGCGCCGTGTACCACTCCGGCTTCGCCAGCACGATCACCCGCGACCCCTCCTGCACGGCATCCGCGACCTGCTCGAACACCGACCGGAAGCACGTCACGGTCAACGAGACGTCCCGATCGGGGTCGCGCAGCGTCAGGAACACCATCCCCGCCCCCGGCCGCCGCGAGAGCTGCGCGATCTGCCCCTCCACCCACACCTCGCCCAGCCGATCGACCCACCCGCCGATCAGCGCCGAGACCTTAGCCACGGGCAGGGGCGCTTCGGGACTGCTCGCATTAGCCATTCCCAGAGGCTATGCGAACAGGGCGACAGGGCGCGGGCAAGGAGCGCACGTCCGCAAGGTCGCGATCACGTGCGGGTCATTGTCCTGCGTCGCGATCTCGCGGTCGGGTGCCTCCCGCTTCGCGCCGTTCCCCGCGCCCCTGACCTCGCATCCCCGCCAGCAACACCAACAAGCCCACCGCCAGCCAGATCCCGCCCACGATCAGCGCCGTGTGCGAAGCCTCCACCAGCACCGCGACGATCACCGCGATGCCCAGCAGCGGAACGACGGCGTGGCGCAGCCAGTCGCGGGAGTGGCCGCGCACCATGTACCAGCCCACCACTGAGGCGTGCAGCAGGATGAACGCGGTGAGCGCGCCGACGTTGACCACCGAGGTGAGCCGGTCGAGTCCGTCGTCGCGGCGGGCGGCCCAGACGGCGGCCACCAGCGTGATGACGGCGGCAGTCAGCAGCGCCCGCCGCGGGGTGGACGTGCGTTCCTCGACCACGCCGAGCCGCCGCGGCAGCCGCCCCTCCCGTCCCATCGCGAACACCAGCCGCCCGGCGGCGGCCTGCCCGGCCAGCGCGGCGAACGCGGCGCCGATCGCCTTGGACGCGGCGATCAGCACGTGCAGCCAGTGCCCGACGGCGGCTTCGACGGTGTCGTAGAACGCCGACCCCTGCGCGGCCGGGTCGGCGGCCAGCTGGCTCGGTGTCATGGGTTCCAGCACCGCCGCCAGGTAGGTCTGGACGACGAACAGCAGGCCGGCCAGCGCCAGGCACCACAGCACGGCCCTGGCGACCGCCGCCGACGCGCCGACCGCTTCTTCCACGAACGAGGCGATCGCGTCGAAGCCGAGGTAGGAGAGCACGGCGACGGACACCGCCGACAGCACCGCCGTCAACGAGAACCCGCCGGTTCCCCCGAACGGGGACCCCCAGTCCCGGGCCGCCCCGTGCAGCGCGAGTTCCACCGAGGCCGCGACCACGAACACCGTCAGCACCACGATCTCCATGGCCAGCACCGCGAAGCCAACCACGGCCGCCGTCCGTACCCCGATCAGGTTGAGCGCGGTGGTGATCAGCACCGCCAGCGTGGTCCACACCCACCGGGAGACGCCCGGCACCAGCGAGTTCAGTGCGATGCCGGAGAACAGGTACGCGACCGCGGGAATCAGCAAGTAATCGAGCATCGCCATCCACCCGGCGATGAACCCCGGCCCCTCGCCCAGTCCGGCCCGCGCGTACGCGAACACCGACCCGGCCCGGGGCACCGCCCGCACCATCTCGGCGTAGGACAAGGCGGTGAACCCCATCGCCACGGTGGCCACCAAGTAGACGGCGGCCACCGCCCCGTGGCTCTTCGCGTCCAGCACGCCGAACACGCCGACCGGCGCCATCGGGGCGATGAACAGCAGCCCGTACACCATCAGATCGCGCACCCCGAGAGTGCGCCGCAGTTCCGTCGAAGCCGCCTGTGTGCTCACCCTCGCCATTCCACCGGCCGCACCCGCCCCGACAGTGGCGACTCGCGTCCGTGCGGGCGGGACTCGCCCGTACGATGGAGCCATGTCCGCCAGTGCTCAGCGCCGTGTCCTGCTCGCCGCCCCCCGTGGCTACTGCGCGGGTGTCGACCGCGCCGTGATTGCCGTGGAGAAGGCCCTGGAGCAGTACGGGGCGCCCATCTACGTCCGTAAGCAGATCGTCCACAACAAGTACGTCGTGCAGACCCTGGAGAAGCAGGGCGCGATCTTCGTCGACGAGACGGAGGAGGTGCCCGAGGGCGCGATCGTGGTGTTCTCCGCGCACGGTGTCGCCCCGTCGGTGCACGACGAGGCCGAGGCCGGCAAGCTCGCCACCATCGACGCGACCTGCCCGCTGGTCACCAAGGTGCACAAGGAGGCCCGCCGGTTCGCCGACGAGGACTACGACATCCTGCTGATCGGCCACGAGGGCCACGAGGAGGTCGTCGGCACGATGGGCGAGGCCCCGGACCGGATCCACCTGGTGGACGGTGCCGAGGACGTCGCCAACGTGAAGGTCCGCGACGAGTCCAAGCTGGTCTGGCTCTCCCAGACCACCCTCTCCGTGGACGAGACCATGGAGACCGTCGGCGCCCTCAAGGAGCGCTTCCCGCTGCTGGTCTCGCCGCCCAGCGACGACATCTGCTACGCCACCCAGAACCGCCAGGTCGCCGTCAAGCAGCTCGCCCCCGAGGCGGACCTGCTGATCGTGGTCGGCTCGAAGAACTCCTCCAACTCGGTCCGCCTGGTCGAGGTCGGCCTGGAGTACGGCGCCAAGGCCGCCCACCTGGTCGACTTCGCCGACGAGATCGACCTCGCCTGGCTGGAGGGCGTGCAGACGGTCGGCCTGACCAGTGGCGCGTCCGTGCCGGAGATCCTGGTCGACGGCGTGCTGCAGCTGCTCGCCGCCCACGGCTTCGAGGACGTGCAGATCGTCAAGACCGCCGAGGAGCACCTGATCTTCTCGCTCCCCAAGGAGCTCCGCCGCGACCTGCGCGCCGAGGCCGCCGGCAAGCTCTGACCGCCCGTCAGCCCACGTAAGCCGTCCGACGCCCGGATCCCTCTCCCGAGGGGCCCGGGCGTCGCTCGTGCGGGCGCCGACCGTCCGGGAACGGCTGCGCCCGCCCCCGCACCCCCGTACGTTGGTGCGAGAGCAGGCGGGCAGCGGAGGCCCCCGGCGGTACGGAAGGCGACGGCAGTGACGACGGTCTTCGGCGTGGACATCGGCGGCTCGGGCATCAAGGGCGCACCGGTCGACCTGGACAAGGGCGTGCTCGCGCAGGAGCGGCTCAAGGTGCTCACCCCGCACCCGTCCGGCCCGGACGCGGTGATCGACGCGGTCTGCGAGGTCGTCCGGCACTTCGGCCACCACGGGCCGGTCGGCCTGACCTTCCCCGGCGTGGTCGTCGACGGGCAGACCCGCACCGCCGCCAACGTCGACAAGAGCTGGATCGGCCTGGACGCCGCCGGCCGCTTCACCGAGGCGCTCGGCATGCCCGCCACCGTGGTCAACGACGCCGACGCGGCCGGCCTCGCCGAAGTCACCCACGGCGCCGGCCGCGGCCGCTCAGGCGTGGTCCTGCTGCTCACCTTCGGCACCGGCATCGGCAGCGCGCTGTTCTCCGACGGCGTGCTCGTCCCCAACACTGAACTCGGCCACCTCGAGATGCGCGGCAAGGACGCCGAACGGCGCGCCTCCTCCGCCGCCAAGGAACGCCACGACCTCAGCTGGCCCCAGTGGGCCGGGCGGGTCGACGAGTACCTCGACCTGGTCGAGATGCTCTTCTCCCCGCAGCTGGTCATCGTCGGCGGCGGCGTCAGCCGCAAGCACGAGAAGTTCCTGCCCCTGCTCAAGGACCGCCGCGCCGAGATCGTCCCCGCCGAGCTCCGCAACGACGCGGGCATCGTCGGCGCGGCGATGGCCGCCGCCCGCTCCCTGACCTAGCGAGTGCGGTGGCGGCGGCGCTGGGCGATCTACCGGGCCCGGTGGCGGCGGCGCTGGGCGATGTAACGCGCGGTGACGATCGCGGCGGCCAGGCCGGTGCCGGTGAACAGCCAGCCCGCACGCAGCGCCAGTCCGCCGGCCAGCGCCACCACCTGCCCGGTGACGCCGTTGGTGGCACCCGGCTGCAGCAGCACCAGCGCCGCCGCGAACGCGATCGGCCCACAGATCGGGGCCGCCGGGAGGTCCGGGTACCGCACCCGCACGGCCAGCTGGAAGCACACCACCAGATAGCCGAGCCCGAACAGCACCCCGAGCCCCCCGAACACCAGCCGGTCCACCCCCGCGGCCACCAGCGTCCCGGCCACCGCGACCACCCCGGTGCCCACCGCCGTAAGCCGGGCGGGCCGCCCGCCCGCCCGCCTCCGGCGGGCAGCCAGCAGCCGGTGCGGCAGCCGCTGCAGCCACTGCACGGCGGGCGGCCCGGTCCGGCCGTCGGCGGCCGTCCGCAACCGGGACTCTGGGGGCCGGATCTGCCCCGGAACGGCGGCCTCGTCGGCGCCGCGCCCCGGCGCTCGTCTTCTCGGCCCTGGCGGCTGGGTACGGATGCTCTGCTCCACCCGACCAACGTACGGTCCGATCATCGACACCCTGTGTAATGGCTTCCCGGCAATTGGTCCGTGTCCGGCCGGTGCACGCCCCACCACGCTGCTTCGGGCCCGCGCACGCCCCGTAGACTGGGGGATCGGCCCGCACCGGGCCACCTCGACGCCCTCCAAGCCACGGGACACCACTCTCCATGTCGCTCACGATCGGAATCGTCGGCCTGCCGAACGTCGGCAAGTCGACCCTGTTCAACGCCCTGACCAAGAACGACGTGCTGGCGGCCAACTACCCGTTCGCCACCATCGAGCCCAACGTGGGCGTCGTCGGCGTCCCGGACCCGCGGCTGGACAAGCTCGCCGAGATCTTCGGCTCGCAGCGCATCCTGCCCGCCACCGTCGACTTCGTGGACATCGCCGGCATCGTCCGCGGCGCCAGCGAGGGCGAGGGCCTGGGCAACAAGTTCCTCGCCAACATCCGCGAGGCCAACGCGATCTGCCAGGTCGTCCGTGCCTTCACCGACCCCGACGTGGTCCACGTCGACGGCAAGGTGTCCCCCAAGGACGACATCGACACCATCCACACCGAGCTGATCCTCGCCGACCTGCAGACCATCGAGAAGGCGCTGCCCCGGCTCCAGAAGGAAGCCCGGCTCAAGAAGGACACCGCCCCCGTCCTCGCCGCCGCCGAGGCCGCCCAGGCCGTCCTGGAAACCGGCAAGACCCTCTTCGAGGCCGGCTTCGACACCACCCTCGTCCGCGACCTCCACCTGATGACCGCGAAGCCGTTCCTCTACGTCTTCAACGTCGACGAGGACGCCCTCTCCGACGAGGACTTCAAGAACACCCAGCGCGCCCTGGTCGCCCCCGCCGAGGCCATCTTCCTCAACGCCAAGATCGAGTCCGAGCTCATCGAACTCGAGGACGACGAGGCCCTCGAACTCCTCCAGTCCATGGGCCAGGACGAGCCCGGCCTCGCCACCCTCGCCCGCGTCGGCTTCGCCACCCTCGGCCTCCAGACCTACCTCACGGCAGGCCCCAAGGAAGCCCGCGCCTGGACCATCAAGCAGGGCGCCACCGCCCCCGAGGCCGCCGGCGTCATCCACACCGACTTCCAAAAGGGCTTCATCAAGGCCGAGGTCACCTCCTTCGAAGACCTCGTCGCCACCGGCTCCATCGCCGAAGCCCGCGCCAAGGGCAAGGCCCGCATCGAAGGCAAGGACTACGTCATGCAGGACGGCGACGTGGTGGAGTTCCGCTTCAACGTCTAGTTCGGGCGTTATCTGCGCAGGTCGGACGGGGTTCGTCTCTCTTGAGGCGGGCCCGTCCGCTTTTCCGTGCTGACCTGGCGCCGACTTTTCAGCCCACTGAACCGCCTGAGTGGTACGTTATGTGGTACCAGTCTTGGAGGGAGTTCAGTCGATGTCGATCACTGCCAGCGAGGCGCGCAAGGCTCTCTTCCCGTTGATCAAGAAGGTCAACGACGACCACGAGGCCATTGAAATTGTCTCCAAGCACGGCAACGCCGTACTCGTGTCGGCCGAGGACTACGCCGCCCTTCGCGAGGGTTCCTACCTGCTGCGCTCGCCGGTGAACGCCCGCCGCCTGCTCAAGGCGTACGAGAACGCCCTTGGCGGCGCAGGACTCTCCGAGCGGGAGCTCATCGACCCTGATGAGGCGGATGCCGAGAAGGGCGCCGCGTGAGGCTCGTCTTTGAAGAGGGCGGCTGGGAGGACTACACGTCCTGGCTCAAGAGCGACCGCAAGATGCTCGCCCGGATCAACAAGCTCATTGAAGATGCCATGCGCGACCCGTTCGCGGGGATCGGCAAGCCCGAGCCGCTGAAGTACCACCTGCCCGGGGCCTGGTCGCGACGGATCGATGACGAGCACCGTCTCGTCTACCTGGTCACGGACCGGGAAATCGTCATTCTGGCGGCCCGCTACCACTACTGATTGCCGGTTGGGTGCATGCTCCCGCTGGTTGAGGTTCCCGGCCCCTTCGGTGCGTTCGGTCAGAGATCGGCGACGAGTTGGTCGAGGTCGAGGTCGATCTTGAACGGGACCGGACGTTGGAGTGCGCCCCGGAAAATGCCGGCCGGGGCGTAAATCCGGGTGGCGTCGTCGAGTTCGTAGACGTGGACGGCGGGATGGCCGTCCTCGTCTTCGATGCGCCAGTAGTGCGGGATCCCGGCTTCCGCGTACTTGCGGAGCTTGACGGTGCGGTCGCGGTGGGCGGATTCGGGGGAGACGACTTCGACGGCCAGCGTGACCTCTTCGGGGGCGAGCCACGTGCGGTCGCGGTCGATCGGGGCGTCGGTCACCAGCAGGTCCGGTTCGATCCGGTTGCGGGAGTCGAGCCTGATGGTCATTTCTCCGCCCACCTTGAAGCCCTGCGAGCACTGGCCCATGAGCGCGACGGTGAGCATGGTGACGAGGTGGCTGTGCCACCACGGCTGCGGCCAGAGCGTGAAGACCAGTGCTCCGTCGATCAGTTCGGTGTGTCGAGGCGCCTCAGGGAGGTGGTCGAGATCCTCCGCGAACCAGCCCTCCGTGCGCGGTGGGTGCATCCAGTCGGGCAGCGAGCTCATGGCGTCAGAGTAGGTGGTAGACAGTGTCTATCGAGCACTGGTAGACACTGTCTATGGATGCTGTGTTCATGGATGACGGGCAGACGTCCCTGCGTGAGCGCCTGGTGGATGCCGGGGTGGAGTTGGTGCTGGCGGAGGGGTCGGGGGCGGTGGGGTTGCGGGAGATTGCGCGGCGGGCGGGGGTGTCGCACGGGGCGCCGCGGCGGTATTTCGCTACGCATCGGGAGTTGTTGTCGGCGGTGGCGCGGCGGGGGTTCGAGGAGTTGGGGCGGCGGTTCGCGGGGGTGCGGGCGGAGGGGGCCAGGGGGCGGTTGGAGGGGGTGGCTCGGGAGTACTTGGCGTTCGCGGCGGAGCGGCGCGGGATGTTCGAGCTGATGTTCCGTCATGACCTGCTGAGCAGTGACGGGCGGGAGGCGGGCGGTCCGAGGCTGCGGGAGTCGACGGGGCCGCTGTTCGGGGGGATGGTCGGGCTGGTGGCGGAGTGCACGGGAGACGGGGAGCGGGCGCCGGTGGTAGCGGCGGCGTTGTGGGCGAACCTGCACGGGCTGGCGCAGTTGCAGGGGTGGGGGAGCGTCGAGTTGATGCTGGGGGCGGGGCGGGAGGACGCGCTGCTGGAGGCGGTTCTGGTGGCGCACCTGGGTGAGCGGTGAGCCGGTTCGCGCTGCCGGTGAGCGTCGCGGCCGCGATGCTGGTGGCCCTGGACGGCACCGTGCTGCTGATCGCCCAGCCGAGCATGCGGCGCGAACTCGGCGCGAGCGCGGCCGCGTTGCAGTGGACCAGCACCGGCTACCTGGTCGCGGTCGCTGCCCTGCTGGTGGTGGCCGGCCGGCTCGGCGACCGGTACGGGCACCGGAGGACGTTGCTGGCGGGGGTGCTGGGGTTCGGCGCGGCCTCGGCCGGGATCGCGGTCGCCCCCGACGTCGGCTGGGTGATCGGGTTACGGGTCGCCCAGGGCGCGTTCGGGGCGCTGCTGCAGCCGGGAACGCTCGCGCTGCTGCGGCTGTGCTGTCCGCCGGAGCGGCTCGGCCGGGCGGTCGCGGTGCGGACGGGCGCGATCGCGATCGCGGCCGGTGCGGGCCCGCTGCTCGGCGGCGCGCTGGTGGCGCAGTTCGGCTGGCGGGCGGTGTTCTGGATCAACGTGCCGGTCGCCATCGTGATCGCGGCCATGACGCTCGCGCTGCGACCGCCCGAGGTCGAACGGAGTCGCCAGCGGCTCGACCTGGCGGGCGCTGCGCTGCTCGCCGCCGCGCTCGCCGTACTGGTGCACGCCCTCGCCGGGATCCCCGACCGGGGTTGGCGCGACGCCGGCATCGTCGTCGAACTGGCCGTTGCCGCAGGTCTGTTGGTGGCGCTGGTCGGCCACGAGCGGCGTACCGCCGAGCCGGTGGTGCCGCGTCCGGTGGCCCGGTCGCGTCCGGTGATCGGCTCGCTGGCGTTGCTCCTGACGTCCTCCGCCGGGCTGTTCGGCACACTGTTCAGCACCACGTTCCGGCTCCAGGACGCGCTGCGCCTCGGCCCGCTGGACACCGCGCTGCGCATGCTGCCACTGACCGCGCTGATGGTGCTGGGCGCCCCGGCCGCCGCGCGGGCGCTGCGCCGGTACGGTCCGCGCCGCACCGCGTTCGGCGGAACGCTGCTGCTGGTGACGGGAATTGCCGCACTCGCCGGCCCGGGTGGCGCCGGGGAGGAGCCCGTCGCGACGGCGGTGGCGTCGGCGCTGCTGGGGGCAGGGTTCGCCGTGGTGATGGTGACGGCCACCGGCAGCGTGGTCGGCGACGCCCCGCCGGGGTACGCGGGCGCGGTCGGCGGGCTGAAGCAGACCGCGATGAACGTCGGCCCCACCCTGGGCATCGCCGCCGCCTCCGGCGCCGGCCCGCACGGCGCCCTGCCGGCCCTGGCGCTGCTGGCCGCCGTCGGACTGCTCCCGGCCGCGACGCTGCCTGCCGCACGGCACCGGCCGGGCGAGGGAGTTGCTGCCGCGGGTGGGTGACGCGCCGGGGGTGATGCGGCAGTGCGGTAGGTGCCGGGTCGCGGCTCGGTGAGGTCGGCTGCCCTTGGCGTGCTTGCGGTGATTGGGGAGTCGTTGCGCGGGCGGGTGAGGTGTCGGGCCGGTGGTGGAGGTGCTGGCGGCAGTGCGGCAGGTCGTCGCCCGGGTATCCGCCCGGCCCGGTTGTGGTGCCGCACTCGCAGTGTCGGGAGTTGCTGTCGTGGGTGGGGGCGCGTCGGGTGGCAGGTGTCAGATCGTTGCCTGGGGCCTCCGTCCAGCCTGGTCGCTACGCCGCACTCGCAGTGTTGGGAGTTGAGGCCCCCCGCGGTGACGTGTCGGAGTGGTGGCAATGCGGCAATTGTCGGGTTCGGCGGTGCAGGCTGCCTGCGGTCTCTCTCCCGCCCGCCTGCTGTGCCGCAGGTGCCGCGCTGGGGACGGCCGTCCGTCGCCGAGCCGGTCGTGCGACGCCTGTCGTATCGGGAAGTCGCTGTCGGTGGCGCGTGACACGCTTGGCCCGTGACGGAAGAGCAGATGGCAGAGCGCCGGGCGGTCGGGGCGCTGAGTTCGACGGTGCTGGACTGCCCGGACCCGGAGCGACTGGCGGCGTTCTACCGCCTGTTGACGGGCTGGGAGGTGACGTACCGCAGCGAGGCGTACGTGTTCATCGGGGACGGTCCGGTGCGGATCGGCTTTCAGCGGGTCGGCGAGTTCCGGCCTCCGGCCTGGCCGTCCGACGGGGCCCGTGCCCATCTCGACTTCACCGTGCCCGAGTTGGCGCCGGCGGTGGCCGAACTGCTGGCGGCGGGCGCGACGAAGCCGGAGCACCAGGCGGGCGGCGACCACTGGGTGACGCTGCTCGACCCGGACGGGCACCCGTTCTGCCTGGCGGTCCCCGAGTGACGGCGGCCGGTGCGGCCGTACTGGAGGCGGACGGCGAGCGTCTGGCCTGCACGGTGGTCGAACCCGTCGGGCCGGCCCGGCCCGGTACGGCGCTGCTGATGCACGGCGCGGGGAACAGCGGTAGGCATCGATGCCTGCCGCTGGCCCGGGAGTTGGCGGCTGCGGGCTGCCGCTCGGTGGTGTTCGACTTCGCCGGGCACGGCGAGAGCACCGGCGAGCTCGGGAAGCTCTCGCTGGCCCGCCGCGCGCGTCAGGCCCGTGCGGTGCTGGAGCGCCACGCGCCGGACGGGCCACTGCTGCTGGTCGGGTTCTCGATGAGCGGCCAGACCGTCGCCGACCTGCTGGGTGAGCCCGACATCGGCGACCGGGTGCGGGCGATCGCCCTCGGGGCCCCGGCCGCGTACGCCCGCGACGTGCGGGAACTCCCGTTCGCTGCACCGGAGTTCACGGCCACCTTGCGCAGCCCGGGCAGTTGGCGCAGCAGCACGGCGTTCGAGACCTTCGCGGCGTTCGACGGCCGGGCGGTGCTGGTGCTGCCGGAGG
The DNA here is from genome assembly GCF_042873675.1 of Kitasatospora sp. NPDC004614. Lineage (NCBI taxonomy): Bacteria > Bacillati > Actinomycetota > Actinomycetes > Kitasatosporales > Streptomycetaceae > Kitasatospora > Kitasatospora sp. NPDC004614. The sequence continues at coordinate 51,479 of NZ_JBIALR010000029.1, forward strand.
CGGACGAGGTGATCCCGGCCGAGGTGACGGACGCACTGGACACCGCCCTGCGCACCCGCGCCGCGTACACCCGGCTGGTTCTGCCGGGCGCCGACCACATGCTCGGCACCTGGCTGAGCGGCCACCCGGAGCACCGCGCCCAGGTAGCTGCCGCGCTTCTCGGTGACGACTGATCGGCTGTTGGGGCAGTTGCACGGCCATCTCGCCGCCGGTCGGGTCGGCACAAACCTGGGCGGTTTGGAGCGTCGCGCCCAGGTGGCTGCCGGGCTTCTCGGCGGGGCCTGATCGGCTGTTGGGGCAGCCGCACGGCCAGTGCGCCGCTGGCTGGGTCGGCACCTGGCTGAGCGGCCACCCGGAGCGTCGCGCCCAGGTGGCTGCCGGGCTTCTCGCCGGGGCCTGATCGGCTGTTGGGGCAGCCGCACGGCCAGTCCGCCGCTGGCTGGGTCGGCACCTGGCTGAGCGGCCACCCGGAGCACCGCGCCCAGGTAGCTGCCGCGCTTCTCGGCGACGCCTGAACGGCTGTTGGGGCAGTTGCACGGCCGGTTTGCAGACGCCTGAACCCATCAGGGCAGCCGCACGGCCAGTCCGCCGCCGGTCGGGTCGGCACAGACCTGGGCGGTCCGGAGCGTCGTGCCAGGTGCCTGAACGGCCGTCGGGGCAGCCGCACGGCCGATCCCGCCGCCGACCGGGTCGGCACAGACCTGGGCGCCCACCGGAGCGCCGCGCCCAGGTGGCCACCGCGTCTCTCACCGATGCCTGAACGGCCGTCGCGCCCAGCCGCACGGCTGGCCCGCCCCGCCGACGCCTGAACGGCCGTCGCGCCCAGCCGCATGGCTGGCCCGCCCCGCCGACGCCTGAACGGCCGTCGCGCCCAGCCGCATGGCTGGCCCGCCCCGCCGACGCCTGAACAGTCGCAGGAGGGGGCATGGTCGGCCCGCCGCTGCCTGGTTGGGAGTCAGGGAGGCCGTACTGCCGGCGGACCGCCGCCTGAACGGCCGCCAGGGAGGTCGCACGGTCAGCCCGTCGACCACACGCTCGGCACCTGGCTGAGCGGCCACCCGGAGTGCCGCGTCCAAGTGGTTGCCGCGTTCCTCGCCGACGCCCGAGCATCCGCCAGAGCAGCCCCGCGACAGTCCGCCGACGCCTGAACGCCCGCCCGGGAGGCCGCACGAGCAGCCCGCCCAGCGCCCGAGTGCCCGTCAGGGCAGTCGTACGACCAGTTCGCCGCCGCTCGGGGCGGCTGTGATGGTGACGCCGGTGAGGTCGTCCACCCAGTGATCAGGCCGGTGGGCAGCGGCGCGTGGGCCGATGCCGAGGACTGGCATGCCGGCGGCGCGGGCGGCGGTGATGCCGGCTTCGGAGTCCTCGAGGACCAGGCATTCGGCGGGGGCGACGCCGAGTTCGGCGGCGGCCTTCAGGAAGCCCTCGGGGTCGGGCTTGCTGGCGCCGACGTGTTCGGCGGTGATCACCAGCGGGGGCAGCGGGACGTCGGCGGCGGCCATCCGGACTCGGGCGAGGCGGTCGTCGGCGGAGGTGACCAGGGCGTGCGGCAGTCCGGCCAGTGACTCCAACAGGCGTCGGGCGCCGGGGACTTCGACCACGCCGTCGGTGTCGGCGGTCTCCTCGGCGAGCATCTGCCGGTTCTCGGCGAGGTTCTGTTCCATCGGGCGGTCGGGCAGCAGCAGGGCCATGGTCAGGTGGCCCTGCCGGCCGTGGACGGTGCGCATCGCCTCGTCCGCGTCGAGGCCGTTCCGTTCGGCCCAGCGGCGCCAGCAGCGTTCGACCACGGCGTCGGAGTTGACCAGGGTGCCGTCCATGTCGAGCAGGACGGCCCGGACCGGCGGGGTGAGGACGGGCATCGGGGCTCCTCGGGGGCCTCGGACGAGTGTTTGTTCCACAATCGTACAAAACCGGGGCCGAGGGCCGTCCGGGCTCACCCCAGCAGGTGCGCGTTGACCGCCCGGGCCTCCGCGGCCAGCTCCGGCAGCTCCACCACCTCGACGCCCGCCGCGGTGAGCAGCGCGCCGCCCCGGCCCTCGGTGACGAACAGCGCGGGCTCCAGCCAGGCCACCACTACCCGCGGCACCCCGGCCGCGACGATCAACTCGGCGCACGGGTGCGGCCAGGAGGCGCGCTGCCCGCACGGCTCCAAGGTGCTGTAGACGGTGGCGGTGCGCAGCCGCGGATCGCCGGGCGCGAGCTTGCCGAGCGCGGCCTCCTCGGCGTGGTTCACCGCGTCGACCTCCCGGCTGAAGCCTTCGGCCAGCACCTCGCCGTCCGCACCGACGATCACCGCGCCCACCGAGAACGCCGTCCGGGACGGCGGGCAGCGCCGGGACAGTTCGATCGCGTGGCGCAGCCACTCCTGGTCGGTGGTCATGGGGGGCTCCTTCGGTACGGGACGGCGCCCCTCACCGTACGGGCCGCGGCGGCAGCGGGAGCGGCAGGGAGGGCAGGCCGTCGATGCTGACGGCGACGTGGTCCTTGCCCTCGCAGTAGGCGCTGAAGTTCTCCTCGCCCTTGCGGGTGAAGAACTGCTCGTGCAGGCCCCGTTCGGAGCGGTAGTCCATGAACGGGACGGCGTACCCGCAGGAGTCGCTCACCCTTTCCGCGTGCACCAGGACGATCGCGCGCAGTCCGACGCCGTCCGCGGACGGGTCGAAGTGCCCGAGCAGTTCGGCGAACCGAGGGTCGTCGCGGAACACCGGCTCGCCCCGGCCGTGCACCCGCAGCACCGTCGGCGGGCCCTCGAAGGCGGTCCACATCAGGGTGATCCGGCCGTTCTCCCGCAGGTGGGCGATGGTCTCGGCGTGCGAACCGCCGAAGTCCAGGTAGGCGACGGTGAGTTCGTCGAGGACGGCGAGGGTGCCGGCCCGGCCCTTGGGTGAGAGGTTGACGTGTCCGTCGCCGGAGAGCGGGGCGGTGGCCACGAAGAACACGGGCTGCCTGTCGATGAACGCGCGCAGCCGGTCGTCGATGCGTTCGTAGGTCTTTCCCATACCCGCGATTCTGCGCCCGGCCGAGCCCGGCGGGCGAGGGGGATTCGAGAGCGTCCCACAGTGCGAGACGTGAATGTCCGACTCATGGAACGTTTTCCTATCCTGGGAGGGTCGTTTTCGAGGGAGAGGGGAACCGCCGTGGCCGGCTACACCCATGGGCACCACGCCGCCGTCCTGCGCTCGCACCGCACCCGTACCGCCGCCAACTCCGCGGCCTATCTGCTGCCCGAACTGCGCCCCGGGCAGCGGCTGTTGGACGTCGGTTGCGGGCCCGGCACGATCACCGCCGACCTGGCCGACCGGCTCGGCCCGACCGGCCGGGTGATCGGCATCGACCCGTCCGCCGAGGTGCTCGCCCAGGCCGCCGCGCTCGCCGCCGAACGCGGGCTGGAGCAGCTGACCTTCGAGGCCGCCGACGTGTACCGACTCCCGTACGCCGATGCCTCGTTCGACGTGGTGCACGCCCACCAGGTGCTCCAGCACCTCGCCGACCCGGTCGCCGCGCTGCGCGAGATGCGCCGGGTCACCGCCCCCGGCGGGGTGATCGCGGTCCGCGACGCCGACTACGCCGCGATGGCCTGGTACCCCCAAGTGCCCGAACTGGACGAATGGTTGGCGCTCTACCGGAAGACCGCCCGGGCCAGTGGCGGCGAACCCGACGCCGGCCGCCGACTGCTGTCCTGGGCGCACGCCGCCGGGCTGACCGACGTCCGGCCGTCCTCCGGCACCTGGACGTACGCCACCGAGGCCGAACGTGCCTGGTGGTCGGAGAGCTGGGCCGAGCGGACGGTGCACTCCAACACCGCCGCCACCGCCCTGGCCGAGGGCCTCGCCACCCCCGCCGACCTGGACCGGATCGCCGCCGGCTGGCCCCGCTGGGCCGCGCATCCGGACGCCTGGTTCGCCGTACTGCACGGTGAACTCCTGGTGCGCGTAAGCTAGTTGGCCCCGCCGAGCGGTCCGACCCGCCCCCCATCGGGCCGGACCGCTACCGTGTGGCGCCATGGGACAACCGGACCGCACGCCCGCCACGCACCGCGTCATGCGGCAGGACGACAACGGCAATCGCTTCCTGCTCGCCCGCGGACTCACCCGCCCCGCCGCCGAGGCCCTGGCCGCCGAGTACGAGGCCCGCGGTCACAAGCAGCTCTACTGGATCGAAGCCGAGGACCCCGACGGACCGGCCCAGCCCGAGGGGACCCGCGCCCCGTAGCTTCCGGGCCCTGCCGCCCGCGGCCGCGTAGCGTGGCGGCCACCGGGAGAGCCGGAACGCCGAGCGAGGAGGGCCTTTCGTTGGCTGAGGAGATCGAGCGCAAGTTCCTGGTGCCGTCGGGCGAAACCGTCCCCGACGGGCGGGAGTTCGAAGTCCGGCAGGGCTACCTGGTGATCGGGCCGGAGGGGTCCGAGGCCCGGGTGCGCGACCAGGGCGGGGCGTGCTCCCTGACGGTCAAGCGCGGCACCGGCCTGGTGCGCGGCGAGTGGGAGACCCCGCTCACCGCCGAGCAGTTCGAGGCGCTGTGGCCCGCCACCGAGCAGGCCCGGGTCGCCAAGACCCGCCGGGTGGTGCAGCTCGGCCGGTGCGAGGCCGTGGTCGACACCTTCCACGGCCGGCTGGCCGGACTGCGCACCGTCGAGGTCGAGTTCACCGACCGGGAGGAGGCCGCCGCCTTCACCCCGCCGCCTTGGTTCGGACCCGAGGTCACCGACCGCCCGGACCTGAAGAACCAGCACCTCGCCACCGCCGCCGGGCCGCCGCGCCCCTGACATAGGGTCGGGAGCCGACGAGCGGTACGAACGGCAAGGGCGGCCATGGCAGAGCTGATCGACACGGTGGCGTGGGTGCGACTGGAGGGCGGGCGGATCCTCTGCGCGCGCCCCCGCGGCAAGGACGTCTTCTACATCCCCGGCGGCAAGCGCGAGGGCGACGAGACCGACCTGCAGACGCTGACCCGCGAGATCGCCGAGGAACTCACCGTCGCCATCCGCCCCGACACCGTCACCCACGCCGGCACCTACCACGCCGACGCCCACCCGGGCGGCCCCACCGTCCGGATGGCCTGCTACCGCGCCGAATACACCGGCACCCTCGCCGCCAGCAGCGAGATCGAGGACGTCGAATGGTTCGGCTACGCCGACCGCGACCGCGTCCCCCCGGTCGACCAGTTGCTCTTCGACGACCTGCACCGCGACGGCCACCTGCACTGAGCACGGGAGACCCCGGCCGCGCAGGGAAATGCCCGTTCTGTACGCCAATCGGACAGACGACCCGTATGCCGGGATAGCTGCGCGTTTCCCTGGGTATGGCAGTGTTCGGCTTGATTCGTCACGATCAGTGGGCCGGCTTCGGCGCGGCCGTGGCGACGGCCCATGCCCCGGCAGCCCGTCGGCGGCGTGTTCCAGCGACGGCCGGAGGCCCCGTAGGTGGCGAAGCCGGGTGACGGCGGGGAAGAGCACGAGGCGTCGGGCCTGCCCCCGCGCGGGCCGCGGCGGCCGAGCGGCCCCGCACTGCCCCGGGGCGCCGACCGGTCCGGCAGCGCGGCCGCCCGCGCCCGCCTGCGCCGCCGCCCCGGCCACGAACCGCCGCCGCCCACCCCCGGGCCGTCCGCCGGCCCCGTCGCCGGGCAGCGCCCCGCCGGGCTCGAACCGTCCGCCCGGAGCAGCGGTACGTCCCGCGGCCGCCCCGCCCGGGCGTTCCCCGGCGGGCCCGGCCAGTACCCGGCCGCGCGCTCCGAGGCCGCGCCGACCACGCTGCACCCGAGCCGCCGCACCGAGGGCGGCAGCCTGCTCGACGTGGTGCGGGTGGCGATCGTCATCCTGGACACCGCGGGCCGGGTGGTGCTGTGGAGCCCGACCGCCGAGGAGATGCTCGGCTGGCCCAGCGAGGTGCTGGTCGGCCGGGCGATCGAGGACCTGCTGTCCGACCCGGCCGACCAGCAGCGCGCCAGGGCCGCCCTCCAGGAGACGCTGAGCCGCGGCTCCTGGCACGGCTTCACCGGCATCAGCGACCGGTACGGCATGCCGGTCGAGGTGGAGGTCCGGCTGTCGCTGCTGGTGGACGGCGACGGCGCCCCCTACGTGCAGGCCGCGCTCACCGAGGCCGCCGCGCTGCGCGCCGTCGAACGCGACCTCGCGGTCCGCGACGCGCTGTTCGAACAGTCCCCGCTGGGCATCGCCGTGCTGGACACCGACCTGCGCTACACCGCCGTCAACCGCACGCTGGCCGAGATGAACAACCTGCCCGCCGAGGCGCACATCGGCCGCACCACCGGCGAGACCATGCCGGAGCGCTCCACCGACGAGATCACCGCCCTGCAGCGCCAGGTACTGGCCACCGGCGAGCCCGTCATCGACGTCACGCTGGCCTCGCCGAACAGCGGCCGGGGCGGCTACCGGTCGATCTCGTTCAGCCGGATGACCGACCGGGCCGGCCGGGTGCTCGGCATCTCCGGCACCGCGATGGACGTCACCGAGCGCTACCGTGCGGTGGCCAAGGTGGAGGGCGCCCGGCGGCGGCTGTCGCTGCTCAACGAGTTCGGCTCCCGGGTCGGTGACCTGCTGGACGCCTCGATGATCGCCCAGGAACTGGCCGGCGCGGTGGTCCCGCGGCTGGCCGACTACGCCGCGGTGATCCTGCTGCAGGCCGTCGCGCACGGTGACGACCTGCCCCGGCACGGCCACGACCGGCGCACCTCGCTGCTGCAGCTCGGCGTGGCCGGCGTCGAGGACGGGCCGGCGGTGGAGACCATGCTCCGGCGCAGCGCCCGGATCACCTTCGAGGACGACTCGGTGTTCGGCCGCGTGCTGCGCCGCGGCGTCCCCGAACTGCTCACCGGCGCCGAACTGGAGGCGCTGTCCTTCCCCGGCGACCCCAAGGTGGAGGCCGCCCGCGACCTCGGCATCCACTCCCGGCTGGTGGTGCCGCTGCGGGCCCGCGGCATCGTGATCGGCCTGCTGGTGGTCAGCCGGGCCGGCTACCGGGAGGGCTTCGACCGCGACGACCTGGCCTTCACCGTCGAACTCGCCGACCGGGCCGGCAGCTCGCTCGACAACGCCCGGCTGTACGCCCGCGAGCGGACGGCCGCGCTCACCCTGCAGCGCACCCTGCTGCCCCAGCAGGTGCCGCAGCCGGCCGGCGTCGAGGTGGCGTACCGGTACGTGCCGGGCTCCAGCGGCACCGAGGTCGGCGGCGACTGGTTCGACGTCATCCCGCTGCCCGGCGAGCGCACCGCGCTGGTGGTCGGCGACGTGATGGGTCACGGCCTGCGGGCCGCCGCCACGATGGGCCGGCTGCGCACCGCGGTCCGGGTGCTGGCCGCCCTCGACCTGGCGCCCGAGGTGGTCCTGCGGCATGTCCACGAGCTCGCCGACGACCTCGCCCAGGGCCCCGACGAGGCCCTGCTCGCCACCTGCGTCTACGCGGTGTTCGACCCCGCGCGGCGCAACCTGACCGTCACCAAGGCCGGCCACATCCCGCCGGTCCTGGTGGTGCCCGGCGCCGACGCCGAGCCGGCCCGCTCCGGCGGCCCGCTGCCCGGCGGCGCCGGCCAGGTGCTCGATCTGCCCTCCGGTGCGCCGCTCGGCGTGGGCGGGGTGCCGTTCGAATCCATCGAGATGGAGATCCCCGACGGCAGCCTGCTCGCCCTGTGCACGGACGGGCTGGTGGAGTCCCGGGACAAGGATCTGGACGTGGGACTCGGGAGGTTGATCAGCGTGCTCGAACAGCCGTACGCCTCGATCCAGCAGGCGTGCGAGGCCGTCCTCGACACCATGGAGCAGGGCCGCGAACCCGACGACGTGGCGCTGCTGCTGGCCCGGCTGGGCCGGGAACGGGAGGACGCCCCCACCGCCGGCTGGACCCTGCCGGCCGAGCCGACCGCGGTCTCCCGGGCCCGCCGGCTGGTCCGCCACACACTCGCCGACTGGGGCGCCGAAGCACTCACCGACACCGCCGAACTGCTGGTCAGCGAACTCGTCACGAACGCCGTCCGGTACGCCAGCGCCCCGATCGGGGTCCGGCTCACGTTCGGCGAGGTGCTGCTGGTGGAGATCTCCGACCCGCTGCCGGACCCGCCCCGGGAGCGGCACGCGAGCGCCGGCGACGAGGGCGGGCGCGGTCTCGAACTGGTCCGCCGGCTCGCGCTGCGCTGGGGAACCAGGGCGGAGGGGCTGGGCAAGGTCGTCTGGTTCGAACTGGCAGACTCGGACGTTCAACCACCCGAGTCGATGTTGTGACGTTGAAGGGCGTGTGCGTCCACGCCCGAATGATGAATACTCGGACATCGAAATACTCGGTCGTCTCGACACCGGATGGGCGCGCGGGTTGGAGGGGTCGGTCCGTTGAACAGCTTCCCGGCACGGAACACGACGCACGGCAGCAGCGGCCGAGCCGCACTGCCGGAGCAGCCGGGTGCCCCGACGGTGCCTGCCACCCTCCCTGACGGCTGGGAACAGGCCTCCTCGGGCACCATCTACGACTACATCCGGGTCGCCACCTTCGCGATCGGCCCCGACGGGCGGATCGCGCAGTGGAGCGACCGGGCCGCCGAATTCTTCGGCGTGCCCGCCGCCGAGGCGGTCGGCGCGGACCCGATCACCGCGTTCGTCCCGCGCGAACTGTGGCAGCGCGGCCGGGCCCGGCTGGAACGCATCCTGTCCGGCGAGGAGTGGGTCGGCACCGCCCCCTACCGGGACCTGTCCGGCGCGGAGAGCCTCGCAGAGGTCTACGCGATGCCCGACAGCGCCGACGGCTCCGCCACCTGCCTGGCCGTCGACCTCGGCCGGCTGCGCGCCATCGAGACCGACCTGGCCGCCTCCGAGGCGGTCATCGGCCAGACCCCCACCGGTTTCTTCCTGTTCGACACCGACCTGAAGCTGCAGCGCGTCAACGCCGCCTTCGCCACCGGCGTCGGCCGCAGCCCCGCCGCCCTGCAGGGCCTCGCCCCCGGCGACGTGTTCCGGCCCTCCGACGCGGACCGGCTGCTGCTCGCCCTGCGCAAGGTCCTCACCGGCCAGGAGCCGGTCCTCGACCTGCGGCTGTCCGGCCCCGCCCGCCCCGGCCGCCCGGCCGCCCGCGAGGACGACCGCACCTGGGCCGTCTCGCTGTACCGCCTCACCGCCGCCGGCGGACGCCCGATCGGCGTCGCCGGACAGGTCCAGGACGTCACCAGCCGGCACATCGCCGAACGCGAGGCCGCCGGCGTGCGCCGCAGCCTCGCCCTGCTCAACGAGGCGTCCACCCACATCGGCTCCACCCTCGACCTGGAGACCACCGCCAAGGAACTGCTCGACGTGATCGTCCCGCAGTTCTGCGACGTCGCCACCGTCGACCTGTACACCGCGCTGCTCACCGGCGACTCCTCGCTCACCGCCAACCCGGAGAACGGCGAACTGCGCCGGGTCGCCGTCTCCAGCGTGGTCGGCAACGCCCCGTCGGTGCTCGGCAGCGAACGCGGCGGCGTCCGGGTCGCCGAGGCCGGCGGCACGCTCTGCTACCCGCCGCGCTCCCCGCACGCCCGCGCGCTGCGCACCGGCCGCAGCGTCGTCCCGCAGCCCGGGCCCGACCCGCTGCTGCGCTCCACCCTGGTGGTGCCGCTGGTCGCCCGCGACCAGGTGCTCGGCCTGGTGCAGCTGTCCCGGGCCATCGGCAGCGAGCCGTTCGACGCCCGCGAGGTCGCGATCGCCGAGGAACTCGTCGCCCGCGCCGCCGTCTGCGTCGACAACGCCCGGCTGTACCGCCGCGAGCACGAGCGCGCGCTGATCCTGCAGCGCAGCCTGCTGCCCCCGGGCAACCCGGCCGCGTCCGGCCTGGAGATCGCCCGCCGCTACCTGCCCAGCAACAACAACACCGAGGTCGGCGGCGACTGGTTCGACGTCATCCCGCTGCCCGGCAGCCGCACCGCCCTGGTGATCGGCGACGTGATGGGCCGCGGCCTGCGCGCCGCCGTCGCGATGGGCCAACTGCGCACTGCCGTGCGCACCCTGGCGATGCTCGACCTGGACCCGGAAGAGGTGCTCTCCGCCCTCGACGAGATCGCCCGGGGCCTCGGCAACGACGACGCCGAACCGGACCGGGCCGGCGCCGAGGTCTACCTCGCCACCTGCGTGTACGCCGTGTACGACGCCGTCAAGCAGCGCTGCACCTTCGCCAACGCCGGCCACCTCCCGCCGGTGCTGCTCGCCCCCGGCGAGCGCGCCCGGATGCTCGACGTGCCGCCCGGCCTGCCGCTCGGCGTCGGCGGCGAACCGTTCGAGGAGGTCACCGTCGACCTGCCCGAGGGCGCCGTCCTCGGCCTGTACACCGACGGACTGGTGGAGTCCCGCAAGCACCAGCTGGACGAGGGCCTGAAGGCCTTCCGCACCGCCCTCACCAACGGCTCCGACCAGCTGGAGGAGCTCTGCGACCAGGTGCTGGAGGAGCTCAACCCGCACCACGGCGAGGACGACATCGCGCTGCTGATGGCCAAGGTCCACGCGCTGCCCAAGGGCTCGGTCGGCGACTGGCGGCTGCCGCCCGAGCCGACCTCGGTCGCCCGGGCCCGCGAGGCCGCCTGCGGCTGGCTGCTGGAACGCGGCCTCGACGAGCTCGTCGACACCTCCGAACTGCTGGTCAGCGAACTCGTCACCAACGCCCTGCGGCACGGCCGCGGCGAGATCCGGCTGCGCCTGCTGCGCGACAAGACCATGGTCTGCGAGGTCTGGGACGACGCCTACGCCCAACCGCGCCAGCGCCGCGCCCAGGAGACCGACGAGGGCGGCCGCGGCCTGCAGCTCGTCTCGCTGCTGGCCGAGCGCTGGGGCAGCCGCCGCACACCCAAGGGCAAGATCGTCTGGTTCGAGCTGTCCCTCTAGGCTTCGGCGTCCGTTCGTACCGGAAGCGGGTGCCGGGCCGTTGTGATTCAAACCTCGACCGGCTGCCCGTTTCTGCTCCATTGCGGGCTTCCCCGTACGATGGGGAGAAGCCGAGGCATGTGCCGTGCCCGGTGGGTGGACCGGTGAATGCTGACGCGGGCCGGGCACCGTGACCCACGATTCCGGGAGAATCAGCGCCGCATGCCCACGCGCAACGACATCCGCAACGTCGCCATCGTCGCCCACGTCGACCACGGCAAGACCACTCTGGTCGACGCCATGCTCAAGCAGGCCGGTGCCTTCGCGGCCCACCAGCAGCTCGACGACCGCATGATGGACTCGAACGACCTGGAGCGCGAGAAGGGCATCACCATTCTCGCGAAGAACACCGCGGTCAAGTACCACCCCAAGGACGGCGGCGCGCCGATCACCATCAACATCATCGACACCCCGGGCCACGCCGACTTCGGTGGCGAGGTCGAGCGCGGTCTGTCGATGGTGGACGCGGTCGTCCTGCTGGTCGACGCCTCCGAGGGCCCGCTGCCGCAGACCCGCTTCGTGCTGCGCAAGGCGCTCTCCGCGCGCCTGCCCGTCATCCTGTGCATCAACAAGACCGACCGTCCGGACGCCCGGATCGACGAGGTCATCAACGAGACCTACGACCTGTTCCTGGACCTGGACGCGGACGAGGACCAGATCGAGTTCCCGATCGTCTTCGCCTGCGCCCGTGACGGCGTGGCCTCGCTGACCAAGCCGGAGAACGGCACGGTGCCGGCCGACTCCGAGAACCTGGAGCCGTTCTTCTCCACCATCCTGGAGCACGTCCCGGCCCCGACCTTCGACGAGAACGCCCCGCTGCAGGCGCACGTCACCAACCTGGACGCCGACAACTTCCTCGGCCGCATCGCGCTGCTCCGCGTCGAGCAGGGCGAGCTGCGCAAGGGCCAGACGGTGGCCTGGATCAAGCGCGACGGCTCGATCCAGAACGTCCGCATCTCCGAGCTGCTGATGACCGAGGCGCTCACCCGCAAGCCCGCCGAGGTGGCCGGCCCCGGTGACATCTGCGCCGTCGCCGGCATCGGCGACATCATGATCGGTGAGACCCTCGCCGACCCCGAGAACCCGATCGCGCTGCCGCTGATCACCGTCGATGAGCCGGCGATCTCGATGACCATCGGCACCAACACCTCGCCGCTGGTCGGCAAGGGCGGCTCCGGCAAGGGCGCGGACGCCAAGTCCGCCGGCAAGGTCGACCGCAAGGTGACGGCCCGCCAGGTCAAGGACCGCCTGGACCGCGAGCTGATCGGTAACGTCTCGCTGCGCGTGCTCGAGACCGAGCGTCCCGACGCCTGGGAGGTGCAGGGCCGCGGTGAGCTGGCGCTGGCCATCCTGATCGAGACCATGCGCCGGGAAGGCTTCGAGCTGACCGTCGGCAAGCCGCAGGTCGTCACCCGCGAGGTCAACGGCAAGACCCACGAGCCGGTCGAGCGCCTCACGGTGGACGTCCCCGAGGAGCACATGGGCGCCGTCACCCAGCTGATGGGCATCCGCAAGGGCCGGATGGACAACATGTCCAACCACGGTTCGGGCTGGGTCCGGATGGAGTTCGTGGTGCCGTCCCGCGGCCTGATCGGATTCCGGACTGAGTTCCTCACCAACACCCGCGGCACCGGCATCGCGCACTCGATCCACGAGGGCTACGAGCCGTGGTTCGGCAACCTGACGACCCGTAACAACGGTTCGCTGGTCGCCGACCGCTCCGGCGTGGTCACCGCCTTCGCGATGACCAACCTGCAGGAGCGCGGCGTGCTGTTCTGCGACCCCGGCACCGAGGTGTACGAGGGCATGATCGTCGGCGAGAACTCGCGCTCCGACGACATGGACGTGAACATCACCAAGGAGAAGAAGCTCACCAACATGCGTTCCTCGAACGCTGACGTGGCCGAGTCGATCGTCCCGCCGCGCAAGCTCTCGCTGGAGCAGTCGCTGGAGTTCTGCCGCGAGGACGAGTGCATCGAGGTGACCCCGGAGACCGTGCGCATCCGCAAGGTCGTCCTGGACGCCAAGGACCGCGGCCGCACCGCGTCGCGCGCCAAGAAGGGCTGACGCCCGCCAGTTTCGGCCGACCGGCCGGTGTCCTTCGGGACGCCGGCCGGTCGTGTTTTTGGTGACTCTCCGTCATGGACGGCTGGAGAGGGGGTGTTCGTTAATCGGACGTCACTGATCGTCATCTGTGACAACTGTCCGTTTCGCCCCTGTCTGGCTATGTCTGCAATGTCCGATTTTTGAGATTCATCCAACATTCATGTGACCAAATTGAAATCTGGATTGGTCAATTCCGTATCCAAGGGTGACCGATAGTGGGTGCAGTCGAGCTCGGGTCGAGGCTCCTGCGCAGGGGTGCGCGCCAGGCCGCGAGCGATCTGTAACACGATTTCAGGAGGCACACCCATGCGCGGTGCCAGCCAGGCCAAGTGGGTTGTCGCGGCCGTCGCGGTCGCCCTCGCCGCCACTGCTTGCGGCAGCGGCTCTTCGGACGGCGCTTCCGGGCCGGCCAACGCTCAGGGCACGTTCAGCTACCAGAGCACCGAGCCGCAGAACCCGCTCCAGCCCGCCAACGCCATGGAGGTCGGCGGCGGTCGCGTCATCAAGAACCTGTTCAAGGGTCTGGTGGACTACGACCCCAGCAACGGCCAGCTGCGCAACCAGGTCGCCGACAAGATCGAGACCACCGACGCGCAGAACTACACCGTCACCCTGAAGTCCGGCTGGACCTTCCACGACGGCACCCCGGTGACCGCGCAGTCCTTCGTGGACGCGTGGAACTGGTCCGCCAACGTCAAGAACAACCAGATCAACTCCAACTGGTTCTCCGACATCCAGGGCTACGACGCGGTCCACCCGGCCAAGGGCGACCCGACCGCCGACACCATGTCCGGCCTGAAGGTCGTCGACGACACCCACTTCACCATCGCGCTGACCGGCCCGGTGTCGTACTTCCAGTACAAGCTCGGCTACACCGCCTTCGCGCCGCTGCCGAAGGTGTTCTACACCGACCCGGCGAAGTACGGTCAGGCGCCGATCGGCAACGGCCCCTACAAGTTCGTCTCGTGGGAGCACAACAAGGCGATCACCCTCGCCGCCTACGACAACTACGCGGGCGTCGACAAGCCGAAGAACGGCGGCGTCGTCTTCAAGAGCTACTCGCAGCCCGAGGCCGCGTACAAGGACCTGGTCTCCGACAACCTGGACGTGCTGGACCAGGTTGACCCGAGCGACCTCGCCTCCTACAAGAGCGACCTGGGCGACCGGGCCGTCGACCAGCCGCAGGGCTCCATCCAGGCGCTGTCCTTCTCGCTCTACCAGGACTCCTGGAAGGGCCAGGACAAGGCCAAGGTCCGGCAGGGCCTGTCGATGGCGATCGACCGCGACACCATCACCAAGACGGTGCTCAACGGCTCCCGCCAGCCCGCCAACACCTGGGTCGCCCCGGGCGCCATGGGCTACAAGGACAACACCTGCGGCGAGGCCTGCACCTACAACCCGGCGAAGGCCAAGCAGCTGATCGCCGAGGGCGGCGGCGTCCCCGGCAACAAGATCACCGTGCTGTACAACTCCGACGGCGGCCACAAGGACTGGGTGGACGCGGTCTGCAACTCCATCCGCCAGGCCACCGGCGTGGAGTGCGTCGGCGACCCGAAGCCCGACATGAAGAGCGCCCGTGACCTGATCAAGGGCAAGAAGGTCGACGGTCTGATGCGGACCGGCTGGCAGCAGGACTACCCGCTGAACGCCAACTTCCTGCGCGACGTGTACGGCACCGGCGCCGACGCCAACGACGCCGGCTACTCCAGCCCGGAGTTCGACAAGCTGGCCGCCGCGGCGGACAAGGCCACCACCGTCGAGGAGACCGCCGCCCTGTACCAGCAGGCCGAGGCCCAGCTGGCCAAGGACATGCCGGCCATCCCGCTCTGGTACTACAAGACCACCACCGGCTACTCGAAGAACGTGCAGAACGTGAAGTACGACTCGTTCGGCGACCCGGTGTTCACCCAGGTCGAGGTCAAGCAGAAGTAACCGAGCCGGCACCGCGCGGCTCGAACCGACACGGCCGGTGTCCGTCCCCGCCCCACCGGGCGGACCGGCACCGGCCGTTGTCACGCCAAGAACTCTGATCGGGATGACGGCCCGTCAGAGCAGTAAATTGGAGGCACGATGGGGCGCTTTGTCGCTAGGCGACTGCTCCAGATGATCCCGGTGTTCCTGGGCACGGTCACGATCATTTTCTTCATGACCCGCATGCTGCCCGGCGACCCGGCGGCGGCCATGTGGGGAGACAAGGCCGCCGACCCCGCACAGCTGGCGGCGTTCAAGCACCGGATGGGACTCGACGTCTCCATCGGCCAGCAGTACCTCAACTACATGGGGGACCTGTTCCGGGGAAACTTCGGTGAGACCCTGTCCGGCCGCAAGGTCGTCGACGTCATCGGTGAGGCCCTTCCGGTCACCATCCGACTGGCGCTGCTGGCCTTCCTCTTCGAGCTGGTGGTCGGCGTCGGCATCGGCCTGCTGGCCGGCCTGCGCCGCGGCAAGGCGTTCGACAAGAGCACCCTGGTGTTCACCCTGCTGCTGATCTCGATCCCGGTCCCGGTGCTCGGCTTCATCTTCCAGAACGTCTTCGCGATCCAGCTCAAGTGGATCACCCCGACCGTTCAGGACTCGATGAACCTCGGCCAGCTGATGCTGCCCGCCATCGTGCTCGGCTCGCTGTCCCTCGCGTACGTCGCCCGACTGACCCGCACCTCCATCGCGGAGAACATCAAGTCGGACTACATGCGCACCGCGATCGCCAAGGGCCTGCCCCGGCGCAAGGTCATCGGTACCCATCTGCTGCGCAACTCGATGATCCCGGTGGTGACCTTCCTGGGCACCGACCTCGGCGCCCTGATGGGCGGCGCGATCGTCACCGAGGGCATCTTCAACGTCAAGGGCGTCGGCAACGCGCTGTACCACGCCATCAACCTCAACGAGGGCGCGACCGTCTCCGGTTTCGTCGTCGTGCTGGTGCTGGTGTACCTGGCCGCCAGCCTGATCGTCGACCTGCTCTACGCGGTCCTGGACCCGAGGATCCGGTATGCCTGACCTGATCGAGAAGACCGCCCCGGCGCAGGGCTCCGCCGAGCCCAAGCCGGAGAAGCCCCGCAGCCTCGGCTCGGACGCCTGGCACGACCTGCGCAAGCGGCCGATCTTCATCATCTCGGCGGCGCTGATCGTGCTGCTGATCGCCTTCGCGATCGCCCCCAGCCTGTTCACCTCGGTGGACCCGCGGGCCGGCGACCTGCGCCTGCACTACCTGAGCAAGCCGAACTACCTGCACTTCTTCCAGGCGGACTGGTTCGGCTACGACGGCCAGGGCCGGTCCATCTACGCCCGGATGATCTACGGCGCCCGCGCCTCCGTGGTGGTCGGCATCTGCGTCACCGCCGGCGTCACCATTCTCGGCGGCCTGGCCGGCATGGTCGCCGGCTACTACGGCGGCTGGGTCGACGCGGTGATCTCCCGGGTCACCGACATGTTCTTCGGCATCCCGCTGCTGCTCGGCGCGCTGGTCGTGCTGAACGCCTTCACCACCCGCACCGTCTGGTCGGTGGTCTTCGCCCTGGTCGCCCTCGGCTGGACCCAGATGACCCGCGTGATGCGCGGCTCGGTGATCACCGTCAAGCAGTCGGACTACGTGACCGCCGCCAAGGCGCTCGGTGCCGGCACCGGCCGGATCATGCTCAAGCACATCCTGCCGAACGCGATCGCCCCGGTGATCGTGGTCGCCACCATCGCGCTCGGCGGATACATCGCCACCGAGGCCACGCTGAGCTTCCTCGGCATCGGCCTGCAGGACCCGACCATCTCCTGGGGCATCGACATCAACTCGGCCCAGAAGGTCCTCCGTACCGCGCCGTTCGCGCTGTTCTTCCCGGCCGGCATGCTCAGCATCACCGTGCTGGCGTTCATCATGCTCGGCGACGCGGTGCGCGACGCCCTCGACCCGAAGCTGCGCTGAGAGAGGCGGCCCGCATCATGACCACCGCACCCGAGAAGACCACTGCCACCAAGGACCGCCTGGTCCCCGGCACCCCGCTGCTCGAAGTCCGCGACCTGCACGTCGAGTTCAAGACCCGGGACGGCATCGCCAAGGCCGTCAACGGCGTCAACTACTCGGTCGCCGCCGGCGAGACCCTCGCCGTGCTCGGCGAGTCCGGCTCCGGCAAGTCCGTCACCGCGCAGACCATCATGGGCATCCTCGACATGCCGCCCGGCCGGGTCACCGCCGGCGAGATCATGTTCCGCGGCCGGGACATGCTCAAGATGTCGAACGAGGAACGCCGGAAGATCCGCGGCCGCAAGATCGCGATGATCTTCCAGGACGCGCTGTCCTCGCTGAACCCGGTGCTCTCCGTCGGCTACCAGCTCGGTGAGATGTTCCGCGTCCACGAGGGCGCCTCCCGCAAGGAGGCCAAGGCCAAGGCCATCGAACTGATGGACCGGGTCCGCATCCCCGCCGCCGCGCAGCGGGTGAACGACTACCCGCACCAGTTCTCCGGCGGCATGCGGCAGCGCATCATGATCGCGATGGCGCTGGCCCTGGAGCCGGACCTGATCATCGCGGACGAGCCGACCACGGCGCTGGACGTCACCGTCCAGGCGCAGGTGATGGACCTGCTGGCGGAGCTCCAGGCCGAGTACCACATGGGTCTGATCCTGATCACCCACGACCTCGGTGTGGTCGCCGACGTCGCGGACAAGATCGCCGTCATGTACGCGGGCCGGATCGTCGAGACCGCCCCCGTGCACGACCTGTACGCCAGCCCCGCGCACCCCTACACCAAGGGCCTGCTCCGGTCGATCCCGAGCCTCGACCAGAAGGGCGAGGAGCTCTACGCGATCAAGGGCCTGCCGCCCAACCTCTACAAGGTCCCGGCCGGCTGCGCGTTCAACCCGCGCTGCGACGTGGCCACCGACCTGTGCCGCACCGAGATCCCCGCCCTGCACCAGGTCACCGACCGGGACGGGGCCGAGCTCGCCGGCCGCAAGAGCGCCTGCCACTTCTGGAAGGAGACCCTCCATGGCTGAGCCCATCCTGGAGGTCCGCGACCTGGTCAAGCATTACCCGCTCACCCAGGGCGTCCTCTTCAAGAAGCAGGTCGGCGCGGTCAAGGCCGTCGACGGCGTCTCCTTCACCCTCGACAAGGGCGAGACCCTCGGCATCGTCGGCGAGTCCGGCTGCGGCAAGTCCACCCTCGCCAAGGTCCTGATGAACCTGGAGCGGGCGACCGCCGGCCAGGTCCTCTACAAGGGCGAGGACATCTCCCGGCTGTCGGGCTCCGCGCTGAAGGCGGTGCGGCGCAACATCCAGATGGTGTTCCAGGACCCGTACACCTCGCTGAACCCGCGCATGACGGTCGGCGACATCATCGGGGAACCGTTCGAGATCCACCCCGAGGTGGCTCCGAAGGGCGACCGCCGCAAGGCCGTTCAGGATCTGCTGGACGTGGTCGGTCTCAACCCCGAGTACATCAACCGGTACCCGCACCAGTTCTCCGGCGGCCAGCGTCAGCGCATCGGCATCGCGCGCGGCCTGGCGCTGAAGCCGGAGATCATCATCTGCGACGAGCCGGTCTCCGCGCTGGACGTGTCGGTGCAGGCCCAGGTGATCAACCTGCTGGAGCAGCTCCAGAGCGAGTTCGAGCTGTCCTACATGTTCATCGCGCACGACCTGTCGATCGTCCGGCACATCTCCGACCGCGTCGGCGTGATGTACCTCGGCAAGATCGTCGAGATCGGCACCGACGCCGAGATCTACGAGCACGCCACCCACCCCTACACCCAGGCGCTGCTGTCCGCCGTGCCGGTGCCCGACCCGACCGGCCGCGAGAGCCGCGAGCGGATCATCCTCACCGGCGACATCCCCTCCCCGGCGAACCCGCCGTCCGGCTGCCGGTTCCGCACCCGCTGCTGGAAGGCGGAGGAGCGCTGCTCCACGGAGCTGCCGCTGCTGGCCGTTCCGGAGCTGCTGACCGGCGAGGCCAAGCATGAGTCGGCGTGCCACTTCGCCGCTGAGCGCGAGGTCGCGAGCGCGGCGTAAGTAGGACGCACCTGCAGGGGCGCGGGGAACTGCGCGAGCAACGAGGCACCCATCAGCCAGGTCGCGATCAACGGCAAGTCATTGCCCGCGACGCGATCTTGCTGGTGGGTGCCTTCCGCTTCGCGCAGTTCCGCCCCCTCGGCTTCGCCTGGGGGTACCCCCAGCGCCCCTGGTTGGTGTGCTCCGTCCGGCTGCGCTGTGGTCGCGTGACCGCTCGGCGGCACTTCTCATGAGGTGAGATGCGTCATGCACCCTTGAGGAGGAAGCTCCATGCCTTCAGGCACCCGTGTGCGCCGGGCCGTGGTCAGTGCGACGTCCGTGGCCCTGATGGCCACGGGTTGTGGTGGTGGCGGCAGTTCGAGCAACGGTCCGTCGGATGCCGCCAAGACGTTCACGTACCAGGGCTCCGAGCCGCAGAATCCGTTGCAGCCGGCGAACGCCAACGAGGTTGGTGGCGGGCGCATCGTGCAGAACCTGTTCAAGGGCCTGGTGGACTACGACCCCGCCACCGGGAAGCTGCGCAACCAGGTCGCGGACACCATCGACACCACTGACGCGCAGACGTACACCGTGGCGCTGAAGTCGGGTTGGACGTTCCACGACGGGACGCCGGTGACGGCGAAGAGCTTCGTGGACGCGTGGAACTGGGCGGCGAACACCAAGAACAACCAGATCAACAGTTCGTGGTTCGAGGACATCCAGGGCTACCCGGACGTCCACCCGGAGAGCGGCAGTCCGACGGCGGACACCATGTCGGGGCTGACCGTCCAGGACGGGACGCACTTCACGATCAAGCTGAACCACAAGGTCTCGTACTTCCCGTACAAGCTGGGGTACGTGGCCTTTTCGCCGCTTCCGGAGGGGTTCTACCAGGACCCGGCGGGCTACGGGCAGAAGCCGGTGGGCAACGGGCCCTACGAGTTCGTGAGTTGGGACCACAACTCGCAGGTGGTCACCAAGACGTTCGCCAACTACCAGGGGGTGGACAAGCCGAAGAACGGCGGCGTGGTGTTCAAGATGTACACCAACGCGGAGGCGGCCTACGCGGACCTGCAGTCGAACAACCTGGACGTGATGGACCAGGTGCCGCCGTCGGCACTGGCGAACTACAAGGGGGATCTGGGCTCTCGGGCGATCGACGCTCCGCAGGGTGGGATCCAGAACGTCGGGTTCACGCTGTACCAGCCGGAGTGGCAAGGGGCGGACAAGGCCAAGGTCCGGCAGGGGCTGTCGATGGCGATCGACCGGAACACCATCACCAGAACGGTGCTCCAGGGTTCGCGGGCGCCGGCGTCGGCGTGGGTCGCGGAGGGGGTGGAGGGCTACAAGGCGGGGACGTGCGGGGACTTCTGCACGTACAACCCGGACAAGGCGAAGCAACTGATCCAGGAGGGCGGTGGCGTCCCCGGGAACTCGCTGAAGATCACCTACAACGCGGACGGCGGTCACAAGGAGTGGGTGGACGCGGTCTGCAACTCGATCCGGCAGACGACCGGGGTGAACTGCGCCGGTGACCCGAAGACCGACTTCAAGACCGCCCGGGCGGCGATCACCGGGCACCAGATCAACGGCATGTTCCGGACCGGCTGGGTGCAGGACTACCCGTTGAACGCGAATTTCCTGGCGGACGTGTACCGCACCGGCGCGGCCTCGAACGACACCGGCTACTCCAGCCCGGAGTTCGACAAGCTCGCCACGGAGGCCGACAAGGCCGCGTCGATCCAGGACACCGCGACCGGCTACCAGCAGGCCGAGGCGCAGCTGGCGACGGACATGCCGGCCATCCCGCTCTGGTACTACCGGACGAACTCCGGCTACTCCAACAAGGTGCAGAACGTGTCGTTCGACTCCTTCGGCAACCCGGCCTGGACCCAGGTCGAGGTCAAGAGCTGATCCCGTCCGGCGCCGGCCCCGCCCTCCCCGCACGGAGGGCGGGGCCACACCGGCCACCCCCTCGGAGGGAGGGCTCCCATGGGTCATTACGTCCTGCGGCGCGTGCTCCAGATGATCCCGGTGTTCTTCGGGGCCACGCTGCTGATCTTCCTGATGGTGTACAGCCTGCCGGGCGACCCGATCGCGGCGATGTTCGGCGACAAGGCGGCCGACCCGGCGACCGTGGCCCACCTGAAGCACCAGTACTACCTCGACCAGCCGCTGTGGAAGCAGTACCTGCACTACATGAACAACATCTTCCACCTGGACTTCGGCACCAGTTTCACCGGCCGCCCGGTCTCCGAGATCATGAAGGACGCCTTCCCGGTCACCATCCGGCTCGCGCTGGTCGCGTTCTTCTTCGAGATCGTGATCGGTCTGCCGCTGGGCCTGATCGCCGGCCTGAAGCGGGGAAGTGTCGCGGACACCGCGGTGCTGCTGCTGACCCTGATCGTGATCTCGATCCCGGTGTTCGTGCTCGGGTACATCGCGCAGACGGTGTTCGCGATCAACCTGGGCTGGGTGACGGCGACGGTCCAGGACTCCCGGGACATCACCCAGTTGATCCTGCCCGGCCTGGTGCTGGCCTCGCTGTCGCTGGCGTACGTGGCCCGGCTGACCCGGACCTCGATCGGCGAGAACCTGCGCGCCGACTACATGCGCACAGCGGTGGCCAAGGGCCTGCCGCGGCGGACCATCGTCGGGCGGCACCTGCTGCGCAACTCGCTGATCCCGGTGGTGACGTTCCTGGGTACCGACCTGGGCGCGCTGATGGGCGGCGCGATCGTCATCGAGGGCATCTTCAACATCACCGGCGTCGGCAACGTCCTCTACCGGGCGATCAACCAGAAGGAAGGCCCGACGGTGGTCGGCATCGTCACGGTGCTGGTGATGGTGTACCTGCTCGCCAGCCTGATCGTCGACCTGCTGTACGCCGTCCTGGACCCGAGGATCCGTTATGCCTGACCGCAACGAGTCCCTCCCGGACGACCACGATCCGCTGCGGAACATCAACCCCACCGACAGCGACCACCTGGACTACGTCGGCCAGCAGGGCCTGGCGGTGGAGCGGGACTCGCTGATCGAACCGGACCCCGGCAAGCGGGAGCAGGCCCGCAGCCTGTGGGGCGACGCCTGGCGGGATCTGCGGCGGCGGCCGATCTTCCTGGTCTCGGCGGCGCTGATCGTGCTGCTGATCCTGATCGCGGTCTTCCCGCAGCTGTTCACCAGCACCGATCCACGGGCCTCCGACCTGCTCCACAACTACCTGCGCCGGCCGAACTGGACGGACTTCTTCGGGGCCGGCTGGTTCGGCTACGACGGGCAGGGCCGGTCCATCTACGCCCGGGTGATCTACGGGGCGCGGGCGTCGATCACGGTCGGCATCTGCGTCACCCTGGCGGTCACCCTGCTGGGCGGCCTGACCGGGATGGTCGCCGGGTACTTCGGCGGCAGCGTCGACGCGGTGCTGTCCCGGGTCACCGACATCTTCTTCGGCATCCCGCTGCTGCTCGGCGCCCTGGTGCTGCTGAACGCGTTCGCCACCCGCAACGTGTGGTCGGTGGTGATCGCGCTGGCCTTCCTCGGCTGGACCCAACTGGCGCGCGTGATGCGCGGGTCGGTGATCACCGTCAAGCAGTCGGACTACGTGGTGGCCGGGCGGGCACTGGGCGCCGGGACGGGGCGGCTGATGTTCCGGCACATCCTGCCGAACGCGATCGCCCCGGTGATCGTGGTCGCCACCATCGCGCTGGGCGGGTACATCACGGCGGAGGCGACGCTGAGCTTCCTCGGCATCGGCCTGCAGGACCCGACCATCTCCTGGGGCGTGGACATCTCCTCCGCGCAGAAGGTGATCCGGCAGGCGCCGTTCGTGCTGTTCTTCCCGGCCGCGGCGCTCTCCATCACCGTGCTGGCCTTCATCATGCTGGGCGACGCGGTGCGCGACGCCCTCGATCCGAAGCTGCGCTGAGCGAGGGGAGAGGCACATGACCACCGCCGCCGACCAGGCCCGCCCGGCCCGCGAGGAGCCGTACACCGGCCCGCTGCTGGACGTGAAGGACCTGCACGTCGAGTTCAAGACCCGCGACGGCGTCGTCCGGGCCGTCAACGGCGTCAACTGCAGCGTCAGCGCGGGTGAGACGCTCGCCGTGCTGGGCGAGTCCGGCTCCGGAAAGTCCGTCACCGCGCAGGCCGTCATGGGCATCCTCGACATGCCGCCGGCCAGTATCCCCAAGGGGGAGATCCTGTTCCGCGGCCGGGACATGCTGAAGATGTCCAAGGACGAGCGCCGGAAGATCCGCGGGCAGAAGATCGCGATGATCTTCCAGGACGCGCTGTCCTCGCTGAACCCGGTGCTCTCCGTCGGCTACCAGCTCGGCGAGATGTACCGGGCGCACCGCGGCAGCAACCGGAAGGACGCCAGGGCCAAGGCCGTCGAACTGATGGACCGGGTGCGGATCCCCGCCGCCGCGGAGCGGGTGGACGACTACCCGCACCAGTTCTCCGGCGGCATGCGGCAGCGCATCATGATCGCGATGGCGCTGGCCCTGGAGCCGGACCTGATCATCGCGGACGAGCCGACCACGGCGCTGGACGTCACCGTCCAGGCGCAGGTGATGGACCTGCTGGCGGAGCTCCAGGCCGAGTACCACATGGGTCTGATCCTGATCACCCACGACCTCGGTGTGGTCGCCGACGTCGCCGACAAGATCGCCGTCATGTACGCGGGCCGGATCGTCGAGACCGCCCCCGTGCACGACCTGTACGCCAGCCCCGCGCACCCGTACACCCGCGGCCTGCTGGACTCCATTCCGCGTCTCGACCAGAAGGGCCAGGAGCTCTACGCGATCAAGGGCCTGCCGCCCAACCTGCTGCGGATCCCGGCCGGCTGCGCGTTCAACCCGCGCTGCCCGCGGGCGCAGGAGGTGTGCCGGCAGGAGGTGCCGCCGCTGGCGCAGGTGACCGAGGACGACGGGACGCCGCTGGCCGGGCGGGGCAGCGCGTGCTTCTTCTGGAAGGAGACCCTCCATGACAGCTGACGGCGCCACACCGGTCGGGGCGATCACCCCCGAGGAGGTCGCGTTCGCCCAGGAGGTGCGGCGCGGCGAACCCATCCTGGAGGTGCGGAACCTGGTCAAGCACTTCCCGCTGACCCAGGGCGTTCTCTTCAAGAAGCAGGTCGGCGCGGTCAAGGCCGTCGACGGCGTGTCCTTCGACCTGATGCAGGGGGAGACGCTCGGCATCGTCGGCGAGTCCGGCTGCGGCAAGTCCACGCTGGCCAAGGTGCTGATGAACCTGGAGCCCGCGTCCGGCGGGTCGGTGAAGTACAAGGGCGAGGAGATCTCGCGCCTGTCGGGCTCCGCGCTGAAGGCGGTGCGGCGCAACATCCAGATGGTGTTCCAGGACCCGTACACCTCGCTGAACCCGCGGATGACGGTCGGCGACATCATCGGGGAGCCGTTCGAGATCCACCCCGAGGTGGCTCCGAAGGGCGACCGGCGCAAGGCTGTTCAGGATCTGCTGGACGTGGTCGGTCTCAACCCCGAGTACATCAACCGGTACCCGCACCAGTTCTCCGGCGGCCAGCGTCAGCGCATCGGCATCGCCCGCGGTCTGGCGCTGAAGCCGGAGATCATCATCTGCGACGAGCCGGTCTCGGCACTGGACGTGTCGGTGCAGGCGCAGGTGATCAACCTGCTGGAACAGCTCCAGAGTGAGTTCGAGCTGTCCTACATGTTCATCGCGCACGACCTGTCGATCGTCCGGCACATCTCCGACCGCGTCGGCGTGATGTACCTCGGGCGGATGGTGGAGATCGGCACCGACCTGGAGATCTACGACCACGCCACCCACCCGTACACCCAGGCGCTGCTGTCCGCCGTCCCGGTGCCCGACCCGACCGCGCGGGAGTCCCGGGACCGGATCGTGCTGATCGGGGACGTGCCCTCGCCGGCCAACCCGCCGTCCGGGTGCCGGTTTCGCACCCGGTGCTGGAAGGCCCAGGAGCGGTGCGAGCGGGAGGACCCGGCGCTGACCGTCCGGGAGTGGCTGGAGGGCCGGGCCCGGCACGACTCGGCCTGCCACTTCGCCGCCGAACGCGAGAACACCTGACACGAAGAGGGCCCCCACCGAGCGCAGGTTCTAGGAGTCGTTGCAACACCCCAGTTCAGGGGATGTATTGGACTTCGAGATCCGTGAGGACCGGACGGCTCAGGGGCGTGTGAAGC
>NZ_JBIALR010000030.1:0-74046 GCF_042873675.1 Kitasatospora sp. NPDC004614
CGCAGAACAGGCACATCGCCAGGACGAAGTACACGACCACCCGTGCCGGCAACAGCCGATGACGCCGCTCGACCCGGCCGCACCCGGCAATCACCCATCAACCAGCTCGGGCGGGAACGCCCGCGTCAGCACTCCCAGCGCGATCCGGTCCGAGAACCGCTCACCCGCCGACAACTTCACCTGTCCAGGCCTTGGCACAACCAGCCCAACGACCAAAACCACACAAAGTCACCGGTATTGCGTCTAGATGCCGAGTATCGAGGTGTACACGAGGAACGCAACCTTGCGGGTCGGCGTCTTCTTGTACGAGTGACTGGAGGCGAAGCGTCCGGAGCCGCCCCAAAACTCGGGCGGGCTACCGGGCATGCGTCGAGCGCGATCCGATCCCTGCGGTCAGGTGGATGGTGCTGGTCGATCCGCCGGTAGATGGAGGCGGAGATCGGCGCCCTGCCCTCCTCGAAGATGTCGGCGAGTCGGCGGGCGGGTGCGGTGAGAGCGTTCGCACACCCGGCCAGTCGACGTCTTCGGGATAGGCACAGGGAAGGACAGCGCGGCTGGCGGCGACAATGGCGCATGCCATGCCGATGTCACCGATCTTGAAGTGGCCCAGAGATCACAATACTTGTACTACTTTCAGTTCGCTGGCATCGCGACGCCGAAGTCGCTGCGTAGACTACTTACGAGCCGAAGTGCCCTTTCCAAGCAGCTAGTTCATCAACTTGAACGGCGCAAATGGGCATGCTCGGGTCAGAGGGCCTGGCCAGGGGAGAGCAGTATTGGATGGAGATTCACGAGTGCCTGCCGCCGTCCGGCAAATCGCGGCGCTGGTCGGGGAACTCCCTGACGGAGCGACCGCTCGAATGTTGGCAACGCTCGCGCGCGACCGCTATCCCGGACTCCCCGAAGCCCGCTTGCTCAAGCTCGCGGAGAAGGCCGTGGCCGCCGGACTTCTCCTCCGGCGAAACGAACGGTTCGTCATGGCTGTTGCTCCTGGTGGCGAGCAGTTAGAGCTGCAGACCACAGCACCAGACCGAGAAGGGCTTCGCATCGTCGCGATTGACCTCGAGAGCGTGGTGACCGCCATACCTGCGGAGCCCTACCTTGAGCGCCGCGTGTACCAGGCAGCGGCGGTGCGGTTCGGAACGGACCCGCATTGGGTTGCCGCAGCACCTCGCTGGGAGCGATTCCTGCAGCTCACCCACGATGCGGGGGAGATCCGGGACTCCATGGTCCGGCAACGTCTGCACGTTGAAGGAGTGCCCGCCGGTCAGGCGTGGCAGGAACTGGCCGCCTTCCTCGCCGGAGCAGACATGGTGGTGGCGTACAACGGCACCGGCCTGGACTTCCCCCTGATCCAGGAATCCGCACTGCGGGCGGGCTGTGACGATCCGTTGGCAGGCCTGCCGACCACCGACGCGCTCTATCTCGCACACGCGGTGTGGCCCACCGCGTCTTCCCACCGACTGCACTCGCTGGCCTCCGGAACGGGTGTCACAACCTCGGACCTGCGCCCGCACTCGGCCGCGGACGACGCCGAGCTCCTGATCCGCCTGCTGACCCGGGCTGCAACCGAAGTCAGCCAATGGAGCCCGGATTTGCGTGGCCTTGTCTGGGCGGCCTGCACGGACTCGCCCGGGTGGCAGTCACTCTTCGAGCTCGCCGGCGAGCCGCTCCGCCCGGGCTCCGCCCCCGACCCGTGGGACCAACAGCGGGTAGCTCGCCTGGTGGGCACCGCGATGGCCCACCACCGGCCCAGGCGGGACACCGAGGGGGCGCGTCGCGGCCGCCGCCCCGTACGGCTCACCACAGACCTTCTCGGCCCGGACGGACGGGTAGACCCGGTCGAACTCGCCGCGGTCGTGCACCGGACCAGGGCGGAACGGCGAGATGCGCAGCAGCAGATGGCAGCCGCGATGCACACCTGGGCCCGAGAGGGCACGTCGGGTCTGCTCGAAGCTCCGACCGGGACGGGCAAGAGCTACGCGGTCCTGGCCGCGGCTCTCGACTGGCTGGCCGGATCTCCCGGGCGCACTGCCGTGATCGCGACGTTCACCAAGCAGCTGCAGAGCCAGCTGGCTCAGGACCTGAAGGATCTCGAACGCGCTCTGCCAGACCTCCTTCAGCTCAGCGACCTCGTGAAGGGTCGCTCCAACAGACTCTCGTTGGCCGCTCTGACCGCTGCCCTCGCGCAGGCCACCCAGAGCAGGTCCGGGTCCCGCAGCCGAGCCCGCCCGGCGGACCAGTGCCGGTTCCGAGAGCTGGCCGTGTTCCTGCTCCTACGGCTGCGCGCTGGTGCCGAGCCTCCCGATTCCTGGACGGCGAGGTCGGTGGACCCAGTGGACCTGCCCGCCTTCCTCACCGAATACACCGGTCATGCGCTCGGACCGTGGCTCGAGGCCCTGTCGCAACGAGACGGCGATTATTCGCCAGGCGCCCATACCCCGGTCGCCGTTCACACCGACACCGTCCGCGAGGCGATAACCGGTCACCGCCTCATCCTCGCCAATCACGCCTTGGCGCTCTCCCACCTCGACGACCTCCAGGCCCTGGGCCCTGAGACCCTGCTGATCATCGACGAGGCGCACGAATTGGAGAACGCCGCAACGTCGGCGCTGACCGTCGCCGTCGACTACCAGACGCTCGAGGAGCTACTCGCCGAGTGCGCGACTTGGCTCGCGGATGCCCGCAGCGGCACCGCGCGGGACCGGATCGCCGGCGCTGTCGGGACGTTGGAGTCACTGCTGGAGGGGGAGCAGTTCCCCAGGGTCGCCGCACGGGCCTTCGACGCCCGGGCACGGGGAGTCGGGGTACGAATCGGCAGTCGCAGTGCGGTGCTGACGAGCCCGTACGCGGGCACGTCGGGCAGCTCAGAGGCCCGGCTGGTCCAGCGCCTGCTCGCAGAGTTCGCCCGAGCGGTCGGCTCGGTCTCTGCCCTCCTGAACCGGTACGTCGCCGAACACACCGCTGTGCTCGACGATTTGGTGAAGGAGCGCATGCTGGCTCTCGTACGCCGCGCAGAGGACAGCGCGGCGGCGCTCGAGCGCCTCGCCGAGGAGATCGAGGCCCTGCTGTGCCGCACCGTCCGACTGGACGGCACCCCCGAAGTCCTTCCTTCGCGCGTGGTCTTCCTGGAGGAACTCGCCGAGCCCAGGCCGGGCCTGCGCTCATACCGGTTCCGTGTCGCGTCCAGCCCGATCGAACTTCCCGCGGATACCGAGTGGCAGCGCTTCCTGGACCTGGTTCCCCGCATCCACTATGTGTCCGCGACCCTACGGGTCTCCGGTACCTGGGACTTCATCCGCACCAGGCTCGGGCTGTCGGCCACGCTTCCGGCGCTCGCACTGGACTCGCCCTTCGACCTGGCCCGACAGGCCGAGCTCGTCTGCTTCTCCGACTTCCCGTCCTGGGCGGAGCAGGAGGAGGGCGCCATGCGGACCGTCGCCCATCAACTCGGCGGCTACGCCGAGGAGCTGGTCCATCCGCGCGGGGACGGCGCCGGGCACGACGGCGGGGCCATGGTGCTCACCACGGCGCGCAGGACCGCCGTCGGGATCGGCGAGCTACTGGAGCGGGAGCTCCGTGCCCGTACTCTCTCCACTCCGACCGTCAACGCGCTGGTCCTCGGAAACGGCCGGGCGGTCGCGGAGTTCACCGACCAGGAGGACGGCGGCGGATTCCTGGTCGGGACCAAGGGCCTGTGGCAGGGCGTCGACGTCAAGGACGAGCAGCGGCTACGGCTGGTCTGGATCAACAAGCTCCCGTTCGCCCCATTCGCCGCTCCGATCGTCGAGGCGCGCCGTGCGGCGGTCAGGCAGCGAGCGGAGGATGCCGGGTCTCCCGATCCGGACGGTGTCGCCACCGAGGAGTACTACCTGCCGCTGGCCGCGCTCCAGCTGCGTCAAGCCGTCGGGCGTCTGGTCCGCTCCGATCGCCATCGCGGCGTGATCGTGATCAGCGACCGCAAACTCGGCGGTGCCACCGCCCTGCGCCGCGCCTACCGGCACGCATTCCTCGGCAGTCTGGACGAGGCTCTGCTGCGGCCGGACCCGACCACGGGTGAGGCGGGCGCGGGCAATGTGACGACGATGGCCGACGGCTGGCGGCGCATCTGGGAGTTCATGGCGCTGAACGGGCTCGTCCCCGACAAGCGGGCAGCCGAGCTCTGCACGGTCGAGGCGCTCGACCGCCACACCCTGCTCCCGTCCACCCGCCGGATCCGCGAACTCGCCCTCACTCGGGAGGAGACCGACCACCTGCGGGCGGAGGGCAACCTGGTCCAGGCCGTGTTGGAGCGCTCCGCCGAGATCGGCGGACTGCTCAGGCTCGCCGACGGGCCGACCGAGCTCAAGCCCGCGCAGCAGCGGGTGATCGCCGCCGCCACGGAGGGCCGGAACGTGCTGGCCCTGCTCCCCACCGGCTTCGGCAAGAGCTACACCTTCCAGCTGCCCGCCCTCGTCCTACCGGGAACCACCATCGTGGTCAGCCCGCTCGTCGCGCTCATGCACGACCAGGCGCTGGAACTCAACCGGTCCATCGGCGGCGCAGTCCGCGCGCTCATCTCGCCACTGCGGGAGTCGAGCAGCCGGGCCGGCAAGACCGAGGTGGCCGACCAGCTGCTGGGGCGCGCGGAGCACAACATCAAACTGGTGTATGTCAGTCCGGAGCGCCTGTGCCAGCGGCGCTTCCGTGAACTGGTGCGCCAGGCGGTGGCGGCCGGTCGAGTGACCCGGATCGCCGTTGACGAGGCCCACACCGTGGCGCAGTGGGAGGATTTCCGCCCCAGCATGCGCCGGCTCGGCCGTTTCCTGGCCGAGCTGCGCGAGGACCACGGCCTTCCCATCACCGCGGTGACCGCCACCGCCAACCGGTCGGTGCACGCGGCGATGCGCGAGGTGCTGCTCGGTGTCGAACCCGAGCCACCCGCCACCGGCTCGGCGAAGGAGCAGGCCGAGGCCCGCGGCTCCGACGGCCGCGACGGACTCGTGACGGCCCGGGAGAACCCGATCCGACCCGAACTGGCGATCTTCCGCCGCACGTTCCGGCGCGGCGGCACGGCCGAGGTCGCGGGGCTGGCCGAACAGGTGGTCGACGCCGCCGATGGACACGCGATCATCTACTGCCTCACCGTCAAGGAGGTCAACGCGCTCCACGCGCACCTTCGCGAGTACGTGGGCGACGCCGGAAAGCGGGTACTGCGCTTCCACGGGCGGCTTGCCGAGGCCGAGAAGGCAGCTGTGATGACCGAGTTCCGCGAAGCCCCCCGGCAGGGCGAGGAAGGCTTCGTCCCGCTCGTCATCGTGGCCACCTCCGCCTTCGGCCTCGGCGTCAACCGGCCCGACGTCCGGACGGTCTTCTGCGCGTCACCGCCAACCGATCTCGCCGCGCTCTACCAGCAGATCGGCCGGGCGGGCCGCGACGGCGCCGGCCGGAACCGCGAGAACGGGGACCGACCTGCCAACACCGCGCTGGCTCTGGCGACCAGCCGGGGCATCCGCACTGTACGGTTCATGACCGGACAGGACCTCTCGCCGTCGCTGCTCCGCCGCATGGGCAGGGCTGTCCTCGAGCAGCGAATCACTCTGGACCCCGTCGAGCTGGCCGCGGCCCTGATGGCCGAGGACGTCGCCGCCGGAGTGCTCGACGAGGAGGAACTCCGCAAAGGCCACGCCGCCGACCGCTATGCCGGCGGAGTCATGCGCGCCTTCAGCGCACTGGCCGACCTGGGCGCTGTCACTGACCTCGGCGACTACCCGCCGCTCTGTGCGGTCAAGGCCGGCGAACGGTCCCCTGATGGCAGGCTCTTCGGGTTGGCGCAGCAGGACGACTCACCGGAGCATTCCATCGTCGCGAGCCTGTCGGCCCTGATCGGCCGTTCGCGGCTGCGCGTTGACGAGCTCGACGCGCAGCTGGCCAGGGATGTCGGCGGGTACCGGGAGGTCTCCGACGGCCCTGCGGGCACCTGGGAGATCCTCGCCGACCTCCACGACCGAGGGCTCCTCGACGTTTCCGCCGCTCCGAGCCGACGCCTCGTCACCGGCCTGCGGATCGAGCAACGGCGGCTGCCGGAGGGATACCTGCCGCTGGTCTCCCGCCGGGCCGAGCGCGCCCGTGAGGAACTGGCCCTACTCAAAGCGTTCTTCGACGATCCGACCGTCTGCGCCCAGCAACTGTTCGCCGACTACTTCGGCGTCGCGGAGCTCCCCGACGGATGCTGCGCCACCGCAGCATGTCGCTGCTCGGCCTGCTGGGCCGTGCCCGACTGGCCGAAGCACCAGCGCCGACCTACCGTCGCGCAGGCCTTCGAGAGTCCGGCTCCACGCGTCGGAGGAAGTACAGACAGCGTGCTTCGCGCGCAGCGGATCGACGTCAGGACGTACCGCCTCGCCCGCCGGATGCCGAACGGAGTGCACGCCCGCTCGCTGTGGCACGCCCTGCGCGGCGAGGAAGCCTCCTTCGACCCGGTGAACCGACGGCAGGTGCTACTGCCTCGCCCGCTGCGGGACAGCCCCCATTTCGGCGGGCAGGCCGGCCTCGCATTCTCCGAGGTGGAGCAGAGCCTGCAACGGCTCACCGCAGCGGGCGCGTTGGTCACGACCCCGAACGGTCGCTGGCGGGCCAGGAACCTGCCCGTGACCGCGCTGAACACAACCCGGAGTTGAAAGGAATAAGGAACACGCGTGACCTCGGCACCATCAGCGCCACACGGAGTCTGGCGCCCGTACACGGACGATCCGCTGCTCAACCCCGCCGTCGTGGACGGCCTCGACGCGGTGGCCGTCCCGGACCTGGACCGGCTGCGCCGGTATCTGTCGGCCCTGGTCTCCGCCCGGAGGGGTCCGGTCCACACCACGGTGGCGTTCAACGCGGTCTACTTCGGCTACGACCTCGACGGCCAAGGGTATGGCGGCAGCCCTCTGGATCCGGATGCGTTTCCGGTCGTCACCCTGGAGGAGAGCAGCCCCGCGATCCCGGTCGGGGCCATGGTGCGCATCGCCACCGGATCCCATCCGCTGTACGCCGAGATCGTCTACAAGGAGGGGCAGCACCCGGCGGTCAGCGCGCTTGGCGACGTCCCCGGATGGGAATCCGGCGCGCCGGCGGGTGCAGTGGGCGTCCGCTCCCCGTTTCCCGGAGAAGCGCCGGTGCGGCGCGAGTTGCTGGTACCGGACACGCACGCGTTTGGCGAGGCTCTCAGCCTGTCGCCTGCCCAGCTCGGGCGGTTGCGCCTGCAGCAGCGCTGGCTCAACCAGGATGGCCATGTGGTGGTCAACGCCTGCTACCCGTCGCACGAGGCGGCGGGTCAGGACGCGCTGACCGCTTACGCGGACTACCTCCTGAGTGAGGCACGCGCCCAGCTGCTGAGCCCTGCGGTGCCGGTTTCGTTCGTCGACCTCGTAGGCGGGGACGACGACCAGCTGCTGCGCAGAGCCCTGCTGCGCACCCTCCACCTGCTCCAGTCTGTGCTGGCCACCTGCGAATCGGTGCGCTGCTGGGGTCCGTACGCGATGGCCCGCACGTCGCTGGCCGCCGCCTGGCAGGACGACGGTCCACTGGGTGGCGGCGACATGAGCACACTGGCGAGTTCACTGAAACTGGCCGGCCAGGCTACGGTCAGACGCCGCCACGGCATGCCGACCGCCACCACCGTGTACACCGCGATCGGCCCTAGGCTCCGAACCTACCCCGGGGCCGGGCCGATGCTCAGAGGCATCGACTACGCCGCGGCCGTCTGTCGGGCGAATCTGGCCGTCGCGGATGTGGTGCGGCGAGAGAGCGAGAACGGCCTGTTCGACAATGGCACCCGGGTATGTCTCGACGACGCCTTCGAAAGTGGCGGCATCTGGCGCTCTCACAGGCCAGGCGAGGACGGGAGCGCCGTCGATCCACTGAGCCCGACCGGACTGGGCTGGCGGGCCGCTTCGGAGCCTCCCACGACGCGGCCCGTCGCGCAGCCCGCGGCCGATCCGGACCCGCTCCCCACCGGGAGTGCCGTCGATGAGCCGGACCCGATCCCGGTCGACGCACCGCTCGGCGACACCGGGCTCGGCCAGCCCGAGCTGCTACGCGTGACCGACAGCGAGGTGGTGTGGAAACTCCCCTTGCGCCTCGCCCACATCATGGACGGCTACCTCCCGCTGCGGCCGCTCGTCGCCGACGAGCTGCGCGCCGTCATCCGCGAGCGCACCGCTGTCGTGCGCCTCGAACTCAGTCATCCGGGCGGAGAACTCGACGAGTCCGAGATGGTCCAGGACACAGTGCCCGACCTCGGCGGCGAGCAGGGCCGCCTGTCCGAAATCGAATGGCCGCTGGACTTCTTCCCTGGCATCGCGCTGCTCCTGCAGTGGCCGCGCGGCGGACAGGTGATCCGAGCCACCACGGTCCCGCTGGAAACGCCTGTCACGGTCGATGGGCTGACCATCGGGCATCACTACTCCAAGGAAGTACTCACCCGGGAGCACGCTCCCGGCAGTACCCGCGAATCCGACTCGCCTGCGGCACTCGACGAGCGCGGGCTGGTCATGCGCGCCGTTCGCCGCTGCGGACTGCTCACCGTCGACGGACACGCCCTGCTGGACCGCTCGGTGCTACCCACCGTGGTGTACGGGACGCGGCCGGCCAGCCACCAGGTGATCGCGCTGGAAGCGGCGGTGGAGGAATTGCTCGCCGTCGGCCGTCTCTACTCCGCCACCGGCAGCCGCGACGAGAACGGCTGCCCGCACCACCCCGCGCGCGCTGGCCAGCAGCCGATTCCATTGATCGGCTACAACCCGAACCCCGTCCCCGCGCCACGTGCGTCGGCCAGCCCCGTCGCGCCCGACCAGAACTGGCCCGGGCCAGCGACGCCTCACCAAGTCCACGGCTTCCTACGGCGGCTTCGCCCCGGAAGCTCTCCCAGCGAAGCTCAGCGGGCCGCCTACCGCCGGCACTGCCGAAAGCTCGGCAAGGCCGACGGCTGGGAACTCCCCACCGGATACACCTTCGTCACCGAGCACACCCGGGCGCGATGAGCCCTGCGCTCATGGCCCACCCTCAACAATCGGAGCACGCATGCACGACAAGTACCAGGCAGTGACCGATCCCCCGCTGTCTCCGCCCGACACCACACGCGCCAGTCTGCGCCCGCTGGCCGACGCGCTCAACGCCGTCGGCCGCCCGGTCGCCGACACCCTCGACCAGGTGACCGCCGACATGGTGGAGCTGGCCTTCAACTCGCTCTCCCCGAGGGAGCGGCAGCGGCTACTGGGCACGCTCGGTATCAAGCTGGCAGCGCCCCGCCGGGCGGGGAAGGCGCTGTGCAGGGACGTACTGTCCCGGATGCAGAGGGACGCGCGTCAACGGCAGTGCCGCTGCGCCACGCGGGCGCTGACGGGCCGGGTGATGAACGACGTGGCCACGGCGGCCTGGCCAGCAGACCACACGGACCCCGTCGCCGACCCGGTCACACGCTGGGGGGAGTTCCTCGTTCGCCTCGCGATCTTCTCCTGGTGCCAGGCCTCTGCGGGTGACGCCCGGATCCTGCTCTGGGCCGCTGATCGCGACTGGTTGGGGCTCGGCTCCGGGGATCCGCTCCTCAATGCTGTCCGGGGCGCCGCCGCTGATGTAGTGGCAGCGACCCCCGGTTTCGAGCCGCCAGGCCCCGAATCCGAGAAGCGGAGTACTCCGATGCCCGCGCCACGTACCTCCGACGCGCCATCCGCCGACTTCCTGCCAACAGTCGTCGCTGACAACCCGTCAGCCAGCGTAGGCGACTCCGGTTCGGACGACGTCCTCGACCCGGACGCCGCGCACCAGGCACT
Organism: Kitasatospora sp. NPDC004614; assembly: GCF_042873675.1. Classification (NCBI taxonomy): domain Bacteria; kingdom Bacillati; phylum Actinomycetota; class Actinomycetes; order Kitasatosporales; family Streptomycetaceae; genus Kitasatospora; species Kitasatospora sp. NPDC004614. Next base: position 9,798 of record NZ_JBIALR010000030.1, read on the forward strand.
GGAGCTCGCGTTTCACGCCGCACTCGACGCGGCGCAACGAATCGGCGCGGCTCTCGACGACGGGTGCCCGCCCGACGACGACGACCTCCTCCCCCTTGCCGCGCTGAGGGTCGCATTCCTGCGGATGCGCGGTGCCCTGTCCGAGGTCGGAATCAAGGACGTCCCCGACCGCTTGCAGGATCTGTCGGCGGCGGTGCGATCTCATCGCGCCGAGCGCCGGCAGGACCACGCGGCTCGTGAAACGCTGGGGACACTGCTGACTGTCACGTGCGCGGCAGAGAGCTCCGCAGCCCAGGGACTCGAGGCCGCCCGCGAACTGGCCTGCCAACTGCTCGATCTGCCGGTTTGGAGTGGCACCGAAAGGGGCCAGGCCGACGCGCTCGGTCTGCTCGTCGAAATCGTCCGGCTCCGTGAGAAGCCGGATGCCCTGCCCGAAATCATGACCCGCCTCCAGTATGTCGGAGCGGCGCTGCCGCCCGCCGTCGCCGTCGCGGCCATGCTCTACAAGGAGTTGTCCCTCCCCCTGCCGCACGGCACCGAGGACCCGTCCGACCAGCCGGTCGCAGCTGAACCGTCCCCCGCTGCCACCCAGCCGGAGACGCTGCCCACCGGTGATCCGTCTGCCGAACCCCTACCCGACACCGAGATCCCGCCATCGGTACCCACGGCCGTGGCCGCCCCGCCGAGCACACCTGCCATGGCCAGCACGACACTCATCGAACCCCTGGCGGACAAGGGTGAGAGCGATGCCCCCGATGCACCGCCGCTGGTCCTAGCAGGCGAGCCGGAGTCCACCGACATCGACACCCTCGTGTCGACCGCCGTCTCCAGGCTGGTCACCGAGGGCCGATTTGGCCTGGCATATCACCTGGCCGGAGTCGCAGGGCGGCCCGAACACGAGGCCGCGGCGCTTCGGCTGGCTGCAGCTGGCGCTGCCCTGGGCTCGGGCTCGGGACCCGGTGCGCGCACCTTCGACGAGGCGCTGCGGCATTGCGACTCCTTCGAGGCCACGGTGTTCGAGGACACCGTGCTGCTCGTCCTTCCCGCACTGGTCCGCGCCGCTCTGGCGACCGGCGAGTACTCGGCCGGGGCGCAGCTGAAGGCCCTGGCCTCGCGGCTGCCCGAGGGCCTCGCCGCCGTTGCCGTCGCCGTCGCGGACCCGGCCCTGAGCGGTGCCCTGGCGATCACGAGGCCGCTGGCTGTGACTTCGAACGTCTCCGAAGCCGAGAGCAGGCTGCGTGAGGTCCTCCAGCAGGCCCGTGACCTGTTGAAACCCCCGCGGCTCAGGTTCAATCGCGCAACCCACATCGCCAAGCGCTGGCTTGCTGCGGACGGTCTCCTCGGTTCGGTGCTCCATGCCATCGTCAACGGCACGGCGGACACCGAGCCGAAGGCAGCCGACGCGGTCGCCCGGCTGACCCGACTCACCGAGATCCACTCCGAGATCGACAGGATGGACCGGGAGCTTCGCGCTTCGAGCGGACGGGCTCTTCAGGGCTCAGGTCGCCAGGACCTCGTGCATCTCGTCGAACGAGCCATGGACTGCGCCAAATCCTGGCTGGACGTCACGGCGGCCCTCAGAAGGAGTAGCTCGTCCGAGACCGACTGGGCGCGCCAAGAGATCGTCGCCATGCGTCAGACGGTGCTTACCGAACGGGCCCGAGTCCTCGACGACCTGGACTCGGTCAGACTGCGGTCGGTCGGTTCCCTGCCTGCAGCCGCCGCCTGGGCCGCCCATGCGTCTCTGAGCACCCTCATGGACGAAATCGAGCACGGAGCCACCGGACCGCAGAGGATCCCTGGCGGAGACGCGAAGCTGGCGATCGACGCCGAGCTGCTCAAGATTCCGCTGGCCGACGGCGAGCAGCCGTCGGTTCAGGAACTGCTCGCAGCCCTCGACCGGACCTGGGAGGAGGCCCTCGCGCTCCATGAGAAGCAGGATGCCTTCAGCACCGCGCACCGCATCCTCGACCTCGCCGAGCAGGACGCGCTGCCGAGCGGCGAGCCGGTGGACTTCGCGGCCGCGCGCCGCAGCCAGTTGCACGAAGCCGAGACGAAGCGGCGCGCCGAACTACGGACCCGGCATGCCGAACTCCTGGCGGAACTCCGACGTGCCCAGGCCGACGGCGCCCTCACTGACGACCAGGACCTGAGCCTTCAGGAGTTGCTGGCCGATGCGCATCCCGAGTCTGAGGATGGCAGCCGGCGCGAGCTGGTCCTGGTGAGTCGCACCCTCAACCACGTGGCGGAGCTTCTCCCCCGCTACCGTCGGCAGGCCGCCGACCGGCTGCGCTCCCGGCTGATGGCGCTCCCCGAGGTCAGCGAGGAGGACCGGTCCCAGGTGCTGCGCCACCTCGACACCGACGGGCTGGCGACCGCAGCCGACCTTGTGTACTTCCTCGAACTCGGCGAGCCTGTACCCGAGATTGTCTCCGGCGAGTCCCATCTCTCGGGTTTCTTCCCGGCCGTACCCGACGCACTGGGCAACGGGATCAGCGACGAGCTGATCGATACCGTCCGCGGCCGCAGCAAGCACCCCGCCCTCCCCGTACTGGACTACACCAGCCTCTCCGAGGATGAGGCCGAGCGCGCCGCGGACGCGTTGGCAGACTGGCGCGAGCTATCCACCACCGAGCCCAGGAAGCGCCAGGACGCCAACGCTCGGTATCAGCTTCTGCCTGCGCTCAAGCTCCTCGGGTACGAAGCCAAGAGGGCTCACCCCCTCCACGACCTCCCTCGCAGCAACGAGTACCGCTTCGTCGACGTGCTTGACATCGAGATCAACGGTCGAGCCTGGGCACCGGCCTTCGGCTCCAAGCTCGAACAGGCCGGCCGACTCCGGGTCCTGATGATTTGGGGCCGTCCGTCGGCCAAGCTGCTGCTGAGCCGTGTGGCTCAGGAACCCAGCAAGGAGAGCCTGCTCGTCGCTTACTTCGGTACCCTGAGCAGCCAGGCGCGAGCCGAGCTCGCGGCGGCCTCCATCGGCATCGCCCCGCTGATGATCGTGGACGACGCGGCCCTCGCCTACCTGGCGGCCCACGGCAACCGTCAGGTGAGCGTGGCAACGGAAACACTGCTGCCGTTCTCCGGGGTAAACCCGTACATCAAGGAGAAGCGCGGCCGGATCGGCCGGGAGATGTTCTACGGGCGCGACGCCGAGCGCAAGAACATCCTGGACCCGGACGGCACCCAGATCATTTTCGGCGGGCGCGGCCTCGGCAAATCGGCCCTGCTCAACGACGCCGGAGACCGATTCGCCGAGCAGCAGCCGGGCTATCACCAGAAGCTCTACATCAACCTGGACCAAAGCAACATCGGCAAGGGCACCGCGCTGGGCCCGGAGGCGATCTGGAGCGTTCTGGCCCGCGAGCTGACGGACCAGGAGGTTCTGCCCAAGCCACGGCGCAGGGCCGAGAACAACCCGTACGACCGAGTGCGTTCCGGCATCAAGCAGTGGCTTTCCGATGACTCGCGCCGACGGCTGCTGATCCTGATGGACGAGTGCGACCGGTTCTTCGAGGCCGACGTTCCGCACTGCACCGAGACCCGGCGACTGCGTGGGCTGTGCACCGAGACGCCCGGCCGGATGAAGGTGGTCTTCGCGGGCCTGCACTCCGTCCAGCGCTTTACGCGTCTTGCGCGAAACGGGCCGTTCAGCCACCTCGCCCAGACGCCAACCGTCGTCGGCCCGCTCGCGCCGCAGTTCGCGGCCGACCTGCTCGTCGACCCGATGCGGGCCCTGGGCTTCGAGTTCGTCGACGTCGACCTGGTCAACCGGGTTCTCGGCTACTGCTCCTACCAGCCCTTCCTGCTGCAGATGTTCGGCAGCAGACTGGTGGAGGTCATGCAGCAGCGACGGGCACGCGGCGAGGCCGGCGGCCCTCCGTACGACATCTCCGCGGCCGACGTCGAGGCGGTCGAATCGGACCCATCGCTGCGCGCCGACATCACCGCAGCGTTCAAGGACACGCTCACCCTCGACGACCGCTATGACGTCATCGCGAATGTGCTCGCCCGCCATGCCAGGGACAACGGCCTTGAGTCCCGTCTGACTGACGCCGAGCTCCGGGACGAGTGTGCGAGCTGGTGGCCCGTCGGCTTCGGTGCCCTGGACAGTGAAGGGTTCCGGGCCTACCTCCAGGAGATGGTCGGGCTCGGCGTGCTCGCGCCCAACCACGATGGCCGAGGCTGGCACCTGCGTGGGCCGAACGCGCTGCGCATGATCGGTACCGCCCAGGAGGTGGAGAGCCGTCTGCTCAGCGCCGCCGACGAGTGCCAGTTGGAGGAGACGGTGGTGCTGGAGGGCAGGCCCGAGCTGCGCGACAACCGGTCGGCGCCATTGACCGTGACCCAGGTCGACGACCTGCTGGGCGACCACGTCAACCAGACGCGAGTGGTCTTCGGTACGCCTGCCACCGGCATCAGCGATGTCGAAGACACACTGCGCTCGGTCACCGAACGGGTGGCGGGCTGGAACCTGCCTCCGATCGGGCGCCCGAGCGTCTTCCGGCAGGCCCTGATCGACGGCCAGCCCGGCGAGCGGCGGGTGGTGGTGAGCGATCTGGCAAGCAGAGCGACAAACGACGAGGCCTGCCGGGAAGCACTAGCTCTCGCCCGCACCCTTGTCCCGGAGCGCTCAGGTGTTACGCGAGCGGTTGTGCTGACCCTTGGGATCAGCCAACTGGCCTTGTGGCGCGAGCTGTTGACCGGAGCGGAAGAGGCTGACACAATCGCAGTCTTCCTTCGCCGGCACGATCAGCGGAGCCTGCGGGCTTGGGCGCAGCACACCGATATCTTCACCGCGGACCGGGTGACCCAGTTGCTCCAAGTCACCGGCGGTTGGCCGACCCTGCTGGACCGGGCCATCCGCCTACACCGCGAGTGCGGGAATGAAGACGACGCTCTGAGCAGGCTCAAGGACGACCTCCGGCAAAAAGTGTTGGCCGGTGACCTTCTCGAGAACTCCGGGCTCACCGCAGATTCTCTGGTTATGACCGGATATCGGGCCGTGTCCGAAGAGTTCGGTACCGAGTGGGCCGACGAAGAGGTTCTCCTTACGGCGATAGAGCTCGCCGGCTTGGAGCTTCCCGATGCCCAATGGGTTCTGACCTGCCTGGAGGCACTCCAGGCCTTCGACAGGAACGGCACCGAATTGCGGCTGGAACCGGTCCTGCACGAGTGCTGGTCCCGCTGCTGAAGTTGCGGTGTCTGCCCCTGGGTGGGCCGCTCTTGGCGAACGGCTCACCCAGGGATCCATCTGACGGCACGGAGACAGGAACCGACCTGGCTCTCTGAGTGGGGCATCCTCGCCACCACCACCGGCGAGGTCGGCCACGGCGTCGCGGCCTGCCAAATCGTCATGACCGCCGAGCATGACGCGCCAGCCCCGTCGGGCCAGGCGGGCGGCAATTCGGACTTGAAACACCTTCCTGTAGTGCGACGTTGAGTGCTGCTCGGCTGCGCTCCCTCGCGCTGGCTCTTCGCATCTCGCGCGGCGTCCTCAACGCAGGTCATCGGTCACCAGGTGGGCACTTCTCCTACCAGGATCACCCAAGTGCGAGGAGTGTTGATGACCGAGAGTCCGTCTGCCCGTGGCCGTGTCTACCGTCACTGCGGTTGCCGTAACGAGAGCCGGCGGCAGTTGGGGGCGTCCTGCCCGCGGCTGATGTCGGAGGACGAGCACGGGAGCTGGGCGTACGCGGTGGACCTGCCCTCGCTGGAGAAGGGGCGCAAGACCGTCGGCGCAGCGGGTTCCCCTCGGAGGGGGATGCGCGGCACGCGCTGGAGGTGGTCCTGGGTGCTGAGCGGACCGGGGTGTTCGAGGACCCGAAGATCACCGTGGGCGGTTACCTGCTCGAGTGGCTCGCGCTGAAGGAAAAGACGCTCAAGGCGTCCACGTACTCGAACTACCGCGCGCACGTCCACAACGACCTGCTGCCCGTCTTCGGGTGGCTGCGGCTGGTCGACCTGCAGGCCCGACACATCGAGAAGTGGAGTATCGACCAGCTTGCAGGCGGGCGCGGGCCGGTCACCGTATACCGGGCCGGAGCCACCCTGCGCAGTGCGCTCGGCCACGCGGTGCGCAGCAAGCGTCTGGCGTTCAACCCGGCCAGGTATGCGATCGTGCCGCGGCCCGCCTCGCCCGAGCGCCTGTGCTGGACACCTATGCAGGCCGCGGAGTTCCTGCGCCACAACGCCCGTCACTACGCGGACCAGCTCTGGGACTTGTACGAGTTGATCCTGGCGACCGGTATGCGCCGCGGTGAAGCGCTCGGGCTGCACTGGTCGGACGTTCACCTCGCGGAGCGCAAGCTGTACGTGCGCTGGACGCTGACTGCGGTCAACAACAGCGAACTGCACCTGGGGCCGCCGAAGACCAAGGCGAGCCTGAACTGGGTCAGCCTCAACAAACGGACCGTCAGCGCCCTGCTCCGGCAGGCCGACCACCAGCGCGCGCTGCTCCCGCCGGGCGCGCCGTTGGACGGGCTGGTCTTCGGGGCCGTTGACGGTGCGCCGCTGCGGCCCCAGCGCGTCCTTGGCGAGATGCGCCGACGTTCGGCCGAGATCGGACTGCCGCGGATCGGGATGCACGATTTTCGGCACACGGCGGCCACCATCATGATCACCTCCGGCGTGCCCATGGCGGTGGTCTCCAAGACGCTGCGGCACTCCACCCTGGCCACGACCATCAACCTCTACGGGCACCTACTCAAGTACGCCGCGGACGAGGCGGTCAACGCCCTGGCCGACACGCTCGCCTCTGCCGAGGACGACCTCGACGCCTCCCGCCAGTACCGCTCCGGAGACGCCGCGTAGCGGCTGCGAGGGCTGTCGCTCGCCGATGCCGGGTCTGGAGCCGGATCGGTCACGGTTAGCTCCATACCCGGCGTCCGTGCCGTCCTGCGTCGCAGCGATCAGACATCACAGTCCGGGACGGCGGTGCTCCTCGGTCTCCGTGAGGAGCACGCCGCTGCGGAGCAGCTGATCGGCAACGGGCCCGGGTACCAGCAGTTCGATGCTCCCGGCCGGCCAGTGCGCGGCCACCTGATGCACGGCGAGGACATCGGCCTCCCATTGGTTGAGCCGCTCTTCCTCCACGCCCGTACTGCTGTTCCGGACGACTGGAGGCAGATTGACGGCGATCAGGCGATGGGGATCCGCCGTACACTGGGCAGCCAGGGCGCGCGCCTCAGCGCTCCAGGCGTCCACCAGTTCGCGCACCGCTTCCAGAGCCTCGGCGACGAGGCCGTGTGGCTCTCCAGCAGCCGAGTCTGCAGTCGCCGCCAGTGGCGAAGGTGGCGCTCACACGCGGCGCCGAGCTCCGCGGCACCGTCAGGCACGTCCCCGACAGAGTCCGCGCTCCCGTGCTCCGCTGCGGGCTGGTCCAATTCGAGATCTCCACCGTGACGCTCCGGGCTCGTCCACGTCTTCAACTGCGCCAGCGCTGACACTGCTTCGGCGAAGCCGACAAGCGGGTGCTCCCTTGGCACCTCCCACGCGCACTGCGTGCACAGCTTCCGCACCGCGAACCGCAGTGGCACGTCCTGGCGTTGGACCTCTGGGGCGGACCGCAGTTGCGCGCATTCCGCAGCGCTATGGAGCCTGCCCAGCCCGGACGAAGACCTGGAACATGACAGGACGAGATCCTGGAACAGTCCCAGTGGGATCTCGGGCGAGAGGATCCGCCCCAGCCGGAGCCTGCGCGTGTCCGGCCTCAGCATCGCGACCCCGCGCGAACGCCACCAACACCAGGGCCGACTCGCTCCGCGACCATCACCGTCCAAGCGCTTGGCGGCACCTCTCTACGAGCCGATGGCCGCAGCCGAGACGAGGCACCCACGGCGACGATCAGGCTCGGACATCACGACGCGGTCCCCTCGCCGGCCGTCGGCGCGGGCCACTTGTCATCCCCTTAAAGCGCCGCCGCTGACCAGTGAGCATGCCCGGTCCCTGGTGATCGCGCGGTGGTCGCACCGCCACGACCACGCGCGAGGCACCCGCAGACAGCTTTCGAGTCGAGAATCTGGACAAACCACCGCTACCCGGTCGCCGACCAGCCGGGTCACACACGGCGGCCGTCAACCCGGCACTGACGGTTCACTCTTCCGAGATCCGAGGCTGTCACGCCATGGAGTGCGTCGATTGACCATGCAGCCTCAACTCCAGCCCGTGCAAGGCGAGTTGGCTACCGCAGTCCACCCTCGGACTGCGCTCCCAGGCCGATCAGCGCGCGACCACCATGCGACCACCACCCCGCGACACGCACAAAAAAGGCGCTTCCATCATCTAGATGGAAGCGCCTCCGACCTGCGAAAACTCGCGGTCGGGACGACAGGATTTGAACCTGCGACCCCTTGACCCCCAGTCAAGTGCGCTACCAAGCTGCGCCACGTCCCGTGGTCGTCTGCCGCGTTGCCCGGTGGGCTTCTTGGCTTTCTGACCTTGTCTCCGGTGTTCCCGGCGACGTGGAAAACAATACAGCACGTCGGGGGGTGCTCGCTGCCAGGTTTCGGGGGGTGTGGCGGGGGCGGGGTCAGGGGGTGGGGTGGCGGGCGTCGTAGCGGAGGAAGGCGGGGCGGCGGGTGGCGAGGAGGAGGACGGCGGCGATGCAGGCGAGGCCGCCGGTGAGGATGGAGAGGGTGGGGGTGGTGAGGGTGGCGACGGTGCCGGATTCGAAGTCACCGAGGCGGGGGCCGCCGGCCACCACCACGATGAAGATGCCTTGGAGGCGGCCGCGCATCTCGTCGGGGGCGGCGACCTGCATCATCGTGTTGCGGAAGATCATCGAGATGGTGTCGGCGCAGCCGGCCGCCGCGAGCAGCAGCAGGCCGAGCGGCAGGTTGTGGACGAGTCCGAAGGCGGCGATGGCGAGGCCCCACGCGGCGACGGCGGCGAGGACCGCAGCGCCGTGCCGGTGGATGCGGCCGATCCAGCCGGAGAAGAGTCCACCGGCCAGGGCGCCGACGGCGGGGGCGGCGACCAGCAGGCCAACGGTGCCGGGGCCGCCGCCGTAGAAGGCGACGGCGATGGCCGGGAAGAGGGCGCGCGGGAGGCCGAAGATCATCGCGGCGAGGTCGGCGAGGAAGGAGGTCCGCAGGTTGGGTTGATCGCGCAGGAAGCGCAGGCCGTCGAGGACGGTGGCGCGCTTGCCGTTCGCGGCCTGCGGTCGCATCGCGGGCAGCCGCCACATCGCGTAGAGGGTGGCGGCGAAGGCGACGGTGTCGACCAGGTACGCGGCCTGGGCGCCGTACGCGGCGATGGCGACGCCGCCGAGCATGGGGCCGACGGTCTGGCCGAGGTTCATGCCGATGGTGTTGAGGGCGTTGGCGGCGGTGAGCTGCTCGCGGGGGACGAGTCGCGGGATCATCGAGGACCGGGCGGGCGAGCTGATGGCGAAGAAGCCGGCCTGGAGGGCGACGGCCGCGTAGAGCAGGGCGACGACGCCGAGGTGGAGCAGGGCCTGGGCGGCGAGCAGGGCGGAGACGGCGGCGAGTCCGCCGGAGCCGATCAGGCCGAGGCGGCGGCGGTCGACCCGGTCGGCGATGGCGCCGCCGTACAGGCCGAAGACGATCAGCGGGAGCAGTGAGCAGAGTCCGACCAGGCCGGTGGCGAAGGTGGAGCCGGTGAGGTCGTAGACCTGGACGGAGACGGCGACGGCGGTCATCTGCTGGCCGATCGCGGAGACCGACTGTCCGAACCACAGCCGCCGGTAGTCGGGGCTGTGGCGCAGCGGCGTCAGGTCGGCGAACGCGCCGCGGGTGAGGCGGCGCAGCCGGGACGGGGTCGCGGAGGGTATGGGCGGTTCAGTGGGCACGTCGCCATGGTCGGCCAGCAGGTCGGCGGCCCTCCGGGCGGGGTGGCGGCGAAGGCGGGATGGCGGCGAAGGCGGGATGGCGGCGAAGGCGGGGTGGCGGCGAAGGCTGCCTCAGCGCAGCAGCGTCCGGGTCAGGAGTTCGGCGAGTTCGTCGTCGAGTGGCCCGCTGTTGCCCAGCAATCGGTACCAGAGGGCACCAAACGCGAGGTCGACGGCGGTGGCGGTGGTGAGGTGGGGGGCGAGCAGGCTAGCGGTGCGGGCGCGTTCGACGAGGGTGCCGAGGGCTTCGCGGCGTGGGCGCAGCAGGGTTTCGCGGAAGCGTTCGCCGAAGGCTGGGTCGATCTGTGCCTCGGCCATCAGCGCGCGCAGTGCGTCGGCGGTGCGCGGGGTGGCGGCGGCGAACGTGGCGGCGAGGAAGGTGCGCAGGTCGGCAGCGTGGTCGCCGGTGTCTGGCAGGGGGATGTGCTGCCGGGCGTGGGCGGTGACGGCTTCGAGCAGGACGTCCGCCTTGCCGGGCCACCAGCGGTAGACGGTCTGTTTGCCGGTGCCGGCGCGGGCGGCGATGCCTTCGACGGTGAGGCGGGCGTAGCCGACCTGGTCGAGCAGGTCGAGCGCGGAGCCGAGGATGGCCTGGCGGCTCTCCTCGCTGCGGCGGCGGCCGGGCCGGACGGGCGGTCCCGGCATGGCAGTTGATGCTTCGTCAGTTGTACCACCGAGGGTGGATTTCGCTTGCTCGATCACGGGCAGCACGCTACCGTAATTCGAGACGAGACGTCGTGGTTCGAAATGGCGGGCCGGCGGATCGTCAGGAGCGGCCGGGTTCGGCCCGCTTCCACCGACAGGCACAGGGGAGATGGCACAGATGAGTGAGCGCACTGCACTGGTGGTCGGCGGCACCTCGGGCATCGGGCTGGCCACCGCGCGCCGGCTGCACGCGCAGGGCGCTGCGGTCCACGTAGTGGGTCGCAGCAAGGAGCGTCTGGAAGCACTCGCGGTGAGCGACCCGGAGCTGGTCGGTCACCGGGCGGACGGCGGCGACCGCGAGCAGATCGCCGAAGTCCTGCGCACCGTGGGGTCGTTGGACTGGCTGGTGGTCGCACTCAGCGGTGCCGAGGGGGCGGGCCCGTTCGCCGAGCTCGACCTGACCGGGCTGCGCAGCGCCTTCGAGGCCAAGTTCTGGGGGCAGTTGACGACCGTCCAGGCCGCGCTGCCGCACCTGACCGAGGACGGGTCGATCACCCTGGTCACCGCGATCTCGGCCCGGACGGCCCTGCCCGGCACGGCCGGACTCGCGGCGGTGAACGGCGCGCTGGAGTCGATGATCAAGCCGCTCGCCATCGAACTCGCCCCGCGCCGGGTCAACGCGGTCTCCCCCGGCCTGGTCGCCACCCCGTGGTGGGACGGCATGCCGCAGGAGGCGCGGGAGGCCTACTTCGCCCACGCCGCAGGCCAGTTGCCGGTCCGCCGGGTCGCCGACCCCGAGGACGTCGCGGAGGCGGTCGCCCTGGCCGCCACCAACCGCAACCTCACCGGCACGGTCCTGGAATCGGACGGCGGCCTGCACCTGATCTCCATGAACTGACCACCCCCGCCCACCAGTTCACGAACACCCGGCCCGCAGGCACCCAACTCGCCTGCGGGCCGGGCCCGTTGCACGCACCTACCGCGCCGCCACCGCCGTGGTCTGCCCGGAGGCCAGTACGTGACCGCCCAACGTGAATGCGGTGACGGCCGGCGGGGTCGCGGCCGGAAGCGCCAGGCTCGGCGTGTCCAGTGCGTAGACGGTGATCCGGTAGCGGTGCGGGCGGTCGCCGGCCGGCGGGCACGGGCCCAAGTAGCCTGGCTGGCCGGCGTCTTCGGTGCCGGAGACCGCGCCGGGCGGCAGGGTCTCGCCGAGTGCGGTGGCGGTGGCGGGCAGGTCCCAGCTCAGCCAGTGCCAGAAGCCGGAGCCGGTCGGGGCGTCCAGGTCGAACATGGTGACGGCGAAGCTGCGGGTGCCGGCGGGCGCGCCGCGCCACTCCAGTCGCGGCGGTCGGTTGCCGCCGTCGCAGCCGAACGAGTTCGCCCAATTCGCCTGCGGGAACCTGCCGTTCACCAAGTCCGGGCTGGTGACGGTGAACCGCCCGGCATCGACCGGGATCCCCGAGCGCACCGAGACCCGACCGAAGTCGCGGACGGTTACCCGGACTTGGGCGCTCGAATCGGCGGCCCCGAGAAGCGCCAGAGCGGCGGCGGAGCTCAGCAGCAGAGCAGTGGTGCGAGGCAGGCGTGGCACGAGGCATCTCCCTGGTCGGTGTCGATGCCCCAACCTCCGTCCGCTCCACCGCACTTGGGGAGCCACGCCGGATGGTGTCATCCGGCGTACCAGGATCCGCGCTGGACGCCCCGGGCCGCCCGTGCGCATCATCGACACCATGACCGGCACGCCCCAACGAGCGCCCCAGCAGGCCGAACTGGCCGCCTTCCTGCGCGCCAAGCGCGCCCGCCTGCAGCCCGAGGACATCGGCCTCCCGCGCGGGCCGCGCCGCCGCACCCCGGGGCTGCGCCGCCAGGAGGTCGCCCAGTTGGCCGCCGTCAGCGTCGAGTGGTACGTCCGCCTGGAGCAGGGGCGGGTCGGCACCCCGGGCGCAGCCGTCCTGCACGCGCTCGCCGACGCCCTGCGCCTGACCCCGGACGAGAGCCGCCACCTGCACCTGCTCGCCCGCCGCGAACCCGCGCCCTCCACCCCGGCGCGGACCGACCGGGTGCGACCCTCGCTGCTCCAACTCCTCGACGGCATACCACTGTTCACCGCCTACCTGACCGACCACCGGCTCGACGTCCTGGCCCACAACGCGGCGGCGCGGGCCCTGTTCGGAACCGGGTTCGGCACCGGCCGGGCCGACAACACGGCGCGCATGCTGTTCCTCGACCCGGCCGCGCGCACCAGCCAGCTCGACTGGTCGCGAGTCGCCCGCGAAACCGTCGGCCACCTCCGGGCCGGCCACGCCCGCCACCCGGGCGATCCCCGCACGGCCGCACTGATCGCCGAACTGCGCTCCCACAGCCACGAGTTCGACACCTGGTGGAACGACCACACCGTCCTCGAACGCTCCGCCGGCAGCAAACGCGTCCGCCACCCGGCAGCCGGCGAACTCCGGCTGCGCTACGACATCCTCTCCACCGGACCGGCCGCCGACCACCTGCTGTTCACCATCACCCCGGCCGACCCCACCACCGAACACGCCCTCCGCCGCCTCCTCACCACCACCGCCGTCCGCACCGACGTCCACCCGATCAGCGCCGCGTGACGCCTGTCGGCGGGCCGGCGGATACTGGCGGTATGTCGCCCACCGCCGCCCATCCCGGGCCGCACCCGAGAGCGTTCCCCCGCACCTGACAAGGTCAGTGAGATGGCGTCTCCGGCCTCGCCCCACTGCATCGCCCCTGCTCGCACGCGTCCTCCTCCACAATCGCGGATATCGCGGCCTCGATGTTCTCCCGCGTCACACTCGGGACCACCAGCAGGTTCCTGGCCGTGAAGCAACCGGTTCGGGCCAGTTCGTCGGCCACTGCCTGCGCGAGCCGAGCCGGGTCGTATACCTCGACGAGCTGGCGGCTGCCACCGTCCCGGACAAGGGTGACCTCCAACCAGCCCTTGCACTCCTGAACCGCCCAGTCGTACTCGTCCATGGGCGCGGGCCACTCGATCCGAAAATTCATGACCGAATCCTGCCGCAACCCGTCAACCCACCCCGCCTGCCCCGCTCCGAAAGTCCGGGGCGGGGCAGACGCGGCCGTTACTGCCGGCGCGGGGCCGGGGTGTAGCCGGCTGGGTGGGTGGTGAAGGTGCCGCGGCCCTGGGTGCGGCTGCGCAAGGCGCCGGCGTAGCCGAAGAGTTCGGCGAGCGGGACGGTGGCGGTCAGGGTCGCGCCGCGGGCGCCCTGGGGTTCGGAGCCGTGGACGCGGCCGCGGCGGGCGGACAGGTCGCCGAGGACGCCGCCGAGGCTGTCCGGCGGGACGGTCGCGGTGAGGTCCACCACGGGCTCCAGGAGGACGGGGCTGCCGCGCCGCAGGGCCTCGCGCAGGGCGAGCCGGCCGGCGGTGCGGAAGGCCAGGTCGGAGGAGTCCTTGACGTGGGTCGCCCCGTCGGTGAGGGTGACCCGGACTCCGGTGACCGGGTGGCCGAGCGGGCCGTCCGTGAGGGCGTCCCGGCAGCCCGCCTCGACGGCCTGCACGAACTCCTGCGGGACCCGCCCACCGGTGACGGTGGAACGGAACTCGAAGCCTTCCGTGCCGGGTTCGCCGAGCGGTTCGACGTCGACCACGATGTGCGCGAACTGCCCTGCGCCGCCGTCCTGTTTGACGTGCCGCAGGACGAGTCCGGCGACCGCCACGGAGAGCGTCTCGCGGTAGGCGACCTGCGGCCGGCCTATGGTGACCTCCAGCCCGGCGCGGCGGAGCTTCTCCACCGCCACCTCCAGGTGCAGTTCACCGAGGCCGGACAGCACCCGCTGCCCGCTCTCCGGGTCGGTCCCGACCACCAGGGACGGGTCCTCCTCGGCGAGCCGGAGCAGCGCGACCGCCAGCCGGTCGGTGTCCACCGAGCGGCGGGCCTCGACCGCGACGGTCACCACCGGGTCGGCGGCGACGGCCGGTTCGAGCACCAGCGGGGCGCCGGGCGCGCACAGCGTGCTGCCGGACCGGGCGGCCTTGGGCCCGATGACGGCGACGATGTCGCCGGCCACCGCCGTGTCGGTCTCGGTGTGCCGGTCGGCCTGCACCCGCAGGATGCGGCCGATCCGCTCAGTGCGTCCGGTGCGCACGTCGAGCACGGTGTCCCCCTTCCGTAGTGTGCCGGAGTAGATCCGCAGGCTGCTGAGCCTGCCGGTGGTGCTCGCGTTCACCTTGAACACCAGTGCGGCCAGCGGCTGTTCGGGATCCGCCGAGCGTTCCTGGACGGTGCCCTGCCAGTCGCCCCGCACTGCCGGGACGTCCAGCGGCGAGGGCAGGTACGCCGTCACCGCGTCCAGCAGCGGTTCGACCCCTCGGTTGCGGTACGCGGAACCGCACAGCACCACCACCGCCTGTCCGTCGGCGGTGAGTTGACGCAGCGCGCCCGCGAGGGTGTCCGCGCCAAGGGTGCCAGTGGCGCAGTACTCCTCCAGTGCCGCCGGGTGCAGTTCGGCCACCGCCTCCGCCAGCGCCTGCCGGCGGCGTTCCGCGTCGGCCACCAACTCGGCTGGTACGTCGGAGACTTGTACGCCACCGACGCCACCGACGCCACCGATGCCACCGGCGCTGCCCGGACCGTCCGGCCAGGTCAGCGCGCGCAGCCGGAGCAGGTCGACCACGCCGGTGAACTCGCCCTCCCGGCCGATCGGCAACTGCACGGCCAGCGGCACCGGGTGGAGCCGGTCCCGGATCGAGGCGACCGCCGCGTCCAGGTCCGCGCCGGGCCGGTCCATCTTGTTGACGAACGCGATCCGCGGCACCCCGTGCCGGTCGGCCTGCCGCCACACCGATTCGCTCTGTGGCTCGACGCCCGCGACGGCGTCGAAGACCGCCACCGCACCGTCCAGCACGCGCAGCGAACGCTCCACCTCGTCGGCGAAGTCCACGTGCCCCGGCGTGTCGATCAGGTTCAGCCGGTGGCCGTCCCAGTCACAACTGACCGCCGCGGCAAAGATGGTGATGCCCCGGTCGCGCTCCTGCGGGTCGAAGTCGGTGACAGTGGTGCCCTCGTGCACCTCACCGCGCCGGTGGATCGCCCCGGTCAGGAACAGGATGCGCTCGGTGACGGTGGTCTTCCCGGCGTCCACGTGCGCGAGGATGCCGAGGTTGCGGACGGTGGCGGCCGCGGAGACAGCAGTGGTGATGCGGGTGAGGTCGGTGCGCATGGCCCGGCGCCTTTCGGAATTCGATCCTGGAGTCGGCGGCGCGATTCACGGCAGCACGAGCCGCACCACCGCACCCCGGCCCACCCCCGGACCCACCCCCGATCGGCGGCGCAGCACGACACGGCGCGCAACGCGGCACAGCAGGAGATGGGCAACGGGGAAGCGGTCCGCCGGCAGTGGCGGCGCGACCGCAGGACGCCCACAACGGGCGTACACAGCAGGGTGGTTGGGTGGAGCTCGCGGTCCTTACCGGCGCCGGCCGCGCAGCGGGCGCCGGTCTGCCGAGGACACCAGGATCACCTCGAACCGCGACGGGGGAACGACAACAGCGGCGGTACGCACGGCTGGCCCCTCCCTCTCCACATCACGGTGCGCCCCGGCCGGCCATCCGGCCCGGGCGTCTTTCGGCGAGCCGAGTCTAGGGGCGTCCGGTCTCCGACGTCACCCGCATTTTCTGTTGGACGGCTCAACGCGCTTTTCGGTAGCGCGAGTTAGTGGATCGTCAGTCCCAGACGATCGAGCGGATCGCCATGCCGACGGGCACCGGAGGAACGTCCAGATACTCGTCGACCAGGCCGTTCACCACGCCGCTGGACTCCCAACCCGCCGCCCAGGACTCGCAGATCGCGGCGTCCGCGCTGGTGCAAACGGCGACGGCCTCGGCCAGCAGCTCTGCCAAGTCCAGTGTCTCCGGGTGGAGTTGTACCCGCACCCAGGCCACCTCCGGCCGGTCCGCGATCCGGGCCAGACCGGCGGCCAACTCGGCCAACGACGGCCGCCCGTAGCCCCACTGGTTCGGTGCCAGCGAGTCCTCGACCGTGTTGCCCGCGAAGAACTCGCCCAGGGAGAGCAGCGGCAGGACGCCCTCCGGGCCGGCCCGCTCGATCACATCCTCGACAGCGATCACACCGCCGATCCTGCCACCGCCCGCCGACACATGCCGAAACGCACCGCCAGGCGCCGAAACGCACCGCCAGGCGCCGACCCCGCGCCGACGCACCACAACACACCACGACGGCCGCGGCGAACCCGGCACCTCCGCACCGGAACCGCCGCGCCCAGCAAGCGACTCAGACCAGCAGCCCGTTCCGCTTCACGTACCAGGTGTGGAAGCCGATCATCCCGCCCAGCACGACCAGCCACTGCAGCGCGTTCACCAGCGGCACCGCGCCGAGCGGCAGGGTCAGCGCGAACCCGACCCGGATCAGGGCGTCCAGGGCGAAGCCCGTGCCCCACATCACCGTCAGCAGGCGGATGTGGCGCCGAAAGGCCGGGTCGTAGTCCCACTGGCCGATCCAGGCATCGGCGCCCGCCGGGCCGATCTTGGCGGCGACGACCGCCCGGGCCGCGCCGTACATGAACGGGCGGCGGGTCAGCAGACTGCCCAGCACCCACACGCCGATCACGCCGAACACCCAACTGTCGCGCACCATCAGCACCCTGGGGCTGCCCGTCACCGCCGACAGCAGCGTGCTCACCGCGATCAGCAGCAGGGTGAACACCGGCATCGGATCCAGCCGGCGGTTGCGCACCAGCCCGTAGAGCAACCACGGCAGCGCGGCCAGGCTGCTCAGCGTGATCGCCAGCCACTGGCCCGCGCCCAGCCCGAGCAGCGTGTAGTACCCGCCCAGCGGGATCGCCAGCTCGAACACCAGCGCCTTGGCCGCCTGCCGCCACCCCCGCGCCGCCCGCTGCTGCGGCGTCGAGTCGTCCCCCGCCAGCGCCGCCCAGTCCACCTTCCCGTCCGCCGTCCGCGGCAACTCGGCCGCACCCCCACCGACGGCACCCGCGTCGGCCGCACCCCCACTGACGACGCCCACGCCGGCCGCACCCGCGCCGGCCTCAACGCCCGCCCCCGCCAAGCCCGTTCCAGCCAAGCCAGTCCCTGCCATGCCCGCCCCCGTCGCCCCCGCCACCGTCATGCCGACCCCCGTCACGTCCTGCCCCACCGATTCCGGCCGTCGCTCGTTCATGTGTCCTCCCCCGGCACCCGATGCGCTTCCATGCAGACCTCGGCCGGACGCACCGCCCGGTCGAACAGGTCGGCCAACTCCCGTGCGCTGGCGGCCACATCCATCTCCGGCTCGCGCAGCACGCGGACCAGGACCGCGTCGATCGCCCCGCGGATCGCCGTCACCAGCACCCTCGCGTCGAACGGGCCGTACTCGCCGTCGGCCTGGGCAGCGCGGACGATGTACTCCTGAAGGTCCATCACCGCCCGGCGCCCTGCCGCGAACTGGCCCTCCGTGTCATCGCCCTGACCGTTCAGGATCTCCACCAGCGCGGCCAGCTCCCGCGGATGCGCGGCCGCCAGCTCGACGTTGGACTCGATGTACGCCCGCAGGCGCTCCCGCGGGCCCACCGCCGCCTCGATCCGCGGGCGCATGTACGCCTCGGAGACCTGCATCACCTCGGCGACCACCTCGCGCAGCAGATCGTCCTTGCCCTTGAAGTGGTACGAGATCATCCCCGTGCTGCTCAGCCCCGCGTGTTTGGCGATCCGCGCAAACGAGGCCTTGGCGTACCCCGCATCGGCGATCACTTCGATGGCCGCCTCGACGATCTGCCGACGCCGCGCCGATTCGGTGAACGTGCGCCCCACGGAGCACCCCTCTCTGCTCGCCCGAGCCAGCTCTTGCTCGCCCGAGCAAAAAGCTACTCTCAATTGCTCGGGCAAGCAAGAAGCTGTACGGCCGAGCAAGAAGTTCCCGAACCAGGCCCGCCAAACGGCCCGAAGGCCGCCCCGAATGGCCCCAACCCGCCTGCCCGATCCCGGAGACGCTGCCATGCACATGACATCAGTCAGCCCAATCCGCCGGCAGACCCCTCCAGGTGGGCGCGCGCCACAGAACGGGCAGAACCCGGACGAGAGCCGCCGACCGGAGGGAGCACCCCGTGCACCCGCGCCCCGCCCGCCGCCACCTGCTCACGGCCGCCACGGCCGCCGCAGCAGCCCTCGCCACCGTCCTACCGGCCGCCGGAAGCGCCGCCGGAAGAACCGGCGCGAAGGCCGCCGGAAGCGCCGCCGAAACGAAGCCGGCGGAGGACGCACTGACCGACCGACTCCGGACGCTGGAACGTGAACACGGCGCGCGGCTCGGGGTGTTTGGGTACGACACGGGGTCGGGTGCGACGATCCGGTACCGGGCGGACGAGCTGTTCCCGATGTGTTCGACGTTCAAGACACTCGCAGTGGGCGCGGTCCTGCGCAGCGGCCACGACCTCGGGCAGCGGGTGCGGTACACCCGGGACGACGTCACCGAGGCGGGCTACGCGCCGGTCACCGGCCGGCCGGAGAACCTCGCGACCGGGCTGACGGTCACCGAACTGTGCGCGGCTGCAATCGAGTTCAGCGACAACGCCGCCGCCAACCTGCTGCTGCGCCTGCTCGGCGGGCCGGCCGCGGTCACCGGCTTCTGCCGGTCCCTGGGCGATCGCGTCACCCGGCTCGACCGCTGGGAGCCCGCACTGAACTCCGCCGAGCCCGGCCGCACCACCGACACCAGCAGCCCGCACGCCCTCACCCGCAGCTACGCCCGTCTCACCCTCGGCGACGCCCTCGACCCGGCCGATCGCGAGCTGCTCACCGGCTGGCTGCTCGCCAACACCACGGGCGCCAACCGCCTACGCGCCGGACTGCCGCCCGCCTGGACCCTCGCCGACAAGACCGGCACCGGCTCGTACGGCACCGCCAACGACATCGGCCTCGCCCGGCCGCCGGGACGCGCCCCGATCCTCCTCGCCGTCCTCACCACGAAGGCCAACGCGCCGAACGCCACCCCCGACGAGCCACTGATCGCCGAAACGGCCGCCCTCCTGGCCACTGCCCTTGCCTGACCGTCCGGCCCCGAACGCACTCCGGCCCCGAACGCATTCCGGCCCCGGCGGTCACGCCGGGGCCGGTCGCCGGTCAGCGAGAAACGGGTTCAGACCGTGACGGCCTGCCGCTCGCCCGCCTCGACCGAGATGTTGAGCCGGTTGCCGGGCGGCGGGAACGGGCAGATGAAGTGGTCGGAGAAGGCGCACGGCGGCAGGAACGCCCGGTTGAAGTCGAGCACCGTGTGCCCGTCGGCGTCCGGCGCGGGCAGCGTGATGAACCGGAACCGGTAGGTCTCCCGGCCGCTGGTGCCGTCCGCGATGACACCGCTCAGCGGGCCCCCGGAGCCGCTGACGGTCAGGGTGAACTCCTGACCGGCCAGCATGAACGCGACCTGGCCGGCGACCGTCATCGGACGGGACCGGCCGTCGGCGTTCTCCACCATCAAGTCCTGCGCGCCGCTCTCGAACGGGGTGAACACGGCGGGCACGGCCCAGTCGGGCGCGTACGGGAAGACCGAGATCCCGGCGTACGCGGCCCGGCGCGGCGCGTCGGGGTCGAAGACGCGGAGGGCGAGTTCGCCCTCGCGCTCGATCGGGACCAGGCGCAGCGCGTCCAGCACGGCGATCTGCGCGCCCGGATCGGTGTCGGGGCGCAGCGCGACCCGGCCGGTCGCCTCCTGCTGCTCGCCCTCGAGTCGGACGCCGTCCCCGGCGGCGAGCTCGGCGCACACGGTGCCGTTCTCGGCCCACCAGGTGCCGGGCAGGCCGGGCAGCTTCGCCGGTTCGGGCTCCAACCAGTGGGTGCCGGTCAGCGCCAGCGGGCCGTGCGGGGCGCTCACCGCGGCGCTCCGGGACTCCGTCCAGTGCTGCCACGCCTCGGCTGCGGTGTCGGTCATCGGACTGCCTCCAAGTGGTGCTCTGGTTCGTGCACTTGTTTCAGCTGGACGAGTCTGGGACGGGTCTGGGACGGGTCCGGGACGGGTCTGGACGACTGGCGGAAGGGTCAGCGCCCGGCGAGCGGGCGGAACAGGCCCTCCTGCATCACGGAGACCACCAACTGCCCCTCCCGGTTGTAGATTTCGCCGCGGGCCAGGCCGCGCGCGCCGTGCGCGATCGGCGACTCCTGTTGGTACAGCAGCCAGTCGTCGGCCCGGAACGGGCGGTGGAACCACATCGCGTGATCGAGCGAGGCCATGTCGAAGTTCCGTTCTCCCCACAGGGGTTCGACGGGCGCGCGAACGGCGTCCAGCAGTGTCATGTCGCTGGCGTAGGTGAGCGCGCAGACGTGGATCAGCGGGTCGTCGGGGAGCGGTCCGTTGGTCCTCAGCCAGACGCCGCTGCGGGCCTCGACGCCGTCGAGTTCCTCGCGGCTCCACCTGAGCCGGTCGACGTAGCGGATGTCGAAGGGCTGGCGGCGGCTGATGAACGGCGGCAGTTCGCCGAGCCGGGAGCCGACCTCGTCCAGCGCGCTCGGCAGGTCCTCGGGGGCGGGGACGTCCGGCATCGGGAACTGGTGTTCTATGCCACCGGGCTCGGGCTTGTGGAAGTCCGCGGTCAGCGCGAAGATCGACCGCCCGTCCTGGATGGCCAGCACCCGGCGGGTGGTGAAGGAGCGTCCGTCCCGGATCCGGTCCACCTGGTAGACGATCGGGACACCGGGGACGCCGGGGCGCAGGAAGTAGGAGTGCAGCGAGTGCACCGGCCGGTCCTCGTCCACCGTACGGCCCGCCGCGACCAGCGCCTGGCCGGCGACCTGCCCGCCGAAGGTGCGCTGCAGCGCCTCCTCGGGGCTGCGGCCGCGAAAGATGTTCAGCTCGATCCGCTCCAGGTCGAGCAGGTCGACGAGCTGGTCGACGGGGGTTCCCATGTGTGTCGCTCCCTCTCCGGGCGGCCGGGCGGGGCTGGGTGTGCCGCCGGACGCCTGTTCCGTCCAACACAAGTCTCCGCGCCCGCCGGGCATTCCCGCCCTCCGGCACGCGGCACACGCAAGGACCGGCAGGCCACGGCCCGTACCACTCCACGGACCGGCATACGGCACACGGCACACGGCAGGACCGGCACGCCACGGCCCGTGCTACTCCAGGCCGGACTGCCGCACCGTGATGTTCAGCCGCCCCACCAGCCCGAGGTCCGGGTCGGCGGTCCCCGGCAGCGTCCGCACCACGCCGTGGTACGCGAACCGCATCGGGCCACCGAACACCAGCAGATCGCCGCTGCGCAGCTCCAGATCCGTCCAGGGGCGGGTCCTGGTCTCGGTGTTGCCGAGCCGGAACACGCAGCTGTCACCCAGCGACAGCGACACCACGGGCGCGTCCACCCGCTCCTCGCGATCCCGGTGCAGGCCCATTTTCGCGCCGTGCGGGTAGTGGTTGACCAGCGCCACGTCCGGCGCGAAGCCCGCCGCGCCCGCGATCCCGCCGACGCCGTCGCCGTACGCCTCCGCGACCGCCCGCCGGGCCAGCTCCCCCAGCAGCGGCGGGAACGCCTTCACCGGCGCGCCGTCCCCGTCCACCACGGTTCGCGCGTATCCGTACGGGTACCAGTGCCAGCCCAGGCACACCGTCCGCACCGACATCACCCCGCCGGTCGGCAGCGTCACCGTCCGCATCCCGGCCGGTGGCCGCGCCCACTCCCGGCACGCCGCGACCAGCTCCCGCTGCTCCGCCGTCCCCAGCCACCCCGGCACCAGCACCACCCCGGGCGCCGGCTCCTCCCGCTCACGCCCGAACAGCTCCCCGGCGAACACCCCGCCACCACTCATCCCTCCATGCTCCCACCCGCACCCCGGCCCCCTCCCGGCCCAACCGCACCTCCCCCGGCCGCCCCACCCCGTCCCAAGACCCGTCGCCCCACATGCGCTGGCCCCGTCCCGTCCGGCGCCCTCTGCCCCAGCCCCACCCTCCGGCCCCCGCCTCACCACCACCCCAGAACGGCCGACCCTCATCCCCCTCCGGGACCCAATCCCCTCAGATCCGCCCCGCCGCCCACTCGTCGCCCCACATGCGCCGGCCCCCGTCCCGTCCGACCCTGGGGGGAGGGTGTTACCGGTTGGCGGAGGAGGCGCGATGCATCCCCTGGAGTTCCGGGCGGTGGATCTTCCCGAGGAGTCGTCGCACCAGGTGGCGATGCTGGTGCTCGGGCAGTACCGGGCGGTGCTGATCGGTACGGGGCTGCGGCTGGCGGACGGTCGGCGGCTGGCCCGGGAGGTCACGTCCTCGGGGCGGCGGCTGAGCGCCGTGCTGGTGCCGGACTTCGCGCCGGAGTACTGGCTCGCGGCGGAGGTGCTGCGCGACGAGTTCCCGGAGGCCCGGTTCCTCTCCCCGGCGCCCGTCCTGGCCCGGATCGAACGCGATCACGTCGCGGCGCGCGCCGCGTGGGCCGGCCTGGGGGCGGAACTCCCCACCCGGCTGGTCGGGTTGGAGCCGCTGGCCGAGGACGCGGTGGAGCTGGAGGATCACCGGCTGGAGTTGCGCGGCGCGTCCCTCGGCCTGCCGGACCGGCACTACGTGTGGGAGCACCGCAGCCGGACCCTGTTCGGCGGCCCGCTGCTGTGGCTGAACGTCCACCCGCGGCTCGCCGACACCCCGCACGCCGCCGAGCGCACCGCCTGGATCGCGCTGCTGGACGAGATCGCCGCCCTCGAACCGCAGCGCACCGTCCCGGGCCACCGCCACCTCACCACCCCGGTCCCGGACCACGTTCCCGATCCGGTCGTCTGGACGGGCGACTACCTGCGTGCCTTCGAGACCGAACTCGGCAAACCCGTCCCCCCGGGCGCGGTGCGGGCCGCGCTGCTGCGCCGCTTCCCGTCCGCCGCGCTTCCGGACACGGTGGCACCGGGCGTCCTCGCGGCCATCGCCCACCCGTAACAGCATCCGCGAACGGCGGAAGCCGCCACCCCGCGACAGGCAGGGTGGCGGCTTCACGCCGACAGGAGGGGATCAGCGGATCCCGGTGGAAGCGGAGGGGCTTCCGGGGGTGTCTCAGACGGACAGGACCTGGCCGGGGAGGATCAGGTCCGGGTTGCCGCCGACGACACCGGTGTTGTTGTTGTACAGCGCGTGCCAGTCGACGCCGAGGCCGGCGGCGATCTTGGACAGGGTGTCACCGGACTTGACGGTGTAGGTGTTGGCAGCAGCGCCGGACTTGTTCTTCCAGGTCTGCTTCGGGGCGTCCTGCTTCGCGGGGGCGCTCTGCTGGGCCTTGGGGGCCTGGGCGCGGGTCTCGGAGCGGGAGGCCTTCGCGGAGTTGTCCGCGGCGGCGGTGTTCGACTTCGCGGTGTTCGACGAGGTCGACTTCGCGGTGTTCGACGAGGTGGAGGTCGAGGTCGAGGAGGAACCGGCAGAGGTGTCGACCTGGGCCGGCGCGCCGCCCTTGGTCAGACCGGCCTTGACGGAGCACACCGGCCAGGCGCCGGGGCCCTGGGAGGCGAGCACCTTCTCGGCGACGGAGATCTGCTGCGCCTTGGTGGCCAGGTTGGCCTGCGCGGCGTACGCGGTGCCACCGAACGCGGCCCAGGTGGAGGAGGTGAACTGCAGGCCACCGTAGAAGCCGTTGCCGGTGTTGATCGACCAGTTGCCACTGGACTCGCACTGCGCGACCTTGTCCCAGGTGGCAACGTCGGCGGCGGAGGCCGAGTTGGCCGTGACGAGGCCGGCCACCGGCGCGGCGAGCAGCGCGCCACCGACGACAGCCGCGCGGACGCGGTTGCGCTTGGAGACGGTGGTGGTGGCAGCGGCAGTCTCGTTACGGAAAGTCATGAGATCCCTCTCGACATCCCCGGGATGGGCAGGCGGAACCAGACCCTGTGCAGGGCCGTGTTCGCTCGCCAAGTCCGGTGGGCGGCCGTGCACGTGTCGGACGTGCCGCTTGCCGCCCCGGCCACCTGTCCGCATCCCCGGCGGCGGCTGGCTGCCGTCGCGCCGGTGGCGCAGGGTCCGGTTCCGGGGTGAGCCGGGGCAGACCGTTGCGTCGGGGGTGAACCCGGGAGGTGCTCGTTGCACCGGCCATGAACCTACGAGCCGCTTCACGGCGCGCCAAACAGTTTCGGGTTCTCCCAGGTCAATGAGGGGTTACCGGGGGTATTGATCAAGTAAACGAAGGCGAAATGTCCGCTTTGTCCGCTTTTTCGAAGGTCATTCCATATGCGGATATGGTCCCGGTCACAGTTTGACCGGTGTGAGGTCGGGCACAGCGTCGACAGATAGCGACGTCCCGCGTACACAGGGCAGTCATAAGCCACGCAAATCTCGTCGCCCGCACGCCGACCCGTGACCCCAGCCACAACCTCCCGTTGGTAATGGCGGTCGGCGCGCCCCGCGCCGCGCACCCGGAATGTCCCACCGGGCGCACACAGAACGTCAGGGCGAAACGAGGAGTCTTTGTGCCGCGCATGCTTCAGGTGAGCGAGGACGTACGCGCCGAAATCGGCGACGAAGAGGCCGAGGGCCTGCTGGCCGGAGCGCACGCCCCGGACGCCTACGACTGCACCTCCTGCCGACAACCGGGCGACTCGCTGCGCGAACCCACCAGCACGGTCCTGTTCGTCGGCGACGAGACCGCGGTGCTGGCCTTCGCGCACGCCCGCTGCATCCCGTCCCAGGTGGTGCCGGTGGACGAGCAGCAGCTGCGCGGCGCCGTCGCCTCGATCAGCCAGGGCGGGGCGGCCCCCACCCCCCAGCCGACGGCGCCCGTACCGCCACAGCCCTCGCATCCCCACCTCTCCCAGCCCCACCTCTCCCAGCCCCACCCCTCCCAGCCTCACCTCTCCCAGCCCCAGCTCTCCCAGCCTCACCTCTCCCAGCCCCAGCTCTCCCAGCCCCACCCCTCCCAGCCCCAGCCGGTCGCCCTGGTGACCATCCCGGAGCCGATCAACACCGCGACGGTCGGCCGGTCGCAGCCCGCCGTGCTCGGCGTGACCTGCGGAATCGTGCTGTGCGGCGACACCCAGCAGGCCGCGCTGGTGATCGAGCCGACCGGGCCGGTCGGACGGCCGGGCAGCACCAGCGGCGAGGACGAGTTCCTGACGCTGCTGACCGAGCACGGCTTCCAGCTGATCCCGGACGTCAACCGGGCACCCGCCCGGCCGCGGGCCGGCTGGTCGGTGCTGATGGCGATGGGGCAACTGCACGCGATCCTGCAGCCCTCGGCGACCGGCGGCTCGGCCGCCTGGTGGCAGGCCCACCAGGCGCTGCAGGTCACCCCGGCGTGGCGGGCCGCGGCGGCCCGCAAGTCCGAGGTGATCATGTTCGCGGTGCCGGCCGGCGCGGTCGGCCGCCAGCCCCGCGAGGACTTGCTGCGCATCGCCCTGGACCGCGCCGCCGCCCGCGGCGTGCTGGCCGCGGGCATGCTGCCGCTGGCCGGCACCTGAGCGGGGGCGCACCGATGACCGACCCCGTGAACGACCCGGCCGCCACCGGATCGTCCGACCGCGCGTCAACCCCGGCCACCGCGGCCGAGGTTGAGCACGCCCGGGGCGGCCGTCCGGCCATGGAACCTGTTCGGCCGGTCCTGCCGACCGGACAGGCCGCCCTGCGGCTGGGACTGGGGGCGGCGCCCCCGCATCCCAAGCCGGTCTCGCTCGTTGGCTCCTACGTGTACAGCTACGACCTCGCCTCCGCCGGCCGTCCGTCCTCCCCCGCCAGCCGGTCGATCCCCGGCATGCGCCCGTCGTACGACGCGGAGCACCCGGTGTCGGCCACCCCGATCTACGACTCGCTGTACTCCGAGTACCGGCGGATGTTCCGTGCCCTGCCGGGCGACCGCTCCGGCGAGGAGGGGCTGCGCTTCGCCGGCTTCGCGGTCCGCGACCAGCAGCCGCCGCGCGAGGTGGCGGCCGAGCGGCGCGAGCCCGCCGCGTACCCGCAGCAGCACCAGTCCTTCGAGCCGTACGCCGGGCCGCAGGCCCAGGCCGCGCCGCAGTTCATGCCCGCGCAGCCGTCCGGCGCGCAGGGGAACGGCCAGGGCTGGGTGGCGTCCGGCTACCTCGGCCCGTCCCCGCAGCCCCCCGCGCCCCCGTCCCCGCAGCCCCCCGCGTCCCCGTCCCCCGCCGCCGTCCCCGCGGCCCCGACGGCGGCCGGCCCGGCGGCCGGCCCGGCGGGCGGGCGGCACCGCTCGGTGCTGTCACTGCCCCCGGGTCGGGACGCCTGACGGGCGCACGAAAAACGGCTGTGGGCCGCGAAACACCTCACCGGTGTCCGCGGCCCACAGCCGTGTCGGCGTCCGCTACTACTACTTCTTCTTGCGCTTCTCGCGCACCCGGACCGAGATCGAGATCGGGGTGCCCTCGAAGCCGAACTCCTCGCGCAGGCGGCGCTCGATGAAGCGGCGGTAGCCGGCCTCCAGGAAGCCGGAGGCGAACAGCACGAACCGCGGCGGGCGGGTGCCCGCCTGGGTGCCGAACAGCACGCGCGGCTGCTTGCCGCCGCGGATCGGGTGCGGGTGCGCGGCGACCAGCTCGCCCAGGAAGGCGTTCAGGCGGGCGGTCGTGATGCGGGTCTCCCAGCCGGCCAGCGCGGTCTCGATCGCGGGGACGAGCTTCTCCATGTGGCGTCCGGTCTTCGCCGAAACGTTCACCCGGGGCGCCCACTGGACCTGCACCAGGTCGCGCTCGATCTCGCGCTCCAGGTAGAAGCGGCGCTCCTCGTCGAGCTGGTCCCACTTGTTGTAGGCGACGACGACGGCGCGCCCGGCCTCGACGGC
Organism: Kitasatospora sp. NPDC004614; assembly: GCF_042873675.1. Classification (NCBI taxonomy): domain Bacteria; kingdom Bacillati; phylum Actinomycetota; class Actinomycetes; order Kitasatosporales; family Streptomycetaceae; genus Kitasatospora; species Kitasatospora sp. NPDC004614. Next base: position 37,011 of record NZ_JBIALR010000030.1, read on the forward strand.
CATCGAGATGATCCGGGTGTCCTGCTCGGTGAGGGTCTCGCTGGCGTCGACCAGGACGACCGCGACCTCGGCCTTGTCCAGCGCGGCGGAGGTCCGCAGCGAGGCGTAGAAGTCCGCGCCCGAGGTCAGGTGGACACGGCGGCGGATACCGGCGGTGTCGATGAACTTCCAGGTCTTGCCGCCGAGCTCGATCATCTCGTCGACCGGGTCACGGGTGGTACCGGCCAGCTCGTTGACGACCACGCGGTCCTCGCCGGCGACCTTGTTCAGCAGGCTGGACTTGCCGACGTTGGGCCGGCCGATCAGCGCGACGCGGCGCGGGCCGCCAGGAGCCTGGCCGTCGCCGAACAGCTGCGGCGGGGCCTCCGGGAGCACCTTCAGCACGGCGTCCAGCAGGTCGCCGGAGCCGCGGCCGTGCAGGGCGGAGACGGGGTACGGCTCACCCAGGCCCAGCGACCACAGGTACGCGGCCTCGGCCTCGGTGGACGGGCCGTCGACCTTGTTGGCGCACAGCACCACGGGCTTGCCGGCCCGGCGGATCAGCTTGACCAGCGCGTCGTCGGTGTCGGTGGCGCCGACGGTGGCGTCCACCACGAACAGCACCGCGTCGGCCTGCTCGATGCCGAGCTCGGCCTGCCCCGCGACCATCGCGTCGATGCCGAGGACGTCGATCTCCCAGCCACCGGTGTCCAGCACCTTGAACCGGCGGCCGGCCCACATCGCCTCGTAGCTGACCCGGTCACGGGTCACGCCGGGGCGGTCCTCGACGACCGCCTCGCGGCGGCCGATGATGCGGTTGACCAGGGTGGACTTGCCGACGTTCGGGCGGCCGACGATCGCCAGCACCGGCAGCGGGCCGTGGCCGTCCAGCTCGGCGTCGACCTCGCCGATGTCGAAGCCCTCTTCGGCGGCGAGCGCCATGAACTCGGCGTACTCGGCGTCGCCGAGCTCGCCGTGCTGGGCGGTCGTGTCGTTGCTCATGTTTCCGTCTTCCATTTCCCGGCCCGGCCCTTCCCAGGGGCGGACCGTGCGTACCTGCCCGGCGGGCAGCGCGAACCGCGCGGATCTCGCGCGGTCGGATCGTTAAAAGGGGGTGTTGGGGATCAGGCGGCGGTCAGGCCGGCCCGGTCCTCGACCAGGGCGATGATCGCGCCGATCACCTGGTCCAGGGTGAGTTCGCTGGTGTCCACCAGCTCCGCGTCCGCGGCCCGGGTCAGCGGGGCGGTCTCGCGGGAGGAGTCGGCGGCGTCCCGGCGGGCCAGGTCGGCGGCCATCGCGGTGATGGTCGCCTCGTCCAGGCCCTTGGCGCGCAGCTCGGCGGCCCGGCGGGCCGAACGGGCCTGCTCGGAAGCAGTCAGGAAAACCTTCACGGTGGCGTCCGGGAACACCACGCTACCCATGTCACGGCCCTCGGCGACGATGCCCCGGGCGGCGTGCGAGGCGCAGCCGCGCTGCAGCTCCACCAGCCGGGCCCGCACCGCGGGAACCGCGGCCACCGCGCTGACCTTGGCGGTCACCTCGGGGCCGCGGATCGGGGCCGAGACGTCCTGGCCGTCCACGGTTATGGTCGGCCCGGCGGCGTCGGTGCCGGAGACGATGACGGGCTTCGCGCAGGCGATCGCGACCGCCTCCGGGTCGTCCACGTCCACCTCGTTGGCGAGCATCCACCAGGTCATCGCCCGGTACATCGCGCCGGTGTCGAGGAAGCTCAGGCCCAGCCGTGCGGCCACCGCCCGCGACACCGTCGACTTCCCGGAACCCGAAGGTCCGTCGATGGCGACGACGACCGGGCTGTTCGACGCTCGGTCGACACTGTCCACGGGGCGAACCTCTCTCTCACGGCACAAGAACTCACCTCAAGGTTAATGGACTCCCGCCCCGCCCCGTCCCGGCCCCGTCCCCGGCTCGACCGTCGTCAGTGGCAGTGGCCGCCCCGACCGAGGGTCTCCACCGGCGACGCCCCCGGACGGGTCCACTGCGGCACCGGCCGCCCGGTCGGGCCCCAGGTCGCCACCCCGTCGGCGTCCGTCCGCCAGAACCAGCCGATCGGCGCGCCGTGCCCACCCACTGGCGACCCCGCGTCCGGCACCTCCGGCCACCCCTCCGGGACGTCCTCCCAGCCCTCCCGGCGGCCGTACGGCGTCATGTCGAGCAGCGCGAGCGAGCTGTTGATCCGCTCGGTGCCGCGGCCGGTGGTGCTGTAGGTGAGGAACACCCGGTCGCCGTCCCGCAGGAAACTCATCAGCCGGCCCATGTCACCGCCGATCGGCGCGGGCGCGTCACGCACGGAGAACCAGGGCTGGGTGTACTCCATGAACTCCACGTACGGGGCGACCTCCGCCCACGGGCCACTGGTCAGCACCGCGAACGAGACCCCCCGGGCGTTCAGGTACGCGGAGTCCCCCAGGTGCCACGCCACCATCGTGCAGCCCTCGCACTGCCCCTGGAACGGCGCCCCGTCGTACCACATGTGCTGGTACACCACCAGCTCGTCACGCCCCTCGAACAAGTCCCGGAACGCGACCGCCCCACCGGCGCCCACCACCTCGGCCGCCCCGTCCACCTCCACCATCGGCAGCCCCCGCCGCGCCGCCGCCAACGCGTCCGCCTCCCGCGTGTGCGCCTTCTCCCGCACCAGCAACTCCTGCCGCGCCGCCTCCCACGCCGCCATGTCCACCACTGCCGGCCGCCCGCCAGTCCCACTCATCGCAGAGCCCTCCGTCCACAGAACAGACGCCCCACCGGCGCCCACCCCTACAGACGACCCCCGCCCCCGAAACTCATCGCTCCCCCCACAACGAGTTCCCCGCAGCCCGAGCCCCCCTCGCCCAAGCCCCGGGCCGCGGCGAAGCCCGTCAGTCCCGCACCCCCCACCCCCGCTCCCGCAGCCCCGCCACCAGCGCCCGCACCACCGACGGCGCGACGGACAGTTGCACGTGGCCGACCTGCTGGCCCGTCGAGTGTTCGATGGTGACGTCCTCGATGTTGACGCCGAGGGCGCCGACCTCGCCGAAGAGGCGGCCGAGTTCGCCGGGCTGGTCGCCGAGGACGACGGTGACGGTCTCGTAGCGGGTGGGCGGTGCGCCGTGCTTGCCGGGGATGCGGGCCTGGCCGGTGTTGCCGCGTCGCATGACGGCTTCGATGCCGGCGGCGCCCTCGCGGCGGGCGTTCTCGTCGGTGCCCTGGAGGGCACGGAGCGCGGTGACGGTGGTGGCGAGGTCGGTGGCGAGGTCGTCGAGGATGTCGGCGACGACGCCCGCGTTGGCGGAGAGGATGTCGATCCACATCGCGGGGTTGGAGGCGGCGATCCGGGTGACGTCGCGCACGCCCTGCCCGGACAGCCGCACCGCGGTCTCTTCGGCGTGCTCCAGCCTCGCGGCGACCAGCGAGGACAGCAGTTGCGGCGCGTGCGAGACGAGCGCGACGGCCCGGTCGTGGTCGGCGGCGTCCATGACGATGGGCATCGCCCCGCACAGCGCGACGAGTTCGAGGGCGGCGTTGAGCGTCTCGGTGTCGGTGTCGGGGGTGGGGGTGAGCACCCAGGGCCGGCCTTCGAAGAGGTCGGCGGTGGCGGCGAGCGGCCCGGAGCGTTCGCGGCCGGCCATCGGGTGCGAGCCGATGTAGTGGACGGTGTCGAGGCCGAGCGCGGTGATCTCGCCGCGCGGACCGGCCTTGACGCTGGCGACGTCGGTGTAGCAGCGGGCGAGGCCGCGTCGCTGGCAGTCCGCGAGGACCTTGCCGACGAGCGTCGGGGGGACGGCGATGATCGCCAGGTCGACGGGTCCGTCGGGGAGTTCGGTGGTGCCGGCGCCGAGCGAGGCGGCCGTGCGGGCGGCGTCCTGGTCGGCGTCCTCCAGATACACGCTTATGCCGCGACGGGTGAGAGCGAGCGCGGCGGAGGTGCCGATCAGTCCGGTGCCGATGACGGCGGCTGTTCGCATGGCGGGGTCCCGTTTCCCTGGTCGCGGTGCTGGTCGGGCCATTGTCCCGCACGGGCCTGTGCCGGGCGCGGGTTGGCCGACGCGCAGCGGAAATCCGGGCGCTGTGACGGGGGTTGGGTGCAGACTGGGCGCCCGGGTCCGGGGTTCGGGCCAGCGGTCGAAGGGGGCGGGGTGGCGGGGCAGCTGGCGGTGTGGGAGTCGAGCTTGGACTCGGTGGTGGTGCACGCGGTGGGTGCGGTGTGCCGGCGCCGCGCGTCGGGTGTGCTGCCGGCGGACGGCCGGGTGCGGGTGGCGGGGCTGCCGCTGCTGGCGGCGGAGGGGTCGCTGCGGGTGCGGGTGCTGTCGGGCGCCGGCCGGGTCGCCGAGGCCCGCACGGCGTATCCGGCGCGCGTCCGCGGCGAGGACGAACTCCCGGCCTGGGAACGGGAGTTGACGGATCTCCGGCAGCGCGTCGAGCTGCTGCAGGAGCGTCAGGAGCGGTTGGACAAGCGAATCGCCGAGGTGTCGGCACTGCGCGTGGTGCCGCCGCAGCGCCGCCGGGACGAGGGGCACCGCCGGGCCCCGGCGGAAGCGGTGCTGGCGCTGGCGGAGTTCGTGGACGCCCGGCTGGAGGTACTCCAGGAGCGCGCGGTGGAGCTGGCCCTGGAGCTTCAACTGGCGGAGCACGCCTTCCGGACGGCGGCGGCGGCCGCGAGCACCCGTTCCAGCGCCGAACAGCCCGGCGGGGTGGAGTCGGGGGCGTGCGCGGACCTGACGGTGCGCGGCGAGGGCCCGGTGGAGCTGGAGGTGGAGTACACCGTCCCGGGGGCGGTCTGGGTGCCGACGTACCAACTGGCGCACCGCCGGGGCGAGCATTCGGCACGGCTGGTGCTGCGGGCGTCGGTGGCGCAGCGGACGGGCGAGGACTGGTCGGGGGTGCGGCTGGCGCTGTCGACGGCGGACCTCGCCGGGCCGGGCGGGCTGCCGCGGCTGAGCTCGCTGCGGATCGGCCGCAGCCAGGCGGCGCCCGCGCCGTCGGGGTGGCGGACGCAACCGGCTGGCCTGGCGGGCCTGTTCGACGGCTGGCAGGACGCGCAGCGGTCGAAACCGGAGCCGCCCAGGGCGCCGGGAGCGGCGCCGGTCGCGGCGTCCGCGCCGATGCCGGGGCCGGGGCCGTCCGCGAAGCGGGCCCCCCGCCCGGGTGGCACGCTGGCGGGCCGTCCGCGCTTCGGCGGAGCGGCAGGTGGAGCAGCGGGCGGCCCGGCAGGCGGCGCGGACACCGCACCCGTTCCCGCCGCCCCGGGTTTCGCCCCGCCGCCCGCCCCGATGCCGATGGCTGCCGCCGCTCCCCCACCACCCGGCGCGCCGTACGGCGCGGCCCCCGCCCCACTGGCGGACACCGAACCAGCCCTCCGCCCGTCGTCCGACCAACTGGACTACGCGGCGCTGGTGCTGGCGGGCCCGGAGCAGGAGCCGTTCCGCCGGGGCCGGCTGTTCCCGGAGCCGTCGCGGCCCGGGGCGGGCGGCGCGCTGCGCGGGGCGGAGGAGGTGGGCCGGTTGCCGCTGCCGCGGTTCGGTGCGCCACCGCGCCTGTCGGCGGGGTCGTTCGACCACCGTTTCGACGCGCAGGCCCCGGCGCACGTCCCCTCGGACGGGGTGTGGCACACGGTGGCGGTGGCGGAACTCCCGGTGGGGGTGCGCACGGGTTACGTGTGCGTGCCGTCGGTGGAGGAGGCGGTGTACGCGGTGCTGGAGCTGTCGAACGCGACGGCGCACGCGCTGCTGGCCGGCCCGGTGGAGGTGTCGGTGGACGGCGAGTTCCTGCTGACGGCGGGGCTGCCGACGCTGGCGCCGGGCGGAATGCGGGAGTTGGGCCTGGGCCGGGCGGAGGAGCTGCGGGTGGCGCGGCACAGCGAGGTGCGCGAGTCGACGTCGGGGGTGCTGAACTCGACGACGGTGCTGGACCACGGTGTGCGGATCGAGTTGGTGAACCGGCTGCCGCACGAGGCGTCGGTGGAGGTCCGCGAGCGGGTCCCGGTGTCGGGCGACGCGGAGGTGCGGATCGAGGAGCGTCCGGGCTGGTCGCCGCCCGCGGAGCCGTCCGCCGGGGTGCCCGCCTCGGCGCGGATCCGCCGGGTGGTGGTGCCGCCGGGAGGTTCGGTGGAGCTGACGGGCGGTTATGTGATCCGCATCCCGGCCGGTAAGGCCGTGGTCGGCGGAAATCGGAGGAGTTGAACGTGCGCGAGGAGACTTTTCCCCTTCCGGTGACCGCGGTGACGTGCCTGGAGGACCGGGCGCAGCTGGAGCGGACGGCGGAGCTGGAGCTCCGGCCGGGCGTGCACCGGCTGCGGCTGGGCCCGGTGACGGCGCTGGCGGTGGACCGTTCGCTGCACGCGGCGGTGCTGGCCGGGGACGGCGCGCCGACCGGCGCGGCGAAGGTGCTGGACGTCCGCCTGGTGCGGTCCTGGCAGCCGCGGCCGCCGCTGGAGCCGGGGCCGGACGATTCGGCGCTGCGCCGCCGGGTGCATCAGCTGGAGCGCGAGTACCTGGCGGAGTCGCGCCGCCAGGAGCGGCTGGAGGCGCGCCTGGCGCTGCTCGGCCAGCTTGCGGCGGACCTGCTGCGGGAGATCGGCGAGGGCGCGGGCAGCGGCGAGCTGGAGCAGGCCCGCTGGTCGCGCGAGCTGGACCGGGTGGACGCCGAACGGGAGTCGTACGGCGAGCAGTTGCGGGCCTCGCGGCTGCGCGCGTCGGAGCTGATGGCGGCCCAGGGGCACGCCGAGCTGGCGCTGGCCCGGGCCGAGCAGGAGCCGGCCGAGCTGCTGGCGTTCGTGGAGCTGTCGGTGGAGTGCGCCGAGCCGGGCCGGTTCCTGGCCCGGGTGGGGCATCTGACGCCGTGCGCGCTGTGGCGTCCGGCGTACCGGGCCGAACTGGTGGGCGGCACACTGCGGTTGGAGACCGAGGCGATGGTGTGGCAGCGCACCGGCGAGGACTGGTCGAACGTCGCCCTGACGCTGTCCACGGCGCGTTCGGCACTGGCGGGCGAGCCGCCGGCGCTGGTGGAGGACCGGCTGGTGCTGCGGGAGCGCTCCGCGCAGGAGAAGAAGACCGTCGAGGTGGAGCTGCGCGAGCAGGCGATCGCCGACGCGGGCCCGCTGGAACCGGGCCTGCCGGGCGTGGACGACGGCGGCGAGGTCCGGGTGCTGCGGGCCGCGGAGCCGGTCACGGTGCCCTCGGACGGGCGGGCGCACCGGGTGCCGGTGAGCGTGTTCGAGACGGGGGCGCGCAGCGAGTTCTCGGCGGCGCCGGAGCTGTCGGAGCTGGTGACGGAGGTGGTGTCGTTCCGCAACGCCTCGGGCCACGCGCTGCTGGCCGGCCCGGTGGACCTGGTGCGCGGCTCCGGCTACACGGGCCGGGGCACGCTGGAGTTCGCCGCGGCGGGCGCGCCGGTGCGCCTGGCGTTCGGCGCCACGGACGGCCTGCGGGTGGTCCGGGAGGCCGAGGAGCGCCGCGAGGGCGCCGGCCTGGGCGGCCAGCGCACCCTGCTGACCCGCACCGTGCGCCTGCACCTGTCGCGGTTCTCCGCGCCGGGCGAGGACGCCGAGCAGGTGGTGACGGTCCGCGAGCGGATCCCGGTCTCCGAGGTGTCGGCGGTGGAGGTGCGGCTGCGCAAGGAGCGCTGCTCGCCGCCGCCGGATGAGCTGGACGCCGACGGCATCGCCCGCTGGGAGGTGCCGATGCCGCCGGGCGGCCGGCGCACCGTCACGCTGGTGTACGAGGTGTCGGCGTCGGCGAAGGTGGCGGGGCTGTGAGCGGTCGCGCCCGACGCGGCGTCAACTCCGGTACAAAAGAGACATGATCTACCATCTCGCCCCGCTGGACGACTGGCTGCGCGACCCGGGCCGGCCGTACACCGCCGCCTCGCTGCTCACCGAGGGCTTCCTGCACTGCTCACCGGACGAGACCACGGTGCTGGCGGTCGCCAACCTGTTCTTCCCCCAGGCCCCGGACCCACTGATGGCGCTGCTGATCGAGGAGAAGCTCGTCGAGCCGATGGTGAAGTGGGAGGCGGCCATCGGCGGGCCGCCTCCCGGAAGCACCGAGGGGGTGCTGTTCCCGCACATCTACGGCCGGCTGAACCGGACGGCCGTGGTGGGCCTGGAGAAGCTGGAGCGCGGCCCGGACGGCCGCTGGGCCGCGCTGCTCCCCTGGAGCTAGCGGACTACAGCCAGCCGCGCTCGCGGGCCGCCATCCCGGCCTGGAACCGGGTGGTGGCCCCGAGTTCGCGCATCAGGCCCTGCAGGCGGCGCTGGGTGGTGCGGGCGCTCCAGCCGAGCGAGCGGGCGATCGACTCGTCGGTGAGGCCGGCGGCGAGCAGCCCGAGCAGCTTCAGGTGGTCGGAGTCCGGCCCGGGGCCGTCGCCGTCGCCGATCACGGTCTGCAGCGGCACGGCCCGCTCCCACTCGGCCTCGAACAGCGCGTCCAGGGCCTGGAGCAGGGCGGACGGGTGGATGACGTACGCGGCGTCCAGGACGCTGTCGCCGACGCTGATCGGGATGATCGCCATCTTGTCGTCGGCCATCATCATCTTCATCGGCAGCACCGGCCGCACCCGGGCCTCCTCGCCGTCCTCGACGCCGGTGAGGATCTCCTGCTCGAGCCGCCCGGGCCAGGCGATCGCCTCCTTGTCGAAGACGGTACGGATCCGCACCCCGGCCTTGAGCTTGGCCCGCTGCCGGGGCTGCTGCACGGTCGGGTCCTGCACGTACGGCGGGCAGTCGAAGCCGCGGATCTGGTACTGGCCGGACTCCACCAGGTGCTCCAGCCGCTGGGCGATCGCCTCGCTGCCGGTGAGCACCTCCACCGAGTGCGCGGGGTCGGTGTACCGCGACGCCTCCCGGAAGGCGTCCATCAGGCGGTGCATCTCGGCGCGGGCGGAGCGCAGTTCGGCCTCGCGGTGGCCTATCAGGGTGCCGATGGCGACGTCCGGGGCGACCGCCAGGTAGCGCTCCCGGTCGACCGGGGCACGGGTCGCCATGCCCTGTTCGGCCAGCCGGTCCAGCGCCTGCCGGCACTGGTCCAGGGTCAGGCCGCAGTGTTCGGCCAACTCCTGGGCGGTCGACTGCGGCGCGACGACCAGCGCGGCGTACACCTGACCGTCGGGCCGCCCGAGGCCCAGCACGGTGAATGCGTCGAGCATGTGCTTCCTTCCCCCGCCGCCCCGTCCCCTGACGCGGTGGCGCACTTCCGCCACGCGTCGGGGCGAACTTCGGTGGCAATCTTCTGCCAACGGGTCGAACGATAGCAAGGCTGCACGGCCCGTCTCACCGGTCAAGACCCGGCAAAGCCCTCCGCACACGCCGGAAGCCCGCCCGCCGTACGGCGAACGGGCTCCCGGAGCGAGCTGCTACAGCCCGACCTCGTTCATCAGGGCACCCACCTCGGGGTTGGTCAGCCGGCGCAGCCAGCCCGACTTCTGGTCGCCGAGCGAGATCGGCCCGAAGGCGGTGCGCACCAGCTTCTCCACCGGGAAGCCGACCTCGGCCAGCAGGCGACGCACGATGTGCTTGCGGCCCTCGTGCAGGGTCACCTCGACCAGGTAGTTCTTGCCGACGTTGGAGATCACCTTGAAGCTGTCGGCCCGCGCCCAGCCGTCCTCCAGCTCCACACCCTTGGCGAGCTGCTTGCCCAGGTCGCGCGGGATCGGGCCCTGGATGGCCGCCAGGTACGTCTTGGTGACGCCGTACTTGGGGTGGGTCAGGCGGTGGGCCAGCTCACCGTGGTTGGTGAGCAGGATGAGGCCCTCGGTCTCGGTGTCCAGGCGGCCGACGTGGAACAGCCGGGTCTCCCGGTTGGTCACGTAGTCGCCCAGGCACTGCCGGCCCTCCGGGTCCTCCATGGTGGAGACGACGCCGGCCGGCTTGTTCAGCGCGAAGAACAGGTAGGACTGAGTGGCGACGGTCAGACCGTCGACCTTGATCTCGTCCTTCATCGGGTCGACCCGCAGGCCCTGCTCGACGACGAGCTTGCCGTTGACCTCGACCCGGCCCTGCGCGATCAGCTCCTCGCAGGCCCGACGGCTGCCCATGCCGGCCCGCGCCAGCACCTTCTGCAGGCGCTCGCCCTCTTCGCCGACCTGCTTGCCGGGGCCCTCGTGCCGGGCCAGCACCCGGTCCTCGATCCGGCCCTGCAGCTCGCGCGAACGCTGCGGCTGACGCCGCGGGTCGCCGGGCGCGCCCTGCCCGTCCCGGCGCGGCCGGGGCGCCGCCCCGGGCTTGCGCGAACCGTAGGCGCTGTACGAGGGCGTCGCGTTCGGGCCGCCGCCGTACTCGGGGCGGTCGTACTTGCGCTCCTCCGGCCGCAGCGGCCGGTCCGGGTAGCGACGCTCCTCGCGCCCGCTGCCACCGCGCGACGAGCCCCCGTACGAGCCCGAGCCGCCACCATAGGAGCCCGAGCCGCCGCGGGACTGCCCGCCGCGGCCCTGTCCGCCGCCCTGGCCGTAGGACGACCCACCGCGACCCTGGCCGCCGCCCTGGCCGTAGGACGACCCGCCGCGGCCGCCGCCCTGCTGGCCGCCCCGGCCGCCCTGTCCGCCCCGGCCCTGACCGCCGCCGCTGTTCCTGCCGTTGCCACTGCTACGCATCAAAATGTCCGTACGTCGTATCCGTCTGGGTCCGGTCGGCCTGGTTCGGCCCCTCCTGTGCGGCGGCGACCGCCTGCGCGATCATCGTGCCCTCCAGGGACTCCGCTTCCACGTCGTCGACCTCGGGCAGGAAGGGCGCGAGCTCCGGCAGCTCGTCCAGGCCGCGCAGCCCCATCCGTTCCAGGAAGTAGTTCGTCGTCCGATACAGGATCGCTCCGGTTTCGGGCTCGGTGCCGGCTTCTTCGACCAGTCCTCGCTGTACCAGGGTACGCATCACGCCGTCGCAGTTCACACCACGGACCGCGGAAACCCGCCCGCGCGACACCGGCTGCCGGTACGCCACCACCGCCAGCGTCTCCAGCGCGGCCTGCGTCAGCCGGGCCTGCTGCCCGTCCAGAACGAACCGGTCCACCGCCGCCGCGCACTCCGCACGGCTGTAGAACCGCCACCCGCCGGCCACCTGCCGCAGCTCGAAACCGCGCCCCTGCGCCGTGTACTCTGCCGCCAACTCCCGCAGCACAGCGGCCACTTCACCGCTGGACGCGTCCAGCACCGAGGCCAGGTGCGCCTCCGCCACCGGCTCGTCGGCCACCATCAGCACCGCCTCCAGCGCCGCCCGCAACGGCACCCCGGCCGCGGGCCCGCCGTCCCGGTGCACCGGCTCCTGCCACTCGCCCGGCCGGGCCTGCCCGGGCAGGCCGAGCGCCCGCCGCGGCCGCCGCTCCGTCATCGAACGCCGCCTTCCTCGCCCGCCGGGCGGTCGAACTCGTCGGTCACCTCGACCGTCCGGTCCCCCTCGGCGACCCAGCGCACCACCAGCTCCTCCAGAGCCTGCGGCTGCTCGAACGCCAGCACCTTCTCCCGGTACAGCTCCAGCAGCGCCAGGAACCGGGCCACCACCACCAGCTCGTTGTCCGCGTCCTCGACCAGCCGCCCGAACGTCGCCTCCCCCAGCGCGCTCAGCCGCTCCACCACCAGCGCCGCCTGCTCCCGCACGCTCACCGGCGGCATGTGGATGTGATCCACGTACACCACCGGCTTCGGCTTCGGCAGGAACGCCTTCGCGGCCAGCTGCGCGAACCGCTCCAGCCCGACCGTCAGCACCACCTCGGGCAACAACTGCGCATGGTGCGGCTCCAGCCCCACCGCCCGCGGCCGCCGCGACGCCTCCGCCGCCCACCGCTCCGCGAACAGCCCCGCCACTTCCTTGTACGCCCGGTACTGCAACAGCCGCGCGAACAGCAGGTCCCGCGCCTCCAGCAGCGCCAGGTCCTCCTCGTCCTCGACCTCCGCCGCCGGCAACAACCGCGCCGCCTTCAGATCCAGCAGCGTCGACGCCACCACCAGGAACTCGGTCGCCGCATCCAGGTCCCACTCCGGCCCCATCGCCCGGATGTGCGCCACGAACTCGTCCGTGACCTTCGACAACGCCACCTCGGTGACGTCCATCCTGTGCTTCGCGATCAGCCCGAGCAGCAGGTCGAACGGCCCCTCGAAGTTCTCCAACCGGACCTGGAACATAACGTCCCATTCTGGCAGAAAGCCTTTGAGGCATCCGAGCGTGAAACCGGGGCGCAGGTGGGTGCCAAAACAGGGGCCGCGTGGGGGCACCTCCCAGCCCGCCAGGGCTGGGGGAGAACTGCGCGAAGCGGAACGCACCTGTCCGCAGGATCGCGTCCCACCACAATGACCTGCACGTGGACGCGCCCCGAGCAGCAGCTAACGCCCCCGAAGCCGCCGAACCAGAATCGACGCCTCGCCCCGCTGCTCCAGATCCGCGAGCACCACCGAGATCGCCTCGCGCACCACCCGTCCGCGATCGACCGCCAGGCCGTGCTCGCCGCGCAGCACCAGTCGCGCGTGCTCCAGGTCCATCAGTTCCTCGGCGGAGACGTACACGGTGATCTTCTCGTCGTGCCGTTCCCGCCCGGACGGGCGCCGGGCCCGTCCGCGTCCGCGCACCGTCGTGGTCGCCGCCCGCCGTGCCGCCTCGGCGGGGTCCTCCGCGCGCCCCGCAGGGCCGGCAGGGGGCTCCGGCCGGGCGCCCGGGACGTCCGCGGTGCGGCCCGCCCCGGGAGCGCCCTGACCGTCCTTCGAGGGCTCCTGTGCCCCGGCAGGCCCGCCTTTGGAGGGCCCGCCGTTGGCAGGCCCGCCGCCGGAACCGTTTCGCGCGAGCGAGGGCGACAGAGCCATTCCGCCCGTGGACCGGAACAGTTCGTCGGCCCCCGGGAGGCTCACTCGACGGGGCGGCACCGGTCGAGCACCTCCCTGGCGAGCTGACGGTACGCGGCCGCGCCGACCGAGTTGGTGGCGTAGGTGGTGATCGGCTCACCGGCCACGGTGGTCTCGGGGAACCTGACGGTCCGTCCGATGACGGTGTGGAAGACGTGCTCGCCGAACGCCTCGACGACCCGGGCCAGCACCTCGCGCGAGTGCACCGTGCGGGAGTCGTACATGGTGGCGAGGATGCCGTCCAGGCGCAGTTCGGGGTTGAGCCGCTCGCAGACCTTCTCGATGGTCTCGGTGAGCAGCGCGACGCCGCGCAGCGCGAAGAACTCGCACTCCAGCGGCACGATGACGCTGTGAGCGGCCGTCAGGGCATTGACCGTCAGCAGGCCCAACGAGGGCTGGCAGTCGATGATGACGTAGTCGTAGTCGGGCAGCAGCGGCTTGAGCGCGCGGGCCAGCGCGGACTCGCGGGCGACCTCGCTGACCAGCTGCACCTCGGCGGCGGACAGGTCGATGTTGGAGGGCAGCAGGTCCATGCCGGGGATGGCGGTCTTCAGCAGGACCTCATCGGCCGTCAGGCCCCGCTCCATGAGCAGGTTGTAGACCGTGACGTCGAGTTCCATCGGGTTGACGCCGAGGCCGACGGAGAGCGCGCCCTGCGGGTCGAAGTCCACCAGCAGGACCCGGCGGCCGTACTCGGCGAGTGCGGCGCCCAGGTTGATGGTGGAGGTGGTCTTGCCGACTCCGCCCTTCTGGTTGCACATCGCGATGATCTGCGCGGGGCCGTGCTCGGCGACCGGCGCGGGGATCGGGAAGTACGGCAGCGGGCGGCCGGTCGGTCCGACCCGCTCGCGGCGCTGGCGGGCCGCGTCGGGGGCCAGGGTGGCCGCGTACTCGGGGTCGGGCTCGTACTCGGCGTCGGGGTCGTCGTAGGGCCCGTAGCCGAGCTCGTTGTACGCGAGTCCGTACGCCGCGAAGTCGGCGTCGTAGTCGGTGACGGCAGTCGCCGCGCTCTGGCGGGCCTCGAAGGTGCGGACCGCGACCGAGCCGACCTCCTGCGCACCCACCGTGGCGTGCCGGGCTTCCTCGTTCGGCTGCCCGGCGGAGAGCTCCGCCAGTCCTGGCTGACCACCCCCGGGAGCAAATGTCGACTCATTCACAAGTCGTCTTACCTCCTTGGCCATCCAGGACTCTATGTCGATTCGTCAGCGTGGCAGCATGCCAACGGTTTGCGACTCTAGGCCGTTTCGGGCATTCGCAGCAACACAATCCACGGTAGTGGGCACGTTGTGTCGGCCACCCACCCACCCCGTGTCAAGAGACGAGCCTAACGTTTCCGCGCAGGCGGGGGGCCATGAGGGGCCGTCAGGTGGTCTTGTCGACAGAGCGGGTGACAAACCGCACCGGAATTGACCGACCGTGGACACGCCCGGACACCTCTGGACACCGCCGAACACCTCGGCGGAACCCCCCGGGCCGGCCGCGGGCATGCCGAAGCCCCCGGACCGAAAGGAAGGACGGCCGGGGGCGACAGCAGGTGCGGGACGTCAGGCGAGGACGCTCTCCAGCGAGACCGACTCCAGGCCGAAGGCCTCGGCGACGGCCGGGAAGGTGATCTGGCCCTCGTGCACGTTCAGGCCCTTGGCGAGCGCGGCGTCGCGGCGCAGCGCGTCCTTCCAGCCACGGTTCGCCAGCTCCACCACGTACGGCAGGGTGGCGTTGGTGAGGGCGTAGGTGGAGGTGTTCGGGACGGCGCCCGGCATGTTCGCCACGCAGTAGAAGACCGAGTTGTGGACCTGGAAGGTCGGCTCGGCGTGCGTGGTGGCGTGCGAGTCCTCGAAGCAGCCGCCCTGGTCGATGGCGATGTCGACGAGCACGGAGCCCGGCTTCATGCGGGAGACCAGCTCGTTGGTGACCAGCTTCGGGGCCTTGGCGCCCGGGATCAGCACGGCGCCGATGACCAGGTCGGCCTCGACGACGGCCTTCTCCAGCTCGAACGAGTTGGAGACGATGGCCTTGATCTTGTTGCCGAAGATCTTGTCGGCCTCGCGCAGCTTGTTGATGTCGCGGTCCAGCAGGGTCACGTCGTAGCCCATGCCGATGGCGATGGTGGCCGCGTGCCAGCCGGAGACGCCACCACCGATGACGACGGCCTTGGCCGAGTGGGTGCCGGGCACGCCACCGGGCAGGGTGCCGCGGCCGCCGGCCGGACGCATCAGGTGGTACGAGCCGACCTGCGGGGCCAGGCGGCCCGCGACCTCGGACATCGGGGCCAGCAGCGGCAGGGCGCCGTTCGCCAGCTGCACGGTCTCGTACGCGATGGCGGTGGTGCCGGAGGCGAGCAGCGCGTCCGTGCCCGGGCGGTCGGCCGCCAGGTGCAGGTAGGTGAAGAGGGTCTGGCCCTTGCGCAGTCGGTGGTACTCCGACGCGATGGGCTCCTTCACCTTGAGGATCATGTCGGCCGCGGCCCACACCTCGTCGGCGGTGGGGAGGATGGTCGCACCGGCGGCCACGTACTCCTCGTTGGGGATCGAGGAGCCGACACCGGCGTTGTCCTCGATGACGACCTCGTGTCCGTTGCGGACCAGCTCATGCACACCGGCAGGCGTGATGGCCACGCGGTACTCGTGGTTCTTGACCTCGCGGGGGATGCCGACCTTCACGGGCTAACACGTCCTCTTGCATGGGGATTCCTACCGGGGGAAGACCGGCGGGTTGCCGCACACGATGAGCACAACGGGGGCAACCGGTGCATAGATCCATGCGCGACTGAGTTCGAGTGTAATGAAGCCCAGGCAGCGTGTCAGCCTTCCAAAGCGAACAAATCAGCTCGACTCGTTGGCAGATTCGTAGGCTTCCGTGCTTTCTGGGGCCACATTGCGGGATGAACTCCGCACTCAAGACACTACTCCGGAAGCGGACGAAACCCCTCCCGGCCCAGGTGCCGCCGCAGGCGATCGGCCAGCGCCGCGACCCGCTCCTCGCCCTGCGCGTCGCCGGTCCGGCGCAGCACCGCCGCCGCCGAGCGGTACTCGCGCAGCGCCTCCTCGAAGCGCCGCAGCGCGGTGTGCGCCTCCGCCAGCCGCACCAGCAGCCGCGCCTCCGCGACCGGGTCGCCGACCGCCTGCCGCAGCACCAGCGCCCGCCCGTACGCGTCGGCGGCCCGCAGCGGATCGCCGAGCGCCCGGTGGCAGTGGCCGACGCCCTCCAGCGCGCGGGCACAGCCGTCCTCGTCCCCGGCGCCCCGGGACAGCTCCACGGCCCGGCGGTAGCGCTCCGCGGCCTGCTCCCAGCGGTCCGCCTCCGCCTGCAGTTCGGCGAGGTTGAGCAGCGCGGCGGCGGCCCGGCGCGGGGCGCGCTGCCGCTCGGCGACCTTCAGCACCGACTCGTGCAGCGCGTGCAGATCGGCCGGCGCGGCCTCCCCGGTCAGCGGCAGCGTGCGCAGCAGCGCCGCCACCAGCCGGCCCGCGCTGCCGTCCAGGTCGCCCTGGCCGACGGCGTCCGCGACGGCGGTGAGAAGTTGCTCACGCTCCCCCAGCAACCACTGCCCGGCGTGCGCGGCCGAACGCAGCCGCAGCGGCCCCGGCAGCGGGTCCGGGTTCGGCCCGGCCGCCGGATCCAGCAGCAGCCGCGCCGAATCGACCAGCCGCACCAGCCGCTCCAGCAGCCGGGCCCGGGCCAGCTCCAGCTCGGACGGCCGGTCGATCTCGGTCCGCAGCTCCACCAGCCGCCCGTACAGCCGCCCCGGCACCCGGTAGCGCTCCGTACCATCCGCGGCCGCCGGCTCCCGCTCCATCAGTTCCAGCTCGGCCAGCGCCGCCAGATGCGTCCCGGCCTCCGGCGCCGGGCAGCCCACCAACGCCGACGCGGTCCGCAGATCGACCTGCTGACCGGGCGCCAGCGTGCACAGCCGCAACAGCCTCGCCCGGGCCGCCGGAAGGCGCCGGTACGCGGGCTCGAACGCCCCCCGCAGCGGATCGCCCTCCACCACCGGCACGGTGTCCGACCGCTCCGCCCCCTCCGCGCGGGAGCGCTCCCGCACCTGCTCCGGCGGACGACGCAACCGGGCCGCCGCCTCCGTGACGGCCAGCCTCGGCTCCGTCCGCAACCAGCCCGCCGCCAGCCGCAGCGCGGCCGGACGATTCGCACACGCCTCCGCGAGATCGGCCGCGCCCACCGGGTCGCAGGAGATCCGGGTACCGCCGACCAGCTCGGACAGCAACTCGAGCGTGACCCGGTGCTCCAGGCCGCCCAGGATCACCGGATCGATACCCTCGATACCGGTCAACGGCCCCGAGGTGGTGGCCAGCACCACCGACTCGGTCTTCTCGGCGAGCAGCGGCCACACCTGCCCGGTGTCCCGCACGTCGTCCAGCAACAGCAACGCCCGCCGCGACGTCAGCGCCTCGCGCAGCGCCTCGCACGCCGGATCCTCCTCGGCCGCCCCCGGCAGCAACGCCAGACCCGGCCGCTCACCGAGCTGCTCCAGCAGCCTTCTCGCGGCCCGCCCCGCCCCCACCCGCGTCCCGTCCGGCGCCGACATCCGCGCGTAGAGCAACCCGTCCGGGTACTCCCCCGCCACGCTTCGCGCCCACTCCACGGCCAACGCGGTCCGGCCCGACCCCGGCCGCCCCGCCAGCACCAGCAACCGCCCCCGCCCCGACGCGGGCCGGCCCGCGGCCACCCTCAGCGCCGCGAGTTCCGCCGTACGCCCCCCGAACGGCCGGGCGCCCGCAGGCAACGCGTCGAAGATTCCGGTCGCCTCGGCCACCGCCGCCGCATCCCTCGCCACCCGCGCCACTCCCGACCCGTCGCCCAGCCCCCCGGACCCGCACACCGGGCCCTGTCCGCGAAGCGTAGTTCGACCACCCCGCCCTACCCGGACACCCCGGTCCCACCAACCCCCACACCACCCCCCCGGCCCAACCCGGCCACACAAGCCGCACGGGACGCAACGGGCAGTATGGACGCGCTCCCGACCCCCGCCCCGTGGGGTCCTGCCGGGTGCCGGCCGGGCCCGGGGCGCGCACTCAGAACGCCCCGCCCCGTGGGGTTCTGCCGGGTGCCGGCCGGGCCCGGAGCGCGCACTCAGAACGCCCCGCCCCGTGGGGTTCTGCCGGGTGCCGGCAGGGCCCGGAGCGCGCACTCAGAACGCCCCGCCCCGTGGGGTTCTGCCGGGTGCCGGCAGGGCCCGGAGCGCCGGCGAGCGACCCCGCACCCCTTCAGTTCTGCCGGGTGCCGGCCGGGCCCGGAGCGCCGGCGAGCGACCCCGCACCCCTTCAGTTCTGCCGGGTGCCGGGTGGGCCCGCGAAGCGGGGCGGGCGCAGGTGGGCGACCCGGCATCCCTTTGAAGCCCCCACCATCGCGGAGCGGCGTCTCAGAACGGCCGAGCCGGCCAGGGCGCGTCCGCCGGACGGAGGGCGTCGATGCCGCCGCGCGTCAGGGCCGTGTGGAGGGCGAGGGTGCCGGTGACGAGGGTGGGGTTGTGGAGTTCGCCGGCCAGGACCAGGTCGAGCAGCTGCTCCAGCGGGACCCACGCGGACTCGAGTTCCAGCTCCTCGCCGTGGGCCGCGTAGCGGTCCCCTTCGGCCTCGGAGAGGTCGGTGGCGAGGAACAGCCGCAGCGCCTCGTTGCTGCCGCCGGGCGAGGTGTAGAAGTCGACCAGTAGGCGCCAGTTCCCCGCCTTGCAGTACGCCTCCTCGAACAGCTCCCGCTGCGCCGCGTGCAGCGGGTTCTCGCCGGGGACGTCCAACAGCCCGGCGGGGAGTTCCCAGAGCCGGTGCCGGACGGGGTGCCGGTACTGGCGCAGGACGAGGACGCGGGCCTGTTCGTCGACGGCGAGGACGGCCACCGAGCCGGGGTGGAGCTGGTAGTCGCGCTGGGCCCATTTGCCGTCGGGCATCCGCACCTGCTCGGAGCGCATGCCCGTCATCCGGCCCTGGAAGGGCGTGTGCCCGTCCCGGACGTCCCATTCCTCGGCCACGTCGCGCATTCCGGTCACCGGGCACCGCCCCTTCTCGTCAGTCAGACACAAAGGACCAATCTAGCGGAGCCGAAGCCCCGACACGCCGAAGCCGCCCGCCCCGGAGCGAACTCCGGGACGGGCGGCCTCAGAACAGCACGGCCTCAAAAACCGAAGCGTCAGCCGACCTTGCGGTCGATCGCCGCGGCGACCAGACCCGCGAACAGCGGGTGCGGCCGGGTCGGGCGGGACTTCAGCTCGGGGTGGGCCTGGGTGGCGACCAGGTAGGGGTGGACCTCGCGCGGGTACTCGACGTACTCGACCAGGTCGCCCTTCGGGGAGAGGCCGGAGAACTGCAGGCCGGTCTTCTCCAGGTCCGCGCGGTAGGCGTTGTTGACCTCGTAGCGGTGGCGGTGGCGCTCCTCGACGTACTGCTCGCCGCCGTACACCTCGCGCACGATGGAGCCCTCGGCGAGCTTCGCCGGGTACAGGCCCAGGCGCATGGTGCCGCCCAGGTCGCCCTTGCCGTCGACGATGGCGAGCTGCTCGGCCATGGTGGAGACGACCGGGTGCTTGGCGGCCGGGTCGAACTCGGTGGAGTTCGCCTCGGGCAGGCCGGCCAGGTTGCGGGCGGCCTCGATGACCACGCACTGCAGGCCCAGGCACAGGCCGAGCAGCGGGATCTTGTTCTCGCGGCCGAAGGTGATCGCGCCGACCTTGCCGGTGACACCGCGGTCGCCGAACCCGCCGGGGATGCAGATCGCGTCGACGTCACCGAGCTGCTGCTGCGCACCCTCGGGGGTCTCGCAGTCGTCGGAGGTGACCCACTTGATCTCGACCCGGGCGTTGTTGGCGAAGCCGCCGGCGCGCAGCGCCTCGGTCACCGACAGGTAGGCGTCCGGCAGGTCGATGTACTTGCCGACCAGGGCGACCTTGACCACGTGCTGCGGCTCGTGGACGCGGCGCAGCAGGTCGTCCCAGGTGGTCCAGTCGACGTCACGGAACGGCAGGTCGAGGCGGCGCACCACGTAGGCGTCCAGGTTCTCGGCGTGCAGCACCTTGGGGATGTCGTAGATCGACTTGGCGTCGATCGCGGCGACCACGGCCTCTTCGTCGACGTCGCACATCAGCGAGATCTTGCGCTTGATGGCCTGCGGCACCTCGCGGTCGGCGCGCAGCACGATCGCGTCGGGCTGGATGCCGATGTTGCGCAGCGCGGCCACCGAGTGCTGGGTGGGCTTGGTCTTGAGCTCGCCGGACGGGCCGATGTAGGGCAGCAGCGACACGTGCACGAAGAAGACGTTGTCGCGGCCGACCTCGTGGCGGACCTGGCGGACGGCCTCCAGGAACGGCAGCGACTCGATGTCGCCGACGGTGCCGCCGACCTCGGTGATGACCACGTCGACGTCCTCGGTCGCCATCCGGCGGATCCGGGACTTGATCTCGTTGGTGATGTGCGGGATGACCTGGACGGTGTCGCCGAGGTACTCGCCGCGCCGCTCCTTGGCGATCACGGTGGAGTAGACCTGGCCGGTGGTGACGTTCGCCGAGCCGTGCAGGTTGGTGTCGAGGAAGCGCTCGTAGTGACCGATGTCGAGGTCGGTCTCGGCGCCGTCGTCGGTGACGAAGACCTCACCGTGCTGGAACGGGTTCATGGTGCCCGGGTCCACGTTGAGGTAGGGGTCGAGCTTCTGCATCGTCACGCGCAGGCCGCGGGCCTTGAGAAGCGCGCCGAGGCTCGAGGCGGTGAGGCCCTTGCCGAGCGAAGAGGCGACACCCCCGGTGACGAAGAGGTGCTTGGTCGTCACGGCGCGGCCGTTGGCCGACTTGCCGGAATGGGGCTGTGCCAAGAGGGGGCTCCCGTGGGGTGTCGTGTCGGAGAGTGACGCCGGTGGAGGGGCTACCCGGCCCTCGTTCCCACCAGTTCCACGGGATACCAGCGTATCAGTGCCCCGGCGAGTGCTCGCCCGCGTCCGGGTGGACGGGGCCCCGGCGGGTCGTCCGGACGGGTCGCCCGGGGGGTCGGGAAAGGGCCTGGAGGGCATGCGGCGCACGGGGTGCGGGCAGGCGGGCGGGGGAATCCGGACGCGCCCGAAACACCCGAATCATCGTATTCTGCTCAAACGTCGACATCCTCGCCCGACCCCCGACCCGTGCGCACCGCCGCCGCCGGGGCACGCTGGGCCGCTGGGAACGGAGAGCCATGGCCGGTCGCATCGAGGACTACGCGCTCATCGGGGACATGCAGACGGCCGCGCTGGTCCGCCACGACGGCGCCGTCGACTGGCTGTGCCTGCCGCGGTTCGACTCGCCCGCGGTGTTCGCGGGGCTGCTCGGCACCGACGAGCACGGGTTCTGGCGGATCGGCCCGGCGCTGCCCGTCGAGCCGCCGCCCGCCGCCACCCCGCCGAGCCGGGGCCTGCTGGACGCCGCCGAGCCGCCCGTCCCGCCGGTGACCGCCGCCGCACCCGCGCTGCCCTGCGACCGGCGCCGCTACCGGGGCGACTCGCTGATCCTGGAGCAGGAGTGGGACACCCAGGGCGGCACCGTCCGGGTGATCGATTTCATGCCGCCGCGCCACCTG
The DNA here is from genome assembly GCF_042873675.1 of Kitasatospora sp. NPDC004614. Taxonomy (NCBI): domain Bacteria; kingdom Bacillati; phylum Actinomycetota; class Actinomycetes; order Kitasatosporales; family Streptomycetaceae; genus Kitasatospora; species Kitasatospora sp. NPDC004614. The sequence goes on from NZ_JBIALR010000030.1 coordinate 58,346, forward strand.
CTCGGCACCCCCGACGTGCCGCAGATGATCCGCATCGTGGAGGGCCTGGCCGGCACCGTCCGGATGCGCTCGGCGGTGCGGATGCGGTTCAGCTACGGCCGGATCGTGCCCTGGGTGCACCGGGTGGAGCAGCCCGGCGGCGGGCACCGCACCGTCGCGGTGGCCGGCCCCGACTCGGTGTGGCTGGACGGCCGGGCCGAGACCTACGGCCGCGACCTGACCACGTACGCCGACTTCACCGTCACCGAGGGTGAGCGGATCGCCTTCGGGCTGACCTGGAAGGCCTCGCACGAGCCGGCCCCGGCGCCGCCGGACGCCGAGGACGCGCTGAAGTCCACCGAGCGGTTCTGGCGCGAGTGGGTCGAGCAGTGCCGCTACCGGGGCCCCTACCGGGAGGCCGTGGTCCGCTCGCTGATCACCCTGAAGGCGCTCACCTACGCCCCGACCGGCGGCATCGTCGCCGCCCCCACCACCTCGCTGCCCGAGGACCTCGGCGGCGAACGCAACTGGGACTACCGCTACACCTGGCTGCGGGACGCCGCGATCACGCTGTCCTCGCTGCTGCGCACCGGCTACCGCGAGGAGGCCCGCGCCTGGCGCGAGTGGCTGCTGCGCGCGGTGGCCGGCGACCCGGAGAACCTGCAGATCATGTACGGCATCGCCGGGGAGCGCGAACTCACCGAGTCCTCGCTCGACTGGCTGCCCGGCTACGAGGACTCCCGCCCGGTCCGGGTCGGCAACGGCGCCGCCGGACAGCTCCAGCTCGACGTGTACGGCGAGGTCGTCGAGGCACTGCACCTGGCCACCATGTCGGGCCTGGCCCGGCACGACCACGCCCACCAGCTCCAGCTGCGCCTGATCGAGTACCTGGAGGACCACTGGCGCAACCCCGACGAGGGCATCTGGGAGGTCCGCGGCCCGCGCCGGCACTTCGTGCACTCCAAGGTGATGGCCTGGGTCGCCGTCGACCGCACCCTCAAGCTGCTGGAGCAGCTGGAGCACGTGCCGCCGGGCCTGGCGGAGCGCTGGCAGAAGCTGCGCGCCGAGATCCACGCGGACGTGTGCGCCAAGGGCTACGACCCGGACCGCAACACCTTCACCCAGTACTACGGCGGCAAGGAGCTGGACGCCTCACTGCTGCTGATCCCGCAGGTCGGCTTCCTGCCGCCGGACGACAAGCGGGTGATCGGCACCATCGAGGCGATCCAGCGCGAACTGTCCACCGAGGACGGCTTCGTGCTGCGGTACCCGACGCACGACGATGGTCAGGGCAGCAACTCCAAGAACGTGGACGGGCTGTCAGGTCACGAAGGGGCGTTCCTGGCCTGCTCGTTCTGGCTGGCCGACGACCTGGCGATGATCGGCCGGGTCGGCGAGGCCCGCGAGCTGTTCGAACGGCTGCTGGCGCTGCGCAACGACCTGGGGCTGCTCGCCGAGGAGTGGGATTCGCGGACGCGCCGTCAGGTCGGCAACTTCCCGCAGGCGTTCAGCCACGTTCCGCTGATCGACACGGCGCTTCGGCTGACCGCCGCGGGCGGGCTGGACCTGTCGTCGCACTGACACCCCGTCATTGCTGACGCTGCACCAGTTCGTCGTAGACGGACAGCACCTGGGCGACGGTGGCCGCCTCGTCCGGCCAGGTGCGGGCCTGGGCGTGGCCGGCGTCCGCGAGTTCGGCGCACCGCTTGTCGTCGGCGAGCAGCTCACGGACGGCGCCGCCGAGCGCCCGCGGGTCGGCGAACGGGACCAGGACGGCGGCGTCGCCGACGAGTTCGGGGACGCCGCCGACGGCGGTGGCGACCACCGGCACGCCGGCCCGCATCGCCTCCTGGGCGACCAGCGAACGGGCCTCCCAGCGGGAGGAGAGCACCACCAGGTCGGCGGCGGCCAGCAGGTCGGGGATGTCGGTGCGGTGGCCGAGCACCTCCACGGGCAGCTTCTCGGCGCGCACCCGCTCGGCCAGCGCCTGCCGTTCGGGGCCGTCGCCGGCCAGCAGCACGTGCGGCATCGGTTCGCCGGGGGCGGCGAAGTGCGGGACGGCGTCCAGCAGCAGCGAGAAGCACTTCTGCGGGACCAGGCGGCCGATCGCCAGCACCACGGGGCGGCCGTCGTCGATGCCGGGCAGCGCGGCCCGGGCCGCGGCACGGTCGAGTTCGGCGGGCGGCAGCGGCGGGGCGGCGACCGGGCCGAGCCGGGCGTCGGTGGCGCCGAGTTCACGGGCCCGGGCGACCAGGTCGGAGGAGGCACCGAGCACCAGGTCGGCGGCCCGCACCACGCGGCGTTCCATCAGGCGCTGCAGGCGGCGGTCCAGGCCGGTGGAGAGCAGCGCGTGGTGCGAGGTGACCACCAGCGGGGTCTCCGGGCGGATGCCGGGGAACCGGCCCGCGGTGCGCAGCGCCAGGTCGGACAGCAGGCCGGCCCGCAGGCCGTGCGCGTGGACGACGTCGGCGCCGGTGAAGGCGCGGCGCAGCTCGCCGATCGCGACGGCGTCGGAGCGGGCCCCGGAGGTGGGGGTGATGTCCACGGTGTGCAGGCGGGCGCCGGCCGCGGAGAACCCGTAGCGGCGGTCGGCGCCCTCGGGCGCGCAGACCGTGACCGTCACCCCGTGGGCGACCAGACCCTGCGTCAGGGAGCGTACGTGCGCGCCGATCCCGCCCGTCGCGGCGGCCAGGACGAGCACCACGTGCAGCTGGGGGGCCGCGGTGGCCCGGGCGGCGGAATGGTCCACGTCGTCTTCGCTCCGACTCGTAGTCAGCTGGTTTCCGCTCGCCACGATGCCAGGTCTCTCGCCCTCTTGGACAGTCGGCACCGCTGCGGCGCGTCGCCCGGCCGTTCGGGCCGGACGACGCGTGCGGGGGCGGGGCGGGGTCAGCCCCGGGCGGTGCGGGCGGCCGCCAGCAGTTCCTCGGCGTGTGCCCGGCCGAGCTCGGAGTCCTCCAGGCCGGCCAGCATCCGGGACAGCTCGCGCACCCGTTCCTCGTCGTTGAGGGTCTTCACGCCGCTGCGGGTGACGGTGCCGTCGTTGGTCTTCTCCACCACCAGGTGCCGGTCGGCGAACGCGGCGACCTGCGGCAGGTGGGTCACCACCACCACTTGGGCGCTGCGGGCGAGCTTGGCCAGGCGGCGGCCGATCTCCACGGCGGCCTTGCCGCCGACGCCCGCGTCGACCTCGTCGAACAGGTAGGTCGGCACCGGGTCGGCGCCGGCGAACACCACCTCGACGGCCAGCATGACGCGGGACAGCTCGCCGCCGGAGGCGCCCTTGGCGATCGGGCGGGGCTGGGCGCCGGGGTGCGGGGCGAGCAGCACCTCGACCTCGTCCACGCCGTGCGCGCCGTAGGAGACGGTGCGGCCCTCGATCTCGATGCCGGACAGGTCGTCGACCTGGCTGATCGCGAAGGTCACCCGGGCGTGCGGCATGGCGAGTTCGGCGAGCTCGCCGGAGACGGCGGCGGCGAACTTGTCGGCGGCGGCGTGCCGGGCGTGCGACACCTCGGCCGCCAGGTCGGCCAGCTGGGCGCGCAACTCGGTCTCCTGCGCGCCGAGTTCGTCGATCCGCTCGTCGTCGCCGTCAAGTTCCAGCAGCCGCACCGAACCGGCCTCGGCCCAGGCGAGGACCTCGGCGAGGGTGCCCTCGGTGCCGGAGTACTTGCGGACCAGGTGGGCGAGGACGGCGCGGCGGTCCTCGACGGCGGCCAGGCGCACCGGGTCGGCGTCCAGGTCGTCGGCGTACCCGGCGAGGTCGCCGGCCACGTCGGCGAGCAGGTAGCCGACCTCGCCGAGGCGGTCGGCGAGCTGCGCGAGGCGCTCGTCGTGGTGCCGGACGGCGTCCACGGCGCGGCGGGCCTGGGCGAGCAGGGTGCCGGCGTCCACGGCCTCCGGGTCGGCGGGGTCGCCGGCCAGCGCGGCGTGCGCGAGCGTCGCGGCGGAGGACAGCGCGTCGGCGTGGCCGAGGCGCTCGGCCTCCACGGCCAGTTCGGCGTCCTCCCCGGCGACGGGTTCGGCGGCGGCGATCTCCTCCAGGCCGAAGCGCAGCAGGTCGGCCTCCTGGGCGCGTTCCCGGGCCCGGGTGGTCAGCTCCTCCAGCGTCGCCGACACCTCGCGCAGGGTGCGGTACACCTCGCGGTAGCGGGCCAGCGGCTCCGCGACGGCCTCGCCCGCGTACCGGTCGAGCGCGCCGCGCTGCCGGGACGGGCGCAGCAGCCGCTGCTGGTCGGTCTGGCCGTGCACGGCGATCAGGTCCTCGCCGAGCTCGGCGAGCAGCCCGACCGGCACCGAGCGGCCGCCGACGTGCGCCCGGGAGCGGCCCTCGGCGGAGACGGTACGGCTGATCAGCAGTTCGCCGTCGTCGAGTTCGGCGCCCGCCTCCTGGGCCCGGGCCACCACCGGCGAGGCCGGGTCGAGCGCCAGCCGGCCCTCGACGACGGCCCGCTCGGAGCCGTTGCGCACCAGCGCCGGGTCGGCCCGGCCGCCGAGCAGCAGCCCGAGGCTGGTCACCACCATGGTCTTGCCGGCGCCGGTCTCGCCGGTGACGGCGGTGAAGCCGGGGGCGAGTTCGACCACCGCGTCGTCGATGACACCCAGATCCCGTATCCGCATCTCGTCCAACACGGAGACGACCTTACGAGGTTCCACCGTCGGCGCGCGACGACCGCCCCCCGGTTCACCCGGAGGTGGCGGCCGGAACGGGCACCGTGAGGCGCGGCAGGAAGAACTGCACCAGCGGGCCGATGGCCAGCGCGTAGGCGACCGTGCCGACGCCGAACGTCCCGCCGAGGGCGATGCCGGCGGCCAGTACGGTCAACTCGATGCCGGTGCGGATCAGTCGCACGGAACGGCCGGTGCGCCGGTGCAGGCCGGTCATCAGGCCGTCCCGCGGGCCGGGGCCGAGCCGCGCCCCGATGTACAGGCCGGTCGCCACGGCGTTCAGCACGATGCCGGCCACCAGCAGCGGGATCCGGGCGGCGAGCGCGTGCGGGTGCGGCAGCAGCGCCAGCGTGGCGTCCATCGCGATGCCGAGGACGGCCACGTTGCCGACCGTGCCGACGCCAGGTTTCTGCCGCAGCGGTATCCACAGCAGCAGCACCAGCACGCCGACCAGCGTCACCCAGGTGCCGACGCTCAGGCCGAGGTGCCGGGCCAGGCCCTGGTGGAAGACGTCCCACGGGTTGCCGCCCAGCGAGGAGCGCAGCACCAGGGCCATCGAGACGCCGTACAGCACCAGGCCCGCGGCGAGCTGGACAACCCGGCGGGGCAGGTCGGTGGAGCGGGCGAACAAAGGCAGGGAGACCGCCATCGGGTGGACCTCTTCTCGTACGGTGCTTGCCGTTCCTCGGCACTGAACGCCACTATGGGCAGTCCAAAAGGGCACCCGACAGGGCCAATCCGATCCGAGTGGACTGATTTCCGATGGCCGAGTGGCACAGCACCCTGACCCCGCACGCCCTCGCCCGCCAACTGCCCCCGGCGGACGGCCGCCACCCCGCCTACCGGGCACTCGCCGACCGGGTCTCCCGGCTGGTCGCCGACGGCCGCCTCCCGGCCGGCACCCGGCTGCCCGCCGAACGCGAACTCGCCGCCGAACTCCGGCTCAGCCGCACCACCGTCGCCGCCGCGTACGAGGCACTGCGCGCCGACGGCTTCCTGCGCTCCCGGCGCGGCGCCGGCTCCTGGACGGCCCTGCCCGAAGGCACCCGGCCGCCCGCCGACGCCCTGCACCCGCTCGGCCCCGACCGCCCCGGCAGCGAACTCGACCTCGGCCTCGCCGCGCCCATCGCCCCGCCCCAGCTCGCCGAGGCCGCCGCCCACGCCCTCGAGCGGCTGCCCGCCTACGCCTGCGGCCACGGCACCTACCCGACCGGCCTGCCCGTCCTGCGCGAAGCCGTCGCCCGCCGCTTCACCGAACGCGGCCTGCCCACCGGCCCCGACCAGATCCTGATCACCACCGGCGCGATGAGCGCCCTCCACCTCGCCCACCACGCACTGCTCACCCGCGGCGACCGGGTCGCCGTCGAAGCACCCAGCTACCCCAACACGCTGCGCGCCCTGGACCGCCACGGCGCCCGCCTGGTACCCGTCCCGTTCGCCACCGACCATGCCGGGCCTGCAGGTTGGGACCTCCCCCAGTGGCAACGCGTGCTCCGCGGCGCCGCCCCCAAACTCGCCTACACCATCCCCGACTTCCAGAACCCCACCGGCGCCCTGATCGACGAGGACCAGCGCCGCGCCCTGCTCGCCCACGCCCGCGCCGCCGGCACCGCCGTCCTCGCCGACGAGACCTGCGCCGAACTCGGCTGGGGCGTCGCCGACTCCGACCTGCCCCGCCCGCTCGCCGCACTCGACCGCGACGCCCGGGTGATCACCGTCGGCTCGGCCGGCAAACTGCTCTGGCCCGGCCTACGGATCGGCTGGCTGCGCGCCCAACCGTCCCTGGTCCGTCAACTCGCCACCGACCGGGCCCTGTTCGACCTCGGCACCCCGGTCCTCGACCAGCTGATCACCACCCGCCTGCTGACCCACCACCTCCCCGCCGTCCGCGCCGAACGCCACGCCGGCCTGCGCGCCACCGCCGAAGCCTTCGCCGCCGCCCTGCCCCAGCACTTCCCCCACTGGCGCTTCACCCTCCCACCCGGCGGCCTCGCCCTCTGGGTGGCCACCCCCGGCCTCCCCGCCACCGCCCTCGCCCGAGCCGGCGAACGCCTCGGCGTCCGCATCGCCTCCGGCGCCCGCTTCGGCATCGACGGCGCGTTCGAGGAGTACCTCCGCCTCCCCCTCACCCTCCCCGCCACCCACGTCCCCGACGCCCTCCACCGCATCGCCGACGCCGCCGAACTCGCCCGCAACGAACGCTTCGCGACGGCGGATCCGGAGCCGTGCAGCCTTTGACAGCAGGTGGTCGAGAATGCAGGGGCGCGGGGAACTGCGCGAAGCGGAAGGCACCCAACCGCAAGATCGCAACGCAGGACAACGACTTGCACGTGATCGCGACCCTACGGACAGGTTGGCGCTTGTCGCGCAGTCAGGCCGTCCCCGACCGCCCGCGCCAGCCTGTCACCGGCAGCGCGAACTTCGCGACCAGCCGGTCCGTGAACGGCGCCCGGTGCAGCCGCGCCAAGCGGACCGGCGTCTTGCCCCGGCGGACCTCCACCCGTGCCCCGGCCGGGAGTTCGACCGAGCGCCGCCCGTCGCACCACAGCACCCCGTGCGGCGTTTTCGGCTGCACCTCGACGGCCAGCACCGAGTCCGGCGACGTCACCAGCGGACGGGCGAACAGCGCGTGCGCACTGATCGGCACCATCAGCAGCGCCTCCACCTCCGGCCACACCACCGGCCCGCCACCGGAGAACGCGTACGCCGTGGAGCCGGTGGGCGTCGAAAGCACCACGCCGTCGCAGCCGAAGTTCGACACCGGGCGGCCGTCCACCTCGGTGACGACCTCCAGCATCCGCTCGCGTGCCGCCTTCTCCACCGAGGCCTCATTGAGTGCCCAGTCCTCGTGCAGCACATCGCCGTTGGTGCGCACCAGCACGTCGATGGTCATCCGCTCCTCGACGGCGTAGTCGGCGTCCACCACCCGGTCGACCACCGTCGCCAGGTCATCACGCTCGGCCTCGGCGAGGAAGCCGACCCGGCCGAGGTTGATGCCGAGCATCGGCAGCCCGGATTCGCGGGCCAGTTCCGCCCCCCGCAGCAGCGTGCCGTCCCCGCCCGCGACCAGGATCAACTCGCAGCCGTCGGCCGCGCCCGGGCCGCCCGGCACCAGCTCCACCCCGTCCGGCAGATCCAGGCCCACCGCCTCCGCCTCCAGCAGCCGGATCCGGATCCCCGCCTTCAGCAGGCCGTCCACCAGCCCTTCCACACTGCGCAGGGCGGCCTCCCGGCCGGTGTGCGCGATCAGGAAGACCGTACGACGATCGCTCATTGCCCGCTGCCCTCTCCCTACGCCCGCCGGACCTTGCTGGCCCGGTCGTGGCATGCCAGTCTGCGCAACGCTCGGACGCCTGCCAAGTACCCTACTTGGGGCCCTCCGCCACGGCCCGGTCCGCGTCGGCCGGATCCAGCTGCTCCGCATCCCGGCGCAGCCACAGGAAATACTCCACGTTCCCCGACGGCCCGGGCAGCGGCGACGCCGTCACCGCCCGCACGCCCAGGCCCAACTGCCAGGCCTGCGACGCCACCTGGCGGATCGTCTCGGCCCGCAGCTCCGGCGAACGCACCACGCCGCCCGAGCCCAGCCGGTCCTTGCCGATCTCGAACTGCGGCTTCACCATCAGCACCAGGTCCGCGTCCGGCGCCGCGCAGCCGGCCAGCGCCGGCAGCACCAGGCCCAGCGAGATGAACGACAGGTCGCCCACCACCAGGTCGACGAGCGTCCCGCCGATCAGCTCCGGCGTCAGCTCCCGCACGTTGGTGCGGTCCATCACCGTCACCCGCTCGTCGCTCTGCAGCGACCACGCGAGCTGCCCGTAGCCGACGTCCACCGCCAGCACGTGCGCCGCGCCCGCGCGCAGCAGCACATCGGTGAAGCCGCCGGTGGACGCCCCCGCGTCCAGCGCGAGCCGGCCCTCCACCACCAGGCCCTGCGGGACGAACGCGGCGAACGCGCCCGCCAGCTTGTGGCCGCCCCGCGACACGTAGTCCGGGTCCGCGTCGTCCTTCGCGACCACCACGGCCGCCGCCGTCTCCACCTGCGTGGCCGGCTTCGTCGCCACCGTGCCGCCCACCGTCACCCGGCCCGCCGCGATCAGTTCGCTCGCATGCTCCCGCGACCGGGCCAGCTTCCGCCGCACCAGCTCCGCATCCAGACGGCGTCGTGCCACTGCCACTACTACGTCAGCTCCCACATTCCGCAATCGTCACTCGCGGTCCAGCGCCGCGAGGGTCGCGGCGAGCCGCGCATGAACATCTTCGTACACCTCGACCAGCTCCCCTGCCCCCACCCCGTCCGTCTCCCCCAGCCGGGCCAGCGCCTCGTCCACCTCGGACTCGCCCGTCCACCGCACCTCACTCATCGTCGGTGCTCCCTGGCTCCGGCTTCGCGGCGGGCTTCCGCGCGGGCGCCTTCTTCGCAGTCGTGGCCTTGCCGGGTGCGGCCTTCTTCTCGGTCTTGGCCGGTGCGGCCTTCTTAGCTGGTGCGGCCTTCTTAGCGGCGGCCTTCTTCACGGCGGCCTTGTTCGCCGCGGCGGGCAGCGGGGCCGACGGGCTGTCGGCGGTGGCCTTCTTGGTCACGGTCTTCTTCACGGCCGTCTTCTTCGCGGCGGCCTTCTTCGCCACCGTCTTCGGCGTCACGGCCGCGCCGCCCTCCGTCGGGGCCTTTCGCGGCACCGAGCGCTTCGCCGCGGCCTGCTTGGCCGCCGCGCCCTTGCGGGCGGTCGCCTTCCGGGGCGCCGGGGTGGCGGCCGGTGCCGTGTTCGTCGGCTGCTCGGCCGCCCCGTCCGGCGCCTCGTCGGCGGGCGCGGGCTCCGCGTCCCACCCGGCGCCGAACAGGCCCTGGGCCCGGGCGGCCGGGCGGACCGTCGGCTCCTCCGGCTTCTCCTCGGGCTCGGGTACGGCCGGCTCCTCGACCTCGCGCAGCTTCGACTCGAGGAAGCTCAGCACCACGCCGACCTTCACCACCTGGTCGCCGACCTTCTCGAACACCCGCTCGGCCTCGTTCTTGACGACGCCCGCGACCAGGTCCACCCCGGCCCGCCCGGCCGTCACCGTCTCCTCGGCCAGCACCCGCAACTGCTCGACCCCGGGCGGCAGTTCACCGGTCCGCTGGATCAGCCCCTCGGCCGCGCCCAGCACCCGACGGCTCGCCTCCTCGGCGAGCTCCGTCGCGACCACCACCACACCCCGCACCGCATCCCGCAGCATCCGAACCGCCTCCTCCGCGGGCACCGACTGCCCGCACTGACGCTACCCCGTCCTACGCCGGCCCGTACCCGCCCGCACCACCCGCCCCACGGTCGGCCCCCGGTCACCCCCGCCCGGCCGCCCCGCCCGCCCGGCGCGTTAGCGTGGAACGCCCCACCGACCACCGAGACAGGAGTACGCCGCACCCATGGTCACCATCGAGGAGTGCCGCCGCGCACTGGAGCAGCTCAGCCGTAACCTCGCCGGCGCGAACGGCGACGTCCGCAAGGCCACCGCCCTCGACCGGTCGCTCAGCTGCCACCTCACCGACCTCGGCCTGACCTTCACCGGGCGGCTCACCGACGGGCAGCTCACCGGCATCACCGAAAACCCCGGAGCCCCCACCGCCAAGGCCGACATCCGGCTCGCCACCACCGGCGACGACCTGGTCGCCCTGGTCGACGGCAAGCTGGCGTTCCCCACCGCCTGGGCCACCGGCCGCCTCAAGCTGGACGCGAGCTTCCTCGACCTGCTGCGCCTGCGCAGCCTGCTCTGACGCCTTCGCTCACCCGCAGGACTGCTGCGGCCCCGTCGTCGACGTCGCCACCGGCAGCGGCTCGGCGGTCGCCCCCGCCGCCCGCTCCACCCGCAGCTGCGGGGTGCCCTGCGGCATCTCCTTCGCCAGCGCCAGGTAGTACCGGCGCGTCCCGCCCGGCACCTCCGCGGTGCCGACGTCGATCAGCCGCGCCGCCCAGGACCCGCACCGCAACTCCAGCGGCCGCTCGCCGTCGGTGGTGAGCACGGCCGCCCAGCCGCCCGTCTCCAGCCGGCTCCGCGTCAGCACCTTGGCAGCCGGCGGGTCCGCGAGCGGCGTCCGGTCCTGGGGGTCGAAGCACGGGCTCCACCCGCCGGTGGCGTCCAGCGCGGCCGCGGTGACGCACCACTTCCCGCCCTGCTCCGACCAGCGGTAGGCCACCGCCTGTTCCGTCCGCCCGACCTCCTGGAACGAACCCGCCACCGGCTTCCGCCCGCCCAGGAACCGCTCCTGCACCATCTGGACAAGCACCGCCGACGGCAGCCCGGTCGGCGTCCCGACCCCCTCCGGTGGCTTGGGGGCCGGCCCTCCCGTGCACCCCGCCACCGCCAACGCGGCCATCACCAGCCCGGCGCCCCCGACAGCACGTCTGCGCATCGTCTCCCCCTTGGCCGACTCGAAGCCGTAGGGTTACCCGCTGTGGCGATCCCGCAACCGGCCGTGGCCACAACCGAGTTGATGACTCCTCAGCTCGCCGAGCAGTCCTGCGGATTCGGCCCCGGCGCGCTCCCCCACCCCGACAGCTGCTCGACGGCCATCCCCGTCGGCCGCCGCACCCGCAACTGCGGGTCACCCGGCGGCATGTGGTCGGCCGCCGCCAGGTAGATCCGGTACGGCCCGCGCTCCCCGTCCGCTTCGCCGAGGTACCCCGCCAGCAGCAACGCCAGCGCGGCCACCACCAGCCCGGCAGCCCTCACCGCACGTCCGCGCATCATCCCCCCTGGACGATCCGAAGCAGTGCTCCCGGGATACCCGCCCGGCTGATCGTCAACTCACAGCGCTGCCAACGCCTTTGACGTATCGGGGGTAGCGCCGTTCGCGTCCGCCCACGTCCACGCCGCCGCGCACAGCGCCCGCAGCGCGTCGATCCGCTCGCCGCCGCCGTCCAGGGTCAGCGCGCCGCCGTCCACGCCGGCCTCCCAGCCGCCGCAGGCGAACCGGCCGTCGACCGGCTCCGACACCTCGGGCTGCGGCTCCAGCAGGCCGCGCAGGTCGTCCGACAGGTAGGTCGGGCGGTGCTGCACGGGGGCGGCGAGCAGCAGTTCGGGGGTGGTGACGCCGGTGAAGACCAGCAGCGAGTCCACGCCGCCGTTGAACGCCCCCTCGATGTCGGTGTCGAGGCGGTCGCCGACCACCAGCGGACGCGTCGCGCCCGTCCGCAGCACCGTCTCCCGGTGCATCGGCGGCAGCGGCTTGCCCGCCACCTCCGGCGTCACGCCCGTCGCCGCCGACACGGCCGCCACCAGCGTCCCGTTGCCGGGCGCGATGCCGCGCGCGGTCGGAATCGACATGTCGGTGTTCGACGCCACCCACGGCAGGCCCCGGCCCACCGCGTACGAGGCCTCCGCGAGGTCCGCCCAGCCGACCGACGGGTCGTAGCCCTGCACCACCGCCGCCGGGCCGTCGTCCAGGGAACGCACCGGCACCAGCCCGCGCTCCTCCAGCGCCTCCACCAGCCCCGCTCCGCCGATCACCAGCACCCGCGAACCCGCCGGGACCTTCTCCGACACCACCCGCGCCGCCGCCTGCGCCGAGTTGATCACATCGGCGGGCTCGGCCGGCACCCCCAGCTCCGACAGGTGCTCCGCCACCACCCGCGGCGGCCGCGAGGCGTTGTTCGTCACGTACGCCAGCCGCATCCCGGCCGCCCGCGCCCGCTCCAGGGACTCCACCGCGTGCACGATCGCGTGCGGCCCGGCGTACACCACCCCGTCGAGGTCCAGCAGCGCCGTGTCGTACGCCTCCGTCAACGCCACCGCGCTACCCTGCGGCACGCTCCGCACCATCACAGCTCTCCACTCACCTCGAACGATCGAACACCCGCAACCTTAGGACCCGTCCGGCTCCTCAGGCGGCGCCAAGTACCCAGGCGCCCCCGGCCGCAGCGGACCGAACGCCCCCGCCCGGGCCGCCAGCGTCGCCCGGGTCTGCCGCAGCGCCGCCCGGTAGTGCTTGTTGCCGGGCTGCATCGCCACCGCCAGCGCCAGGTGCTCCGCCGAGGACTCGAAGTCCCCCAGCCGGGCCGCCGCCACGCCCCACCCGAACTGCGCGTAGTCGTCCGACGGGTCCGCCTCCGCCACCGTCCGGAAACTCCCCAGCGCCGCCGCGTACTGCCCGGCGTCGAACTGCGCCCGCGCCAGCGCCTCCCGGATCGACCGCGACCCGGGCTCCGCCTCCGCCGCCCGCGCCAGCAGCTGCACCGCCGCCGCCGGGTGCCGCTCCTCCAACAGCCGCACCCCGCGCCGGAACCAGTCGTACACCCCGCCGCCGGGCGCCCCCGCCGCACTTCCCGAAGAGGCCTCCGCGCCGTCGCCGTCGTGGCTCCCGTAGCTCATCCGCAACTCCCCGCTCTCCTGGTCGGCGCCCACCGCCCCGCCCGCAACCGGAACGGCCGCGTGCATCGCGATCTCCCAACAAGGAGTACCCGGCTAACATGCCCAGGATGAGCGCCCCTCGTGCCGAAATCGGCAACGAGCCCTCGGGCGGCCCCGGAGACCCCGGGCACGTCGCCACCGCAGGGCTGTCCCTGTCCCCGTTCCGCGGCCTGCGCTACGACCCCCAGAAGGTCGGCGACCTGGCCGCGGTGACCTCACCCCCCTATGACGTGGTGGACCCCGGACGGCGCCAGGACCTGGAGACCTCGGACCCGCACAACATCGTCCGACTCATCCTGCCGCGCCCCGAACCGGAGGACTCCGGCCTCCGCCCCGACCGCGACACCCGTTACCGGCACGCAGCCCGCCTGCTGCGCGACTGGCGCGAACAGGGCATCCTCACCGCCGACCCCCGGCCCGCCCTGTACGTCTACGAGCAGCACTCCCCCACCGGCGACCTGCAACGCGGCCTGATCGGTGCCCTCGCCGTCAGCGGCCCCGAAACGGGCGTCGTCCTCCCCCACGAGGACGTCATGCCCAAGCCCGTCGCCGACCGGGTCGGCCTGATGCGCACCACCCGCGCCAACCTCGAACCCCTGCTGCTCACCTACCGCGGCCACGGCCGCGCCGCCGAGGTCGTCGAACGCACCGCCGCCGACGAACCACTGCTGCACGTCACCACCAGCGACGGCACCCACCACCGGCTGTGGGCCGTCACCGCTCCCGCCGACCTGGCCGCCGTCAGCCGCGACCTCGCCACCTGCCGCGCCCTCATCGCCGACGGCCACCACCGCTGGGAGATGTACCTGCGGCTCCAGCGCGAACACCGCCACCTGCCCCGCAGCCCCTGGGACCGCGGCCTGGTCCTGCTCGTCGACACCGACCGCTACCCGCTGCGGGTCCGCGCCATCCACCGCGTCCTGCACCGCCTGCCGCTGCACGCCGCGATCGCCGCCCTCGACCCCGACGTCTGGCAGCTCACCGAACTCCCCGGCTCCCTCGACGACGCCCTCAAGGCCCTCGGCGAGGCCCGCACGGACGCCCGCAACGCCTTCGTCCTCACCGCCGGCGACGACCGCTACCTGCTGCTCACCGGCCCCGACGAACGCACCCTCGACGCCACCGTCCGCACCGACCGCCCCGAGGAATGGCGCCACCTCGACGCCACCGTCCTGCACGCCACCCTGCTCGACCGCACCTGGCACGTCCCTGACAGCCCCGAGCACATCGGCTACCTGCACTCCCCCGAGGCCGCCGTCCGCGAGGCCGCCCGCACCGGTGGCACCGCCGTACTGCTCCACCCCGTCGAGGAACGCGTGGTCCGCCGCCTCGCCGAGCAGGGCGTCACGATGCCCCGCAAGTCCACCTCCTTCGGCCCCAAACCGGCCACCGGATTGGTTCTGCGCTCCCTCGAACTCGGCTGACCCGAACCCGCGCAGCACGCAGAACGGCCCCCGCTCCTACCCGGAACGGGGGCCGTCTGACTGCCAGTTGAGAATCAGGCCTGCTTCGGCTTCTTCTCCTCGAAGGAGTCCTCGTCGTACTCCTCGTCGATCTCGAGGTCGTCGTCGTCGTAGAACTCCTCGACGTCCTCCTCGTCCTCGAAGATCATCCGGTCGTCGCCGATGTCGTCCTTGTTGACCGGCTTGCGGGCCGGCTCCTCGGACTCCACGGCCTCGGCCTCGGCGTCCTCGTCCAGCGCGTCGGTGAACTCCACGCCGTCGATCTCCGCCAGCCGCTCGGACGCGTTGGTCGAACCGTCCGAGTCGGCCTCCACGGCCTTTACGAACCACTCGCGGGCCTCGTCGGCCCGACCCGCCGCGATCAGCGCGTCGGCGTACGCGTAGCGCAGGCGCGCCGTCCACGGGTGAATCGCCGAGGACGCCAGCTCCGGGCTCTGCAGCGTCACCACGGCCGCGTCGAACTGCTCCAGGTCCGCGCGGGCACCCGCCGCGACCAGGCGCATCTCGACCTGACCGGCCTTGTCCAGCTGCTTCGTCTCGGGCTCGCCGGCCATCGCCAGCGCCCGCTCCGGACGGCCCAGACCACGCTCGCAGTCCGCCATCACCGGCCACAGGTCCACCCGGCCGGTCATCCGCCGCGCCGCACGGAACTCGGTCAGCGCCTCGGAGTACCGCTGCGTCATGTACGACGCGAAGCCGGCCGCCTCACGGACGCTCGCCACACGCGACGCCAGCCGCAGCGCGACGCGCGAGTAGTTGTAGGCCTCCTCCGGCTCGCTGTCGAGCAGCCGCGCGACCATCACCAGGTTGCGCGCCACGTCGTCGGCGAGGGTCTTCGGCAGGCTCTTCAGGTCCTGGCGGACATCCGCGTCGATCTCGAACCCGGTCACGTCGTCCGGGATCGGCAGCCGGCGCACCGGCTCCATCCGACGCTCGTCCTGGTCGCGGTTGAACCCGCCACGGTCGTCCCGGCCACCCCGGTAGCCACCGCGGTCGCCACGGTCGTCACGGGAACGGAACCCGCCACGGTCACCGCGGTCGTCCCGACGGAAGCCGCCACGGTCGCCCTGCGGGCGGTCGCCACGGTAGCCGCCACCCTGGGGACGGTCGCCACGGTCGTCACGGCGGAAGCCACCCTGCGGACGGTCGCCACGGTCATCGCGACGGAACCCACCCTGCGGACGGTCGCCACGGTCGTCACGGCGCTCGAAC
>NZ_JBIALR010000030.1:74141-75498 GCF_042873675.1 Kitasatospora sp. NPDC004614
GGTGCGCTGCGGACGGTCGTAGCCGCCACGCTCGTCCCGGTCCCGCCCGTACGACGGACGGTCCTCACGCGGACGGAACCCACCCTGCGGGCGGTCGCCACGGTCGTCACGACGGAAGCCGCCACCCTGCGGACGGTCACCGTACGACGGGCGGTCGCCACGGTCGCTGCGGTAGCCGCCGCCCTGGGGACGGTCACCGCGGTCGTCACGGCGGAAGCCACCCTGCGGACGGTCGCCACGGTCATCGCGACGGAACCCACCCTGCGGACGGTCGCCACGGTCGTCACGGCGCTCGAACCCACCGGTGCGCTGCGGACGGTCGTAGCCGCCACGCTCGTCCCGGTCCCGCCCGTACGACGGACGGTCCTCACGCGGACGGAACCCACCCTGCGGGCGGTCCCCACGGTCGTCACGACGGAAGCCACCCTGCGGACGGTCGCCGTACGACGGACGGTCGCCACGGTCGCTACGGAAGCCACCACCCTGAGGACGGTCACCGCGGTCGTCACGACGGAAGCCGCCCTGCGGACGGTCATCCCGACGGAAGCCGCCACGGTCGCCCTGCGGACGCTCGTCACGACCGCGGTAGCCGCCGCCCTGGGGGCGGTCGCCACGGTCGTCACGACGGAAGCCGCCGCCCTGCGGACGGTCACCGTACGACGGACGGTCGCCACGGTCACTGCGGTAGCCGCCACCCTGGGGACGGTCACCGCGGTCGTCACGACGGAAACCACCGCCCTGCGGACGGTCGCCACGGTCGTCGCGGCGGAAGCCGCCGCCCTGGGGGCGGTCGCCGTACGACGGGCGGTCGCCACGGTCGCTGCGGTAACCACCGCGGT
The DNA here is from genome assembly GCF_042873675.1 of Kitasatospora sp. NPDC004614. Classification (NCBI taxonomy): domain Bacteria; kingdom Bacillati; phylum Actinomycetota; class Actinomycetes; order Kitasatosporales; family Streptomycetaceae; genus Kitasatospora; species Kitasatospora sp. NPDC004614. Next base: position 74,981 of record NZ_JBIALR010000030.1, read on the forward strand.
CGGCGCCACGGTCGCCACGGTCGTCACGACCGCGGTAGCCGCCGCCTTCGCCACGGTCGTCACGACGCGGGCCGCGGTCGTTCGACCAGCCCCCGCGCGACCTGGGCTCGTAGCCCCGGCCGCCGTCGTTACGGCGCTCGGGCCGGTCCTGGGGCGGGTTCGACATGCTGGTGACTCCTGTCTGCACACTGCTGGCTCTAGAGGCGCCACTGCCGATCCATCGACACCAGCGCGCGATCCGGACGGCCCCCGAACCCCACCAGGGCCCGGTCCGTCCGTTACATCCGTCTTGTCCATTGTCCGGCACACGAGCGAGCACCGCGTCCGGGTGCCCGACCGCCGTCTGCCGGCCGTCTGTGTTCGGCTGAAAAAGCCCAACAAAAAAGGCCGAGGCCCCAGCTCATCGCTGGGGCCTCGGCCTTTTGAAGAATTGTTCGGCGGCGTCCTACTCTCCCACAGGGTCCCCCCTGCAGTACCATCGGCGCTGTGAGGCTTAGCTTCCGGGTTCGGAATGTAAC
>NZ_JBIALR010000031.1:0-71955 GCF_042873675.1 Kitasatospora sp. NPDC004614
TACATTCCGAACCCGGAAGCTAAGCCTCACAGCGCCGATGGTACTGCAGGGGGGACCCTGTGGGAGAGTAGGACGCCGCCGAACAATCATTCAGAGAAAGCCCCCCGCCTTTTGGCGGGGGGCTTTCTTGCATTTCCGGGACCAGTCACCACCGATCGGGGTGGAGTTAGGTCCACCTGAAAGACGGGTGGCACGGTCAATGTGCCGGCCGGGGTGCCGGGGAGAGACTGAGAGCGTTCTTGGGGACGGCGATCAATCTCGGGGAGTAGGCCTTGGCGACGACAACATGGTTCGACGGTGGGGCCGTCAGGTCCGTTGTGGGGGAGCGCCTGCGGGCAGGGGTGCGGGCCTGGGGGCAGGGCGTGGTGATGGCGGTGGCGGCTGCTGCGGGGCCGGTGGTGCCGGTGTTGGCGGCGGTGTTCACGGCGCTGACGGCGGTTCAGCTGTTTGATGGGGGGCCGCTCGCGCCGTTCGTTGCGGCGCCGAGTGCGATTGTGGTGGGGGCGTCGGTGCTGTACTTGCTCGTGCGGTACGGTGCGGCGTGGACGCGGCACCGCGTGGAGCAGGTGTCCGGGGAGCCCTGGCGGGTGGTGTATTCGACGCGGGAGCCGTTGGAGCAGGACGCGCGCGGGTTCTGGTGGACGGGGGCCTCGTACCACCGGAGGCTGGAGGTGGCGCGGCTGGTGCAGTTCGTGCAGTGGGCGGTACGGGATCGGCAGGTGCGGCGGGAAGGGCTGTGGCTGCTGGCGAATCCGGTGGGCGTGGTGGCGTTGCTGGGCGTGCCGATGGTGCTGGTCTGGGGCGGGCTGATTTTCATTCTGACGACACAGGTGGACCACCGGATTTACTTCGGGATCTACAACCACCTGACGAACTTGCTGATCTCTGTGCTCATCGGCGTGGCCATGATGACGGTCGGACTGCTGGCGATGCCGTGGGCGGTGCGAGCCCACCACGAGTTGGCGTGCCGGGTGCTGGGCGGTGGGCCGGAACAGAGCCGGGCCCAACTGACCGAACGGGTAGCGCATCTGACGGAAACTCGGGCCGACGCGGTGGACGCGCAGGCCGCGGAGTTGCGGCGGATCGAGCGGGATCTGCACGACGGGGCGCAGGCGCGGCTGGTGGCGATCGGGCTGACGCTGGGGACGATCGAGCACCTGATGGGGAGCGACCAGACGGCAGCGCGGGAGTTGCTGGCAGAGGCACGGGAGTCCTCGGCTAAGGCGTTGCAGGAGCTGCGGGATCTGGTCCGGGGCATCCACCCGCCGGTGCTGGCGGAGCGCGGACTGCCGGATGCGGTAAGGGAGTTGGCGCTGACAGCGGTGGTACCGACGGAGGTGACGGTGAGCCTGCCGGGGCGTCCGGAGGCGTCGTTGGAGACGGCGGTGTACTTCAGCGTCAGTGAGTTGCTGGCGAATGCGGCGAAGCACGCGCGGGCGAGGCAGGTGTGGGTGGATGTGCTGCACCGGGCGGGCCGGCTACGGGTGGTGGTGACGGACGACGGGCACGGGGGTGCGCGGATGGAGACAGGCGGCGGACTGCGCGGGATCGAGAGGCGGTTGGGTACGTTCGACGGAGTGATCTCGCTCGACAGTCCTGTGGGCGGGCCGACCACCATCACGATGGAGCTGCCGTGCGCGTTGTCCTCGCCGAGGATCTCTACCTCCTTCGCCAAGGCCTGACACGGCTGTTGGAGGTCCACGGGTTCACCATCGCGGCCGCGGTGGAGACCGGGCCCGACCTGCTGGCGGCGCTGCTGTCGGAGCGGCCGGACGTCGCGGTGGTGGACGTCCGGCTGCCGCCGACGCTGACGGACGAGGGGCTGCAGGCGGCGTTGGCGGCACGTCGGGAGATACCGGGCCTGCCGGTGCTGGTGCTGTCGCAGCACGTCCAGCAGTTGTACGCACGGGAGTTGCTGGCGGACGGCACCGGCGGGGTGGGCTACCTCCTGAAGGACCGGGTGTTCAACGCGGACCAGTTCGTGGACGCGGTGCGCCGGGTGGCGGCCGGCGGGACGGCGATGGATCCGGACGTGATCGGGCGGCTGCTGCAGCACAACGCGGGTTCGGAGCCGTTGCAGCGGCTGTCGCCGCGCGAGCGGGAGGTGCTGGGGCTGATGGCGGAGGGCTGCTCGAACTCGGCGATCGGTGCGCGGCTGACGATCAGTGACGGGGCGGTGGCCAAGCACATCGCGAACATCTTCGGGAAGTTGGAGCTGTCCCCCACCGAGGACGGCAACCGCCGGGTGCTCGCGGTGCTGGCGTACCTGAACGGCGCGGCGGAGCGGCCGGCCGCCGGGTAGCGCCCGGGCGGGGCCGGCGAGACGTCGTCGTGCGATTGTGCGCGGCCTGCGACGGCGTGCGTGAGTGCGGTGCGCGCGGTGGTGCGGACCAGTGGAGGAGTGGTGCCGGTCCGGCCTGGCGACATGGGTGAACGCCCGTGCGAGTAGTATCCGGTGGGCCGAGTCTGTCAACGGCGCATCAACACCGGGTTGTCCCGCGGTCGTGCGCCCCGGGCGGGGACGTGTACTCGGCGGCTACAGGTCCTACGGCAGCTGCCGAGTCCCAGGGGTTGATCACTGAATGGCACGTCCTTCCCTTACCCGCGCGCACCGTGCTCTGCTGGGCGTGGTGGCCGTCGGCGCGTGTGTGATCTCGGGCATCGGTTTCGCGGGGTCGTACAACTCGGTGCGGGACCTGGCGATCGAGAAGGGCTTCGGTGCCTTCGCCTACGCGTTCCCGATAGGCGTCGACGCGGGCATCGTGGTGCTGCTCGCGCTGGACCTGGTGCTGACCTGGCTGCGGATCCCGTTCCCGTTGCTGCGTCAGACGGCGTGGCTGCTGACGGCGGCGACCATCGCGTTCAACGCGGCGGCGTCCTGGGGCGACGCGCTGGGCATGGCGATGCATGCGGTGATCCCGGTGCTGTTCGTGGTGGTGGTCGAGGCTTCCCGGCACGCGGTGGGACGGATCGCGGCGATCACCGCGGACCGGCACATGGAGTCGGTGCGGCTGATGCGTTGGGTGCTTTCGCCGGTGCCGACGTTCCGGCTGTGGCGCCGGATGAAGCTGTGGGAGCTGCGCTCGTACGACGAGACGGTGCGGCTGGAGCAGAACCGGCTGGTGTACCGCGCGCAGCTGCGGTTCCGGTACGGGCGGGGCTGGCGGAAGTCGGCACCGTTCCAGGCGCTGCTGCCGCTGAAGCTGGCGAAGTACGGCGTGCCGCTGGACCCGTCGATCCTGGACCGGATCGACGGCCCGCTCCAGGTGCACGGCGGTGCGGCGCCCGAGACCGAGGAGACGGTGCAGGCGGACCGTCCGGTGCCGGCTGCCACTCAGGTGACGCAGGGTCAGCCTCCGGCGATCGGTGCGGCGGCACCGAACCAGGGCCAGGCCGCCGGGCCTGCCGCGGCGCCCGCCCCCGCGCCCGCAGCTGCGAAGCCGAAGCCCCAGCCGCAGCAGGCGGTGCCGCCGGTGTCGGCGGCGGTCGCGGTGCCGACGCTGGCGAAGCTGGCCGCGGTGCGGCTGCGGGACCAGCAGGACCCGGAGGCCGCGCAGGCCGCGCCGGTGGTGGACCGCTCCTCGGAACTGAACGTGTGGACGGCCCGTCCGGTGCGCTCGCACCTGGCGGAGACCGACCAGGTGCACACGGCCCGGGTGCCGGGCCAGGCGTCGCCGTGGTTCAAGGCCCCGCGCCCGCAGGACGAGGCCGAGCCGGGTCGCCCGCAGTCGGGCTACCAGCCGGGCGACGCGTACCCGGAGCAGGACTACGCGGGCCAGGGCTACGGCGAGCCGGGGTACCCGGAGCAGGACGGCTACGACGAGGGCTACCGTCCGGCCGGCGCCGAGCCGGAGCGGGTGATGGCGAACGGCCGCGGCCCGTCCCGTCCGCAGGGTCCGTACGCGCCGCAGGCCGCACACGCGCCCCAGCCCCAGCAGCAGCCGATGCAGGAGCAGGAGGCCGAGCCGATCCGGCTGGGCGGCCGGCCGCTGCGGTTGGACGCGATGATGGAGGCGGAGACGCTGCCCTTCGACCAGGGCGCGGAGGAGACTCCGGCCCGCCGTCCGTTCGCGGGCGGGGCGGAGCCGCTGGACGCGGACGAGTGCTTCGCCGCCCTGGTCGGCTACATGGAGGAGAACCAGCGCCAGCCGGACGAGCGCCGCTTCGCCGAGTACCTGTCGCAGCGCGGCGTCCCGGGCTCGCGTCCGGACGGCGGCGTGGCGGTGAAGGACGTCGAGAAGATCTGGGACGAGCTCCAGGAGCGGTACATGGAGTCGGGCCGGGAGTGACCGTCCTTCTCCTGCGGTGACGCCGCCTCAACTCGTCGTTGCACCGCACCCCTCGTGCCATGGCCGCCCGCCGGATCTCCCGGCGGGCGGCCATTGACGCTGTGGTGGGGCAGCACTACCTTCGCCGGACCGTTTCGTTGAGCCGTGCGGTGAGTGAAGGAGCCCCGGATGCCACAGCCCGCTCAGCCCGCTCAGCCCGCTCAGCCCGGACCCGCCCGGCAGGTCGCGTTCTCGGACGCCGCCCGGGCCGCCGTTGAGGCGCTGCTGGCGCCGGTGGACGCCGAACTGACGCGCCGTTACCCGGGCGAGCGGCCCGGCCGGCAGCCCGTCCACACCGTGTACGTGCCGGCGGACGCGTTCGGGGCGCACACCGTCCGCGAGTGGAGCGCGCAGGCGCTCGACGTGTTCGACCGGTACGCCGGGACGCCCGCGCGCCTGGCACAGGCGCTCGGGGTGCCCGACGACGCGCTGCTCGCGGACGTGCACACCCGGGTGCGGGCCAAGCTGGCGCGCGAGCCGATCGAGGACCTGCGGATCGACTTCGAGGACGGCTACGGGCCGCGCCCCGACACCGAGGAGGACGCCGAGGCGGTGCGGGCGGCGAAGCTGGTGGCCACGGCGACGGCCGACGGCAGCGCGCCGCCGTACATCGGTATCCGCACCAAGTGCCTGGAGGCCGCCGTCCGGGCCCGCGGCATCCGCACCCTGGAGGTGTTCCTCGGCACCCTGCTGGCCGAGGGCGGGCTGCCCGACGGCCTGCGGCTCACCCTGCCGAAGGTCAGCCACCCCGCGCAGGTCACCGCGCTGGCCCGGCTGTTGGCGGACTTCGAGCGGCGGGCGGGGCTGCCCGCGGGGCGGCTCGGGTTCGAGATCCAGATCGAGACCACGCAGGCCGTCCTCGGCCCGGACGGCCGGGCCACCGTCGCGCTGCTGATCGGGGCCGCCGAGGGCCGGGCCACCGGGCTGCACTACGGCACCTTCGACTACAGCGCCGCCTGCGGGGTCGCCGCGGCCCAGCAGAGCCCGGACCATCCGGCCGCCGACCACGCCAAGGCCGTCATGCAGGTCGCCGCGGCCGGCACCGGCGTCCGGCTCTCCGACGGCTCCACCAACGTGCTCCCCATCGGCTCCGTCGAGCAGGTGCACGCCGCCTGGCGGCTGCACCACGGCCTGATCCGCCGCGCGCTGGCCCGTGCCTACTACCAGGGCTGGGACCTGCACCCCGCCCAACTGCCCACCCGCTACGCCGCCGTGTACGCCTTCCACCGCGAGGGCCTGGACGCCGCCTGCGCCCGGCTCGCCGGATACCTCGCCAAGTCCGCCGGCGCGGTGCTGGACGAGCCCGCCACCGCCCGCGCCCTCAGCGGCCAGCTGCTGCGCGGCCTGGACTGCGGCGCCCTCGACCCTGTTGAGATCACCGCCCGCACCGGCCTGGACCGGGCCGCCCTGCACGCGCTGGCGGGCCGCTGAGCAGCTACGGCCCCGCGTGACCCGGAGCCGAGGCCCTAGGCTGGTCGGCGAGACCGGTGGCCGCTGTTCGAGGCGGTGCCGGGTGGAGAGCGACAGCGGAGAGCACCAGCGTCATGGCCGAGCCGAGCCCGAAGCCGTACCTGACCGTCCGGGGCGATGGCAGTCACGAGTTGGAGATCAAGAAGTCCCGGTTCATCTGCCACCTGGCCCGGGTCGCGGACGAGGAGGCGGCGCAGGCGTTCATCGCGGCGATCCGCAAGCAGTACTGGGACGCCCGGCACAACTGCACGGCGTTCGTGGTGGGGGAGGAGCAGCCGCGCGAGCGGTCCAGCGACGACGGCGAGCCGGCCGGGACGGCGGGCGTGCCGATGCTGGAGGTGCTGCGGCGTCGCGGGGTGACCGACACGGTCGCGGTGGTGACCCGGTACTTCGGCGGGATCAAGCTGGGCGCGGGCGGCCTGGTCCGGGCGTACGGGTCGGCGGTGTCGGAGGCGCTGGACGAGATCGGGCTGCTGGAGCGGCGTCCGGTCGCGCTGCTGTCGGTGGCCGTGGACCACACCAGGGCCGGGCGGCTGGAGAACGACGTGCGGGCGGCCGGGTACACGGTGGCCGGGCTGGAGTACCTGGCGGACGGGGTGCGGATCGAAGTGGGCGTCCCCGAGCCGGAGGTGACGGAGTTCCACACCTGGCTGGCCGAGGCGACCGGCGGTTCGGCCAGCGCGCAGGCGGCCGGGCGGACCTTCGTCGAGGTCGAGGTCTGAGAGGTCCACGAGGGCCCGCGCGGTCCGACAGGACTGCGCGGCCCGGGGCGTGAGGGGCCGGGGCGCCCGGTGGGGCCCGAACCGCGGTCGTTTTCGGCCAATTTCCAGGGCCGGCGCGGGAGTCGGGCGGACGGCATCAACCGCGGGCGGGTGGGTAGCAGAGGCGGCGCGGGCGGAGTTCCGGTTGCCGTCCGATGACACCCGAACGAAGGAAACGGGGCCGGAGTAGGAACTTCCCCTCATGGTCACTTCGTCTCCTAGACAGGACACCACGATCCGGCACGGCATCGGAAGGAGGACTCGCAGACCGCAGCACCGTACTTCGGGAGGTTCCGCGTATGCCCACCGACCATGCCCAGCCGCCCTATCGGCTGACGGCCGCGACACCCCGCCCGCACCACGACACGACCGCCCTCGTCGACCACCTGCTCGCCGCCTGGCTGAAGGCGGAAGGCCACGACGAGCCCCCGCCCCGCGAGCACGGGGCCCTGCCGGAGCGACTACGGCTCGGCGACCGGGTGCTGCTGGACCGCGACGGCGGACCGCTGCCCGGCCGCGGCCCCGAAGCCCGCTACAGCCGCCGCCGGCTGCGCACCCCCGCTCCGCACGGTATCGACCAACTGACCCTCACCCTCGCCGCCGAGGACGCCGACGGCCCGACCCGGTTGCGCGTCGAGGCCGAACACCTGCCCGCCGGGCCCGCGTTGGCCGGTCACGGCCGCGTCCCCGTCCCGGAGCTCGTCCGCCGGCTGCTGCCGCTGCTGGACGCCACCGAGGGCCCGGTGCCGCTGGCGGTCGCCCCGCGGCTGCTCGGGCCCGCGGACCTGGACGACCTGATCGACGAACTGTGCGACCCGGAACGGCAGTTGCCGACGGTGGTGGCCAGCGTGCCGCCCGCGGTGCCGATCGAGCAGTGGCAGGACGAGGTGCTCGGCCCGCTGCTGCGTCAACTCCCGGGCCTGGCCTCGATGTACGTGCTCGGGCACACCGCGCTGCCACGGTTCAACCTGGCCCTCGAGTACCACAAGGTGTACGGCGGCGCGGTCCGCACCTTCCTGCCCGACGTCGACCCGGCGTCCCGCGCCGACGCCGCCCGGCACCCCGTCCTGCCGCGCCAGCGGATCGACGAGAACCTGCGCCGCGCCGCCGCCCTGCTGGCCCGCGAGCCGCGCCGGGTGGCCGCCGAACTCGCGCCGCCCGCCCCGCTGGACGCGGTGCCGCAACTGTGGCTGCCGCCCGAGGTGCGCAAGGCCCCCGAGCGCCCCGCGCACCCGGCGGTCCGGCTGGAACGCTGCCGGCTGCGGGTCGAGCAGCCCCGCCCGCCACGCCGCTCCCGGTGCGGCACCGACCCGGTCAGCTTCGGCGAACTGGTCGACCGCTTCGGCGAGTTCCCGCTGCTGGAGTTCACCGGCGACAGCAAGGAGACGCTCGCCCTGGACGGCCAGGCCGACGGCCCCGGCTGGGCCCGGCTCACCTGGGACGGTCTGACCGCGCTCCAGGAGTACGCGGACGCCGCCGTGCGCGGCGAGGCCGGCGGCGACTTCAAGCAGTGGTGCGAGCACACCCCGCCCGGCTGCCACCGCTTCCCGCCGCGCAAGGCGGTCCGCGGCGAGTCCCGCACCGTCGCCAGCCACGGCAAGTGGAAGCGCCAGCGGATGCTGCCGGTCCCCGCCGTCGTCGACTCCTCCTGCCGCGCCTTCATGGGCGCCCACCTGCGGATCGGCGGTGGCGGCACCGCCCCCCGGGTGCACTACCTGGACGACTGTTCCGGCAGTGGCCGGATCTACGTCGGCTACATCGGACTTCACCTGACCAACACCCGCACCAACTGAACCGCCGCGCCCGATCCGGGCTCCCGAGGGCCGCCCCCGGGAGCCCGGATCGGGCACGGTCGGCTGATCCTGCGTCAACGCTCGGCCAAACCCCGAAGGTTGGCTGACCCGGAGCGCCGGACGGGGGACAATGCTGATCGGGCCCCCGCCGACGGCGGCCCTCCGACGTGCGCCGGACGAGCAGGGGGAACGACCGCCGATGCAGCATCCATCCGAGGGCCGCGCCGACGGCACCGCCACGGTGCTCCAGCCCGGGTTCCTCGCCTCGCTGTTCCGCGAACTCGGCGCCGACGAGGACGAGCCGCCCGCACCCGTCTTCGTCCCCGCGCCCGCCGCACCCCCGTCCGAGCCCGCCGTCGCAGCAGCACCCGCGCCCGCCGCCGTCCCCGCACCCGCCGTCGTTCCCGAGCCGGGTTCCGTTCCCGAGCCGGACGGCGTGGCCGACCCGGTGGCCGCGCACGGCCGGGCCGCCGCGCTCACCCACCACCGCACCCTCGCCGTGCAGGCCGACCACGAACGCCTCGCCGACCTGCTGCGCCGGGCCGCCCAACCGGTCTCCGCGATGGACTTCGAGAGCCAGCTGCGCAGCTACCGCCCCAAGCCGTACCCGGACGCCGCGCCGGACGCCGAACCCGAGCCCGCCTGGGCCGACTTCGCCCCGCCCGAGCCCGTCGACAGCGACCCCGACCAGCCCCGTTCGCGCCGCCTGCTCGACTCCGGCTACCAGCGCGAACTCGCCCAGGCCCGGCTGCGCCACCAGCGCGAGCTGCGCGAGTGGCGCACCCGGCAGGCCGACCTGGCCGACAGTGGTGCGGTCGCCGCCCGGCAGGCCCACGAGGAGGCCGAACAGGCCCGCGCCCGGGCCGTCCAGGAGTACAACGACAGCCTGGAGGAGTGCCGCCGCGCGTACCGGCAGGCCGAGCCGGCAGCCGTCGAATCGCTGCTGGAACGCGCCCTGGCCGCCGCCGAAGGCTCCACCCGCGATCTGCCGGCCCCCTGCCACGCGGTGTTCCGGGCGCTGACCCGCACCGCCGTCCTCGACCTCGACCTGCCGCCGCTGGACACCGTCCCCGCGCTGTCCGGCTACCGGCTCACCGAGGACGGCACCGTCGAGCCGGTCCACCGCCCCGACGCCGATGTCCGCGCGGACTACCTGCGGCTGGCCGCCCGCCTAGCGCTGCGCGCCCTGCAGGCCGCCGACGCCGTCGACACCGACGACGTGCTGGCCGGCGTCGTGCTGAACGGCTGGCTGCGGCTGCCCGGCCGCCCCCCGCGCTGCCTGCTCAGCGTGGACGCCGACCGCGACGCGCTGGCCCGCACCCGGCTGGTCCCCGATTCCGGACATCTCGGCGACGACGGCGTGTACGCGGACGCCGAGCACGACGAGTCGCTGCTGCGGCTGCGCGCGCTCGCCGCCGTGATCACCCCCGACCCGTACGCGGACGAGGCGGTGGTGCCCTGGGGGACCGCCGACGCCGCGGTCCCCGCGCTCGGCGAACTGTCGCCCGGCGAATTCGCTCTGCTGGTCCGGGCGGTGCTCACCGCCGGCGGCCTGGAGGGCTGGAGCGTGCGGCTGCGCGGCCCGGCCGGACTGGTCGCCACCGCCGAGGGCCAGCCCGGCAGCCGGCTGCCCGGACGCTGGGTGGTGTGGGCGTCCCGCGGCCCCGCGCCCGTCACCGCCGAGGAGATCGCCACGCTGTCCGAGGCCGTCCGCGAGGAGGGCGCCGACCGGGGCCTGCGGATGACCTGCGGGCAGTTCACCGACGAGGCGGTGGACCTGACCACCGAGGAGCGCTACCAGCGGATCCACCTGGTCGACGGCCAGGGCATCCGCGAACTCGCCCTCACCCACCTGGCGCTGCCACTGACGTCCTGACGGCCCGTCGGAAACCCCGGCGGGTCCCGTCCGGCCTTCTCCCGTTCCGCCGTTCGAGGTGACAGGCTTGGGCCGTGGAGAACGGATACCTCGGCCGGCGCCCGGTCGAGAACGCAGAACGGCACACCGCCGAGGCCCGCGAACAGGCGATGGCCGGGATGTACGCCGAGTGCGGCCTGCTGCGCGAACTCGCGGACGCCGCCGGCGTGCAACTCGACGACACCGTCGACTCGCTGACCGCGCTCGACCAGCTGCTGCCGCGCTGGCGCGACGACCCGCAGGTCTCCCAGTGGCTGGGCATCGACGCCGGCCTCTACCTCGGCACGGTGATCCGCCGCCGGATTCCCGGCTCGGCTTGGCGGCTCGCCTTCGACGGCCGCCCGCTGATGGTCCTGGCCACCGGCTTCGAGCTCGACGTCACCGCCCTCGGCGCCGACTGGGCCGAGCAGGGCGCCCCGCAGCTCGCCGCCGTCTACCGGGCCGCCGGGGACGGCTGACGCGCAATCACGCGCGGCGGCGGCTCACCCCGGTGGGTCCGCCGGACGGCGCGGCCGCGGGGCGGCCCGCACAGTGGAGCGCAGGGCCCGGCACCGACCGGCCCGGGCCGGACGACTGGGCAGCCGTGGGCAGCGGTCCGCGCGGCCGTCCGGCCCTCGGCGCGAGTCGGGGGAGGCCGAAACTGACTGCCGTGCTGGTCGCCGCGGGCGCCTTCCTGATGACGCTGGTCGGCGGCTTCGTCGCGCAGCGCACCGGCGACCGCCGCCACCTGGTGCTCGGTTTCGCCGCCGGACTGATGCTCGGCGTGGTCGCCTTCGACCTGCTCCCCGAGGCGATGGAGCAGGCCCCCGAGAGACTCCACGGCGTGCCCGAGGCGCTGCTGATGTTCGCCGCCGGCTTCCTGCTGATCCACGTGGTGGAGCGGGCCGTCGCCATCCACCGCGGCCACGAGGGCGAGTACGCCGCGCACAGCCACGGACACGGGCCCGGGCATCGGCACCGCGAACAGGGCGTCGGGCTGGCCGCCGCGTCCGCGCTGGTGCTGCACAGCATGATGGACGGCTTCGCGATCGGCGCCGCCTTCCAGGCCGGCACCACGGTCGGCGCGGTGGTCGCCGTCGCCGTCGTCGCGCACGACTTCGCGGACGGCTTCAACACCTACACGATCACCCGGCTGTACGGGAACAACCGGCGGCGGGCCGTCGCGCTGCTGGCCGCCGACGCCGTCGCCCCCGTCACCGGCGCCGCGATCACGCTGCTGTTCACCATCCCGGAGCACCTGCTCGGGCTGTACCTCGGGTTCTTCGCCGGGTTCCTGATGTACCTGGCGACCTCCGACATCCTGCCGGAGGCGCACAGCCCGCACCCCTCGCGCACCACCCTGGTCTGCACCCTGCTGGGCGTCGGATTCATGTGGCTGGTGGTCGGGCTGACCTGACGTCCGGGTCAGAGGTCCAGGGCGGCCCAGTGCCGGCGCAGCGCGTCCAGGGTGGCGGTGACGGCGGGGCGGCGCGAGGTCTGGGTGCGCCACAGGGCGTACACCCGGCGGAACGGCCGCGGGGTGACCGGGCGGGCGGCGACCTCCGGCGGGAGCGGGCCTCGGCCCAGCCGGGGGACCAGGCCGAGGCCGAGGCCGGCCGCGATCAGCGCGATCTGGCTCTCGAACTCGCCGACCTGGTAGCGGACGTCCGGCTCCTCGCCGATCCCGCGCATGGTGTGCAGCAGCCAGTCGTGGCAGATGTTGCCCGGCGGCACGCTGGTCCAGCGCTGCCCGCGCAGCTCCGTCATCGGGACGGCGTCGAGCGCCGCCAGCGGGTGGGTGGCGGGCAGCAGCAGATCGACCGGGTCGGTGCCGAGATCGAGCCGGTCCACACCGTCCTGCACCGGCAGCGGCACGGACACCCAGTCCTGCACCACCGCCAGGTCCACCTCGCCGCGGGCCACCAGCTCGGCCGCCGGGTACGGGTCGCTCTCCAGCAGCCGGACCTCCAACTCGGGGTAGTCGGCGTGGAGTTCGGCGAGCACGCCGGGCAGCAGGCCGCGCGAGGCAGTGGCGAAGGCGGCGACCAGCAGCCGCCCGGTGGCCCGGCCGCGCTGCTCCTCCAGCGTCACCTCGGCCTGCTCGACCAGCGCCAGCACCCGCTGCGCGGTGTCCGCCAACCCGCGTGCGGCGTCGGTGAGTTGGATGCCCCGGCCCTGGCGTTCCAGCAGCACGGTGCGGGTCTCGCGTTCGAGCTTGGCGATCTGCTGGGAGATCGCGGACGGGGTGAAGCCGAGCGCCGTCGCGGCGCCGCCGACCGAGCCGTGCACGGCGACCGCGTGCAGGGCGCGCAGGCGTCCCAGATCAATCATGCAGCAATGCTAAACGGTTGGGTTGAGGAACTGTCGCTGGTGCTGAACGGTTGTGGCGGGCGATCCTCATGCCATGCCCTCTTCCGCCCTGTCCTCCGTTCCGTCTTCGACGTCGGCCATGAGGCCCCGTCATGTCGCGCTGGCGGTGCTGATCGCCGCCGTCTGGGGCCTGAACTTCGTGCTGATCGAGGTCGGCCTGCACGACTTCCCACCGCTGCTGTTCTGCGCGCTGCGGTTCGCCGTGGTGGCGCTGCCCGCGGTGTTCCTCGTCGGCCCGCCCTGGGTGGCGTGGCGCTGGGTGCTCGCGGTCGGGGTGGCGCTCGGCGTGGTGAAGTTCGGGCTGCTGTTCCTCGGCATGCACGCCGGCATGCCGGCCGGACTGTCCTCACTGGTGCTGCAGGGCCAGGCCGGGTTCACCGCGCTGTTCGCCGCCGGGCTGCTGCGCGAACGGCCCACCCCGGTGCGGACCGCCGGCCTCGTGGTGGCCTTCGCCGGCATCGCGGTGGCCGCCGTCGACCGCGGCGTGCACGGCCCGGCCGGCGCCTTCGCGCTGCTGATCGGCTCGGCCGCGGCCTGGGGCCTGGCCAACGTGCTGACCCGCAAGGCCGCCCCGCCGGACGCGCTGCGCTGGATGGTGTGGGTCTCCGCGGTGCCGCCGCTGCCACTGCTCGGCCTGTCCCTGCTGGTCGAGGGCCCGGCCGCGGACTGGGCCGCGCTGCGCGGCATCAGCTGGGCGGGAGTCGGCGTGGTGCTGTACGTCGGGCTGGTCTCCACGCTGTTCGGCTTCGTCGCCTGGAGCCACCTGCTGCGCCGCTACGACGCCTCGGTGGTCGCCCCGTTCTCGCTGCTGGTGCCGGTGTTCGGGATGTCCTCGGCGGCGCTGCTGCTCGGCGAGCGGTTCAGCCCGGCGGCGGGCGCGGCGACGGTGCTGGTGATCGTCGGGATCGGTCTGGGCGCGGTGCCCGCTACGGTCTGGGCCCGGTTTCGTACGCCTCCTCGGCGTGACGCAGCGCCCGCAGCAGAGCGTCCTGCTCGGCAGGGCTGACCGGGCCGAAGTACTGCTGGGCGACCTCGTGCCGGACCTGCGAGATCCGCTCCAGCGCGCCGTGCCCGGCGGCGGTCAGGACCAGGCGCACCGCCCGGCGGTCGGCCGGGTCGGGGGTGCGGGCGACCAGGCCGGCCTCCTCCAAGGCGTCGACCACGGTGGTCGCCGAACGCGGCGCGATGTGCAGGCGCTCGGCGAGCTCGCTCAGCCGCATGGTCTCGGCGCTCTCGCAGCCGGGTGCGTGGGCGAGCGTGCGCAGTGCCCGGGCCTGGGCCGGGGTGATGCCGTACGGCTCCAGCCGCTGCATGGTCCGCCGGCGGATCCGCTTCATCGCCCGGGTGAGGGCGTCGGCGAGTTCCGCGGCGGTGTCGGCCGGGCCGGGGGAGGTCATGGGCACAGGGTAGCGGTCGGCCTGCCGCCGTCCGGAGGGCGAGCGGTCCCGGCTCGAAAAGATGTTGAGCTTGGCTCAGTAATCGAGTAGCTTAGGGCAGCCTAAGTCGTCCGTGCATCGAGGAGTTCCGCCATGGCCCGCTCCACCGCCCGAGTCGCCACTGACCGTCCCGCCCGCTACGCCAAGCAGCTCGCCGCCCACATGGGCCGCAAGGTCCCCGCCGAGTGGTCCGAGGAGACCGGCCGCGGCTCGCTGGTCTTCGGCGCCGGGCAGGCCGAACTCACCGCCGAGGACGGCGCGCTGCTGCTCGCCGTCGAGGGCGCCGAGGAGAACCTGCCCCAGCTGGAGGACGTGGTCGGCCGCCACCTGGTCCGCTTCGGCACCCGTGACGAGCTGGTGGTCGCCTGGCAGCGGGAGGGCGGCGAGGCCGGCACCGTCCAGCGCCTGACCGGCGAGGAGGGCTGACCGGCCCCACTTGCTCGCTGGCCGCTGGCCGCTGCCCGCTGCCCACTTGCCCGCTGCCCGCTCAGCTCTGCCGCAGCGCCGGCATCGGCACCGGCACGGCGAACGCCGTCGCGCCCGCCCCGACGCCGCCCTCGCAACTGTTCGGCGGCGCCGTGGTCACGCCCCGGGTGGACGGCTTCTCGGCTGCCCAGAACATGAAGCCCAGCAGGCCCGTGCTGGTGCCCGCCCCGTTCGGGGCGGCGTTCTGCACCCAGCTGCCGGTGGCCTTCTGCGCCGAGTTGGCGAAGTCGGTGCACTCCGGACGGATCTGCGAGCCCTCCGCGATGTACAGGCTGCCGGTGAATTTGGCCGGCGCCAGCGGCGGGATCGGCGGGCTGTACGTCGGCTTGCCGTCCAGGTGCTCCTGCCAGTTGGCGGTCGCCGTGGACGCCGAGGGCTGCTTGTTCGGCACCATCGCGTTGGCGTAGTCCAGCACCGGACTGCCCGTGGTCAGCCAGTGCGCGGTGGCGTACTGGTCGATGCCGCTCAGCCAGCGGTCGCCGGCCGCGACGTCGATGGTCAGCCGGGCGGTCGGATCGGCGCCCGAGGCGTCGTACGGGTGGGCGGACCGGTAGGCGTCCACGAAGGCCTGCAGGCCCGTCAGGTTCGGGCTGCTGCTGTTCTCGTAGTCGATCTCGATGCCCACCCCCAGCCTGCCCGCCAGCGCCGCCGCCTTCTGGCCGAGCAGCGTGCCGTTCTGGGCCAGCGCGGAGTCCCAGTCGCCGGTGTAGGTGATGCCGCCGATGGAGAGCATCACCCGGATCCCGCGGGCCGTGAAGTAGTCCACCACCTGCTGGTTCATGCCCACCGGCACGCCCGCGGCGTCCCCCGCGTCGGTGGTGCCGTTCAGCAGCCGCAGCGGATTGACGAAGCTCAGCACCACCACGTTCACCGAGGGCCGGCCGTCGCCGCGGTCGATCAGCCAGTGGTTGGCGGCGTCGAACTCCGCCATGTCCCGGACCTTCGCCCAGGTGCACGCGTCGTTGCTGCAGTGCCAGGCGCCGTAGACCTGCATCGGGGCGGCCGCCGCCGTCGCGCTCTGCGCCGGCAGCGCCGTCACTGCGAGGGCCAGCAGCGAGGCCGCCACCGAGAAACGCGTCATGGGCATGACTGGGGAACGCACATTCGCCTCCCGGCGATCGCGTGCTGATGGGTGGGGAACAGGGTGCGCGCGAGCCGGAAGGGCGTCAATGGTCCGGACCGAACTGCGAACCGGCGCAGCGTCAGGCGTCGGTCTCCGGCAGCAGGCGCGGCAGCATCCGGTGCAGGGCGAGCAGCAGCAGGCCCGAGAGGCACCAGCTGGCGACCACGTCCAGCAGCCAGTGGAAGTCGCTCCACACCAGCCCCGCACCCACCCCCAGGCAGACCGCGGCGGTGACCCACCCGACCTGCCGGGCCCGCCACGCCGGCAGCACCCGGGCCAGCAGCAGCGCCGCCGTCCCGTACGCGATCGCCGAGGTCGCGGTGTGCCCCGACGGGTACCAGCCCCACTGGCCCGGAGCGAGCGCCACACCGAACGGGCCGGGCCGGGCGAACCAGGCCTTGGCCGGCACCACCAGCAGCGGGATCAGCACCGCCGCCACGGCGGCCACCGGCACCGGCGTCCACCAGCGCGGCCGGCCGCCGCGCCGGGCCAGCCAGGCCGCCAGGCCCGCACAGCCCAGCAGCACCGGGACGGCCGGCACCCCGCCGCCCAGGTCGGCCAGCGCCACGCCCAGGTGGTTCAGCAGCGCGGAGTGCAGCGAACGGCGAAGGTGCCGCACCGCGTCGCGCACCGCCGGATCGATCCCCAGCAGCGGGCCGTCCACCGCCACTTGCCAGGAGATCACCGCCAGCAGCACGGCGAGTGTCATGGGCAGGACAGCAAAAATAGGCCGCCCCGGAGCAGGGGGGAGAGCTCCGGGGCGGCCAAGGCGATCGCCGCGCCGTGCGGCCCGGGGGGTGTGGGCGGGACGGCCGGTCGATCGGTCCATTTCGCCCGCCTCGACGGCGGACGGGGGTGTGGGCAGTGGTTGAGGTTCGCTGTCCATCTGTGATGACAGTACGTCAAAGCCGGGGCGTACCAACGGCCGAAGGGGTTTCGTGCACAGCATCTTCACCACCGGCGGGGCAACCTCCACCCGAGGGTCGAACAGTCGAACGCGCGCCGCGGAACGGCAGCAAGCGCGGCGTCGAACAAGGGGATGCGCGGAGCGGAACGGCGGGGACGCGCGGGGCTGGGCGGCCCGGGTGCCCGGGGCCGGCCGTGTGGGGCCGGACAGCAGAACGCGCGAGGGCCGGACGGGATCCGCTTCCGTCCGGCCCTCGCGCCGCTCAGGGGGTACTACCTGGGGTTCAGACGCCCGCGAAGGCCGACTCCAGGATGTCCAGGCCCTCGTTCAGCAGGTGCTCCGGCATCACCAGCGGCGGCAGGAAGCGCAGCACGTTGCCGTAGGTGCCGGCGGTCAGCACGACCAGGCCCTCGGCGTGGCAGGCCTTCGCGATGGCCGCGGTGGCCTCCGCGTTCGGCTCCTTGCCGCCCGGCTTCACCAGCTCGACAGCGATCATCGCGCCGCGGCCGCGGACCTCACCGATGATGTCGAACTTCTCCTGCATCGCCCGCAGGCGGCCCAGCATGATCTCGCCGATCCGCTGCGCCTTGCCGTTGAGGTCCTGCTCCTTCATGGTCTCGATGGCACCCAGCGCGGCCGCGCAGGCCACCGGGTTGCCACCGTAGGTGCCACCCAGACCACCGGTCTGCGCGGCGTCCATCATCTCGGCGCGGCCGGTCAGCGCCGACAGCGGCAGACCACCGGCGATGCCCTTGGCGGTGGTGATCAGGTCCGGGACGATGCCCTCGTCCTCACACGCGAACCACTGGCCGGTGCGGCAGAAGCCGGTCTGGATCTCGTCCGCGACGAACACGATGCCGTTTGCCTTCGCGAACTCCACGATCGCCGGCAGGAAGCCCTTGGCCGGCTCGATGAAGCCGCCCTCGCCCTGGATCGGCTCGATGATGATCGCGGCGACGTTCTCGGCGCCGATCTGCTTGTTGATCTGGTCGATGACCTGCTTGGCAGCCTCGGTCGCGGCGTTCTCCGCACCCGTCAGCCAGCGGTACGGGTAGGCCACCGGCACGCGGTAGACCTCGGGGGCGAACGGACCGAAGCCCTGCTTGTACGGCATGTTCTTCGCCGTCAGCGCCAGGGTCAGGTTGGTGCGGCCGTGGTAGCCGTGGTCGAACACCACGACAGCCTGGCGCTTGGTGTAGGCGCGGGCGATCTTCACGGCGTTCTCGACGGCCTCGGAGCCCGAGTTGAACAGCGCGGTCTTCTTCGCGTGGTCGCCCGGGGTCAGCTCGTTCAGCTGCTCCGCCACGGCCACATAACCCTCGTACGGGGTCACCATGAAGCAGGTGTGGGTGAACGCGGCCAGCTGCTCGGTGGTCTTCGCCACCACAGCCTCGGCGCTGTTGCCCACGTTGGTGACGGCGATGCCCGAACCGAAGTCGATCAGGCTGTTGCCGTCCACGTCCTCCAGCACGCCACCACCGGCACGCGACACGTAAACCGGCAGCGTGGTGCCCACACCAGCGGCCACCGCGCCGAGCTTGCGCGACTGCAGCTCCTGCGACTTCGGGCCGGGGATCGCGGTGACCAGGCGGCGCTCCTGCGGGAGCGGCGTTGCAGCGCTCATCTGTGTTCTCCAAGTTCTCAAGGCGCGGTAATCGCAGGCTACGGCGGGCCCCGTTTGTCGGGCATGCGCCACTCGGTACTGCTGCGCTTTACGAATTGTCCTAGGCGGCCAGTGGCCGAAGATCGGCTCTCGCCCTCACTCCTCCACTACATTGGCCCCGGGTGTGTCGGTGGGACGGCGGAGCGGGTATGGCACCGCCGGCAACGTAGGAGGGGCCCCGAAGTGGAACAGAACGACGCGCGAACCCAGCACACCCACCCCCACCTCCCACCACCCCGCGCCCCCTTCCACCTCCCCACCTGGGCCACCGCCCCCCGCCCCCAGGCCCCGCCCGGCATCTACCGGCAGCACCACACGCCGTACGACCCCAGGACCGCCGCCGAGAACGAGACCCCGGTGGGGCCGCTGCTGCTGCGGGCGGCGCTGAATTTGGTGGTGGCGTGGCTGGTGTTCATCTACGGCCGCGGCTTCGCGCTCTCCGGCCTCGGCATGCTCGGCCTCGGAGACCTTCCGACGACACCCACCATCCTGCTCGCTCTGCTGGTGAATGTGCTGGTCCTCGCTGCGGCCATAAAGATCTTCGGCCGCATGGGCCGCTGGCGCGAGGTCGGCCGGCGCTTCCTGATGCCGCTCGTCTCCCGCACCGTCACCGACGCCCCGCCCGAGCCCGAGGCGGCGCCCGTGGTGGATGTGTGGGCCGAGTTGCGGCCGGCCGGGGAGGTGGTGCGGCGGCTGGAGAGCGAGCCGGTGGGGGATGTGGATTACGTGCGGCTGCACCAGGCGTGGCGGAGTGTCGGCGCCGATGCGGTCGGCCGACAGGAGTTCGCGGCGCAGGTGGGCAGCCGTGGCGCGGCCGCCTGCGCGCACCCGTCCGAGCAGCGGGATCTGCCCGGCGGGCGGGCCGCGCGGCACGATCTGTTGGTGCGGCAGGTGCGGCTGGGTACCGCGCAGGACGTGCCGAAGAACCCGGCGACGCACCGCAATGCGGGCTTCGCGCTGGATCCGGCGCTGCTCGGCACCTCGCTGCTTGCGGTCGGTCCGGCCGGTACGGGCAAGACGGCGGCGCTGGCCCGGCCGGTGGCGGAGGCGTTGTGTCTGCAGGCGCTGGCGGGGGCGGCCTGTGCGGTGGTGGTCGGGGCGGCGGACGCGGACCTCGGCCCGGACGACTGGTACGACGTGGTGATCGCCCCCGGCGACCCGTCCGCCCCGTACGGCCTGGATCTGTACGGTGCCGCGCCGAATCCGGACGAGGCGGCGGCGCGGCTGGCCGATGCGTTGCTGCCGGACGAGCTGGCTTCCCGTGCGGAGAGTGCCCGCACGTCGATGCAGCAGGTGGTCGGGCCGTTCCGGGCGGCGTACGGCCGTTATCCCGGGGTGCGGGAGCTGCGTGGGCTGCTGGCCGGTGACCGGGAGGGCTGGGCGGAGCTCGCGGAGCAGTTGCAGAAGTCGGGCCGGCGGGCGGAGTTCGAGGCGGACCTGCAGCAGCGGGAGCGGATGCACGGCCGGGTGGACGACCCGGGCGCGCTGCTCGCCGACCGGCTGGCGCTGCTGGACCGCCCCGCGCTGGCCCCCGGCTTCTCGGGCGGTCCGGGCGCCAAGCCGGCGTTCGCGATGCGTGCTCTGGAGCACCCGTTGCGGGTGCGGGTGAAGCTGCCGGAGCGCAGTCACCCCGAGGCCGCCCGGATGCTGTCGCGGCTGCTGCTCGGCCAGTTCACCCAGGCCGCGGCCGACCGGGGCGACCGTGAGCTGTTCGCCGGGCTGGTGCTGGACGACGCCACCGCTGCCGTGGACGCGCAGACGATCCGCGGCATTCAGCGGCTGCGCGGCGCGAACGCCGGTGTGGTGCTGCTGCTGCGCACGCTGTCGGACCTGCCGGAGGCGCTGCGGGCGCCGCTGTTCGGCGCGGTCGGCAACCGGATGGCCTTCCCGGGCATCGCGCCCTGGGACGGCCGGCTGTTCTCCGAGGCCTGGGGCACCCACCTGGTCCGGGAGACGGCCGTCACCCATACGCCGGACACGTCCGGCGGCACGATGCGCCGGGTCGGCCGGCTGGTGCGCAAGGCGCTGTCGGGGACGACCGCGCAGACCGAGTCGGTCACCACCCGGGACGTCGAGCGGCACCGCTGGTCGCCGTCCGACCTGGCGCACGCGCTGCCGTCCGGGCATGCGGTGATCTCGCTGACCTCGGTGACGGGGGAGCAGGTGCCGCCGCTGCTGGTCGACCTTCGGCACTGACGATCTCCAGGGGGCGGTCGCGGGGTGGTCAGCATTGGGTTACGGAAGGTACGGACCGGCGGATTTCGGCACTCCGGCTTGTCCGGAGCGTCCATAATGGGGGGAGAACCCTCACTCGCCCGGTCGCAACGGCGCGACCAGGTCGAACCACCGAAGGTGCCATGCCCCCCACACTCGCCTCCGTCGTCCGTACGAGCACGCTCCACCTGACGGTCCTGGCCGGCGCGGACCACCTGGAACGCCCGGTCCGCTGGGTGCACACCAGCGAGCTGGACGACCCCACCCCGTTCCTCGAGGGCGGCGAGCTGCTCCTCACCACCGGCATCAAGCTCGGCAAGAGCTCCGCCGGGCTGCAGGCCTACGTGCACCGGCTGGCGGATGCCGGCGTGGTGGGGCTCGGGCTGGGGGTCGGCCTGTCGCACACCGAGGTGCCGCAGGCGCTGGTGGACGCGGCCGCGCAGCGCGGGCTGCCGCTGCTGCGGGTGCCCGAGGCGACGCCGTTCATCGCGATCTCCAAGGCGGTCTCCGCCGCCCTCGCCGCCGAGCAGTACGAGGCCGTCACCACGAGTTTCGAGGCGCAGGAGGAGCTGACCCGGGCCGCGCTCGGCAAGGACGGCACCACCGCGATCGTGCGCCGGCTGGCGGCCCGGCTGGGTGGCTGGGCCGCGCTGTACGACGGCTCCGGCGCGCTGTCCGCGGTCGCCCCGGACTGGGCCGCCCGCCGGGCCGGCCGGCTGGCCGCCGAGGTGGACCGGTTGCGCCGCCGCCCCGCGCCGTCAAGCGCCGCGCTGCAGGGCCGGGCCGGGACCATCGACACCGCCGACGAGGATTACGTGGTGGTCCAGTCGCTGGGTGCGGACCGCCGCCCGCGCGGCTTCCTCGCGGTCGGTACCGAGGACCGCATCACCCCGACCGAGCGGTACGTGCTGAACGCCGCCGTCGCGCTGCTCACCCTGACCCTGGAGCGCTCCCGGGAGCTGCGGCAGGCCGAGGAGAAGATGGGCGCGGCGCTGCTGCGGATGGTGCTGGCCGGTGAGGTCGGCACCGCCCGGCAGGTCGCTTCGGGGCTGTTCGGCGGCCTGCCCGAGGGCACCGTCCGGGTGCTGGTGGCAGCCGCCGGGCCCGGCCCGGAGGCCGCGGAGGCGCTCGGCGAGCTCGCCGACCGCGCCGAGCAGGCCGGCGGCAAGGTCGGCGAGAAGCTGCTGGTGGCCCGCGAGGACGGCGCCCACGGGCCGCGGCTGATGGTGCTCGCGCTGGACAACGGCTCGGTCCACCGGGCCTGCCTGGGTGCCGTCGAGGAGCACGAGGGCCTGGCGCTCGGCGTCTCCGCCCCGGCCGCGCTGGAGGACGCCGGCACCGCGCACGCCCAGGCCGAGCGCGCCCTGGCGGTCGCCCAGCGCGGCGGCCGCCGCACCGTCGACCACGAGGAGGTCGGCGCCGGCTCGCTGCTCCCGCTGCTCGGCGAGGAGGCCGTCACCGCGTTCGCCGAGGGCCTGCTGCGCCCGCTGCGCGAGCACGACCGCACCGCCCGGGGCGACCTGGTCGCCTCGCTGCGGGCCTGGCTGTCCCGGCACGGCCAGTGGGACGCGGCGGCCGCCGACCTCGGCGTGCACCGGCACACGCTGCGTTACCGGATGCGCCGGGTCGAGGAGCTGCTGGGCCGCTCGCTGGACGACACGGACGTCCGGATGGAGCTGTGGCTGGCGCTGCGGGCGGGCGAGGACTGAGTCCCGCCCCGGACGGGCCTGTCCTGTCCGTCGAAATCGAACGGGTGCTTTCCTCCCGTCCGTCCAATCGGAAAGCCGTCTCTCCCCGCCTACCGTGAATGGGAAAGCGAAGTATTCGAGGGAAGGGGCCGGTGCGACCGTGACCACCACGTACGAGTTCTGGTTGGCCGGGCAGCGCGCGAGCGGCGAGACGGACTTGGAGGTCCGTCACCCGCACGACAACAGCCTGGTGGCTAAGGTCAGTGTGCCGACCGACGCGCAGGTGGAGGAGGCCGTCGCGGCCGCCGCCGCCGCCGTTCCGGTGTTCGCCGCGACCCCCGCGCACGTCCGCGCGGCCGCGCTGGACCACGTCGCCAAGCGGCTGACGGAGCGCACCGAGGAGATCGCCCAGCTGATCACCGCCGAGAACGGCAAGCCGATCAAGTGGGCGCGCGGCGAGATGGGCCGTGCCGTGTCGGTGTTCCGCTGGGCCGCCGAGGAGGCCCGTCGCACCAACGGCGAGACCATGCGTCTGGACACCGACCCGGGCGGCACCGGCCGCTACGCGCTGGTGCGCCGCTTCCCGCGCGGTGTGGTGCTGGGCATCGCGCCGTTCAACTTCCCGCTGAACCTGGTGGCCCACAAGCTGGCCCCGGCGATCGCGGTCGGCGCGCCGATCATCCTGAAGCCGGCCCCGGCGACCCCGCTGTCCGCCATGGTGCTGGGCGAGATCCTGGCCGAGACGGACCTGCCGGTGGGCTCCTGGAGCATCCTGCCGGTCGAGAACGCCAAGATGCCCGAGCTGGTGCAGGACAAGCGCCTGCCGGTGATCTCGTTCACCGGTTCGGAAAAGGTCGGCTACCAGATCATGGACTCGGTGCCGCGCAAGCACGTCACCCTGGAGCTCGGCGGCAACGCCGCGGCCGTGGTGCTGGCGGACTGGAACTCCGAGGCGGACCTGGACTGGGCCGCGAGCCGGATCGCGCTGTTCGCGAACTACCAGGGCGGCCAGTCCTGCATCTCGGTGCAGCGGGTGATCGCCGACGCGACCGTCTACGACCGCCTGGTCGAGAAGATCGTCGCCAAGGTGCAGGCCCAGGTCACGGGTGACCCGCACGACGATGCCACCGACGTCGGCCCGCTGGTCGACGAGAACGCCGCCAAGCGCGTCGAGTCCTGGGTCGAGGACGCCGTCACCAAGGGCGCCAAGCTGCTCACCGGCGGCAAGCGGGACGGCGCGGCCGTCGAGCCGACCGTGCTCGCCGAGATGCCGGCGGACGCCATCCTGGCGAAGGCCGAGGTGTTCGGCCCGGTGCTGTCGGTGCAGAAGGCTTCCTCCACCGAGGAGGCCTTCGCGATGGTCAACGACTCCAACTACGGCCTGCAGGCCGGCGTCTTCACGCACGACGTGCAGACCGCCTTCCGCGCCCACCGCGAGCTGGAGGTCGGCGGCGTGGTCATCGGCGACGCGCCGTCCTACCGTGCCGACCAGATGCCGTACGGCGGCGTGAAGGACTCCGGCGTGGGCCGCGAGGGCGTCCGCTACGCGATGGACGACTACACCTTCGAGAAGGTCATGGTGCTGACCGGCCTCGACCTCTGATCGAGCCCGACCCGACCTGGCGCCCCGTCACCGCAGCTGCGGCGGCGGGGCGTCGGCCTGCCTTGACACCCCCGGGGGCCGGGCGTAGTCCGGGAGGGAGGCAGGAAGGAAGGAGGTCCCGCCATGCTGGGCGACCTCATTGGTGAGGAACAGGGCCGGATCACCGTTCGACGGGTGCTGCCGGGGGAGCACGGGCTGCCGCCGACGGTGGAGTCCTCGTTCGTGGCGAGCGGCACCCTGCTGGGCGTCCCGGTCCAGGACATGGGCACCTACACGGCGCGGATGCGCGCCGACGGCACCCTGGTGGGCGGCGGCCAGGGCGTGCTGATGGGCCCGGGCGGCGCGCACGCGAGCTGGCACGGCCAGGGCGTGGGCACGTTCACCGAGAGCGGCGGCAACAGCTTCCGCGGCTCGATCGTCTACGAGACCGATTCGCCGGAGTTCGCCGCAGCGCTGCGCGGTGCCGTCGGCGTGTTCGAGTGGGAGAACACGGCGGACGGCGAGGCGGTCGGGAAGTTCTGGGCATGGCGGTGACCACCGCGTAGCACAGGCCACAATGGGGGGCATGAATTCGCTCGCCCATCCGCAGCTGCGCTTCACCCCGACCGTCGCCGACCCGGACGGGCCGCGGGAGTTGGTCATTCTCGGCTCGACCGGCTCGATCGGCACGCAGGCCATCGACGTGGTGCTCCGCAACCCCGGCCGGTTCAAGGTGGTCGCGCTGTCCGCGGCCGGCGGCCGGGTGGAGCTGCTCGCCGAGCAGGCCGTCGCGCTGGGCGTGCACACCGTCGCGGTGGCCGACCCGGCCGCCGAGCGGCCGCTGCGCGAGGCTCTGGCGGCCAAGGGGCAGGGCGCCCCGCTGCCGCGGGTGCTGGCGGGCCCGGACGCGGCGACCGAGCTGGCCGCGATGGAGTGCCACTCGGTGCTGAACGGCATCACCGGCTCGATCGGCCTGGCGCCGACGCTGGCCGCGCTGCGGGCCGGCCGGGTGCTGGTGCTGGCGAACAAGGAGTCGCTGATCGTCGGCGGCCCGCTGGTGAAGGCGGTGGCGCAGCCCGGCCAGATCGTGCCGGTGGACTCCGAGCACGCCGCGCTGTTCCAGGCGCTGGCCGGCGGCACCCGCGCGGAGGTCCGCAAGCTGGTGGTGACCGCCAGCGGCGGCCCGTTCCGCAACCGCACCCGTGAGCAGCTGGCCGGCGTGACGCCGTCCGACGCGCTGGCGCACCCGACCTGGGCGATGGGCCCGGTGGTGACGATCAACTCGGCGACCCTGGTGAACAAGGGCCTCGAGGTGATCGAGGCGCACCTGCTGTACGACATTCCGTTCGACCGGATCGAGGTGGTGGTCCACCCGCAGTCGGTCGTTCATTCGATGGTGGAATTCACCGACGGCTCGACGCTGGCCCAGGCCAGCCCACCGGACATGCGGATGCCGATCGCGCTGGGCCTCGGCTGGCCCGAGCGGGTGCCGGACGCCGCCCCCGGCTGCGACTGGACCAAGGCCGCGACCTGGGAGTTCTTCCCGCTGGACAACCAGGCCTTCCCGGCCGTCGAGCTGGCCCGCGAGGTGGGTACGCTCGGCGGGACCGCCCCGGCGGTCTTCAACGCCGCCAATGAGGAATGTGTGGACGCTTTCCTGAAGGGCGCGCTGCCCTTCACCGGAATCGTGGACACTGTGGCGAAGGTGGTCGCCGAACACGGCACCCCCCAGTCGGGAACTTCGCTCACGGTGGAGGACGTACTTCACGCGGAGAGCTGGGCCCGTGCCCGGGCCCGCGAACTGGCGGCCGGCTAAGCGGTAGGACGACGGAGGCGACGCGGTGGACAAGCTGATGTGGGTGCTGGGCGTCCTGATCTTCGTGGTCGGGTTGTTGTTCTCGATCGCCTGGCACGAGCTCGGCCACCTCTCCACCGCGAAGCTGTTCGGCATCCGGGTGCCGCAGTACATGGTCGGCTTCGGCAAGACCATCTGGTCGACCAGGCGGGGCGAGACCGAGTACGGCCTGAAGGCGATCCCGTTCGGCGGCTACATCCGGATGATCGGTATGTTCCCGCCCGGCGCGGACGGCCGGATAACGAAGCGTTCCAGCTCGCCCTGGCGGTCGATGATCGAAGACGCCCGGTCCGCCTCGTACGAGGAGATCCAGGACGGCGACGAGACCCGGCTGTTCTACACCCGCAAGCCGTGGAAGCGCGTCATCGTGATGTTCGCCGGCCCGGGCATGAACCTGATCCTGTCGATCGGCCTGTTCCTGACGCTCTTCATGGGGATCGGCGTCCAGCAGTCGGTGCCGACCGTGAAGTCGGTCAGCGAGTGCGTGGTGCCGGTGAGCGCGAAGACCGACACGTGCAAGCCGGAGGACCCGAAGTCCCCCGCCAACCAGGCTGGCCTGCGGGCCGGTGACACCGTGCTGACCTTCGGCGGGGTGCCGATCCACGACTACCCGCAGCTGTCCGGCCTGATCCGGGACTCGGCGGGCAAGCAGGTCGCCATCGAGGTCCGGCACAAGGACGGCAGCCCCGGCACGCTGACCGCCGACATCACCACCAACACGCTGCAGGCGCTGGACAAGGACAACAACCCGATCAAGGGGCAGACCGTCACCGCCGGCTTCCTCGGCATCACCCCCGCCACCGGCGTGCACCACATGTCGCTCGGCGAGAGCGTCGACCAGATGGATTCGATGGCCCGGCACAGTGTCGAGTCGCTGGCCCAGCTGCCCGGCAAGATCCCCGGCCTGTGGCACGCCGTGGTCGACGGCACCCCGCGCGACACCGACTCGCCGATCGGCATGGTCGGCGCCGCCCGGCTCGGCGGCGACGTGTTCGCGATGGACCTGCCCGCCACCCAGCAGCTCGCGTTCTTCGTCCAGCTGCTGGCCGGCATCAACCTGATGCTGTTCCTGTTCAACATGCTGCCGCTGCTCCCGCTGGACGGCGGCCACATCGCCGGCGCCCTGTGGGAGTCGCTGCGCCGCGGCCTCGCCCGGGTGCTGCGCCGCCCCGACCCCGGACCGTTCGACGTGGCCCGGCTGATGCCGCTGGCCTACGTGGTCGCCGGGGTGTTCATCTGCTTCACGGCCCTGGTGATGGCCGCCGACATCATCAACCCGGTGCGCCTGAACTAGGGCCTGTCCGGCCGATCTTGCCGGGCGCGCGACGCCGGATCATCCCTCCCCCAGCCCCAAGGGGGGCTGGGAGGTGCCCCCACGGAAGCACCGGCAAACCATCCAAGTACACCCAGTACGAGGACGGTTCGCCGGCACTCCCAGCCGGGCGCCCGACGCCGCGCGCTGATCCGACAAGATCGGCCGGACAGGCCCTGGCACGCGCCACCACGGCCGAGTGTGCTTCGCCACCCGGCCGTGCCGTACCGTTGGACGCCGGGCGCGCCGGTTGCAGTGCGCGTCGGCTCATCGAATTTCTGCAGAGGAAACACTGCGCACATGACCGCGATCTCGCTCGGTATCCCCTCCCTGCCGCTCAAGCCGCTGGCCAAGCGCCGGTACTCGCGGCAGATCATGGTCGGCAACGTCCCGGTGGGCGGCGACGCGCCGGTCTCGGTGCAGTCGATGACCACCACGCTGACCTCCGACGTCAACGCGACGCTCCAGCAGATCGCCCAGCTGACCGCCTCGGGCTGCCAGATCGTCCGGGTCGCGGTCCCCTCGCAGGACGACGCCGACGCGCTGCCGATCATCGCCAAGAAGTCGCAGATCCCGGTGATCGCCGACATCCACTTCCAGCCCAAGTACGTGTTCGCCGCGATCGACGCCGGCTGCGCCGCGGTGCGCGTCAACCCGGGCAACATCAAGGCGTTCGACGACAAGGTCGGCGAGATCGCCAAGGCCGCCAAGGACGCCGGCGTGCCGATCCGGATCGGCGTCAACGCCGGTTCGCTGGACAAGCGCCTGCTGGAGAAGTACGGCCGGGCGACCCCCGAGGCGCTGGTGGAGTCCGCGCTGTGGGAGTGCTCGCTGTTCGAGGAGCACGACTTCCGCGACATCAAGATCTCGGTCAAGCACAACGACCCGGTCGTGATGATCAACGCCTACCGGCAGCTCGCCGCGGCCTGCGACTACCCGCTGCACCTGGGCGTCACCGAGGCCGGCCCGGCCTTCCAGGGCACCATCAAGTCCGCGGTGGCGTTCGGCGCGCTGCTCGCCGAGGGCATCGGCGACACCATCCGGGTCTCGCTGTCCGCCCCGCCGGCCGAGGAGATCAAGGTCGGCAACCAGATCCTGGAGTCGCTGGGCCTGCGCGAGCGCGGCCTGGAGATCGTCTCCTGCCCGTCCTGCGGCCGCGCCCAGGTGGACGTCTACAAGCTCGCCGAGGAGGTCACCGCCGGCCTGGAGGGCATGGAGGTGCCGCTGCGGGTGGCCGTCATGGGCTGCGTCGTCAACGGCCCCGGCGAGGCCCGCGAGGCCGACCTGGGCGTCGCCTCCGGCAACGGCAAGGGCCAGATCTTCGTCAAGGGCGAGGTGATCAAGACCGTGCCCGAGTCGAAGATCGTCGAGACCCTGATCGAAGAGGCCATGAAGCTGGCCGAGCAGATGCAGGCGGAGGGTGTCGAATCCGGCGCCCCCGTCGTCGTGGCCGGCGAGTGACGGCCTGAAGTCCCCGGCGGGGCCGCCGACTTGGCGGTCCCGCCCGCTGCGAGAGGTGCCTCCCGTGCTCGACCGAGGTGTGATGCTGCCCGGCCCGTTCCAGGTCGCCCGGGCGCTGGCCGCAACCCGCGTACTGGAGACGCCCGACCTCGACGCGGCGCTGGAGATCCTGCACCGCGACCCGGTCGCCAACGCCTTCGTCGCCACCCGGGTGGAGGCCGTCGGCCTCGACCCGTGGCGGCTCGGCGGCGAGATGTGGGGCTGGCACGACGCCGACGGACGGCTCGACGCGCTCTGCTACGCCGGCGCCAACCTGGTCCCGGTCAACGCCGGCCCGGAGGCTGTCCGCGCGTTCGCCGAGCGGGCCCGCCGACAGGGCCGCCGCTGCTCCTCGATCGTCGGCCCGGGCGACGCCGTCGCCGCCCTGTGGGCCCTGCTGGAACGCTCCTGGGGCCCGGCCCGCGACGTGCGCGGCCACCAGCCGCTGATGGCCACCTCCACGCCCGTCACCGAGGTCGAACCCGACCCGCTGGTGCGCCGGGTGCACCGCGGCGAGATCGAGGCGCTGATCCCCGCCTGCGTCGCGATGTTCACCGAGGAGGTGGGGATCTCCCCGCTGGCCGGCGACGGCGGCCTGCTCTACCAGGCCCGGGTCGCCGAACTGGTCTCCTCCGGACGGTCGTTCGCCCGCTTCGGCGAGGACGGCCAGGTCGTCTTCAAGGCCGAGATCGGCGCCGTCACGGCCGGCGCCTGCCAGATCCAGGGCGTCTGGGTGGCCCCCGAGCACCGCGGCAAGGGGCTGTCCGAGACCGGCATGGCCGCGGTCGTCAACACCGCCCTCGCCGAGGTCGCCCCCGTGGTGTCGCTGTACGTCAACGACTTCAACCTGCGGGCCCGCGCCGCCTACCGCCGGGTCGGGTTCCGTGAGGTCGGCGCGTTCATGAGCGTGTTGTTCTGACGGTGCGTCACGGGCGCGAGGGGTCGCGCAGCGGCAGGTGCGCGCCCATCACCGCGTACGGCCGGGCCGTGTTCGGGAAGCGCACCGCCGGCGCCAAGTCCCGGTAGCCGAGCGAACGGTAGAGCCGGCGCGCCGGAGTCTCCGCGTCGATCGCCGACAGGATCGAACGGTCCAGGCCGGAGCGCTCGCACAGCGTGCGGATCAGCCGGGTGCCCACCCCCAGGCCCTGGCACTCCGGCAGCACATGCAGCTCGGTCACCGCGAACACCCCGTCCAGCCAGTCCGCGAGGCCGCGCGCCGCCAAGTACGGCTCGATCACCGTCGACCACCAGTGGGTGCGCTGGTTGGGCATCCCGTAGCCGAAACCGACCAGCCGGCCCTGCGCCATCGCCCCCAGCGCGATCACCCCGGGCTGCAATGCGTGCCGGCCGACGATCGGCAGCCGCACCGCCACCTCCTGCGGACCCAGCCCGAACGCGACCGCCTGGACCTCCAGCACGGCAGGCGCCCACGCCGCCAGGTCGATGGCCTCGATCGTCACCCCGGTGAGCTGCTCCATGAAGCGGGACGTTACTACCTGCCGTCGCGGGCGACGGACCGCCCCGTCCTCACAGCCAGGCCGCGAACTCCAGATGGAGCTCCGCACCTGCCACGTCGCCCCGGGCCAGCGCCGCCAGCGCGGTGTCCACGGCCCGCAGCAGCGCCCAGGCCCGCACCCGGTCGGCGGGCAGCTCCACCGCCTCCGACAGCTGCGCCAGGCGCCGCCGGGCCGCACCGCGCGGGCCCGGCGCGGCCGCCAGGGTCTCCAGCCGGTCCAGCACCAGCCGGGCCAGGTCGTACGCCCGGTCGCCCACCACCGGCCGCGGTCCGACGGCCAGCCACGGCGAGCGGTCGGCGGCCAGCACCCGCCCGTGGTGGAAGTCCCCGTGCAGCAGCCACCCGCCGCCGTCCGCGGCCAGCGCCACCGCCTCCAGCGCCTCGTCCACCAGCGGAGCCGCGTCCGCCGCACCCGGCAGGGCCCGCCGCTCGGCGATCCGTCGCTCCACAAGGCCGGCGTGCGAGGCGAGGGTGGTGAAGGAGTGCCCGGCGGGCGGCTTCACCCACAGGCGCCGCAGCAGGCTGGTGGCCTCCAGGGTGGCCTTCGTCTCCGCGAGCGAGCGCAGCGGGATCTCGCCGTGCAGCCGCTCCAGCAGCAGCGTCCGCTCCGCCTCGGCCAGCAGCAGTACCGCCCCGCGCCCGGCCCAGACCCGCAGCGCCGCCGCCTCGGCCGCCGCGTCGGCGCCCGGCCGCAGCGCCTTCACCGCCACCGGCGTCCGGTCCTCGGCGCGGTACGCGTACCCGACCACGCTGCTCCGCCCGCCGGGCTCGGCCATGCGTTCCAGCACCAGCCCCCAGTCGGCCAGCCGCCCCGCGAACAGGGAGGGCAGCGCGGCCAGCCACTGCGCCTCGCCCGGATCACCCCCGGCCCGGACCGACTCGGCCAGACGCTCGGGGACGGTGAACTGCGCAGGTTGTGCGGACATACCGTCCATCATCGCGCAGCAGCCGGGGGCTGCTAACTCGCGGCGGGCGTGGGGTCGGTGGGGGCGAGGCCCGGCAGGGCGGGGAGGTCGGCGCCCCAGTGGACGGCTCGCAGGGCGGACTCGCGCAGGGCGGCGGCGGCCTGGGGGCGGAGGGCGGTGGTGGCGCACAGGTCGGCGTAGGCGGCGGTGAGCTGGGTCTCCAGGTGGGCCGCGAGTTGGGCGGCGGTGGCCGCGTCCTTGACCTGGAACGGGAGCCGGTAGCCGGGTGCGGCGGCGGTGGGCGAGACACCGCCGGTGCCGAGCAGCCGCTGCCAGGCGTCCCGGCGGGCCTGGTGGGCGGCGTAGGCGGCGCGGCCGTCCTCGCGCTGCGGGCCGACCGGCAGGAAGGCGCCCACCACGCCGTACCCGTACACGGCGGCGTGTTCGGCGGCGAGCGCGGACTGGAGGGCGTCCGCGTCCGCCGTGGGGAGGGGGACCGGTGCGGGCGACGGGGACGGGGACGCGCCGTCGTCGGTGAGCGGGCCGGTGTCTCCGAGGGCGGCGGCGTGCGCGGCGCCGGAGGCGGCCACCGAGGCGAGGGCCTTGGCCAGCGCGGGGGAGGCGGCGGTCAGGTCGGCCAGCCGCAGGCCCGCGGTGCGGCGTTCGGCCGCGGCCAGGTCGGCGACGCTGCGGGCCGTGCCGGCACCCGCGGTGGGGGAGGAGGCGGGCAGTGACCGGGCGAGTGCCTCGCGGTGCTGGAGCACGTCGTCGCGCAGGTCGCCGAGCCGGTCGGCGTCGGCGGGGCTCGCCGCGAGCACGGCGGCGTAGTCGGCGAGCAGGGCGTCGGTGGCGGCGACCTGGCGCAGCCGCACCGGCCGGTCGGCGTCCTCGGCGGCCTTGCCCGGGGTGCGGTCGTGCTCACCGGTGCAGCCGCAGAGGAGGTGGAGCCCGCCGAGCGCCCCGAGCGCGAGGAAGGACCGCCGTGTGGGCGCGGGCATCGGCACTCCAGCGTGGGTCGTGGGGCCTTGACGACCCGTCGGGAGGGATCATCCCCGAGCCTGGCACTTCCGGCGAGGGCTTGGACCGTAATGGGTGGCTGTGACGTTGCTCGCAGGGGGGCGGCCACGGCCCGGGTCGGAATCGGCGGTTCGGGGGTTGACCGGATAGGCTTCGCGGTGAGTTAGCACCTCCGACAACAGCAGACGCGGCCGAGGAGTCACCCGGATGAGCACCACCCCCACTGACCGGCTGCGCACATTGCTGGAGCCGCTGGCCGCCGAGTCAGGGCTGGACCTCGAAGAGGTCAAGGTGACCCAGGCCGGCAGCCGCCGCCAGGTGCAGATCGACGTGGACGCCGACGGCGGCGTCGACCTGGACACGATCGCCGAGTTCTCCCGCCTGGTCGGCCAGGCGCTGGACGAGTCGGACCTGATGGGTGACGCCCCGTACCTGCTGGAGGTTGGCTCGCCGGGCGCGGAGCGTCCGCTGAACGAGCCGCGGCACTGGCGCCGGGCGACCGGCCGGCTGGCGGCGATCAAGCTGGTGGACGGCGCGGAACTGACCGCGCGGGTGCTCGAGAGCGACGAGGACGGCGCACTGGTCGAGGTGCAGCCGGTGAAGGGGCGCGGCCGCCCCAAGGAGCGCCGACTGGAGTTCGCGGAGATCGCGCGGGCCCGGGTGCAGGTCGAGTTCAACCGCAAGGACGAGGAACTGCTCGACGCCGCCGCCGACATCGCGGACACGGACGAAGAGGAAGAGGAGGCGTAATCGTGGACATCGACATGAGTGCCCTGCGCGGGCTGGTCACCGAGAAGGGCGTGCCGTTCGACCTGCTGGTCGAGTCGATCGAGTCGGCCCTCCTCATTGCGTACCACCGCACCGAGGGCTCCCGCCGCCGGGCGCGGGTGGAGCTGAACCGCAAGACCGGCCACGTGACGGTGTGGGCCCTGGAGGACGCCGCCGAGCTGGACGAGGGCGTGGAGCCCAAGGAGTTCGACGACACCCCGAGCGGGTTCGGCCGGATCGCCGCGTCCACCGCCAAGCAGGTCATCCTGCAGCGGCTGCGGGACGCCGCGGACGACAAGACCTTCGGTGAGTACGCCGGCAAGGAGGGCGACATCGTCACCGGTGTCGTCCAGCAGGGCAACGACCCGAAGAACATCCTGGTCGACATCGGCAAGCTCGAGGCCATCCTGCCGCCGCAGGAGCAGGTCCCGGGCGAGGACTACCGGCACGGCACCCGGCTGAAGTGCTACGTGGTGGGCGTGCGGCGCGGTGTGCGCGGCCCGTCGGTCACGCTGTCGCGGACCCACCCGAACCTGGTGAAGCGGCTGTTCGCGCTGGAGGTCCCGGAGATCGCGGACGGCTCGGTGGAGATCGCGGCGATCGCCCGCGAGGCCGGTCACCGCACCAAGATCGCGGTGTGGTCGCGCCGTCAGGGCCTGAACGCCAAGGGTGCCTGCATCGGCCCGAACGGCATGCGGGTGCGCGGCGTGATGGCCGAGCTGCACGGCGAGAAGATCGACATCGTCGACTGGTCGGAGGACCCGGCCGAGATGGTCGCCGCCGCCCTGTCGCCCGCCCGGGTGACCAAGGTGGAGATCGTCGACCTGGCCCAGCGTTCCGCCCGGGTGATCGTGCCCGACTACCAGCTGTCGCTGGCGATCGGCAAGGAGGGGCAGAACGCCCGCCTGGCCGCCCGCCTCACCGGCTGGCGGATCGACATCCGTCCGGACACCGAGGTCCCCGCCGGGGAATCTTCGGACCGGTAACAACGTTGTTCGAAGCCTCCGGAGATCTACTCGGCGGCGGCGAGTCCCTTCGGAGGGGTAGACTTGAACGTGTCTGGCCGGACGCATGTCCGCGCATGCCCTGAACGCACCTGCGTGGGCTGCCGCAAGCGGGCGGCCAAGCACGAGCTGCTGCGTGTCGTGGCGGGCGAGGGCGAATGCGTCCCCGATCCCCGCGGCACACTGCCGGGCCGGGGCGCGTATCTGCACCCCGAACCGAACTGCCTCGACCTCGCGGTCCGCCGCCGGGCGTTCCCGAGGGCCCTCAGGGTCCAGGGCACGCTCGAACCCGGCGCCCTGCGGGAGTACGTCGGGGCAGGAGCAAGTCCGGCCGACGGTCAGTCGGCCCGCTGACGGGCCTCGCGCCCGGCAACACGCACCAGCGCACGGCAGTGGGTACATCGCCGTGCGCCCAGTCAGGTACCTCGCGAGATGGAAGTAGGTCGAGATTGCGATGAGCACTCGATGAGTACGCGATGAGTACGCCCATGAAGTAGCGACAGTCCGGCGGACGAATACCCCGGACGTATAGACAGGAGCGAAGTGGCTAAGGTCCGGGTATACGAGCTCGCCAAGGAGCTTGGTTTGGAGAGCAAGGCCGTCATGGCCAAGCTGACCGAGCTGGGTGAGTTCGTGCGTTCGGCGTCCTCGACGATCGAGGCGCCGGTCGTGCGTAAGCTGACTGACGCTTTGGGAGCGACCCCGCCGTCCGGCGGCGCGTCCTCCGCGAAGCCTGGCCCGCGGAAGCCCGCGGCGCCCCAGCCGTCCGGCGGTGCCGGTGCGGCTGCACCCAAGCCGGGTGCCCCCACCCCCGGCCCGCGTCCGACCGTGACGCCGGGCCCCCGTCCTACCCCCGCGCCCGCCGCGGGCTCGGCTGCGCCGAAGCCCGCCGGGGCGCCGACCCCGGGTCCGCGCCCGGCTGCCCGTCCGGCTTCGCCGGCCGCGCCTGCCGCGCCCGCCCCGGCGGCCGAGTTCTCCTCCCCGGCTCCGGCCGGTGAGGCTCCGGCGCGTCCGGCCGCCCCGCGGCCGGCCCCGGCCAACCCCGCGGCCCGTCCGGGCCCGCGTCCGGCCGGCCCGCGTCCGGGCAACAACCCCTTCACCTCCGGTGGCGCGTCGGGCATGGCCCGTCCGTCCGCTCCCCGTCCGGGCGGTCCGGCCGGCGAGCGCGGCGAGCGTGGCCAGCGTCCGGGTGCTCCGGGTGCCGGTGCTCCGCGTCCGGGTGCCCCGGCCGGCGAGCGCGGTCCCCGTCCCGGCGACCGTGGTCCCCGTCCCGGCGGTCCGGGTGCGGGTGCTCCGCGTCCGGGTGCCCCGGCCGGCGAGCGCGGTCCCCGTCCCGCTGGTGCCCCGCGTCCCGGTGCTCCGGGTGCCGGCGCTCCGCGTCCCGACGGCATGCCGCGTCCGGCCGGTCCGCGCCCCGGTGCGCCGAGCCCGTCCGGTATGCCCCGTCCGAACCCCGGCATGATGCCGCAGCGTCCGGGCCCGCGTCCGGGTCCGGGTGCCGGTGCGCGTCCGGGTGGTCCCGGTGCGCGTCCGGGTGCCCCGGGTGGCGCCCGTCCGGGCTTCCAGGGCCGTCCGGCCGGTCCGGGCTCGCGTCCGGCCGGTGGCGGCTTCGGCGGTCCCCGTCCCGGCGGTGCCGGTGGCGGCGGCGGCTTCGGTGGCGGCGGTGCCCGTCCCGGTGGCTTCGGCGGTCGTCCCGGTGGCCCGGGTGCCCGTGGTGGCACGCAGGGTGCGTTCGGTCGCGGCCCCGGTGGCCGTCCGGCGCGTGGCCGGAAGTCGAAGCGCGCGAAGCGTCAGGAATACGAGGCCATGCAGGCCCCGTCCGTCGGCGGTGTGATGCTGCCGCGTGGCAACGGTTCGACCGTTCGCCTGTCGCGCGGTGCGTCGCTGACGGACTTCGCGGAGAAGATCAACGCCAACCCGGCCGCGCTCGTCTCCGTCATGTTCAACCTCGGTGAGATGGTCACCGCCACCCAGTCGGTCTCCGACGCCACGCTGCAGCTGCTGGCGGACGAGATGGGCTTCGTGCTGGAGATCGTCAGCCGGGACGACGAGGACCGTGAGCTGCTGGAGTCGTTCGACATCGACTTCGGTGTCGACGAGGGCGACGAGGAGCAGCTGGCTCCGCGTCCGCCGGTCGTGACCGTCATGGGTCACGTCGACCACGGTAAGACCCGCCTGCTGGACGCGATCCGCAAGACCAACGTGGTCGCGGGCGAGGCCGGTGGCATCACCCAGCACATCGGTGCGTACCAGGTGGTCACCGAGGTGAACGGCGAGCAGCGCCCGATCACCTTCCTCGACACCCCGGGTCACGAGGCGTTCTCCGCCATGCGTGCCCGTGGTGCCAAGTCCACCGACATCGCGATCCTGGTGGTCGCGGCCAACGACGGTGTCATGCCGCAGACGGTCGAGGCGCTCAACCACGCCAAGGCCGCCGGTGTGCCGATCGTGGTCGCGGTCAACAAGATCGACGTCGAGGGTGCCGACCCGACCAAGGTCCGCGGTCAGCTGACCGAGTTCGGTCTGGTGGCCGAGGAGTACGGCGGCGACACCATGTTCGTCGACATCTCCGCCCGCCAGGGCCTCAACATCGAGGAACTGCTGGAGGCCGTGGTCCTGACCGCGGACGCCTCGCTCGACCTGCGCGCCAACCCCGAGCAGGACGCCCAGGGCATCGCGATCGAAGCCCACCTGGACAAGGGCCGCGGCGCCATGGCGACGCTGCTCGTCCAGCGCGGCACCCTGCGGGTCGGCGACTCGATCGTCGTCGGCGACTCCTACGGCCGCGTCCGCGCGATGCTGGACGAGAACGGCAACAGCCTCTCCGAGGCCGGCCCGTCCCGTCCGGTGCTGCTGCTCGGTCTGACCTCGGTGCCCCGCGCCGGCGACAGCTTCATCGTCGTCGACGAGGACCGCACCGCCCGTCAGATCGCCGAGAAGCGCGCCGCCCGCGACCGCAACGCCTCGATGGCCCAGCGCCGCGTCCGCGTGTCGCTGGAGGGCTTCGAGGCCGCGCTGGCCGCCGGCAACATCGAGAAGCTCAACCTCATCATCAAGGGTGACGTCTCCGGTTCGGTCGAGGCCCTGGAAGACGCCCTCGTCAAGCTGGACGTGGGCGAAGAGGTCGAGCTGCGGGTCCTGCACCGCGGTGTGGGTGCCATCACCGAGTCCGACGTGGACCTGGCGATGGGCTCGGACGCCATCATCATCGGCTTCAACGTGCGCGCCGAGGGGCGTGCCCGTACCGCGGCCGAGCGCGAAGGCGTCGACATCCGGTACTACTCGGTCATCTACCAGGCGATCGAGGAGATCGAGGCCGCGCTCAAGGGCCTGCTCAAGCCCGAGTACGAGGAGGTGCGCCTCGGCTCCGCGGAGATCCGCGAGGTGTTCCGTTCCTCCAAGTTCGGCAACATCGCCGGTGTCATCGTTCGCGAGGGCATCATCCGCCGCAACACCAAGGCTCGCCTGCTGCGCGACGGCAAGGTCGTGGCGGAGAACCTCAACATCGAGGGTCTGCGCCGCTTCAAGGACGACGCGACCGAGGTCCGCGAGGGCTTCGAGGCCGGTGTCACGCTGGGCTCGTTCAACGACATCAAGATCGACGATGTCATCGAGACCTACGAGATGCGCGAGAAGCCGCGCGCGTAACGGCTGCTGACCGGGGTCGGTCGACGGGGTGCAGTTATCCCGTCGACCGGCCCCGGCCGCGCTGTTAGGGTCCTGGCTGTCGGGAATCCTTCGAGGCCCCCAGGCCGGCCAGGCCTGTCACTACATGTATGTAGGTACTCTCACCTTCGACCTGCTCCTCGGCGACGTGCACTCGCTGAAGGAGAAACGGTCGATCGTGCGGCCCATCGTGGCCGAACTGCAGCGCAAGTACAGCGTGTGCGCCGCAGAGGTCGGGAACCAGGATCTGCACCGCAGGGCCGAGATCGGCGTTGCGGTGGTGTCCGGCGACGCCGGGTACGTCAACGAGATCCTGGACAGCTGTGAGCGGCTCGTCGCCGGCCGCCCCGAGGTGATGCTGCTCTCCGCGAGGAGACGGCACCACCACGACGACGACGAATGACCTGCGGGCGTCACCACCGTCACACCCGCATCGGAACCGGAGCGCCCACAAGGCTGGGCGCGGGCGGGTACGTTGGGGAGAGGGCCCCACCGGGTCTAGGTCATGACCCGGGTACCGCGCCTATTGCACGAGGAGGCAAGGCAACGTGACCGACACCGCAAGGGCGCGCAAGCTCG
The DNA here is from genome assembly GCF_042873675.1 of Kitasatospora sp. NPDC004614. Taxonomy (NCBI): domain Bacteria; kingdom Bacillati; phylum Actinomycetota; class Actinomycetes; order Kitasatosporales; family Streptomycetaceae; genus Kitasatospora; species Kitasatospora sp. NPDC004614. Next base: position 37,838 of record NZ_JBIALR010000031.1, read on the forward strand.
CCGACCGCATTCAGGTGGTCGTGGCGGAGACCCTGCAACGCCGGATCAAGGACCCGCGACTCGGGTACGTCACCATCACGGACGCCCGGGTGACGGGAGACCTCCGCGAGGCCACCGTCTTCTACACCGTCTACGGTGACGAGACCGAGCGGGAGTCCAGCGCGGCCGCGCTGGAGAGCGCCAAGGGCATCCTGCGCTCCGAGGTCGGCAAGCAGACCGGGGTGCGGTTCACGCCGACCCTGACCTTCGTCGCCGACGCCCTGCCGGACAACGCCCGGAACATCGACGACCTGCTGGACAAGGCCCGGCTCTCCGACGCCGCCGTCCGCAGCGCCGCCGCCGGGGCCACCTTCGCCGGCGAGGCCGACCCGTACAAGGCGGCCCGCGACGACGACGAGGACGAGTGACCACGGCCGGGAACCCGGCCGAGTCCGGCGCCGCGGGGGCGGTCTCCACCGTTGAGGTGGAGACCGCCCTCGCGGTGCTTCCGGGCCCTCGCAACGGGTCGTCGCCCGAACCCGGCGCCGGGCCGTCGGACGGGCCGTTCGCACACGAGTGGGCGCGGGCCCTCGAACTGATCGCGGACGCCGACGAGATCGACCTGATCTGCCACATCTGCCCCGACGGCGACGCGCTGGGATCCGCGCTGGCCGCCGCACTGGCCCTGCGCGGCCTCGGCAAGCGGGTACGGGTGTCGTTCGGCGACGACCCGCAGATCATCCCCGAGTCGCTGTCCTTCCTGCCCGGGCAGGAACTGATCGTCCCGGCCGCCGCGATCCCCGACGCGCCCGCGCTGGTGCTGGCCTTCGACGCCGCCTCCGAGGACCGGCTCGGCCTGCTGCGCGACAAGGCGTTCGCCGCCGCCGACCTGGTGGTCTTCGACCACCACGCCTCCAACCCGGGCTTCGGCGACGTCCGGCTGATCGACCCGTCCGCGCCCGCCACCGCCGTGCTGGCGGACGAACTGCTGCGCCGGCTGCGCGTCCCGCTGGACCAGCCGATCGCGACCTGCCTGTACACCGGCATCGCCACCGACACCGGCTCGTTCAAGTACCGGGCCACCACGCCCGCCACCCACGAGATGGCCGGGCGGATGCTCGCCACCGGGATCCGGCACGACCTGATCTCCCGTCAACTCTGGGACACCACCTCCTTCGGCTTCCTGAAGGTGCTCGCCGGGGCGCTCGAGCGCGCCGTGTTCGAGCCCGAACAGGCCGGCGGGCACGGACTGGTGTGGACCTGGGTGCCGTACCAGGACCTGGCGCTGTTCGGCGTCACCGTGGAGGAGATCGAGGGCCTGATCGACGTGCTGCGCAAGCCCGCCGAGGCGGACGTCGCGCTGGTGCTCAAGCAGGACCCGGACGGCACGCTGCGCGGCTCCTGCCGCTCCCGGGGCGCGGTCGACGTGGCCGCGGCGTGCGCCCGGCTGGACGGCGGCGGGCACGTCTTCGCGGCCGGGTTCTCCGCCCGGGCGGGGGTGCCGGAGACCGTGGAGCGGTTCCGGGTGGCGTTGGCGGAAGAGAGCGCGCGCTAGGCTCGTCCGGTTCGGTGGACGGGCTTTCGACCGGCCGCGACGGCGGCCGCGAAGGCGGTTGCGCAGGAATGCGCGCCAGATTTTGAAACGATGATGAAGCGATGAAGCGTAAAGGGACGGGCCCCGACGGGCTGGTCATCGTCGACAAGCCGGAGGGCATCACCTCGCACGGCGTGGTCGCCAAGCTCCGCTGGCTGGCCGGCACCCGCAAGGTCGGGCACGCCGGCACCCTCGACCCGATGGCCACCGGCGTCCTGGTGATCGGCGTCGAGCGGGCCACCCGGCTGCTCGGGCACCTGATGCTCACCGCCAAGACCTACGACGCCACGATCCGGCTCGGGCAGACCACCGTCACCGACGACCGGGAGGGCGAGGTCACCGGCTCCGCCCCGGCGGACCAGGTGGCGCGGGAGGCGATCGACGCCGAGATCGCCAAGCTCACCGGCGAGATCATGCAGGTGCCGTCCAAGGTCAGCGCCATCAAGATCGACGGCAAGCGCTCGTACGCGCGGGTCCGCGAGGGCGAGGACTTCGAGCTCGCCGCCCGGCCGACCACCGTGCACTCCTTCACGGTGCACGAGGTGCGCCCCGCGGTCGCCGAGGACGGCACACCGGTGCTCGACCTCGACGTGACGGTCGAGTGCTCCTCCGGCACCTACATCCGCGCGCTGGCCCGCGACCTGGGTGCCGCGCTCGGCGTCGGCGGGCACCTGACCATGCTGCGCCGCACCAAGGTCGGCCCGTACTCGGTCGAATCCGCGCACACGCTGGAGCAGTTGGAGGAGAAGCTCGAGGTCCTGCCGATCGCCGACGCGGCCGCCGCCGCGTTCCCGCGCTGGGACATCGACGCCGAGCAGGCCAAGCTGCTCTCCAACGGCATGCGGCTGCCCGCGCCCGGTCTCGGCGTGGACGGTCCGATCGCGGTCTTCGACCCGGACGGCCGCTTCCTGGCGCTGGTCGAGGAGCACGCCGGCAAGGCCAAGCCGGTCGCGGTGTTCGTCGGCTGACGCCAACTGCCTTGGGCGGCCCCGGTGGAGAGCACTCCGCCGGGGCCGTTCGGCGTCTCAGCGCAGCGCCAGGTGCCAGTCGTTGCTGTGCAGGAAGCGCCCCGAGCGCTGGGGGTACTCGAAGGCGCACGGGCCGGCGTCGGTGAAGCCGAGGCGGGCGCACAGGGCGTTCGAGGGGGCGTTGTCGGTGGCGGGGAAGGCGTGCAGGGTGCCGGGGGTGGTGAGGTCCGCCGCCGTCACCTCGCGCAGCGCGGCCAGCATCAGGCGGCCGGCGGCGAGGGCGATGCCGCGGCCCTGGAACCCGGGCAGGACGTTCCAGCCGGTCTCGTAGATCTCCGCGCCCTGCCAGCCGCGCCGGTGGTAGGCGATCGAACCGGCGGGTTCGCCGTCGGCCAGGACCGCGAACATGACGCCGCCCAGGGTGGGGAGTTCGAGGTAGCGGCGGTGGCGGTGCAGCAGCTGTGCGCCGGTCTCCGGGCCGCCCACGTGCCGGCGCATCTCCGGGGTGTTGATGCGCTCCAGCAGGGCGAAATGGGAGTCGGTCCAGGGGGCGAGGCGGACATCCATGCCGGGATGGTGACAGACGCGGAGCGGCCCGGCCCACGGGTTTTCGGCGGGCGGGAACGGGGCGTTTCGTCCGGCGGGAGCGGGGCGGCCGGGGCGTTGTGCGGCGTGTCGCCGGGGGCGCGCGAGGTGAACGGGTGTGGTGAGCGGGGCGCGCGGGGTGCTGTGGGGCTGGTGGGGGGCAAGCTGACCGGCGGCCGCCGGAGCGGCCGAGGTGCTGGCACGGCGGCAGGAGGACTGGCGGGATGGGCGAGGGCGCGAGCGCCGGCTTCGTGGGCGACCCGGCGCACGGGCTGCTGCGGATCCGGGACGTGCAGGGCCGGCTGTGCGGCCTCGGGTTCGTCGCCGACCGGCAGGGCACGGTGGTGACCGCGCACGAGGCGGTGGCAGGCCTGCCCCGGCTGGTGCTGCACACCCCGGGCGGGCAGTCCCGGGTGCTCGGGCCGGACAGCGTCGACCTGCTGCCGGAGCACGGACTGGCCCTGCTGCGGACCACGGCCGTCGGCGGAGTGCCCGGCCGCGCCCTGCCGATCGGGCGGGGAGACGTCGGCGGCCCCGTCGTGGTGCCGCACCAGCGCCGGGAGGACGGCGTGCCCGCGCTGGCCCGTGGCACCCTGCTCGGCCGGGAGAACGGCCGCTGCGGGGACGGCGCGCAGACCCGGACGGTACCGGGCGTGCTGCTGCTCGACCTCGCGGTGGCACCGGTGGCCGGCGCGCCCGTGCTCGACCCCGGCACCGGCGCCGTGCTGGGCGTCGTCGCGCCCCGGGTGCGCACCGCCGCCGGGGCCGGGGTGGCCGCCGTCCCGCTGTCCGTCGAGGGCCCGCCCGGCGGCGGCCCGCTCGGGCTGCTGCTGGCCCGCAACGCCTCCGGCGTGCCCGCGTTCGGCCGCGCCCTCAACCTGGCCGGCGGACTGCGCCTGACGGCCGCCCAGCTGGACGCCGCCACCGCCGGGCCCGGCCGGATCACCGAACTCGCCGCCGACCGGGTCGACCGGCCCGACGGCCTGAGCGGCGAGGAACCGCAGGACACCCTGACCGTGCTGCTCGGCGGCGCCGGCAGCGGCCGCACCACCGAACTCGCCGCGCTCGCCGTCCGTCGGGCCGGCGCTGCCGAACCCCTGCCCACGCTGTGGCTGCGCGGCGCCGACCTGGCCCCCGGCGACCGCACCCTCGGCGACACCCTGCACCGCCGACTCGCCGCGGCCGCACGGCAGTTGGGCGTCCCCGAGGTCGGCCCGGCGGAACTCGCCGAACGGTGCGCCGGCGGCGGCCGCCCGCTGCTGGTGGTGCTGGACGGGCCCGAGGAGGCGCCGCGGGCGCTCACCGTGCCCTGGCTGGCCGCCGGTCTGGAGTGGCTGCGCACCCACCACGCCCGGGCCCTGGTCGCCTGCCGGCCCGACGCCTGGGAGCAGCTCGGCCCCTGGCGGGCCGCCGCCCGGGCACTCTGGCTGGGCCCGCTCACCGACGACGCGGCAGCCCGGGCCGGGCGGCGCTACGGCCTGCCCGAGACCTTCCTCGGCCCCGCCGACCGCGGCCACCCGCTGGCACTGCGGCTGGCCGGCGACCTGCGCGGCGCGGGCGCGCTCGGGCCGGTCGCCACCCGCACCGAACTCTTCGACGGCTGGCTCGACCTGGCCTGCCTGACCGTCGCCCGCCGGGTCGCGCTCACCCCCGGCGGGCAGCGCCGCCACCGGCGCGGCGGCCCCGTCCCGCCCGGCGAGGACGCCCGCCAGGTGCGGCGGTTGGCCGCCGTCGCCGCCGGCCGGCTGCACGAGGCCGCCCGGCTGATGCTCGGCGCGGGCGACGGGGCGCTGCCCGCCGAGGAGTTCGAGCGGCTGTTCCCGGCCGCGGGCGGCTGGGCGCGGGCCGTTCACGAGGAGCGCCTGCTGGTCCCGGCGGGCGCCGGGCGCCGGGCCGGCCACGAGGAGTGGGGGGAGTGGCTGCAGAGCCTGCACCTGGATCTGGACGCGGCGCTGCGGCTGCTGCTGGCGGAGGGCTCGGCGGGTGAAGTCGCCTTCAGCGCCGACGAGTTGACGGATCGGAAGATCCTGCCGCCCGCAGCGACCGTCGGCGTGACGGGCCGTCAGGGCGCCGTCGGCCGGGCCCGGGTCGGGGTGGTGGTGGGGGCGCTGCGCCGGGTGGGCGCGGCGCGCGGCGCGGGGGCGCTGGACGGGTGGCTGCACCGGATCCGGCTGACGCTGGAACGCGCCGAGCCCGGCGGCGACCCGGACTGGTGGGCGGGCCGGCTGCTGACCGACGGAATCGCCGCCAGCCCCGAGCCGGGCGCGCACCGGGAGCTGCTGGAACTGCTGGTCGAGCGGGCCGGATGGGACGAGCGCTTCGGCCCGGCGTTCTGGGCCGGCCTGCCGCTGCCCGCCGCCGACCGGGTCGCGCTGCTCGGGCGACTGGCCGCCGACCCGGACGGCGAGGCGCAGGCGGTGCGGGAGAGCGTCGCGGAACTGCTCGCCGCCGAGCCGCACACCGTGCTGCCGCTGCTCTGCGGCTGGTACGAGCACGCCGGGCCCGGCGCCGCCGACCTCGCCGACGCGCTGCTGTTCGAGCACCGGGCGCTGGCCCTCGACGAGTTGACGGAGGCACTGGTCGCCGCCGCACACCCGCGCGCCGACGCGCTGCTCGGGCGGCTCGCCGAACGGGAGCCGTCCGCGCTGTGCCGGGCGGTCGACCGGTGGAGCCACGACCCGCGCCCCGAACGGCACGTCGCGGCCGCCGTGCACGCGCTGCGCACCGCCCCGCACGCGGGCGGCTCGGGCGCCCAGCTGCTGCGGCTGGCCGCCCGCGCCCTGCTGGCCCGGGAGGAGGAACCAGCGCTGCACGGCGCGGCCCTGGCGCTGCTGGTGCGCGACCCGCAGGCCCGCGCCGAACACCTGCCGGCGGCGCTGGCTGCGTACCGGGCGGGCGACCCGTTCCTGACCGAGGAGGTGCTGGGCGAACTCGTCGAGGAGTACCCGGCCCAGGTGCTGTCCGCCGTCCGCGAGCGGCTGCGGCTGCCCGGGGCGCGGGACGGCGACGGGCTGCGGGCGCTCGATCGGGCGGCGGACCCGGCGGTGGTGCGCGCCGGGGTGCTGCTCGCCGCCGAACTGCTCCGCGAACAGCCCGAGCGGGCCGGGCAGATCGCCGACCACCTGGACCGGCTGCTGGACGCCGGACGGGACGCCCGCCCGCTGCTGCCGGCCCTGCTCGCCGCCGGCCCCCCGGAGCGGGCCCGCTTCGCGCCGGTGCTGGCCGCCCCCGGGAAGGGCCGTGCGGGCCTGCTGGACGCCCTGCTGGCCGCCGAGCGGCACCCTGCCGTCCTGGGCGCCGTCCTGGAGGCGCTGGCGGCCCGGCACGCCGCCCACCCGCCGTCGCGGGTGCGCGAGTTGCTGCACCGGATCGCCGACCGCTGGCCCGGGGCGGACGCCGTCCTGGTGCGCTGCGCGGGCCGCTGGGCCGGTTTCGCCCGGCTGCTGGCCGACTGGCCCGCGGACGCCGCGCCACCGCCCGCGGGGCCCCGGCTGACCAGGATGCGGACTCTCACCGCCGCCGGCCGGGACCCGCAGCACGCCGCCGCGGAGGCGGAACGGCAGGTGGACCGCCCCGGCGGCCGTCTGACCGGTCACACCGGGGGCCTTCCGGTACCTGGGCAGGGTCGGTCGCATGGCACGCTATAGGGGTTCGGTTTCGGTCTTTCGAGTGCACCGGGTGTGCACACCGTAGGAACAAGGAGCGGTCAGGTGCAGCGCTGGCACGGCCTGGAGGAGATCCCCGGGGACTGGGGGCGCAGCGTCGTCACCATCGGATCGTTCGACGGGGTCCACCGCGGACACCAGTTGATCATCAAGCGAGTGGTCGAGCTGGCCGGGGAGCTGGGGGCGAGGTCGGTCGTCGTCACCTTCGACCCGCACCCCAGCGAAGTGGTCCGCCCGGGCAGCCACCCGCCGCTGCTCGCCCCGCAGCCCCGGCGGGCCGAGCTGATCGAGCAACTCGGCGTGGACGCCGTCCTGGTGCTGCCGTTCACCGCCGAGTTCTCCAAGGAGTCGCCGGAGTACTTCGTGCGCTCGGTGCTGGTCGACGCGCTGCGCGCGAAGGCCGTGGTCGAGGGCCCCAACTTCCGCTTCGGCCACCGCGCGGCGGGCAACGTGGAACTGCTCGCCGAGCTCGGCCGGGCCGACGACTTCGCGGTCGAGGTGCTCGACCTGCAGGTGCGCGGCGCCGCCGGCGACGGCGAACCGTTCTCGTCCAGCCTGTGCCGCCGCCTGGTCGCGGCCGGCGACATGGCGGGCGTCGCCGAGGTCCTCGGCCGCCCGCACCGGGTCGAGGGCGTGGTCGTCCGGGGCGCCCAGCGCGGCCGCGAACTCGGCTACCCCACCGCCAACGTGGACACCGTCCCCTACTCGGCCATCCCCACCGACGGCGTGTACGCGGGCTGGCTCACCGCCGACGGCGAGTGCATGCCCGCCGCCATCTCGGTCGGCACCAACCCGACCTTCGACGGCACCACCCGCACCGTCGAGGCGTACGCCATCGACCGGGTCGGCCTCGACCTGTACGGCAAGCACGTCGCCGTCGACTTCCTCGCCTGGCTGCGCGGCATGGAGAAGTTCGACTCCATCGACGCCCTGCTCGAGCGGATGGCCGAGGACGTCAAGCGCGCCCGGGAACTCACCGAGCGCCCCTGACCGGCCGCCACACGAAAGCCCCCCGCGATTCGCGGGGGGCTTTTTGACGTGCGCTCAGCCGTGCTGCGGCGGGTACCCGTAGCCGGGCGGCGGGCCCTCCTGCGGCGGGTAGCCGTAACCGGGCACCGGCGGGCCCTGCGGCGGGTAACCGCCGGGCTGCTGCTGCGGGTACGGCTGCTGCGGTGGCTGCTGCTGCCACGGCTGCCCGGGCGCCGGGTAGCCGCCCTGCTGCGGCGCCTGCTGGTACTGCTGCGGGTACGGCTGCTGCTGCGGCGGGACGCCCTGCTGCTGGCCCTGCCAGCCGCCCTGCTGCTGCTGTTGCTGCTGCTGCCAGCCGCCCTGCTGCTGCGCCCGGGCGATGTCCTCGCCGACCAGCGCGGCCAGCTCGAAGTAGGCGTCCCGGACCTTGGGCCGCATCATCGCCAGGTTGACTTCGGCGCCGGCCGCGAGGCTCTCGTCGAACGGCACCACCACGACACCGCGGCAGCGGGTCTGGAAGTGCGCCACGATGTCCTCGATCTTGATCATCTTGCTGGTCTCGCGCACCCCGGAGACCACCGTGATCGACCGCTGCACCAGGTCCGCGTAGCCGTGCGCGGACAGCCAGTCCAGCGTGGTGGAGGCGCTGGACGCACCGTCCACGCTGGGCGTGGCCACCACGATCAGCTGGTCCGCCAGGTCCAGCACACCGCGCATCGCCGAGTACAGCAGACCGGTGCCCGAGTCGGTCAGGATGATCGGGTAGTGCTGCCCGAGCACCTGGATGACCTGGCGGTAGTCCGAGTCGTCGAAGGTGGTGGAGACCGCCGGGTCCACGTCGTTGGCGACGATCTCCAGGCCCGAGTTCGGGTCCTGCGAGGTGAACTGACGGATGTCCATGTAGCTGCGCACGTGCGGGATCGCCGTCACCAGGTCACGGATGGTCGCCCCGGTCTGCCGCTTGATGCGGCGGCCCAGGGTGCCCGCGTCCGGGTTCGCGTCGATCGCGATGACCTTGTCCTGCCGCTCACTGGCCAGCGTCGCGCCCAGCGAGGTGGTGGTCGTGGTCTTGCCGACACCGCCCTTGAGGCTGATCACCGCGATCCGGTAGCAGGTCATCACCGGGTGCCGGATCAGCTCCAGCTTCTGCTGCTTGCCGGCCTGTGCCGACTTGCCGCCGAACTGGAACCGCGACTGCTTCTGCACCTTCGGCTGACCGCGCAGCAGCCGGTCCGAGGAGAGCTCCACCGCCGCCGTGTACCCCAGCGCCGCACCGTGCGCCGCCTGCTGCGGACCGGGCTGCTGGAACTGCGCCGGTGCCTGCGGGGCGTTCGGACCCGAGTGCTGTTGGTACGCCGGGCCCGGCCCGGCCTGCTGCTGCTGTCCGGCCTGCGGCCAGCCGCCCGCCCGCGGATCCACCGGCGGCTGCCCGGCCCACTGCTGCTGACCCTGCTGCGGGTACGGCGGCTGCTGGACGGGCTGCTGCTGGGCCTGCTGCGGGTAAGGCTGCTGCTGCTGCGGCTGGTTGGGCCACTGCTGCGGCGGCGGCTGCTGCTGCACCGGCGGCTGCCCGGCCCACTGCTGCTGACCCTGCTGCGGGTACGGCGGCTGCTGCTGGACGGGCTGCTGCGCGGCCTCCTGCACCGGCGCCGCGGCGGCCGCGAGCTCCACCGGCGGCGCGACGGGCACACCCTGCCCGTCGGTGGCCGGCCCGGAGTGCTGCTCGGGGCCCGGCGCGGGCGGCTGCTGGTGCTGGACCGGCGGCTGCTGAACGGCCACCGGCTCGGCCGGCGGCACCTGCGCCTGCACGGGCTGCTGCTGGACGGGCTGCGGCTGGACGGGCTGCTGCTGCTCGGGCGCTACCGGAGGCTGCGGCGCGGGCTGCTGCTGCTGGACCTCCGGCTGCACCGGCTGCTGGACCGGCTGCTGATGGACCGGCGGTTGTTGCTGCACCGGCTGCTGCTGGACAGGCGGCTGGGCCGGGCCGGGAGCGGCGCTCTGGGTGTACCAGGACGGAGCGGTGTAGTCCGGGGTATCGGGCCACTCATCGTCGTCCTCGGCCGCGTTGTCGCCGACATAGACGCCGTCCCGATCGCTGCTCACTGGGGCTCCCTCGTTCTCGCCGACATTGCTTCGGCGGTTGCCTTCGGGCAACAAGACTAGGCCGTGCGGACCGGTCCGCTGAAGGCGGAGGCCGACCTGACGGCAGATCGGAGCGGGTCGGCCGACCGGTCCGTCCCTCGGGAAACACCACCCCCGTCAGGCGCACCGGCCGGCCGGCCCGTGCGACACGGCCCTCCCGGCCGCACCGCTTCAGTCCATGCGGCGCGGGCCGCCCAGCACCTGGGTCTCGGCCTCGCCCGGATTGGTCATCACGTACTGACGGCGCATCCGGGTCGCCCACAGGGTGATGTGGTCGGGCATCGTCGGCAACGTGTTCACATCGCCCGGCGACAGCGACAACAGACGGCCCACCAGCTCCGATTCCTGCGGCGAGATCCGCTGCAGACCGACCAGGTCGGCGGCGTTCAGCACCCGGCTCGCGTTCGGGCCCAGGTACGGCAGCACCGTCAGCGTGGTCTGCCACGGCGACGCCGACAGCCGGCTGCGCGAGGGCCGCGCACCCAGGTCACGAACCACCAGGACGGGTGACGCCACCGACGCGCCCTGCGCGCCCAGGCGGCCCACCTGGTGGATCGTCACGCACGGCTGACCGCCACCCGCGGCCTGCGCCATCGGCGCCCACGCCTGCGGACGGCCGGTCTCCACCGCGACGCGGGCACCGGTGGCGGCGGCGCGCAGCGCGATCAGCTGCGCCGTCCACATGCCACCGACCAGCACCACGTCGTACTGCGTCGGACGGAACAGGCCGATCACGGCGGGCCGTTGCTGCTGGTCCAGGCCGATCACCACGCCGTCGTCGCCGACCGGGAAGGCCAGCGCCGACAGGTCCTCGAGGGTCAGCACGTGCTTCTCCCGGCGGGGGCCGCGCAGGCCGTAGCCGGGACGGACCCGCACCCGGCTCTGCTCGGCGGGCTGCGGGGCCTGGCCGCCGTAGGTCTGATAGGCCATCAGGAAGTCCCTCCCAGAGGCAGCGTGGCGAGCAGGCCCGGGCCGTGCTCCTGGTCGAGACGGGTCAGCGCGGTGCCGGCGTGCTGGGCGCGGGACTCCACCAGGCGGCCCACCTGGGCGACCTCGCTCTCGCTGCGCCCGGTCAGCCGGACGTGCCCGCTGAGCGCCACCGAGCCGCCCATCGCGCGGGTCGCGGTGATCGAGAAGGTGGAGGCGAACGCCGGGGTGCTGGTCAGCTGGTTGACCAGGTCGGGGGCGGCGACCCGGCCGCCGCCGGCGCCCGGACGGGACAGCTCCGGCCACTTGGAGATCCAGTAGGTGGCGTGCCAGCGGTCGTCGATCCGGCAGAACTTGGCGGACTCCTGGGCCCGGCGCACGCCGACCCCGCCGCCGCCGGAGCCCTGACGGCCCGCCACCGCGACCGGGTTGGCGCACACCGAGATGGCCAGCGCCGCGATCAGCTCGCGCTCGTCCAGGACGGTCGCGGTGAAGCCGGCGCTGTTCAGCCGCCCGGCGAGCTGGTCGGTGACCCGCTGGAGCGCCTTGCGGGCGCCCTCCTCGCCGCCGCCGCGGGCCAGTACGGCGGTGGAGGCGTGCTCCGGGTCGAGCTTGATGGCGATCCACGTCAACCGAAGCGCAGGAGTGTTCACTCCTCCGGGTGCCTGCTGGTAGGCGCGCGCGGCCAGCGAGTGCTCCGGCAGATGCGGCGCGGGCGCCGGCTGGGTGTGCTGGATCAGCTGCACCGACTCCAGCGGAATGTCGTCGACCTGCAGGACCGAACAGATCAGGTCCAGCGGCAGCGAGGACTCGGGGGTCCGGCCCGGACGCAGCGGCTGGTCCTTCGACTGCACCAGCAGCACCGAGGTGAAGAAGGTGCCGTCGCCGATCATGCCGGTCTCGCGGCGCAGCGGCCGCCCGTCACCGAGGTCGGTCTCGATCGCGTGGGTGCAGGTGCGCAGCGCCGGGTCCAGCTCCATCATCGGCGCCAGCGCCGGGTCGGTGCCGGGCGGCGGAACGTTGTACTTCGCTTCCTTGCGACGGGAGTTGAACGCCGAGCGGACCCCCACCGCCTCGCCCATGGTGCGGCCGCCGAGGCGCAGCAGCGCCACCACGACGAGGATCACCGCGGGCACCGCGAGAACCGCGGCCATCAGCTTGTTGATCGACCAGCCGACCGCCACCAGGGCGACGGCGACCTCGAGTTGGACGATTTGCTTGAGCTCCAGGCGGCGGGCGAGCAGCCCGGGCCTGGGCAGCAGCCGCAGGCCGACCGGGCCGGTGGGCGCCGCGGCCGGAGCGGTACGCGCCCGCCGGCCGCCCTGGGCGTCCGGCCTCCGGCCGTTCGTGCTGGAGCGTCGTCGTGCTGGAGCGGACTGGCTTGGCATCCCCCGAATTGCCCTCTCTGCTTCAGATGTGCCGTCAGATCCCCGTGCGGCTGCGGCCCTCAGGGCCGGGTCGCGGGCCGGGTCGACAGCCCGGATGGCGGACCGTCGGAGCCTACCCGTTACCGTACTCACCGTCTGCTGTCGCATCGTAGAGGGTTGACCGTTCCGGACGCCCGCCGGGTGGCAGACTCACGCACAGCACAAGCGCGTTGACACCCGCAGGTCGGGTCACACAGGGGAGACGGGGACGAGCATGGCATCACGCCGGGACGAGCTGAACGCCTATACCTTCGCCCGCAAGCGGATGGTCGGGGCCTTCCTGCAGCCGGGGGGCGGCGGCAACGACGAGGACGCACCGCGTCCGATCCGCGCGGTGCTGCCGAGCTTCGTGATCGGGGCCGTGATCGTCGCCGGCTTCGGCATGTGGGGCGTCATCAAGCCCAGCGCGCCGCCGAACTGGGACAACGGCAAGTACATCCTGCAGGGCAAGACCTCCACCACCCGGTACGTGATCCTGACCGACCAGAAGTCCGGCCAGCCGATGCTGCACCAGGTGCTGAACATGTCCTCGGCCCGCCTGGTGCTGGCCGAGAACGCCACCGTGCAGACGGTCGCCGACGAGGTGCTGGACAAGTACCCGCGGCGCGGTCCCGCCATCGGAATCCCGTACGCGCCGGACAAGTTGCCCAAGGTCGATGACGCGGGCATTTCGAAGCTGTGGTCGGTGTGCGACAAGCAGGGCAAGGAGAACCTGTCGTCCCAGGTGGCCCAGTCGATGTTCATCGCGGCCGGGGCGGACGCCAAGACCCTTCAGGGGGAGCGGAAGCTCAAGGACAACCAGTCACTGTTCGTCCAGGGACCGGACGAGCAGGGTGCTCCAGGGTCGAGGTTCCTGGTTGACAGCAACGGCCTGAAGCACGCGATCGGCCGGGAGGACACCAGCAAAACCGACAAGGATGCCATGGAGACGGCACTGTTCGGCCCGGGCATGAAGCCCCAGCGCGTCACCAAGGAATGGCTGGCGACCCTGGACTACGGCGAGCCGGTGAAGTTCTTCCGCTTCCCCAACGTCATTGCCAAGCAGTCCGCGCCTTCCACCGTGGCCCTCTCGCAGGACTCGGAGAAGAAGGTCGGCCGGGTGCTGAAGTTCGAGGGCAACTACTACGCGGTCGGCCCGAACAACCTGTTCCAGATCAGCGAGTTCCAGGCGGACCTGATGCGCCTCGACCCGAACACGCAGGCTGCGGCGTACGGCGACGCGACGCCGACCATCGCGGAGCTCGGTGCCGGCGACTACAGCAAGCTTCAGGCGACGATCTCCCGGGCCATGCTCGACGACGCCAAGAACCTCCCCGCTCGCAAGTCCCCGGCGGTCAACGTCGGCGCCAACGATCCCCGCACGGTGGTCTGCTCGACCTTCGACGGCTACGACGGCGACAAGATCAAGCGCTCGGTGTGGGCCAGCACCGCCTACCCGGCGGACGTCAGCTCGGACGCGGCCAGCGCGCACGTGACGCCCGGTCACGGTCTGCTGTACCGCTCGCTGGACGGCAACAGCAAGCCCACCGCCGACGGCGGCACCGGCACCGGCTACCTGATCACCGACTCCGGCCTGCGTTACACGCTGCCCGTCAACAACGACGGCGGCAACGGCGCGGCGGCGACCCCGAGTGCGAACCCGCAGGGCGGCGACAAGAAGGGCACCAACGAGGCGCAGGCGCGGCTGGGCTTCAAGTCCGTCTCCCCGCAGTTCGTGCCCGACTTCTGGTCGAAGCTGGTGCCGGCCGGTCCGGTGCTCAACACCAACACCGCACTTCAGCCGCAGAACGCCTGACGAATCGTCAATGCCGGTGCGGGAGTTCAGTGTCATGGTCTGGTAACTACCTGCCACCCGGTGTTGGGCGGAGCGCACTTGGCCGTTACAGTGCTTCAGAGCACCACGCCACGTGGTGCCCGTGCGGGCGTTCGCCACAGGGGCGCCCGGATGAAATCTGTCTCATGGGGGACGGTGGATCATGGCAGGTCAGTTCACGATGACCGCGGAGGAAATGACCTCCTTCGCGAACCGTATCGGCGAGGTCAACCAGCAGGTGCAGGGCGAGATCAGCCGCCTGAACAACCTGGTCTCCGAGATCTCTTCGGGCTGGAAGGGCCAGGCTGCGTCCGCGTACCAGCAGATGCAGCAGCGGACCAACGACGACGCCAACGCGCTCAACAAGGTGCTCGACGAGATCCGTCAGGCGATCGAGGCGACCACCAAGGCGTACTCGATGACCGAAGAAGAGCAGCGTGCTGCCGTCGGTGGCATCGGCTGACGCCGAGCCGGTAACCGCCACATCGCGCCCTCACGGGGGCGCGCCGTGCATCCATCGACAAGGAGACAACCATGTCCATTCTCGTCAATTTCCAGACTCTGCAGAACGCCAGCTCCGAGGTGCGTCAGACCGCTTCGCGCATCCAGTCGCAGCTTGACGACCTGAAGGCGGGCGTTCAGCGCATCGCCACCTCCTGGGAGGGTTCGGCCCAGGAGGGCTACCAGGCCCGCCAGGCTGAGTGGGACCGCAAGGCCGCCGACCTGCAGCAGGTGCTCGGCCAGATCTCCAGCGCGCTGGACAACGCGGCGCAGAGCTACCAGCAGACCGAGACCTCGAACCAGAACCTCTGGCAGTGAGCTTCCCTCTCGGGGACTCTGCGCGGTAAGCGCTCTTCTCAAGGGCGGGCGTCCCACTGGGCGCCCGCCCTTCGCGCGTTGCACGGGGCACGCGCCGAACACGGGTGGAAGCAATGAGGGGTGGACTTCAGGTGTCGTCAGGATCGTTGCGCCGGGCCGGCGCGGTGCTGCTGGTGCTCGGGGTGGTCGGCAGTACGGCCGCCGGACCCGCCTACGCCGAGCCCTCGCCCTCAGCCTCCGGGGAAGCCGGGTTCCGACAGCCGGTGGCGATCGCGGCGGCCGGTGACTGTGCCCAGAAGGACGTCGAGGCCGTGCCCTGGTCACTCCAGCGGGTCTTCCTGGACGAGCTGTGGGGTGTCGACAAGGACGGCAAGGCCCATCACACCGGGGACGGCGTCAAGGTCGCCGTGATCGACACCGGTGTGGACGTCGGCAACCCGCAGTTGGGCGCCGCCGGCAAGGTGATCGACGGCGGGGACCTGCTCGGCGACGCACAGGTGAGGGCCGGTCAGCAGAAGCCGGAGGGCAACGCCCTGTCCGACAAGGTCGGGCACGGCACCAAGGTCGCGGGCATCATCGCAGCCAGTCCGAGGACCGGGGTCGGCTTCGTCGGCCTGGCGAAGGACGCGAAGATCATCTCGATCCGGCAGAACGATGCCGAGGGCCACGGCAGTGTGTCCACGCTGATCGACGCCATCAAGAAGGCGATGCAGCTGGACGCCGATGTCATCAACATCTCGCAGGACGTTCGGGTCGAGGTGGACCCGAGCAAGCCCGCCGACGTACCGGCGTTCGCCGAGGACGGTCAGTTGGAGGCGGTGCTGAAGCAGGCCGAAAGCAACGGGATCGTGGTGGTCGCGTCCTCCGGCAACGACGGCGCCGAAGGCCCCACCTACCCGGCCAAGTACGACACCGTGCTGGCCGTGGGCGCGTCCGACCGCAACAACGAGCGGGCCACGTTCTCGCAGTACGGCGACTTCGTCAAGGTGGTCGCGCCCGGCGTCGACATGCTCTCCACCGTCCCCGGGGGCGGCCAGTGCACCGACAACGGCACCAGCTTCTCCGCGCCCTACGTGTCCGGCCTGGCCGCGATCCTCAAGGGGCAGCACAAGGACTGGACCCCCAAGCAGATCCGCACCGTGATCGAGCAGACCGCCCAGCGCACCGAGCACGGCCACAACAAGTGGATCGGCTGGGGCGTGGTCGACCCGGTCAAGGCGGTCTCGTACACCGACACGCCGAGCTCGTCCCCGACCCCGGACGTCCCGACCAAGCTGGACACCGTTCCGCTGGTCGCGCAGCCGGCGGGCCTGGAGGAGACGCAGGCGGACCGGGACCGGCGGACCGGCACCTTCGTGCTCGGGGCCGGTGGCCTGCTGGTGGCGGGCCTGGCCGGCGGTGCGATCGTCGCCCGTGACATGGGCCGGCGCCGCCGCCACTGACCGTTCGGACCGGTGTGCGGGCCGGCCCCGGAAAGGGGTCGGCCCCGCCGGTCGGGGGGAACCGGCGGGGCCGAAGAGGGAGCGGGGTGCAGGGGGTCAGGCCCGCTCGTCCTCGGGGAGGGTGATCACCCAGCGGGTCTCCGAACGGGGCCGCAGGTAGAACGCCCAGTAGAGGCTGGCGGCGGCGGTGATGCCCAGGGTCCACCACAGGCCGGGGCCGCGCAGCATGTAGAGGGTGAAGCTGAGCGCCACGATCACCAGGACCGGCAGCGCGGGCCACAGCGGCTGGCGCCAGGCGGGGGCGTGCTTGTGCTCGCCGCGGCGGGAGAACAGCGCGCCGACGGCGACCAGCAGGTACAGCGCGGCGACGGCGACACCGGTGATCTCGATCAGCAGCGACTGCGGCACGAAGCAGAGCACCGCGCCGGGGATGCCGACCGCGAGGGTGGAGACCCACGGGGCGCTGAACTTGTTGAGGGTGCCGAAGGCGTTGTTCACCGGCTCCGGCCAGGCCTTGTCGCGGCCGGAGGCGAACAGCACCCGGGAGTTCTGGATGACCATCACGATGCCGGCGTTGATGATGGCCAGCGCGATGCAGAGGCTGATGAAGGTGCCGACGCCGCTGTTGCTCCAGCCGATCACCAGCTGCGAGATGTTGCCGTCGGTCAGCGCGGCCAGGTCGGGGGCGCCCATGGTGATGGCGGCGACCGGGATCACGATGATGGCGACCGACAGGCCCAGCGTCCACAGCACGGTGCGGGCGACGTTCTTGCGCGGGTTCTCCAGCTCCTCGGAGAGGTAGATGGCGGTGGAGAAGCCCTGGGTGACGAACAGCGCGGTGCCCATCATGGCCAGGATCGTGCCCAGGCCCACGCCGGAGGTGGCGCCCGCCGCGTCGACCATGGTGCCGTGCAGCATGGTGTCCGCGCCGCGCTCGGTGTGGGTGAAGCCGAGGAAGGACACCACGGCGCAGGCGATGACCTCCAGCACCAGGAAGATGCCGGTGATCCAGGCGTTGGCGCGCAGGTCGAGCAGACCGGCGACGGTGGCCGCGATCATCACCACGGCGCCGGCGATCATCGGGTCGACGTGGATGATCGGTTCGAGGTACTCGGCGGTGCCCATCGCGATGATCGAGGGGACGATCATCACCACGATCAGCGACTGGATGAAGACCAGCCAGCCCGCGAACTTGCCCGCCAGGGTGCCGACCATGGCGTACTCGCCGCCCGCGGAGGGCACCAGGGTGCCGAGCTCCGAGTAACAGAACGCCACCGCGACACAGATGATCGTGCCAATGACGATGGCCATCATTGTGTAGGTGCCGAGGCCCTTGAAGAGCTCGGGCACGAGCACGAAGAGCGAGGAAGCCGGGGTCACGCAGGAGAGCGTGAGCAGCGTGCCACCCACGACGCCGAGCGATCGGGCGAGCTTCTTCGGTGCGTCCGCGCCGGCGGCGGCACCCGGAGCGGGGGCTGCTGCCTGCGGGGGGAGCGTGTCGGTCATGGGGGCATCCGATCGGCTGTGCGGCGGTGAGGGGAAGGGAGCGGTATCGCCTCCGAAACACGTTCTCGCGGGTGTGGTCCTGTATCGCTCCCGATGCGCCAGGTTGCCTGGGCGAATTGGCATCGTCAACGCGCAATGAGCTGCGGAATCCGTTGTCATAAGCCGGTTTTTCCTACGGAACACAGCCGAGTGGCCGGCTGGGTGCTTGATTCCCGCCAGGCAACTCCGGTGAACTGCGCTTGAATCGAAGGTGAAGTGATCTGCGCAACTCCGATTCAAAGGCATGGCGCCGACACGGCTGGGGGCCCGAAAACCCAGGCCGACCGGTCACACGGGTACGGGAACCGAAGGAAGAGCCTAAAAATCAGAACATAACGTTATGGCACCGTCCGGCCCCTGGGATGCCAAAGGGCCGGATCCCTTCCGGAACCCGGCCCTGTTGGTCACACTGCGTGATTCTCGCCCGAGGGCTACTGCAGGGTCGGCAGCCAACCGGTCTGCACCGTCTGACCTGCCTGCATGCGGCGGGAGACGAACACACCACGGCCCTGCGGCTGCGGCTGCGGCTTGACGGTGCCCAGCAGCGCGCCCTCGCCCTTGTCACCGGAGAGGATCAGGCCCTGGCCGCCCAGCTCGCGCATGCGCTGCATCACCGGCTCGAACAGCGAGCGGCCGGCGCCACCCGCGTTGCGGGCGACGATCAGACGCAGACCGATGTCGCGCGCGAACGGCAGGAACTCCGCCAGCGGCGCCATCGGGTTGCCCGACTGGGTGGCGACCAGCTCGTAGTCGTCCACGATCACGAACATGTCCTTGCCCTGGTACCAGCTGCGGTTGCGCAGCTGCTCCGGGGTGACGTCCGGACCGGGCAGACGACGCGAGCAGGCGCCGCGCAGCATCTCCACGATCGCCGACATGGCGGGCGCGGCTGCCGCGTACTCCACCAGGTACTCCGGCGGAACCACGCCCAGCAGCGAGCGGCGGAAGTCGCCGATCACGATGCCGGCCTGGTCCGGGGTGTACCGCTCGGTGATCTGCTTGATCAGCATGCGCAGCATCGCCGACTTGCCGGACTCGCTCTCACCGAAGATGACGAACATCGGGTCGGTCTCGAAGTTGACGAACACCGGCGCCAGCTCGACCTCGTCGACACCGAACGCGACACCCAGCTCGGGGTGCTCGAAGCCCTTGGGCAGCGAGTTGCCGTCGAGCACGGCCGGCAGCATGCGTACCTGCGGGGCGCGCGGGCCGGTCCAGGCCGCGTTGATCTGGCTGACCATGTCGGCGACGCCGTCCACCAGGTCCTCGGTGGTGCCGG
This sequence comes from Kitasatospora sp. NPDC004614, assembly GCF_042873675.1. Classification (NCBI taxonomy): domain Bacteria; kingdom Bacillati; phylum Actinomycetota; class Actinomycetes; order Kitasatosporales; family Streptomycetaceae; genus Kitasatospora; species Kitasatospora sp. NPDC004614. The sequence continues at coordinate 56,992 of NZ_JBIALR010000031.1, forward strand.
CGCCGTCGATGCGCGGCAGACCGGACAGGAAGTGCAGCTGCTCGTGGGTCAGACCACGACCCGGGATCGCCGGCACGTTCACCGCGACCTTGCGGTTGATCTCGGACTCCATGGAGTCACCGAGCTTCAGCTCGACGCGGTTCTGCAACTGGTCCTTCAGTGCCGGGCGGATCTCGGCGTAGCGGGCCGCGGTGATCACCACGTGGACGCCGTAACCGAGACCTCGCTGCGCGATGTCGCCGATGACCGGCTCCAGGACCTCGAACTCCTGCTTGAAGATCAGCCAGCCGTCGATGAACAGGAACACGTCGCCGAAGTTCTCGTCCGGCAGCTGCCCGTTGGCACGGCGGGCGCGGTAGGTCGCGATGGTGTCGATGCCCTGGGCGCGGAACAGCTCCTCACGGCGGTTGAGCACCCCGTGCACCTCGCTGATCATGCGGCGGACCTTCTCGACGTCCAGTCGGCCCGCCACGCCGCCGACGTGCGGCAGGTCGGCCAGCGAGCCAAAGCCGCCACCGCCGAAGTCGAGCAGGTAGAACTGCGTCTCGACCGGGGTGTGGGTGACCGAGAAGCCCGTCACGATGGTGCGCACCATGGTGGACTTGCCGGACTGCGGACCGCCGACGATCATGCCGTGGCCGGCCGCGCCCGAGTAGTTCAGGTACATCACGTCGCGGCGCTGGTCGCGCGGCTTGTCGACGATGCCGACCGGGACGATCAGGTTGCCCTGGGTGATGGACGCCGGGGTCAGACCGCGTTCCGGGCTGACCTGCAGCGGCTCCAGCAGGCTGTCCACCGACGGCGGCGCCTCCAGCGGGGGCAGCCACACCTGGTGGGCCGGCGGGCCCTGGCCGATCATGCGCTGGACGAACACGTCGAGCATGGTGTCCAGCAGCGCGTCGTCCTTCTCCTCCTCCTCCGACGGGTCGGGAAGGATCTCCTCCACCTCGGGCTCGATGATCTCGACCTCGGCGGCGGTGAACAGCACCGGCTGGGCGGTGACCACCCGGCCGCCGACCGCGCGCTGCTGGCCCGGCGGACGGTACTTGCCGGACACGTACGCGGCCCGGAAGCGCTCCATCACGTCGGAGCCGAACTTGAGGTAGCCCACGCCGGGGATCGGCGGCAGGTGGTAGGCGTCCGGGACACCGATCGCGGCCCGCGACTCGGCGGCCGAGAAGGTGCGCAGACCCAGTCGGTAGGACAGGAAGGTGTCCAGACCGCGGAGCTTGCCCTCCTCCAGTCGCTGCGAGGCCAGCAGCATGTGCATACCGAGCGAACGGCCGATACGGCCGATCTGGATGAACAGGTCGATGAAGTCCGGCTTCGCGGTGAGCAGTTCGGAGAACTCATCGATGATCATCAGCAGCGAGGGCAGCGGGTCGAGCGGCGCACCCGCGGTGCGGGCCCGCTCGTACTCGTTGATGTTCGCGTAGTTGCCCGCCGCGCGCAGCAGCTCCTGGCGGCGGTTCATCTCGCCCTCGATCGCGTCGCGCATGCGGTCGATCAGGGTGGCTTCGCCCTCGAGGTTGGTGATCACGGCCGCGGTGTGCGGCATCTCCGCCATACCGGCGAAGGTCGCACCACCCTTGAAGTCCGCGAGGACCAGGTTCAGCACCTCGGACGAGTGGGTGACCGCCAGCGCCAGCACGATGGTGCGGAGCACCTCGGACTTGCCGGAACCGGTCGCGCCGACGCACATGCCGTGCGGGCCCATGCCCTCCAGCGAGGCTTCCTTGATGTCCAGCCAGACGTACTCGCCGTTGCTGCCGACGCCCAGCGGGACGCGCAGCTTCTCGCGGATCGGCTTGGGGCGCCAGTGCCGGGCCGGGTCGAAGGAACCCGGGTCGCCGGTGTGCATCATCTCGGTGAAGTCCATCGAGACCAGCGACGGGTCGCTGTCGTCGCCGCCCGCGGACGCCCGGAACGGCGCCAACTGCCGCGACAGCGCCTCGGCCTGCCACCCCGAGAGGGTGTCCGGCTTGCCCGGGTAGCTGGCACCGGAGGCGGCCTCCAGCAGCAGCTCGTGCTTGCCGACGGTGATCACCAGGTGGCCGTTCGGCTCGTCCAGGTCACCCGGGACGACCTCGATCACGGTGACGCCCTGGACGCCCTCCGGACCGGCGATCACCGAGTCGACCGGCACCGAGGCGCCGTCCATGATGACCACCAGGTGCGGCTGGTCCGAACTCGGCGTGCTGTCACGGGAGAAGCCCTTTCGGCCGGCCAGCTCGTTGGCCAGCAGCTCCTCCAGCTCGCCCAGCCCGGAGGCGATCAGACGCCGCGAACCGGCGCCGTCGCTGTCCTTGCGGTGCTGGGTGTGCGGCAGCCACTTCGCCCACTCCCACTCCTCCACCGCGCCGGGCGCGGCGGCCACCCCGATCATCAGGTCCTCGGGGGAGTGCAGGGTCGCCAACTGGGCCACCATCGCCCGGACGTTGCCGTACACCGAGTCCGGGTCGCCGCACACCGTGATGTGGTAGAAGGCGCGCAGCGAGACCGCCAGCGGCAGGTCCTGCAGCGTGCCGTGGGTCTTGATGAAGGTGCCCATCGCCTCCGCGGCGAGCGGCTCCAACTCGTCCATCGGCGCGGTCTGCGGCGCCACCAGCGGCGTCGACAGCTGCAACGGGCCCAGGCCCACCCGGATCTGTGCGAAGTCCGGATCCGTCGGCCGGCGCTCCCACAGCCGGCGGCCCTCGGCCACGATCGACCACAGCTGGTCGGGCTCCGGGTGGGTGAACAGCAGCGCCCCGCGCTGCCGTTCGGCCGTGCGACGCACCTCGCGGCGCTTCTGCTGCAGGTACTTCAGGTAGTCGCGGCGCTCGTCCGAGGTGGCCGCGCTACCGCCCTTGCGCGCCTTGACGATCTGCGCCACCGCCATCGCGGCGGTCGACGCGACCATCAGGACACCCATCATCTTCATCGGGCCCTGTGCGCCCGGAGAGAAGAAGAACGCCGCCGAACCGCCCATGCCGAGCAGCGGCAGCAGCGACATCATCCAGTCCTCGCCACCGCCCCGCGGCAACTCCGGCGGCGGAACCAGCTCGACCGGCTCCTCCGACACCGGAGGCGGGAACGCCCGCGGCGGACGCTTGACCGTCACCGTACTCACGCCATCACCCCGCCCCCAGCGACAGCCGCAGCGCGCGACTCCCCGTCGTCAACGGTGCGCCCTCCCCGGGCACAGAGTCGGGGGCACCCCCATCGCTCGCTCACAATCCGCCCTCACGCATCTGGATACGTACGGTGAGGGCGCCCCGTGTGATGACGCCGCCCCCGCTCCGCCGAACCGCAGGCGTGCGGGGCTGTCGCGTCTTCGATCGCCGCCCCCGTACGCCGTGCGCAGGGGCCGATCCTACTGCGCTGGGCAAGCCGTTCGTCCACGGGGTCGGCCACCGGCAGGGTTCTGACCGGGCGTCAACACACAACCCCCGGCACGCCTGCGCACCGCCTCCACCCGCACGCGCCGCCCGCACCCCGTCCACGCCCCCGACGCAGTGCGTCCTTGCGCCGAGGGGGTAAGGTGACGCCGCGCCAACTCTCGTTCGGGCCGTGACAGTTCCGGAACCGGTCGACGAGTGGTCAGCAGACTTGCCGACACAGCCAACGAGGGGGAGAGGGCCGGTGAGCACAAACGCTACGACCGGTTTCTGCCGGGTCACCGTGGTGGCACCGGACAGCCGGATCGACGTCGCCCTGCCGGAGGACGTCCCGCTCGCCGACATCTACCCGGAAGTGCTGCGGCTCTCCGGGCAGACCCAGGTGGACGGAACACCGACCGGGTTCCATTTGGTGCGGCGGGACGGCACCGTGCTCGACAGCGGACTTCCGCTGGCGGCCCAACAGGTCCGCGACGGTGACCTGTTGAGCCTTCGCCCGTTCTCCGAGTCGCTGCCGCCGGCCGTCTACGACGACGTCGCCGACGCCATCGCCTCGGCGGTCGAGGCCGACCGCAGGTTCTGGAGCCCCGACCTGATGCGGGCCTTCGGCCTGATCTCCGGCACGGTGCTGCTCACCCTGCTGGCGTTCGCGCTGTGGTTCTCCGACCTGCGGCACAACATGTTCGGCCTGCCGGGCATCCTGGCCGGCGTCACCGCCGTCGTGCTGGTGACCTACGCCGCTGTCCGCGCCCGGGTCTACGACGACCACATCGCCGCGCTCGCGCTCGGCCTCGGCGCGCTGCCGCACGCCATGCTGGCCGGCTCCGGCATCATCGACGTCCCGGGCGCCGGCGACGGCCCCGGCCGGCTCCAGTTCCTGGTCGGCTGCGTCACCGTGCTGGTGGTCTCCGTCCTGCTGGTCGGCCTGCTGCCGGAGAAGGACTCGGTGTTCGTCGCCGCCGCCTTCGTCGCCGCCGCCGGCACCCTGGCCACCTTCGCCGCGGTGCTGATGTCCGGCACCGCGATCACCGACATCGCCGCCGTCACCGGCGTCGCCGCGGTCGCCGCGGTCGGCTTCCTGCCCGCGCTGTCCGCCCGGTTCGCCCGCCTGCCCGTCGGCTTCAGCGCCCCCGGCCAGGCCCGCACCCGCGGCACCGCCTACGGCGAGGAGACCGCCAGCGCCGAGACCGTCCAGTACGAGCGGATCGCCGCCCAGGCCCGCCGCGGCCACGAGGTGCTGGTCGGCCTGGTCGGCGGCGCCGCCACCACCATCGTCGGCGCCTGCACCGTGCTCGGCTTCAGCGACCGCAGCTGGGCCGAACTGCTGGCCCTGGCCATCGGCGTCACGACCATGCTGCGCGCCCGGCTGTTCCGCTACACCGCCCAGGTGTTCGCGCTCACCATCGCCGGCCTGGCCGGCCTGTCGCTGCTGATCCTCGGCCTGGCCCTGCACACCCCGATGCACCTGGCGGCGGCCGCGGCCCTCGGCGGCAGCGACACCGGCGAACTGCGCACGGTGTGGCTGTCCGCGTCCATCGCGGCCGGCGCCGCGATCATGATCGCGATCGCGCTGATCGTCCCGCGTTCCGGTGTGTCCCCGTTCTGGGGCCGCATCCTGGACATGGTCGACAGCCTGATGCTGATCGCCCTGGTGCCGCTGGCGCTGGCCGTGCTCAACATCTACAACGTGGTGCGCGGCGCGACCGGCTGAGCCGCGCTGGTATCGTTGATCCGTCCGAGTTCTGTCAGGCCCTGTGCTTTCGACCAGGGCCACTCGGCACACACCTAAGGAGATGCCCGTGGCCCTCGCCGCTGACGTCAAGAAGCAGATCATCGCCGAGTTCGGCCAGAAGGAGGGCGACACCGGCTCTCCCGAGGTTCAGGTGGCCATGCTCTCCCGCCGCATCTCGGACCTGACCGGGCACCTCAAGTTCCACAAGCACGACCACCACTCGCGTCGTGGCCTGCTGATCCTGGTCGGCCAGCGTCGCCGCCTGCTGCAGTACCTGGCCAAGAAGGACATCGAGCGCTTCCGTACCCTGGTGGACCGCCTCGGCATCCGCCGCGGTGCCGCCGGCGGCGCCCGCTGACACCGCTCGTAGGGGCGGCTCCCCTCACCGGGGAGCCGCCCCTCGGCGCTTTCCGCGCCACCTCGCGACCGCACCCCGCGAACAGCTCGCCGTAAAGCCGCGCTCGATAGGGTGTGAATTTGTAAGGTAAAGGGCATGCCCGCCCTTGCGGGCCGACAAGGCTTCAAACGGAAGCCGCCCGCACCGCAGGAGCGTCCACACGCAGACGCCGCCGCACGCCGAAAGGCGCCGGTCCTCGGTAGTGGCCGCCGGAACCCCCGACACGCGGGGACGGACCCGGTGGCTTCGATCGAAGACCGGCCCAACTGCCCGGGCCACGGCAGGCAAGCGCAGCGGCGCTCCTGGGGAGACGTACAAAAGAGGAGATCTTCCAGGTGGAAGAGAACGTTTTCTACGCCGAGGCCGTCATCGACAACGGCAGCTTCGGTACCCGCACCATCCGCTTCGAGACCGGCCGCCTGGCCCGTCAGGCCGCCGGCTCCGCCGTGGCCTACCTGGACGACGACACCATGGTGCTGTCGGCCACCAGCGCCTCGAAGCAGCCCAAGGAGCACTTCGACTTCTTCCCGCTGACGGTGGACGTCGAGGAGCGGATGTACGCCGCCGGCCGCATCCCCGGCTCGTTCTTCCGCCGTGAGGGCCGGCCGTCGGAGGACGCGATCCTCACCTGCCGCCTGATCGACCGCCCGCTGCGCCCGTCCTTCGTCAAGGGCCTGCGCAACGAGGTCCAGGTCGTCGTCACCGTCATGGCGCTGAACCCCGACCACCTGTACGACGTGGTGGCCATCAACGCGGCCTCCGCCTCCACCCAGCTGGCCGGCCTGCCGTTCTCCGGCCCGATCGGCGGCGTCCGCGTCGCGCTGATCAACGGCCAGTGGGTGGCCTTCCCGACCCACTCCGAGCTGGAGTCGGCCGTCTTCGACATGGTCGTCGCCGGTCGCGTCCTGCCGGACGGCGACGTCGCGATCATGATGGTCGAGGCCGAGGCCACCGACAAGACCATCAAGCTGGTCGAGGGCGGCGCCGACGCCCCCACCGAGGAGATCGTCGCCGCCGGCCTGGAGGCCGCGAAGCCGTTCATCAAGGTGCTGTGCGCCGCGCAGGCCCAGCTGGCCAAGCAGGCCGCCAAGCCGACCGGCGAGTTCCCGCGCTTCCTGGAGTACCAGGACGACGTGCTGGCCGCGCTGACCGCCGCCGTCAAGGACGAGCTGTCCAAGGCGCTGACCATCGCGGGCAAGCAGGAGCGCCAGAACGAGCTGGACCGCATCAAGGCCGTCGCCGCCGACAAGCTGCTCCCGGAGTTCGAGGGCCGCGAGAAGGAGATCAGCGGCGCCTACAACGCGCTCACCAAGAAGATCGTCCGCGAGCGCGTCATCAAGGACAAGGTCCGCATCGACGGCCGCGGCGTCACCGACATCCGCACCCTGGCCGCCGAGGTCGAGGCCATCCCGCGGGTGCACGGCTCGGCCCTGTTCGAGCGCGGCGAGACCCAGATCCTGGGCGTCACCACGCTGAACATGCTGCGCATGGAGCAGCAGCTCGACACGCTCTCCCCGGAGACCCGTCGCCGCTACATGCACAACTACAACTTCCCGCCGTACTCGGTCGGCGAGACCGGCCGCGTCGGTTCGCCGAAGCGCCGCGAGATCGGCCACGGCGCCCTCGCCGAGCGCGCGATCCTCCCGGTCCTGCCGACCCGCGAGGAGTTCCCCTACGCGATCCGTCAGGTCTCCGAGGCGCTGGGCTCCAACGGCTCCACCTCGATGGGCTCGGTCTGCGCGTCCACCATGTCGCTGCTGAACGCCGGTGTGCCGCTGAAGGCCGCCGTCGCCGGTATCGCCATGGGCCTGATCTCGCAGGAGATCGACGGTGAGACCCACTACGTGACGCTCACCGACATCCTCGGTGCCGAGGACGCGTACGGCGACATGGACTTCAAGGTCGCCGGTACCCGCAACTTCATCACCGCCCTGCAGCTGGACACCAAGCTCGACGGCATCCCGGCCTCCGTGCTGGCCGCCGCGCTGAAGCAGGCCCGGGACGCCCGCCTGCACATCCTCGACGTGATGAACGAGGCCATCGACTCGCCCGACGAGATGTCCCCGAACGCGCCGCGGATCATCACCATCAAGATCCCGGTGGACAAGATCGGTGAGGTCATCGGCCCCAAGGGCAAGATGATCAACCAGATCCAGGAGGACACCGGCGCCGAGATCACCATCGAGGACGACGGCACCATCTACATCGGTGCCGCCGACGGCCCGGCCGCCGAGGCCGCCCGCTCGACGATCAACCAGATCGCCAACCCGACCATGCCGGAGGTCGGCGAGCGCTACCTGGGCACCGTGGTGAAGACCACCACGTTCGGCGCCTTCGTCTCGCTCATGCCGGGCAAGGACGGTCTGCTGCACATCTCGCAGATCCGCAAGCTGGCCGGTGGCAAGCGCGTCGAGAACGTCGAGGACGTGCTCGGCGTCGGCGCCAAGGTGCAGGTCGAGATCGCCGAGATCGACCCGCGCGGCAAGCTGTCGCTGATCCCCGTCATCGAGGGCGAGGAGAGCGGCGAGGCCGCCTCCGAGTGACACCCCGGTAACACCCTGCGGCCCGCACGCCCCATCCGGCGCGTGCGGGCCGCGCCCTGTTCGTGAAGTACCTGCAGTTCATGCAGTTCGTGCAGTTCGTGAAGCTCTCCTCGTGAAGCAGTAGCTGGAAGGAACACCCGTGGCCCAGGCCTCGGCGGCGAAGCAGCGCCCCGGCACCACCCGGACCCTGCTCAAGGGCACCGAAGGCGGCGCGGGCACTGTCCGCCGCACCGTGCTCCCCGGCGGCCTGCGGGTCGTCACCGAGACCCTCCCGACGGTGCGCAGCGCCACCTTCGGCATCTGGGTCGGCGTCGGCTCCCGGGACGAGACCCCGGTGCTGAACGGCGCCACGCACTACCTGGAGCACCTGCTCTTCAAGGGCACCGCCCGGCGCGACGCGCTGGAGATCTCCGCCGCGCTGGACGCGGTCGGCGGCGAGATGAACGCGTTCACCGCCAAGGAGAACACCTGCTACTACGCGCGGGTGCTCGACACCGACCTGCCGCTGGCCATCGACGTGGTGTGCGACATGCTCACCGGCTCGCTGATCCGGCCCGAGGACGTGGAGTCCGAGCGCGGCGTCATCCTGGAAGAGATGGCGATGGCGGAGGACGACCCGGGCGACGTGGTGCACGACCTGTTCGCCAAGGTGATCTTCGGGACCGGTCCGCTCGGCCGCCCGATCCTCGGCACCCAGGAGACCGTGTCCGGGCTGAGCCGCGACCAGATCGCGGGCTTCTACCACCGCCGCTACAAGCCGGAGAACCTGGTGGTCGCGGCGGCCGGCAACCTCGACCACGCCAAGGTGGTCAAGCTGGTGGAGAAGGCGTTCGCGCAGGTGCTGGCCAAGTCCAAGGGCCACCCCGCGGAGGTCCGGCGCGGCGTCAAGCCGGTCCGCACCTCCGGCAAGGCCGCCGTCCTCAACCGCCCGACCGAGCAGGCCCACCTGGTGCTCGGCGTCCCCGGCATCCCGCGGCACGACGAGCGCCGCTGGGCGCTGGGCGTGCTCAACGCCGCCCTCGGCGGCGGCATGAGCTCCCGGCTGTTCCAGGAGGTCCGGGAGAAGCGCGGCCTGGCGTACTCCGTGTACTCCTACTCGTCCTCGTACGCCGACACCGGCCTGTTCGGCATCTACGCCGGCTGCCAGCCCAAGCGGGTCGAGGAAGTGCTGAAGATCTGCCGCGAGGAACTCGCCCGGGTGGTCGAGGAAGGCATCACCGAGGAGGAACTGCGCCGCGCGATCGGCCAGATCTCCGGCTCCACCGTGCTCGGCATGGAGGACACCGGCTCGCTGATGAACCGCATCGGCAAGGCCGAACTCTCCTACGGCCACCACCTGTCGGTGGACGAGATGCTGCGCAAGATGGCCGAGGTCACCCTGGACGACGTGCACGCCGTCGCCCGTGATGTGCTGGGGGCGCACCGGCCCTCGCTCGCGCTGATCGGCCCGATCAACGACCGGCGGGCCGCCAAGCTGGCCGACCTGCTCGCCTGATTCGCCTGCTCGCCCGCTTGCCCGCTCGCCCGGAAGGACAACTGACATGACGCTGCGCGTCGCCGTGATCGGCGCCAAGGGCCGGATCGGCTCGGAGGCCGTCAAGGCCGTGGAGGCCGCCGAAGGCATGGAGCTGGTGGCCGCCCTCGGCCGTGGCTCGAAGCTCACCGAACTCGGCGACGCCGGGGTCGACGTCGCGGTCGAACTCACCCACCCCGACTCGGTGATGGGCAACCTCGACTACTGCCTGCGCAACGGCATCCACGTGGTCACCGGCACCACCGGCTGGACCGAGGAGCGCCTGGAGACCGTCCGCGGCCTGCTCGCCGACGCCCCGGAGCTCGGCCTGCTGATCGCCCCGAACTTCTCCATCGGCGCGATCCTCGGCATGAAGTTCTCCCAGCTGGCGGCCAAGTACTTCGAGTCCGTCGAGGTGGTCGAGCTCCACCACGACCGCAAGGCCGACGCCCCGTCCGGCACCGCCACCCGCACCGCGCAGCTGATCGCCGCCGCCCGCGCCGAGGCCGGCCTGCCCCCGCAGCAGGACCCGACCACGCACAGCCTGCCCGGCGCCCGCGGCGCCGACGTGGACGGCGTCCCGGTGCACGCGGTGCGACTGCGCGGCCTGCTCGCCCACCAGCAGGTGATGTTCGGCGACACCGGCGAGACGCTGACCATCCGGCACGACTCCATGCACCACAGCAGCTTCATGCCCGGCATCCTGCTCGGCGTGCGGAAGATCGCCGACCACCCGGGCCTGACCTTCGGCCTGGAACACTTCCTGGACCTGTGACATGACCTCTCGTACCGGCTTCTTCATCCTCTCCGGCGTCCTGCTGCTGGTCAGCGTGGTCTGCGTGGGGGAGGGCGTCCAGCTCGTCGCCACCGGCAAGCCGCTCGGCATCGGCATCGGCGTGTGCGCCTTCGTCATCCCGGTGATCGGGGTCTGGTTCCTCCGCCAGACCGTCCGTTTCGGCCGGGCCAGCGAGCGGCTCGCCCGTGAGCTGGAGGCCGAGGGCGGCCTGCCCGTGGACGAGCTCAAGCGCACCGGCGGCGGCCGGATCGACCGGGTCTCCGCCGACGCCGTGTTCGCCCGGCGCAAGCGCGAGGCCGAGGCCGACCCCACCGACTGGCGGAACTTCTTCCGGCTCGCCGTCGCCTACGCCGACGCCGGTGACGTACCGCGCGCCCGCAAGGCCATGCAGCACGCCATCAAGCTGCACGACCGGCACTCCACGGCCACCGCCGTAAACTGACCTGTACCGCCCCCGAACAGCCAGGACATCACCCATGCGCGCAGTCGAACCCCAGGTCCACCTGATCGCCCGCCCCGAGCTCGACTACGACGAGGTCGCGGCCTACCTGCAGGACGTCGGCGGCGAGAGCTGGCTGGAGCGGGTCGACCGCGGCGACCTGGACGACGCCCAGAACCTCGCCGAGTTCGCCGGCCGGATCTGCTACCGCTCGTGGAAGCCGGGCCTCAACCCGAACGTCACCAAGGTCCGCACCGACCAGGACGTCTACCTGAAGAACATCCTGGCCAGCGCCCACGGCTCGGTGCTGGAGCACGTCTCCTTCACCTTCGTGCTGCACAACGTCAGCCGGGTGGTCACCCACGAGCTGGTCCGCCACCGGGCCGGCGTCGCGGTCTCCCAGGAGTCGCTGCGCTTCGTCCGCCTCGACGACATCCCGTTCTGGTTCCCCGAGTGGGCGCAGCAGGACGAGGAGCTGATGGGCCGCGCCACCGGCCTGATGCAGCAGATCGAGGAGTTCCAGCACTGGATGGCCGACCACTTCGGGCTGGACGAGGAGGGCGTCAAGTTCCACGAGAAGAAGGAGAAGACCTCCTTCATGCGCCGCTTCGCCCCCGAGGGCCTGGCCACCGGCCTGGTCTGGACGGCGAACGTGCGCACCCTGCGCCACGTCATCGAGAACCGCACCGCGCCGGGCGCCGAGGAGGAGATCCGGCTGCTGTTCGGCAAGATCGGCGAGCTGATGGTCAAGGAGGCGCCCTCGCTGTTCGGCGACTACACCGTCGAGGACGGCGCCTGGGTCCCCGGCTGGCGCAAGGTCTGACGTCCGACCCCGTGGCCGGGGTCTGACGGACCGTCGGACCCCGGCCCGGCCGTGCTCACCCGTGCGGCCTGCCGCAGGCGGCCCGCGAGCCGGCCGCTGACCTGCGCGGACGGGTAGATGGACGGACTTGTCTCAGATGCCCGGATTGCGGCGTTCTCGGCCGCTCCATACGCTCGGGGCACGGATTCCGGTGCTGCGTGAACCCCCGAGCGCGCAGCACCGGAATCCCATGTCGGGCCCGGCCCGCGACCCCCAGGACTGTCCAAACCCTGGACCTGCGTGGCTGTCGACCACCGCCCTACGAGTAGCTTTGGACCCATGGCTCCGACCTCCACACCGCAGACGCCCTTCGGCCGGGTCCTGACCGCGATGGTCACCCCCTTCACCGCCGACGGCGAGCTCGACCTCGACGGCGCCCAGCGCCTCGCCGCCCACCTGGTGGACTCCGGGAACGACGGCCTGGTACTCAACGGCACCACCGGCGAGTCGCCCACCACCACCGACGAGGAGAAGGCCCAGCTGGTCCGGGCCGTGGTCGAGGCGGTCGGAGACCGCGCCCACGTCATCACCGGCGTCGGCACCAACAACACCCACCACAGCGTCGAACTCGCCCGCCAGGCGCAGGCCGCCGGCGCCCACGGCCTGCTCGCAGTCACCCCGTACTACAGCAAGCCGCCGCAGGAGGGCCTGTACCGGCACACCGTCGCGATCGCCGACGCCACCGAGCTGCCGGTGATGCTGTACGACATCCCCGGCCGCGCCGCCGTCGCGCTCGAACACGACACCCTGGTCCGCCTCGGCGAGCACCCGCGGATCGTCGCCAACAAGGACGCCAAGGGCGACGTCGCGGCGGCCGCCCGCGCCATCGCCGACACCGGCCTCGCCTGGTACTCCGGCGACGACAACCTGACCCTGCCGCTGCTCTCGGTCGGAGCCGTCGGCGTGGTCAGCGTGGTCGGCCACGTCGTCGCCGCCGAGATGCGCGCCATGATCGAGGCGTTCGTCGCCGGCGACCACGCCAAGGCGCTCGCCGTCCACCAGTCGCTGCTGCCGGTCTATACCGGTATCTTCCGCACCCAGGGAGTGATTCTCTCCAAGGCGGCGTTGAACCTGCAGGGACACCCGGCCGGCCCGCTCCGGCTGCCCCTGGTCTCCGCCACGGACGCGGAGATCGCCCGGTTGAAGGAGGATCTCGCCGCCGGCGGGGTACACCTGTAACCAACAACAGACGTGCGCGTCCCCGGCTCGCCGGACCCCACCAGGTCCGCCGCTGGACCGGGACCGAAGGCGCGCGGCAAATCGGCAGTCAGGTAACCACGATGGACGCACGCCATATGCCGCCGGGGGAAGAACCCTCCGGGCATATGGCGTGCGTCGTGAGGAGAGTCTTTTGAGCCACCCGCACCCCGAACTCGGCGCTCCCCCCGCACTCAAGGAGGGCGCTCTCCGCATCACCCCGCTGGGCGGTCTCGGCGAGATCGGCCGCAACATGACGGTCCTCGAGTACGGCGACCGCATCCTGATCATCGACTGCGGCGTGCTCTTCCCCGAGGACGAGCAGCCCGGCGTCGACCTGATCCTCCCCGACTTCAGCTACATCCGGGACCGCCTCGACAAGATCGACGGCATCGTCCTGACCCACGGCCACGAGGACCACATCGGCGCCGTCCCCTTCCTCCTCCGGGAGAACCCGGACATCCCGCTGATCGGCTCCAAGCTCACCCTCGCCCTGATCGAGGCCAAGCTCGCCGAGCACCGCATCCGCCCCTACGTCCTGGAGGTCGCCGAGGGCGACCGCGAGCGGATCGGCCCCTTCGACTGCCAGTTCATCGCGGTCAACCACTCCATCCCCGACGCCCTGGCCGTCGCCGTCCGCACCCCCGCGGGCATGGTCGTCGCCACCGGTGACTTCAAGATGGACCAGCTCCCGCTGGACGGCCGCCTCACCGACCTGCCGACCTTCGCCAAGCTGGCCGAAGAGGGCATGGACCTCCTGCTGGTGGACTCCACCAACGCCGAGGTCCCCGGCTTCATCCCGCACGAGCGCGATATCTCCGCCGCGCTGCGCAACGTCTTCGCGAACGCCGATCGCCGGATCATCGTCGCGTCGTTCGCCAGCCACGTGCACCGCATCCAGCAGGTCCTGGACGCCGCGCACGAGTACAAGCGCAAGGTCGCCTTCGTCGGCCGCTCGATGGTCCGCAACATGGGCATCGCGCGCGACCTCGGCTACCTGAAGGTCCCCGGCAACCTGATTGTCGACGTCAAGACCCTCGACGACCTCCCCGACAAGGAGGTGGTGCTGATCTGCACCGGCTCCCAGGGCGAGCCGATGGCCGCGCTGTCCCGGATGGCCAACCGCGACCACCAGATCCGCATCGTCGAGGGCGACACCGTCGTCCTCGCCTCCTCGCTGATCCCCGGCAACGAGAACGCCGTCTACCGGGTCATCAACGGCCTCACCCGCTGGGGCGCCAAGGTCGTTCACAAGGGCAACGCCAAGGTGCACGTCTCCGGCCACGCCTCGGCCGGCGAGCTCCTGTACTTCTTCAACATCTGCAAGCCGAAGAACCTGATGCCGGTCCACGGCGAATGGCGCCACCTGCGCGCCGCCGCCGACCTCGGCATCGCCACCGGCGTCCCGCGCAACCGCGTGGTCATCGCCGAGGACGGCGTCTGCGTCGACCTGGAGAAGGGCGTCGCCCGGATCGCCGGCAAGGTCCAGGCCGGCTACGTCTACGTGGACGGCTCCTCGGTCGGCGACATCACCGAGGCCTCGCTCAAGGACCGCCGGATCCTCGGCGAAGAGGGCTTCATCTCCGTCTTCGTGGTGGTCGACTCCACCAACGGCAAGATGGTCAGCGGCCCGACCTTCCAGGCCCGTGGCTCCGGCATCGACGACGCGGCATTCGCGTCCATCGCCGGCAAGCTGGAGGAAGCCCTCACCCGCTCCGCCGGGGAAGGCGTCCTGGAGGTCCGCCAGGTTCAGCAGCTGGTCCGCCGGACCGTCGGCAAGTGGGTCGCCGACAACTACCGGCGCCGCCCGATGATCCTCCCGGTCGTCGTCGAGGTCTGACCGACCTGATTTGACCTGGGGCAGCCCGGTGCGTAATGTTCTCCGGGTTGCCCCACGGTCGTGCGGCTTCGCTCCGAATTCGAATTCGTTCGAATGGGGCGGGGAAAACAGGCCGAGAAACTCTGATAGAGTTCGGGAGCGCCGAAAGGCCAAAGCAAATCGGAATGAATGAAACTCCGGAAAACGGAGCGGAAAACATCTGATAAGCTGAGAACACGAAAGAACGAAGCGCCCGGAGGGCCCGCAGGAATGCGGCTCGAAGGAA
>NZ_JBIALR010000032.1:0-65122 GCF_042873675.1 Kitasatospora sp. NPDC004614
AGCGCCAGCCCCTGCCGGGGCCGCAGGCCCATGGTGCGCAGCCGGGCCAGGGTCGCGGCCCGTTCGGGTCCGGCGCGGAACAGCGTGAGCAGGACCGAGAGCACCGCGAACAGGGCGGTGGCGCCGACCGAGACCCAGAACATCCGCTCGGCGGAGGCCTGCAGCGGGTCGTTGCCGAGGTCCGCGGTGTCGGCGGTGCGGGTCCGCACCACGTGGCCCGGCTGGTCGCCGGTGGCCGCCGGCCCGAGGTACTGGGCGGCCAGGGCGCGCACGGCGGCGTCGTCGATGTTTCCGATCGCCAGCCACTTCTTGGGGGCGCCGAACCGGGGCAGCAGGTCCTTGGCCGCGCCGAGCGGCAGCACCACGGTGGTGTTCTCGGCGCCGTTGAAGGCGGGGGTGCCGTCGGCGACGGCGACGGTGTGGATCGTGACCGCCTCGCCGCCCGCCAGCCGGAGGTTGAAGGTGCCGTTCGGCAGGTCGCTGCTGACCAGGGCGGGCACCGCACTGTCCGGTTGGGCGGTGAAGACCGCCGGGTCGAACCGGCCCCGCCCGGCGATGTCGGCGAGTTTCGCGTACTTGACCGGGTCGGCCACCACCACGTTGACCCGGACCGAACCGCCGTTGCCGAACGTCAGCGTCACGTCGTCGTCGGTCCAGACCGGCAGCGAGACGTCCACGCCGGGCAGCCGGTCGGCGGCGGAGAGGAAGGCGTCCGACAGTCCGGCGAGCGTTCCGCCGCTGACCGAGACGTCGCCGCCGATGCTGTACCGGGCGACTTCGGTGCGTTTGGCGGCGACCGAGGTCAGCACGGTGGCGCCGATCGCGCCGCAGGTCACCGCGAGCACCAGGGCGAGCAGCGGCAGCGCCGAGGGGCGCGAGCGGCCGTTGCCGCGGGCGGCGCGGGCCAGGCCGAGGAAGGCGATGGCGCCGGGCCGCCGCCCGGCCCAGCGGGCCAGCAGTCCGATCATGGCGGGCTGGATCCGGGCCAGCAGCAGCGCGCCGGTCAGCGCGAGCAGCAGCGGTGCGGCCACCAGCAGCAGGTCCACCCCTTCGCCGGCCGGGGCCACCCCGCGCCGGACGACCTGGGTGACGGCGGCCGCGGTGGTGGCCAGCACGGCGATTTCGGCCATCAGGCGGCGGCGTCCGGAGAAGCCGCTGCCGGCCTTGTCGCGGAGCAGCAGCGCGGCCCGGACCGGGAAGGCCAGCAGGGCGAGCAGGGTCACCGAGCCGGCCGCGACGGCGGCGGGCAGCCAGCGCGGGGTGGGCAGCAGGGTGAAGGCGAGCAGCGCGCCGAGTGCGGCGGCGGGCAGCACGGTCAGCGAGCCTTCGCCGAGCAGCCGCCGGCACGTGCCGCGGATCGAGGCGCCGCGGGCCCGCAGCAGCCGCAGTTCCGCGGTGCGCCGTTCGGCGGTCAGCGCCGCGGCGAGGCAGAGCACCACGGCGGCGACTCCGGCCGCGCCGGCGGGGCCGACCTCGGTGAGCGAGTCGATGGCGCGCTGCCGCCCCCAGGCGTTGTCGATCATGGTGCGCAGCGGGCTGGTGACGCGGAGGTTGATCCGTCCGAGGCCGTTGGTCAGCTTGACGGAGACCGGGCCCTGGGTGACGGAGGCGAGGTCGAAGGAGGTCTGCTGGAGCCGGTCGGCCCGCAGCGCGTCCACCCGCACCGGCAGCCGCCAGTAGTCCTCGCTGCCGTGGCCCCACTCGCCGATCCGGGACATGTTCTCCGAACCGGTCAGCGCGACGGCGTACCAGTACTTCTCCGGGGGCTGGCCGGGGCCGCCGGGGGTGTAGTTCGTGCAGGCCGCGACAGCGCAGCCGAACCGGTCCCAGAACGGGTCAGACGGGTTGTCGACGGTGTAGAAGCCGACCACCCGGATCTGCGACGCGTTCGGCGGCACGGAGATGCGGTCCGTGATCGACTTGGTGCCGTCGAGCACCATGCCGAGCTTGACCCCGACGGTCTCGGCGGCGGACGCCGACAGCGCGACCGGGATCGGCCCGCCGTCCGGCGGGCTGTCCGGCCACTGGCCCGCCGTCAGCTTCAGGTGCTCGCGCGCCCCGTGCTGGTACTGCAGGGCGAACTCCGGCGGGACGCCCTCGGGGCGGATCAGCGCGGGGTCGGGCAGCCTGCGCGGCTGGGCGCCCCGGCGTCCGTACACCGGGCCGCTCGGGTCGAGCGGGAGCACCGGGCCGATGGCGGCGGCGATCTGCTCCGCGGTGGAGTCCAGCAGCTGCGGGGTGTCGCCGCTGTTCGGGACCGCGGCGGTGACCTGCACGCTGGTGGCGGTCGGGCCGACCGTGCGCAGGTAGCTCTGCAGCGCGCCGTCCGCCCCGCGGTCCTGCGCCCGGGGCAGGGCCGCGGACAGGAAGACCACGGTGAACGCCAGGGCGGCGGTGAGCAGGGCGCCCAGGGGCGCGGCGCGCAGCCGGGTACGGATCCAGGGGGCCGGGGTGCTCATTTGTCCTCCACGAACCGGAGCCGGGCGGCCATGTCGCGACGGCTGCCGACCAGGAAGGCGGACAGCAGCGGCAGGGCGGCGGTCCCGGCCGCCAGGGCGAGCACCTGGCCGAGCGGCAGCCCGACCAGGACTTCGGGCATTGGGGGGCGGGCCGCGGGGGTGAGGACCACCAGCGGCACCACCAGGTGGGCCAGCGCGGCTCCGAGCAGCAGCCCGACGCCGGTGCCGATGCCGACCAGCACGACCTGTTCGGCGGCGGCGGTCCGGCGCAGCAGCCGCGGCGGCGTGCCGAGGGCCATCAGCACCGCCGACTCGCCGGCCCGTTCGCTCGCCGAGGCGGCCGCGGCGGCGACGAAGCCGATGGTGGCGAGGACGGCGGCGGCCAGCGCCAGCGCTGCCAGCGCGCTCTGCGGGGCGGCGCTCAGCGGGTCGCCGGAGCGGGCGGCGGCGTCCTCCTCGCGGAGGGTCAGCTGCTGGGCGGTCGGTCCGGCGCGCAGGGCGGCGGCGGCCTCGGCGGGGGTACGGTCGCCGGGGCCGGTGGCGGGCAGCCACCACTCGGAGACGGGCGGGACCTCGGCGCCGTGGTCGGTCAGCCAGCGGTGGGTGCCGGCCAGGTCGAGCAGCAGGCCGGTGTCGCCGTACACGGGCAGCGCCTCGACCTGGCCGGTGATCCGCACCGGCATGCTGGTGCTGCCGAGCTGGACCTTGATCAGGTCGCCGACCTTGGCGCCGGAGTCCGTCAGGTACGTGCGGGTGGCCAGGGCCTTGACCTCCGGGCCGGACGGGGTGGCGCCGGGGGCGAGCACCAGGGCGCGCTTGCTTTCGTTCACGCCCTCGCCCCGGACCGGGGTGTACGCGACGGTCACCAGCCGGTCCTCGGCGCCGTCGCCGGTCACCGTCACCGGGGTGCCGGTGCCGCTCCAGGTGCCGGGGGGCGTAGGAACGGGCGTGGCCGGTCCGGTCGCGGTGTCGGAGACGGCCAGCCGGCGGATCGTCACCTCGCTGGCGGAGTCCTTGCTGTTGGTGCCGTACGTCAGCTCGAAGCCGGTCAGGCTGAGCGGCGCGGCGGCTGAGCCGAGCGGGGCGGCGGTCAGCGCGTCCAGGTCGACCGAGAAGGACTTTTCGCCCTGGGCCGGGAGCTGCGGCACCAGGACGCGGTACTGCGCGCCGAAGGCGTCCCGCAGGTGGAGCCAGAGATCGGGTGCCGTCACCTCCGGCTGTGCCCAACCGGGTGGGTAGATCCCCGTGGGGCGGTCGGCGACGTGGACGGCCATGGCCAGGTCGATCCGGGCCGGCTTTCCGGGCAGCTCGAGGCCGGCCGGCTGCGGTTCGGCCAGCGGCGCGAACAGCTCGGTGGCGGGCCGGCCGCCGAACAGGTCGGGCCGGACGTGCAGTTCGGTGGCGGCGCGGGCGGTGTCGGTGAGCAGCACCCGGCCCCGCTTGTCGCCCGGGAGCCACTGGTCGAACTCGGCGACCGGCAGCAGCCGGTCGCCGCCGGGCAGCGCCGAATACCGGCCGCCCTGGCCGAACGCGGGCAGCGCCGAGCCCTGGATCCGCAGGCCGCCCGCCGAGGCGAAGTCGGCCTGGTCGCGCTGCGAGTCGCGCCAGGCGGCGTGCTGACCGAGCGCCAGCACACCGGTGGCGACCGCCAGCACCAGCAGCAGCACCGGCCCGTTCGCCCGGCCGGGGCGGCGGGCCAGCTGCCAGCCGCCGAGCGCCGCGCCGAGGCCGCGGCCCCGGGCGGCCAGCCGGGCCCCGAGCCGGGCCGCGAACGGCAGCACCCGCAGCACCAGCAGCGTCCCCGCGCACAGCGCCAGGGTGGGCGCCGCGACCAGCACCGGGTCGATGCCCAGCTGCCCGGCGGCGTCCACCGAGAGGCCGCCGGTGCGGGCGGCCAGCTGCTGGTAGGTGATCACGGCCAGCGCCAGCAGGGTCAGGTCGGCGCCGGAGCGGGCCACGGTGCTGACCACCGCCTGCCGGCGCGACACCACCCGGTCGGCGTCGCGCCGCAGCACGGGCGGCAGCGCGACCAGCACGACACAGGCCAGCGCGCACAGCGCGGCCACCGGCCAGCGGACGGCGGAGTCGGTGTGCTCCAGCGGCATCCCCGTCAGCGGGCCGTAGGAGGTCAGCAGCCGCAGCAGCGGCCCGGTCAGCAGCGGGGCGAGCACGGCGGCGGGCAGCGCCAGCAGCAGTGCCTCGACCGCCGTCCAGGCGGCCAGCCGCCGCCGGGTCGCGCCGCGCGAGGTGAGCAGGGCGTTCTCCCGGGACTGCCGGTCCGCCACCAGGTGCACCACCAGCAGCAGCGCGGCCCCGGCCAGCACCGCCAGCTGGAGCGCCCCGATCAGCAGGCTGGAACGGGCGACCAGCGTCGCCGAGTGCAGTTCGGCCAGCAGGGCGGGCAGTTCGGTGCGCGCCTGGAGGCCCGGGGAGTGCTGCTTGACGAGGTCGTTCAGCTTGTCGGCGCGGGAGCGGATCCGGTCGATCCGCTCCGGGGCGGCGGTGGAGAAGTCGGCGGTCAGCTGAAGGCTCCGGCTGCCCTGGGTCAGCAGGCCGGAGGTGAACACGCCGTCGTCCACCATCAGCGGACCGTACGTGGTGAAGCCCTTGACCTGGATCTCGCGGCCGCCGAGCGGGTCGAGCCGCCAGTAGGGGGCGTCCCGGTCGGCGACCTGGTAGGCGCCGGTGACCTCGACGGTGAGCGGGCGGCCGCCGTACCGGTCGGCCAGCGTGACCTTGGCGGGCAGCGCGTTCTCGGTCAGGCCCAGCCGGAGCAGGGCGCTCCTCGGCACGACCGTCTGCACCGTGCCGCCGGCGGCCGGCCACTGACCGGCGGTCAGCTTCAGCCGGCTGCGGTCCAGCGCGGCCAGCACCGTCAGGTCCACCTCGCGGCCGGCGGCGCTCGACAGGGCGGGCAGCCCGTACGCGCGGCTGAGGGCGAGCGACTGCGTGGTGACCGGCAGCCCGTCGAACAGCTGGGTGCCGAGCGCGGCGGCCTTCGCGTCGTCCGCCGCCCTGGTGTCCGCCGCGTGGTCGGCGCCCAGTTGCAGGACGGCCCGGCTGCCGCCGTCCAGGTTCCGGCGCAGGCCGGCCTCGGCGACGGTGCGGTTGAAGGCCACCAGGGTGGTCAGCACCGTGGTGGTGATGAGCACCGTGAACAGCACGGCGGCGGCCAACGGCAGCCGCCCGCGCAGTCGGCGCAGCACAAAGCCCAACATTGTTCCCCGTACCCCCGTTCCGGTTCAGCGTGTACCGGATGGCGGACGACTCTGTCAGATGGGATCAAGCAGCGGAAGGGGCTTGCGCGAACCGTTGTCAGAGTGAGCAGAATCGTGCACCTTCACACCCAACAGCCAACGGGGGAGACCGAGATGACCGAACCGCAGGAGCCCATGGTCGTGGTCGAGGAGCTGTGGCGCAGCTTCGGTGCCGGGGCCCGCACCGTGCACGCGCTGCGCGGCGTCTCCTTCACCGGGGCCCGCGGCGAACTCACCGCCCTCAAGGGCCGCTCCGGCTCCGGCAAGACCACCCTGCTCAACCTGGTCGGCGGCCTCGACATCCCGACCAGCGGCCGGATCTCGCTCGACGGCACCGACCTGTCCGGCCTCGACGAGGCGGGGCGGCTGGCGCTGCGCCGGGACCGGATCGGCTTCGTCTTCCAGTCCTTCGGCCTGCTGCCGATGCTCACCGCCGCCGAGAACGTCGGCGTCCCGATGCGGCTGCGCCGGCTCCCCGCCGCCGAGCGCGAGGAGCGGGCGCGCACCCTGCTGGCCCTGGTCGGGCTGGCCGAGCACGCCGGGCAGCGGCCGACCGAACTGTCCGGCGGCCAGCAGCAGCGGGTGGCGATCGCCCGGGCGCTGGCCAACGACCCGGTGCTGATCATCGCGGACGAGCCGACCGGCCAGCTCGACTCCGAGACCGGCCTGGCCGTGATGGAGCTGCTGCGCGCGGTGGTCCACTCGCAGGGCGTCACCGCCCTGGTGGCCACCCACGACCCGGCCCTGATGGAGCAGGCCGACCGGGTCGTGGAGCTGCACGACGGCACCGTGACCCTGCCGGAGGCCACTGCCGCGTAACCACTGCCGCGTCATATGGGGAACGGTCAGGGGGAGGGGATGACCCTGGCGAAGTCGTGGTGGGTGCGGACCGCCTGATTCCATTCCAGGGTGCGGATCAGGCGGTGCACGACCAGCAGCGGAATGACGCCGAAGACACCGAACGACATGTCGACGAATTGCCAGAACAGCGGGATGCCGCGCAGCGGGCCGCAGATCAGCGCGAGCGGGATGACGGCGCCGCAGGCCAGCATCGCCCAGCGGATCACCCACAGGTTGCGGACCGGATCCCGCAGCGGGCCCCAGAACGCGGCCGCGATCACCAGGTGCGCGAACGCCAGCCAGTCGGTGCCGTAGGCGAGGAACGGGTGGTTGCCGTAGCCGTCGGCGACGCCGTCGCGGACCCGGTGCACCCAGGCGTCGAGGGCGGGGAGCGCGGAGTCGAGTCCGCTCGCGTCCAGGGCCCGGACCAGCAGGTCGGTCTCGATCTGCAGCGGGAATGCGGTCACTCCGCTGAGTACCAGGCAGACGATGAACAGCCACAGCCAGCGCCTGATCCGGCGTCGGACGAGTGCGGTGTCGGTGACGGTGGCGGGGCCGGGGCCGGCGGTGGTGGAACCGGTCGGGGCGGTGGCGATGTCGGACATGGGGATTCCCCCCTCCATGACGCGGGTGCCGGAAACGGCACGCGGTGTCGCGAGAGGGACTCTAGACCTGAAATTGAACACGTTCAACATGCCGGAACAGCCCGCCCAAAGGGGACGTTTCGGACCTGTCCACGGAAAGCCCTAATCTTGTCCCCCGTGACCGCCATCGCAGACCAGCCCACCAGGCCCGCCCCCGGACCGGCCGCCGACGAGGGACTCGCCCGCCGGCTCAAGGCGCTCGCCTGCACCGCGCCGCTGCACGACCTCGACAGCCGCAAGGTCAACCTGGCCGGCGAGTACGCCTCGTACACGATGGCCGAGATCGGTCTCGCCGCCATCGACCTGGTCACCCTCAACATGGACTTCGACACCGGCGCCGACCGCGACATAGTCCTCAGCCGGCTCCACCCCCGGATCGCCGCCCAGAACCCCGGCCGCGCCGCCACCGAGCACGAACGCGTCGCCCGCTGGGTCCTGGAATCGCTGATCAACGTCGGCAGCGTCGACCGCGGCTTCCGCGCCGTCTACGGCACCTTCGGCCCCGACGGCGAATACACCCGCCGCGACTACGACTTCAAACTGATCGAGGAAGTCCCCGGCCAGGACGGCGGCGTCTACCTGCGCACCACCGACGAGGCCGTCAACGTCCTGGTCGGCGCGCTGGACACCGACGTGACGAGCGCTCAGATCGCCGCCGAGGTCAAACTTGAGGTGCTGATCCGCCGCGGCCGCCTCGCCGACGCCCAACTCGCCGCCGAACAGGCCCGCTACCGCACCGTCCAGTACGCCGAAACGCTGCGCCGCGCCCTCGAGGCCACCCGCCGCAACGTCCGCGCCGTCGACTGGATGGAGACCGTCCCCGACCTGATCGACGAGGCGCTCGACCACATCGCCGACCGGTACCGGCACGAGAACGCGATCCTCACCAACATCCGCAAGGCCCGCGACGAGAGCACCGACGCCGAGCACAAGCGGCGCGCCGCCGAACTCGTCGACATCGTCAAGGACTGCATCCGCCGGCACACCCAGCTCCAGACCCGCCTGCTGGAAGCCGGCCCGCTGTTCCGCGCCGAACAGGACCGGCAGGCGTTCTCCGCACCCACCGCGCGCACCGGCATCGACCTCTACGGTCAACTCCTCGCCCCGGTTCTCACCCTCCCGCTCGCGGACGCCACCCGGCCCACCGACGCGTTCTTCGCCCGCGGCACCGGCCTGCGCACCCCCGTCTCGGTCCGGGTCAGCGACCTCGTCGACCTGCTGCTCACCCCGCCGGTCGAACGCGAACACCTCGGCGCCGAACTGCCCGAACCCGACCTGGTCGCCACCCCCGACGACAGCCGGTTCTCCGAGGCCCAACTGGAAGCCGCGCTCGACCTGCTCGACCTGCCCGCCGACGCGCCCCGCCGCCTGTCCGGCCTGCTCGCCGACGCCCGCGCCCGCGGCACCGACGACGGCGAGGACGGCGAAGAACTCGCCTACCTGGTCGCCCTGCTGGCCGTGCACGCCGCCAGCCCGCCGGTCGGCACCGCGTACCGGCAGGGCGAGGAACGCCTGCTGTTCGCCGTGGACGACGGCACCCGCCTGGACGACCCGGGCTTCGGCGGCGCGGACCTGATCGTCGGCAGCGCCCTGCTGGACGCCGCCGGGATGGCCGCCGACCGCCGGGACGCGAAGTGACGAGCCGTTCTTCCAGCACCACTTGCACCGCCCGCACCGAAGGAGCACCCGCATGACCACCAGCACCGAGGCGTGGGCGCCGCAGGACGCCGAGCCGGCCGCTGCCGCCCACCCGGCGATCAGCCCGGCGGACGTCGCCGAGGCCGCCCGCCTGGTGTCCTTCGGCCTGCAGGCCAAGCTGCTGCCGTCCCGGGACGCGGAGTACGCCGAACTGGTGCGCCGCTACCGCGACGACCCGCAGTTCGGGCGCCTCGCCGACGCCGTCGCCACCGGCATGGGCCTGGTGGTGCTGGAGGTCTCGCCGCGGGCCGGGATGGCCGTCGCCGCCGCCGAGGAGTCGGTGTTCGCCGTCCGGATGGGCGACTACTCGCGCCGCGCCGCCTCCGAGTCCACCGACCGCTTCCTGCACGGCCTCGCACACCTCGCGGTCGCCGCGCTCGCCTTCCCCCGCCCCGAGGACCTCGCCGACGACGGCTACCTCGGCCGGGTCAGCGTCAACGGCGTGGACGCGTTCGTCCGGCAGGCCTGCCGCCGCCTCGAGGAACGCGCCGCGGCCGAGGGCAGCAACACCGACCCGGCGAGCTCCGCCCCCGCCCTGGAGGCGGCCTGGCGGGTGTGGGCCCGCCGCTCCGCGACCGGCGCCACCAAGGACGCCCGCCGGCTGTCCGGCTCCACCACCGGCATCGTCTCCAAGGCGGTGTCCTTCCTGGTCGACTCCGGCTTCCTGCAGAAGACCTCCGACGACGCCGGCGGCACCTACCGCACCACCGCCCGCTACCAGTTGCAGGTCCGCGACCTGGCCGGCAGCGCCGCCATGGCCGAACTGCTCGACCTGGGCGTCGTCCCGGTCAGCGACGGCACGGCCACCCTGCTGCCGCCCGACGACAGCGACGAACTCGTCGCCGACGCGGGCCTGCCCTTCCACGCACTCTGACACTCCGTCAACTGTCCAGCGCCACCCTGCAACTGCCGCTCCAGGAGAACCACCGCACATGTACGAGCTGAACCGGGTCCGCCTGTACTCGATCGGACCGGCGGGCGCCCGCTACGCCGACACGGTGCTCGACCTGCGCGGAGTCGGCGATCCGGTCCCCGAACCGCAGCCGCAGCAGATCGGCCTGTTCGGGGAGGAGCCGGAAGGCCCGCAGCGCCGCCCCGCGCCCGCCGGCGTGCTGTTCCTGGAGAACGGCGGCGGCAAGTCCGTGCTGCTCAAGCTGATCTTCTCGGTGATGCTGCCCGGCCACCGCAACACCCTGGGCGGCGCCTCCTCCGGCGTGCTGCGCAAGTTCCTGCTGGCCGACGACTGCGGCCACGTCGCCCTCGAGTGGCAGCACACCGTCACCGGCGAACTCGTCGTGGTCGGCAAGGTCAGCGAGTGGCGCGGCCGCCAGGTCTCCTCCGACCCGCGGAAGTTCGCCGAACTCTGGTACTCCTTCCGGCCCGGCCCCGGCCTCACCCTGGACGCGCTGCCGGTCGCCGAACGGCCCAGCCTGGCCGGCGACCAGAAGGCCCGCGGCCGCCGCCGCACCATGAAGGGCTTCCGCGACACCCTCACCGAGGCCGCCAAGGCCCACCCGCACCTCGACGTCACCTTCGAGGAGATCCACGACCGCTGGATCGAGCACCTCGGCGCACTCGGCCTCGACCCCGAACTCTTCCGCTACCAGCGCGAGATGAACGCCGACGAGGGCGAGGCCGCCGGCCTGTTCGCGGTCCGCAACGACGCCGACTTCACCGACCTGCTGCTGCGCGCCGTCACCGACACCCGCGACACCGACGGCCTCGCCGACCTGGTGCACGGCTTCGCCGCCAAGCTCGGCCGCCGCGCCGAACTCACCGCCGAACGCGACTTCACCGCCGGCTCCGTCGACCTGCTCCAGCGCATCGTCGACGCCACCGCCGGCCGGGAGACCGTCCGCGAGGGCCACCGCGCCGCCGAACGCCGCACCCGCAAGCTCGCGACCTCGCTGTCCGCCCGCTCCGCCGTCGAACGCGACCGGATGCACGACCTCTCCGTCGAGGTCGCCGCCGCCGCGAGCGCCGTCACCGCCGCCGAGACCGACCGCACCCGGCACGCCCTGATCGTCTCCGAACTCGGCTACCGGCACGCCACCCTCGGCCTGGAGGCCGCGACCGCCGAAGCCGGCCGCCTGCGCCGCGAACTCACCGACGCCCGCGCCCAGTTCACCGCCTGGCAGGCCGCCGAAGCGGTGCTGCGGCACCGCGCCGCCGCCGACCGTGCCAGCCGGGTCGCCGCCGCCATCCGGGAAGCCGAACTCGACGCCGCGCCCGCCCTCGCCGCCCGCGACCGCGCCGCCGGCGCCCTCGCCCGCGCCCTCGAATCCGCCGCGCTGAGCGCCGAGACCCGCGCCGACCAGGAGGAGCTGCGCGCAGGCGAGTTGCAGCAGGACGGCTCCGCCGCCCAGGCCGAAGCCACCGCCGCCGCCACCGCCGCGCAGAAGGCCCGCTCCGAGGCCGAACACCTGCGCCAGCGCCTCACCGAGGTCGAGCAGGAGACCGCCGCCGCCGTCGAAGCCGGCTGGATCGACGACTCCGGCGCCGAACCCGACCCCGCCCGCGCCGCCCTGCACGCCGCCGACGCCGAACGCGCCGCCACCGAAGAGCTCGAACTCGCGCGCACCGCCGCCGAATCCGCCGCCGTCCGGGCCCGCGAATCCGCCGCCGCCGAGGCCCGCGCCGAACTCGCCGCCGCCCGCGCCACCGACGCCCGCACCGCCGCCGAACGCACCCTCGCCGCCGAACAGCGCACCGCCGCCCAGCTCGCCGCCGAACCCCGGCTCGCCGAACTGCTCTCCCTGACGCCCTACCAGGACGGCGCCGAGGAGACCGAAGGCTTCCTGACGCCCCGTCAACTCGACGCGTCCGCCGAGGACTTGCGCGAACTGCTCGACCAGTCCGTGGCGGGCGCCGAACGCACCCTGTTCGACCTGCGCACCGCCGCCGCCGACGACTCCCGGATCCTCGCCGCCCTCGGCGACGGCGGCCTGCTGCCGCCCGGCCCCGACGTCCTCGCCACCGTCGAATACCTCGGCGAACAGGGCATCCCCGCGCTGCCCGGCTGGCGCTACCTCGCCCAGTCCGTCGACCCCGCCGACCACGACGCCATCCTCGCCGCCCGCCCCGAACTCGTCGACGGCGTCGTCGTCACCGACCCCAGCTCGCTCGACCGGGCCCGCGAAGCGCTCGCCGCCGCCGCCCTGCTGCCCCGCTCCACCGTCGCCGTCGGCACCGCCGCCGCCCTCACCGCCCCGATCGAAGCCGAGCCCGCGTTCTTCCTGGTGCCGCCGAACCCGGCCATGCACAACGAGACCGCCGCCGACGACGAACGCCGCGAACTGCGCGCCCGCGCCACCGCCCGCGAGGAACACATCCGCGAACTCGCCGCCCGCCTCGGCGGCGACCGCGCCCTCGCCGCCCGCCTCGCCTCCTGGCACGCCAGCTGCCCGCCCGGCACCCTCGCCGAACTCGCCGAAGCCGCCGCAGCGGCAGCCGAACACGCCGAAGCCACCGCCGCCGAACTCGCCACCCTGCGCGCCGACCACACCGAAGCCGACGCCGACCACCAGGCCGCCGCCGCCCGCCACGAGGAATGCCGGGAAACCGCCCAGCGCACCCGCCGCCGCGCCGACGCCCTGGCCGGCCTCGCCTTCCGCCTCCGCGAACGCGCCAACTGGACCCGCCGCCAGCGCGAACTCGCCGACGACGCCACCGAATGCGAACGCCGCCAGGCCCTGTGCACCGAACGCGCCCGCACCTGCGACGAGGACCGCCGCGCCGCCCAGCGCGCCGCCGACGACGCCCGCCGCACCGCACGCACCCTGCGCGGCGAACGCGCCGAGATCGCCGCCGCCGACACCAGCATCGAACTCGACGAGACCGCCACCCCCACCTCGCTGCCCGCCCTCCGCGAGGCCTACCGTGCGGCAGCCCAGCTGTACGAAAAGGTCGGCGTCGGCGCCGACCTGCGCGCCGAACAGGCCCGCGCCGAAGGCGACGAAGCCGCCGCCGCAGCCGAACTCGACCGCCTCAGCAACAAGGTCAAGGCCCGCGCCGAGGAACTCCTCGCCAGCCCCGACGGCGCCGACGGCCCCGCCCGACAGGCCGCCGCCGCCCGCGCCGAAGAACTCGTCACCATCATCGAAGCCCGCTCCGGCGCCGCCGCCGAAGAAGTCGGGCGCCTGCGCGGCGACGCCGAACGCTCCGCCCCCGTCAACGGCGAAGCCCACACCGAACTCCCCGACGACCTCCTCCCCGCCGACCCCGAACACGCCCAGGCGCTGCTCCGCACCGCCACCGCGCTGCTCGCCGAACGCCGCGAGCGAGTCGACACCGCGCGCACCGAACACGCCGACCTCCAGCGCACCCTGGACCAGGCGCAGGCCGCCGCCACCGACTTCGAGGAACTCGCCGGCCAGCTCCGCGACTCGCTGCGCGACAACGGCGAGGAGACCGAGGCCGCCGACGCCTACCTCGGCGGCCTCGCCGCGGCCCGCGCCGCCGTCGCCGACACCCGGCGCGCCATGCGCACCGCCGCCGGCGAACTCACCGGCGCCGAACTCGCCGTCCGGGACGCCTCCGACGCCCTCGTCCGGCACGCCAACGCCGCCCGCTACGAAGCCGTCCGCACCCCCGCCCGCCAGCAGATCCGCGAGCTGCCCGCCGCCGCCCTGCCCGACCACGCCGCCGCCTGGGCCGCCGCGTTCGCCCCCCGGCTGCGCGTCCTCACCGACGAACTCACCCAGCTGGAACGCAACCGCGCCTCCATCGTCGACCGCCTGCGCGGCCTGGTCGAGTCCTCGCTCGCCACCCTGCGCGCCGCGCAGCGGCTCTCGCGCCTGCCCGAAGGCCTCGGCGAATGGTCGGGCCAGGAGTTCCTGCGCATCCGCTTCGAGGACCCCGACCACGCCGTCCTGGTCGAACGGCTCGGCGAAGTCATCGACGACGCCACCCAGTCCGCCGTCAAGAAGAACTCCGACCTGCGCCGCGACGGCATGTCCCTGCTGCTGCGCGGCGTCGCCGCCGCGATCGGCCCCAAGGGCGTCTCGGTCGAAATCCTCAAGCCCGACGCCGTCCTGCGCGCCGAACGGGTCTCCGTCGGCCAGATGTCGGACGTCTTCTCCGGCGGCCAGCTGCTCACCGCCGCCATCGCCCTCTACTGCACGATGGCCGCCCTCCGCGCCAACGACCGCGGCCAGTCACAGCTCCGCCACGCCGGCACGCTCTTCCTCGACAACCCGATCGGCCGCGCCAACGCGACGTACCTGCTGGAACTCCAGCGCGCCGTCGCCGACGCGCTCGGCGTCCAACTCATCTACACCACCGGCCTGTTCGACACCACCGCACTGGCCGAGTTCCCCCTCGTCATCCGCCTCCGCAACGACGCGGACCTCCGGGCCGGCCTGAAGTACATCTCGGTCGAGGAACACCTCCGCCCCGGCCTCCCGGCGGCGCAGGACCCGGACGGGCCGACGATTCACGGGGAGATCACGGCCACCCGGATGTTCCGCAAGCCTGAGTAGCGGCTGCGAGCGGGTGGGCGCGAAAACAGGGGCGCGGGGAACTGCGCGAAGCGGAAGGCACCCGTCAGCAAGATCGCGACGCAGGACAATGACTTGCACTTGATCGCGACCTTGCGGACTGGTTGGCGCTTGTCGCGCAGTTCCCCGCGCCCCTGATGGTCAACCTCGTGTCGAAACGGTGACCGAGGCGACCTTCATCGGGTGGCCCGGTTCGGTGGCCGGCGTCGGGGAACTGCCGTGGGCCGCGGGCAGGTTGCCGCCGATCGCGACGTTCAGGATCAGGAAGATGCCATGGTGCACCGCCTGGTCCCACGCGGTGGGCTCGACCTGGTCGGAGGTGACCGCGAAGTACTCCTGGCCGTCGCGCAGCCAGCGAACCTTCTCGGGAGAGACGGAGCGGTCGACCTCCACCGCCCAGGTGTGGAACGTGCCCCAGCAGTCCGCGCAGGACTGTTCGCCGGAGCCGAGGCCGGCAGGCTCCTTGCAGGGGCCGCCCGGCGTGGTGCCGCAGTGCATGGTGCCGAAGACGCCCCGCCCGCCGACCGATTCGAGGACGTCGAGTTCGCCGACGCCGGGCCAACCGGTGTAGCCGTCACGGAGTTTCCCGCCGAGCGCCCAGAACGCGGGCCAATAGCCGGACGCCGCAGGCCCCTTGACGTCCGGCAGGGCCAACTTGGCTTCCACGCGCAGCACTCCGCCCGCGGGTGCGGTGAAGTCCGCGCGCTTGGACTCGATGCGGCCGGAGGACCAGTGGCCGGAGGCGTCCCGGGTGGGGACGATCTCCAGTGAACCCTGGCCGTCCAGCCGGACGTTCGCGGTGGAGTCGGTCATGGTCTCGACCTCGCCGGTGCCCCACTGGGCGGCGGGGCAGCCGGGGTAGCAGGTGCCCAGGTCGTACTGCCAGTTCGCGGGGTCGGGCTTCGCGCCGGCGGGGCCGTCGAACTCGTCGTGCAGCAGGGTGGTCCAGCGGTTGCCGAACACGCCTGCCTCGATGAGGAGTTGGTCGAGCCGCGCGGTGAGGACGACGGCCGCCGCGTTGGTCAGGTGCGAGTCGTCGCGGTACAGCAGGACGTGTTCCAGGACGGCGGGGCACATCCGGCCCTCGCCGGGGCACAGCACCTGGTTGACGCCGATGGTGCGCACGCCGGGGACGCGGCCCGCGGCGATCTCCTCGGCCAGCGGGTCGGCCCACAGGCCCTCGCTGCGCGGGAAGTCGCAGGCGGAGGTGGTGTCGGGGTGTCCGGAGACGCAGGCCGGGACGTCCCGGCCGGGGTTCGGCGTGTCCTGCAGGTAGACGATCGGGACGCCCAGCTCCCGCAGCGGGGTGAGGGTCTGCTCCCAGCCGTGCAGCAGCGCGTCGCGGTCGGCGGTGTAGCGGTTCAGCGTGGAGACGACGATCAGCTTGGGCTTGGGCCCGTCCCCCAGCCGGCGCAGCGTGTTCGCCCGCCAGGTGTCGCACTCGTGGTAGGTGCGTCCCAACTGGGGGTTGGTGACGGTGAGTTCGGGCAGCGGGCAGCCCTGCTTGACGAGTTCCTCGACGGACAGGTGGTGCTGGGCGGCGATGCCGAGCAGTGCGGAGAACCACTGGCCGGCGTGCGAGTCGCCGAGCAGCACGATCCGGTCGTCGCCGGTGCCGAAGCGGCAGGGCGGGCTGGTGGTGTCGGCGGGGTTGACCTCGCAGGCGCCGTCCGGCGGGAAGTCCCCCCGGGCCTGGAGGGGGTTGGGCACGGTCGGGGCGTGTGCGGGCGGGGCGGCGGCGAGCAGGGTGCGGCCGTCGCGGGCGCCCGGCGGCAGGCCGGACGGGTCCGGGGGAGTGGCGGGGCCGAGCATCCGGATCGTGCCGGTGCCGACGACCAGCGCCAGCACCACCGGCAGCACCACCGCGGTGAGGCCCAACGACAGTCCGCGGCGCGGGATTTCACCGAGCACCCGGCTGCGGCGCAGCGGCTGCTCCAGCCAGTTGAGGGCGGCGAGCGCGGGCAGCGCGGCGGCCGCCGTCAGCGCGACCTTGACGCCCCAGTGCAGGCTGCCCCACTGGGCTTCGGCGAGCACCAGCACCGGCCAGTGCCACAGGTACAGGTTGTAGGAGAGCCGGCCGATCGCGCGCGGCGCGCCGAGCGACAGCAGCCGTCCCACCAGGTGCGGCCCGGTGCCGGCCAGGATGATCGCGGCGGTGCCGACGGTCGGCACCAGCGCGGCGTAGCCGGGGTAGGGGGTGCGGGCGTCGAAGAGCAGGACGGCGGCGAGCACCGCGGCCATGCCGCCGAGGCCCAGCAACTCCCTTACCAGGCGCGGTATTCGGCGGATCGGCAGCAGCGCGATGATCGCGCCGGCCGCGAACTGCCAGGCCCGGGTGGGCGTGGAGAGGTACGCGCCGGCGCTCCAGTGCAGGGAGAGCCAGAACGAGCCGGCGCCGAGCAGCACGGTCAGGCCGAGCAGCGTGCGCCGCTTCCAGACCCAGCGGGCGGCGAGCGCCATCAGCGGGGCCCACAGCAGGTAGAACTGTTCCTCGACGGCGAGCGACCAGAAGTGCAGCAGCGCGCTCGGGTCGCGGCCGGCCGCCAGGTAGTCGGTCTGTTCGGCGATGAAGCGCCAGTTGGCGACGGACAGCGCGGAGGCGAGGACGTCGCGCTCCAGGTCGGCGCGGCGCAGCGGCGCGGTGAGCAGGGCGCCGAGGACGGCGACCACGGCGAGCACCACGGCGGCGGAGGGCAGCAGGCGGCGGGCGCGCCGGGAGTAGAACTCGGCGAGCCGGACCTTGCCGGTGGCGGCGCTCTCGCTGCGCAGCAGTCCAGTGATGAGGTAGCCGGAGATGACGAAGAACACGTCGACGCCGACGAAGCCGCCGGCCAGGCCGGGGACGGCCGCGTGGAAGGCGAGCACGGCGAGCACGGCGACGGCCCGCAGTCCTTCGATGTCCGGTCTGAACTTCGGTCGCTCGGCGGGTGGTTGCCCGAGAACGACGGTGAGCGGGGCGGTGCTGGTGGACACGGGAGGTGGACCTTTCAGCCCAGCCAGGGCAGCATCGGCGCTACCCAGCCGGAGGCGAGCAGGGCGATCAGGGCGAGCGTGCTCGTGACGGCGAGGGCCTCGGGCCAGCGCCTGGGCCGCATCGCCGGGCGGGCCCCGGATTCGGTGTTCTGGGTGGGGTGCGGCCGCAGCTCGGCGTACAGGTCGCGGACCAGCGGGACGCCGGCGTGCAGCTGCACGGCGAGGTACAGGGCCAGGCCCCAGGTGTAGTGCCAGCCGTACATGGCGGTGGCGACGGTGACGCCGACGGCGGTGGCGACCAGCGTGCCGGCCGTCCACAGCAGCGAGACCAGCAGCACCTTGCGGGCCATGCCGCCGGAGGCGCCGGGCTTGGCGACGCCGGTGGGCACCCAGGCGGCGCTGCGGCCGCGCAGGGTGTGCCAGTAGGCGGTGGCGGCGGCGAAGCTCATCAGCACGTTTGCGCGCAGCACTTCGGTGCGCCAGCGGGTGCGGCTGACCCGGGGCAGCAGCACGTGCCACAGCCACAGCAGGGAGAGCATCGGCAGCACGTACCAGGCGCGGACCTCGCCGGGGAAGGCGAACAGCATGACCAGCGGCGGCAGCGGTGCGGTGAGCACGTTCACGGCGGCGGCCAGGTAGCCGACGATGCCCTCGTCGAAGCAGCGCCGCATCCGCCAGGTCATGGCCTTGCGGGCGGGCCGGTCGCCGATCAGGTGAAGGTTGCCCATCGCCCAGCGGTACTGCTGGTTGACGAAGCTGGTGGTGGACTCGGGCGAGGTGCCCTTGGCGACCAGCACCGGCACGTACCGGGTGCTGAATCCCTGCTGGTGCAGGGCGAGTCCGGTGTACATGTCCTCGCTGTGGTCGAGCCGGGCGAAGCCGCCGGCGGCGTCGATCGCGGAGCGCCGGTAGACGGCGTTGGAGCCGCAGCAGATGGCCGCGTCGGAGGCGTCCCGGCTGGGCTGCACCCAGCGGAAGAACCACTCCTGGGCGGCGCCGGCGGCGCGCTGCACCCAGCCCATCGAGGCGTCGGTGTCGAAGCACTGCGGGCTCTGCACGATGCCGACCTTCGGGTCGCCGAAGTACGGCAGCAGGTGCTGCAGCAGGTCGGCACGCGGCGCGAAGTCGGCGTCCAGGATAGCGATGTACTCGCCCTTGCTCAGGGTGAGCGCGTGGTTGAGGTTGCCGGCCTTCTTGAACTCGCCGCGGTTCGGCCGCACCACGTAGTGGTAGCCGAACTCGGCTGCCAGCGAGGCGACTTCGGGCCGGTCGCCGTCGTCCAGCACCCACACGTCGAGCGTGCCGGGGTGGTCCATCCGGGCCACCGCGCGGTAGGCGTTGGCGAGGATGTCGAGCGGTTCGCCGCAGGTCGGCAGGTACAGGTCGACGGACGGCGGGTCGGCGGGCTGCCAGGCGGCGACCAGCAGTTCGTGGCCGGCCCGGGTGAAGCGGCGGCGGCGGAGCCCGTTGACGCAGGTCAGGGCGAGAGCCACCACGTTGATGCCGAGCACGGCCAGGAACGGCCAGAGCACAGGATTGCGGAGCGAAAAGCTGAACATCGTGGCCGCGCTGAACACGAAGGCGAGCGCGGAGAGCAGCGGGACCCAGCGGCGCTGAGGTCCGAAGTACCAGTAGAGCTCCTGATCGGAGGGTGGCGACGGAAGGTGATTGACAGTCATAAGGCCCCCCACGGCCGGTCATTGACACCTGTCGACGGTCAGATTACCTGATTGGTATAGACCAAATGACCACGCTCGATGAACGCTGGGGCAACTTCGGTGAAGCCTGCGTGACAAGGCATGACCGCGCCAGAAATTACCCCTCGGCTGCGCCAGGAGGGGTTGCTGCGGCGGTTGACGTGCGGCGTTGTCCGAGTGGTTGCGAATGCGGTTGGCGAAGCGCCGCCGAAGTCCATGGCGGGGACTCGCCGCGCGAGAATTGACGGATCGTCAGGCTCGTGGCCTGCGGTTCGGTCGAAAGGTCAGCGGGCAGCCGGCTTCGGGGTGTGGAGGCGCGGCTCGGCGGCGGCCAGCACCGCGTCCAGCAGACCGGGAAAGCGCTCGCCGAGATCGGCCGAGCGCAGTGTGTTCATCTTAGAAGTGCCGCGCCGATGCTGACGAATCAGTCCCGCATCGCGGAGAACCCGAAAGTGATGTGTCAATGTCGACTTGGTGACTGGAAGCTCGAATGCGAGGCAATTCAGCTCGTCGCCCCCCGCTTCCGCCAGTTCGGCGACGATCCGCAACCGAGTCGGATCGGAGAGTGCGTGCAGCACGGCCTCCAGCCGCAGCTCGGCGACGGCCGGCTCGGGCAGCAGCTTCTGGCACTCCGGGTCGCCGGCACAGTCCTGGTCGATGGTCACCCCGCCATAGTACGAGAGTCCTCGTAGTTTGACAGATCTCGTAGTACGGCAGCTATCGTACGAAGCGAAGAGACCGTCGCTGTCGGGACCACAGGAAGGACGGGCCGTCGTGAGCGCCCTGTTCGAGCCGATCACCCTCCGTACGCTGACCATCCCCAACCGGATCTGGCTCAGTCCGATGTGCATGTACTCGGCCGCCGCCGAAGGCCCCGAGACCGGCGTCGCAACCGACTTCCACCTCGCCCACCTCGGCGCCCGCGCCGCCGGCGGCGCCGGCCTGGTCATGGTCGAGGCCACCGGCGTCCGCCCCGACGCCCGGATCTCCCCCTGGGACCTCGGCCTGTGGAACGACCAGCAGCAGGACGCGCTGGCGCGGATCGCCGCGCTGATCCGTTCGCACGGCTCCGTGCCCGCCATTCAGCTCGCCCACGCCGGACGCAAGGCCTCGACGGCGAAGGCGAGTTCGGGTGGCGGGCCGCTCGCCGCGGAGGACGGCGGCTTCCCCGTCGTCGGCGCCTCGCCGATCCCGTTCAGCGACGGCTACCCGGCGCCTGCCGAACTGACGGAAGCTCAGATCGCCGAACTGGTCGAGGACGTCGCGTCCGCCGCCCGCCGCGCCCTGGCCGCCGGCTTCCAGGTGGTCGAGGTGCACGGCGCCCACGGCTACCTGATCCACCAGTTCCTCTCCCCGCTCACCAACCACCGCACCGACGGCTACGGCGGCGACTTCGCCGGCCGCAGCCGCCTCGCCCGCGAAATCGCCACCGCGGTGCGGGCCGTCTGGCCCGCGGACCTCCCCGTCCTGTTCCGCGTCTCCGCCACGGACTGGGTCCCCGAGCAGCCCAGCTGGACGGTCGAGGAGAGCGTCCTGCTCGCCAAGGAACTCCAGGCCATCGGCATCGACCTGATCGACGTCTCCTCCGGCGGCCTCGTCCCGGACGCGAAGATCACCGTCGGGCCCGGCTACCAGGTCCCGTTCGCTTCCCAGATCCGCGAGCAGGCCGGCGTGGCGGTCAGCACGGTCGGAATGATTTCGGAGCCGGCCCAGGCGGAAGCCGTCCTGACGGAAGGCCGCGCGGACGTCGTCATGCTCGGCCGCGAGCTGCTCCGCGACCCGTACTGGCCGCTGCACGCGGCGAAGACGCTGGGCGCGGAGCGGAACTGGCCGGTGCAGTACGGCTACGCGATCGGCACGCGAGGTTGAGAAGTCAGGGGCGCGGGGAACGGCGCGGCCAGCCGAGGACCGTCAGTCAGATCGCGATGCAGGGCAATGAGTTGCACTGTCTCGCGACCTGGCTGTCGGGGTGCCTTCCGCTGCGCGCAGTTCCCAGCGCCCCTGTTTTCGCACCCGTCAGCAATGTCGCGCGATAGTGCAACTCACCATCCTGCGCGGCGATCTGGCTGAGGGTGCACGGCTGGCCGCGCCGTTCCCCGCGCCCCCGGTTTCGCCCCTGCCATCGGACTGGCCGAGTGCGGAGCGCGCCTGCGGCTCGCCGCGACCTGGCGGGAGACCGCGATGTCTATCAGGCACCACGCCAGGATGAAGACGCCCATCGCCATCGTCGCCAGCGCGGGCACGATCAGCGTGGTGTGCGACCAGGACGCCAGGACGGCGACGATCACCGTCACCACCGTGAACGCGAACGCCAGGCCCGCCCGGACCGCGGCTGCCCGCACTTCGTCCGGCAGCCGACTGCGCCGACGACGCGCCATCGCCACCCCCTGTCGGATGCGCACCCGTCCGGTGCTTCCCAGACTGCCCCAATAAGGGTGAAGGTATGCGGCCACCCGGTGGAATTCCACTCAAACCGGGCGTGTCGTGCCGACCGGCCGTCAACCCCCCCTGTCGGGAATCGTATTCAGGTCCGCAAGAGGGTCAGTCGGGCAGGGTGGCGTCCAGCTCTTCCACCGCGCCGACCACAATGGTGCGCATGGCCCGTTCGGCCAGTTCCGGTTCGCCGGCGCAGATCGCCTCGGCGACGTCCCGGTGGAGTTGCACCGCGTACTCGCGGGGGCGGTGCGGCATCAGCCGGTGTTCGGTGCGGCCGGTGAGGACCGCGCCGACGGTGTCCTTCAGGTGCGCGAACATCTCGTTGCCGGAGGCCCGCAGCACCGCCGCGTGGAAGGCGATGTCGTGCGCGAGGAAGGATTCGAGGTCCGCGGCCCGAGCGGTGACGGTCAGTTCGACGGCCAGCGCGCTGAGTTCCCGCCGGTCGTCGTCGCTGGCGTTCCGGGCGGCGAGGGCCGCCGCGGCAGGTTCGACCGCGACCCGCAGTGAGCCGAGCGAGCGCAGCTGCGCGGAGCGGCCCGCGCCGGCGAGGCGCCAGCGGATCACCAGCGGGTCGAACACGTCCCAGTCGCTCTGCGGCCGCACCGTGATCCCGACCCGGCGGCGCGGTTCGACCAGTCGCATCGACTCCAGGACGCGCACCGCCTCCCGCACCACCGTGCGGGACACCCCGTGCTGCTCCTCCAACTCCTCGGTGCGCAGCACGGTGCCCGCGGGCAGCTCGCCGGAGGCGATCGCCGGACCGAGGTGGGCAAGCAGGCGGCCGGGCAGGCCCTGGATCTCCATTCGGCCAGCCTATCGGCGAGGTCACGGGAGATCGGGGGGAGGGGGATCGGTGGAGGCCTCCCACCTGCGGCGATGCATATACGTATGACGATTGGGTTTCGGTGGCTTGAATAAGTCATACCTTTGGGCTTACCTTGCCCGTGACCAGGCAAGGACAGGAGCACCACCCATGGCTCTCAGCGTCGAGAACCAGCAGCCGCCCGTCATCGTGGTGATGGGCGTCTCCGGAGTCGGGAAGACCACCGTCGCCCGACTGCTCGCCCACCGCCTCGGCCTCCCGTACGCCGAGGCCGACGACTTCCACCCCGCCGCCAACATCGCCAAGATGAGCGCCGGGATCCCGCTGGACGACCAGGACCGGCAACCCTGGCTGCGCGCCCTCGGCACGTGGCTCGGCGAACGGGCCGCGGCCGGTACCGGTGGCGTCGTCACCTGCTCCGCCCTCAAGCGCGCCTACCGCGACACCCTGCGGGACGCCTGCCCCGAGGCACAGTTCCTGCACCTGACCGGCAGCCACGCACTGGTCGGCGACCGACTGGCCCACCGCACGGGCCACTTCATGCCGACCTCGCTGCTGGACTCCCAGTACGCCACCCTCGAACCGCTCCAGGCGGACGAGCGCGGCACCGTGCTGGATGTCGACGCCGACCCCGACACCCTCGTCGAACGCGCCGTCGCCGCCCTGCCGGCCTGACCCCCGGCTCGGAAACCCCCGCCCCACCCCGTCACACCCCGCCACCGCCCACCGGACCCCCGGGCGGTGCCGGCTCGTCAATGGAGACTCGCGTGACCCCCACCCTGCTGGCCGCCGCCGCGCCGGCGCTCCCCCACACGGACAGCAACGGACAGCTGCTGCTCGCGGTGCTGCTCAGCATCGGCACGATCGTGCTGCTGATCACCAAGTTCAAGCTGCACCCGTTCCTGGCGCTGACCCTCGGCTCGGGCCTGCTCGCGGCCGTCGCCGGCGCGCCGTTCGACAAGCTGCTCAGCAGCTTCTCCACCGGCTTCGGCTCCACCGTCGCCTCGGTCGGCCTGCTGATCGGCCTCGGCGCGATGCTCGGCAAGCTGCTCGCGGACTCCGGCGGCGCCAACATCATCGCGGACACGGTGCTGGCCCGGACCGGCCCGAAGATGCTGCCCTGGGCGATGGCGCTGATCGCCGCCGTGCTCGGCCTGCCGCTGTTCTTCGAGGTCGGCGTCGTCCTGCTGATCCCGATCGTGCTGCTGGTGGCCCGCCGCGGCAACGTCCCGCTGATGCGGATCGGCATCCCCGCGCTGGCCGGCCTGTCCGTGCTGCACGGCCTGGTCCCGCCGCACCCGGGCCCGCTGGTCGCCGTCGACGCCCTGAAGGCCGACCTCGGCGTCACCCTGGCGCTCGGCCTGCTGATCGCCGTCCCCACCCTGATCGTGGCCGGCCCGCTGTTCGCCCGGTTCGCCCAGCGCTGGGTCGGCCCGCTGGAGATACCCGCGGACACCACGCCCGCCGAGACCGTCAAGAACGAGAAGACCCCGCGGTTCGGCGCCGTCCTCGCGACCATCCTGCTGCCGGTCGTGCTGATGCTCGGCAAGGCCCTCGCCGACGTGGCGATCGACGACCCGAAGAACACCGTTCAGCGGTTCTTCGACTTCATCGGCTCCCCGCTGATCGCGCTGCTCGCCGCCACCCTGCTGGCCATGGTCACCCTCGGCAAGGCCGCCGGGTTCGACAAGACGAAGATCTCCGCGACGGTCGGCAACTCGCTCGGCCCGATCGCCGGCATCGTGTTCATCGTCGGCGCCGGCGGTGGCTTCAAGCAGACCCTGATCGACGTCGGCGTCGGCCAGGCCGTCAGCGAGTGGTCCGGCAAGTGGCACATCTCCGCGCTGCTGCTCGGCTGGCTGATCGCCGTGCTGATCCGCCTCGCCACCGGCTCCGCCACGGTCGCCACCATCACCGCCGCCGGCATCGTCGGCCCGCTGGCCGCCGACATGTCGACCACTCACGCCGCGCTCATGGTGCTCGCCATCGGCGCCGGGTCGCTGTTCCTGTCGCACGTCAACGACGCCGGCTTCTGGCTGGTGAAGGAGTACTTCGGGATGAGCGTCGGCCAGACGCTGAAGTCCTGGTCGGTGATGGAGACGGTGATCTCGGTGGTCGCGATCGCCCTGATCCTGCCGCTGAGTCTGATCATCTAGCGATCAGCACCCCACATACCGCGACGCCCTCCGGATCCCGCTTCTCTCTCCCGGAGGGCGTCGTCGCGTTCTCATCGGGCCAGCAGCTCCGCGGTCCGCTTGCGGACCTCCTCGGTGTCCAGCCCGCGCACCGTCAGCGTGGTGCGCCGCCGCAGCACGTCGTCCACCGTGTACGCCCACTCCTGCTCGGCCGCGTACACCACCTGCGCCCACACGTCCGGCCCGTCCGGGTGCACCCGCTCGCCCAGCTCGGGGCGTTCGGCGATCATGCGGGCGATCTCGAACGACAGCGTGCCGTAGTGAGTGGCCAGGTGGCGGGCCACCAGCGGGTCCATCCGGGAGCCCGGCTCGCGGTCCATCAGCAGGCGGTGCGCGACGGCCTGCGGGGCGCCGATGCCGGGCAGCGGCACGGTCGACGGGATGGGCGAGATGTCCTCGGCCAGGCCGACGCCGCGCGCGTTCTTCAGCTTCTCCAGCACCACCCGGCCGATGTGCCGGTAGGTGGTCCACTTGCCGCCCGCCACCGACAGCATCCCGGCCCGGCCCTCGGTGACCACCGTCTCCCGCTTGGCCGCCGCGGTCGCCCCCGGACCGCCCGGCAGCACCCGCAGGCCCGCGAACGCGTAGGTGATGTCCTCGCGCCGCAGGTGCTCGTCGCGCACCGCGTGGCCCGCCTCGGACAGGATCTGGTCGATGTCGGCGTCGGTGGCCCGCACGTCCAGCGGGTCGCCGGTGTACTCCTCGTCGGTGGTGCCCAGCAGGACGTGGTCCTCCCACGGGATGGCGAAGGACACCCGGTACTGGTCGATCGGAATGGTCAGCGCGGCCCGCCACGGCGCCTGCCGGCGCAGCACCACGTGCGCGCCCTTCGACAGCCGGATCGACGGTTCGGCGCCCGGGAACTCCATCCGCCGCAGGTGGTCCACCCACGGGCCGGTGGCGTTCAGCACCAGGCGCGCGTCGATGCCGAACTCGGTGCCGTCGAGGCGGTCGCGGACCTCCGCGCCGCTGACCCGGCCGCGGGTGAAGCGCAGCCCCGTCACCTCGGCGTGGTTGAGCACCACCGCGCCCGCGTCCACCGCCGCCCGCACCGTCATCACGGCCATCCGGGCATCGTTCATCTGGTGGTCGCCGTACACCGCGACCCGCCGCAGGCCCTCGGTGCGCAGCCCCGGCACCGCGCGGGCCGCCTGGGCGGGGGAGACCACCCGGCCCAGGCCGTCGCGGAACGCCGACAGCGCCGAGTACAGGAACACGCCCGCGCCCAGCTTGGGCGCCGAGTGCGGGCCGCCCTCGTAGACCGGGACGAAGAAGGTCAGCGGGTTGACCAGGTGCGGGGCCACGTCGGTGGCCAGCGCCCGGCGCTCCTTGTGGTTCTCCGCGACCAGTTTGACCGCGCCGGTCTGCAGGTAGCGCAGGCCGCCGTGGACCAGCTTCGAGGACGCGGAGGAGGTGGCGTTCGCGAAGTCCCCGGCGTCCACCATGGCCACCTTCAGCCCGGCCTGGGCGGCCGTCCAGGCGGTGGCGGTGCCGAGGATGCCGCCGCCGATGACCAGCAGGTCGTAGCGGGCCCGGCCGAGCAGGTCGCGGGTGGCGGCGCGGGAGGCGACGCGGCCGGCGGCGCGCTCGGCGCCCAGGGTCGGGATGCTTGCCATGGTGTGTGCGGCGGGCCCGGTTCGCGGCCGGTCCGCGTCTCCTTCCGATCGGTGATGCGGGCTCTGACGGAGGTGTCAGAGCTGCGGCTGCTCGTCGTCCTGCTCGATCCAGCCCATGGTGCGCTCCACCGCTTTCAGCCAGTTGCGGTGCTCGCGCTCGCGGGTCGCGCCGTCCATCCGGGGCGTCCACTCGGCGGCCCGGTGCCAGTTGGCGCGCAGCGTGTCCAGCCCGTCCCAGAAGCCGACCGCGAGGCCGGCCGCGTAGGCCGCGCCGAGAGCGGTGGTCTCGGCGACGTACGGGCGCTCCACCGGGACGTCCAGCACGTCCGCGATGTTCTGCATCAGCAGGTTGTTGGAGGTCATGCCGCCGTCGACCTTCAGCGCGGTCAGCGTGACGCCGGAGTCCTTCTGCATGGCGTCCACCACCTCGCGGGTCTGCCAGGCCGTCGCCTCCAGCACCGCCCGGGCCAGGTGGCCCTTGGTGACGTACCTGGTCAGGCCGGTGATCACACCGCGCGCGTCGGAACGCCAGTACGGGGCGAACAGGCCGGAGAACGCGGGCACGAAGTACGCGCCGCCGTTGTCCTCGACGGTGCCCGCCAGGGTCTCGATCTCCGCCGCCGTGGAGATGATGCCGAGCTGGTCGCGCAGCCACTGCACCAGCGAGCCGGTGACCGCGATCGACCCCTCCAGCGCGTACACCGGCGGCTGGTCGCCGATCCGGTAGCCGACCGTGGTGAGCAGCCCGTGGTAGGAGTTGACGATCCGCTCACCGGTGTTCAGCAGCAGGAACGTTCCGGTGCCGTACGTCGACTTCGCCTCGCCCACGTCGAAGCAGGTCTGGCCGAACAGCGCGGCCTGCTGGTCGCCCAGCGCCGCCGCCACCGGCACACCCGCCAGCACCCCGACCGCCTCGCCGTACACCTCGGCGGAGGAACGGATCTGCGGCAGCATCGCCATCGGCACGCCGATCGACTCGGCGATCCGCTCGTCCCACTCCAGCGTGTGCAGGTTCATCAGCAGCGTGCGGGACGCGTTGGTGACGTCCGTGACGTGCCGGCCGCCGTTCGCGCCGCCGGTCAGGTTCCAGATCACCCAGGTGTCCATGGTGCCGAACAGGATGTCCCCCGCCTCGGCGCGCTCACGCAGCCCCTCGACGTTGTCCAGCAGCCAGCGGATCTTCGGCCCCGCGAAGTAGCTCGCCAGCGGCAGCCCCGTCTCCCGGCGGAAACGGTCCTGCCCGACATTGCGGCCCAGCTCCCGGCAGAGCGCCTCGGTACGGGTGTCCTGCCAGACGATCGCGTTGTACACCGGCTCACCGGTGTGCCGGTCCCAAAGCACCGTGGTCTCACGCTGGTTGGTGATGCCGACCGCCCGGATGTCCTCCCGGGTCAGCCCCGCCTTCTCCAGCGCACCCCGCACCACCGCCTGCACCCGCGTCCAGATCTCCGCCGCGTCGTGCTCCACCCAGCCCGGCTGCGGGAACAGCTGCGCGTGCTCCTGCTGCTCGACGGCGACGATCCGGCCGTCCGCCCCGAACAGGATGCACCGGCTGGACGTGGTGCCCTGGTCGATCGCGGCGATGTAGCTGGCAGTCATGCGGTTCCTCGGCTCGGCTCGGGGACGTCAACGGGCTCGGGGTGACTCTTCGTCAGTCCCCGTGCGCGCGGGTCCGGCAAACCACGCGGGCGGCGCGGAACGCCCCG
The DNA here is from genome assembly GCF_042873675.1 of Kitasatospora sp. NPDC004614. Lineage (NCBI taxonomy): Bacteria > Bacillati > Actinomycetota > Actinomycetes > Kitasatosporales > Streptomycetaceae > Kitasatospora > Kitasatospora sp. NPDC004614. The sequence goes on from NZ_JBIALR010000032.1 coordinate 27,843, forward strand.
GACCCTCCAGCCGTCGTTCGACAATGTCGACCGACGTTTGGAAGCCAACAGCAGCCGGACGCCCGACGTCAAGGCGTTGTGACCCGCGACGCCCCGACGACCACGCGCCGCCGCCGAACGATCACCCACTGCCCACAAGGCCCACGCAGAAGGCCTCTCAGAAGCGGTGCGCCCACTCAGAAGCGGTGCGCCTACTCAGAAGCGGTGCGCCCCGAGATCGCGGGAGATCGCCCGCGCCGCCGTCCGCACCGACGCCACCAGCGACGGCCGCACCACCCCGTCCTCGCACACCGTCTCCACCGCACCGCTCACGCACACCGCGCCCACCGGGTTGCGCCGACGGTCCTGGATCAGCGCCGCCACCGACGCCACGCCCTCCCAGGTCTCCTCCACCGCGTCCGCCCAGCCCCGCTCCCGCACCAGCGCGCACTGCGCGTCCAGCGCCGCCGGCTCGGTCACCGTCCGCGGCGTGAACGCCTCCCACGGACCGTCGCCCAACTCGCCGCGCGCCACCGGGTCGTACGCCAGCAGCACCTTGCCCAGCGCCGTCGCGTGCAGCGGCTGCATCGAACCGACCTCCAGCACCTGCCGCGAATCGTCCGGCCGGAACACGTGATGCACCACCAGCACCCCCCGCTGGTGCAACACCCCCAGGTACACCGTCTCGCCCGCCGCCCGCGCCAGATCGTCCGCCCACACCAGGGCCCGGGCCCGCAACTCGTGCACGTCCAGGTAGCTCTGGCCGAGCCGCAACAGCTCCGCCCCCAACTGGTACTTGCCGCTGTCCGGGTCCTGCTCGACGAACCCCTCCTGCTGCAACGTCCGCAGAATGCCGTGCGCCGTACCCTTCGCCAGCCCCAGCCCCGTCGCCACCTCCGACAGGCCGAGCCGCCGCTCCCCACCCGCCAACAGGCGCAGGATCGCGGCCGCCCGCGACAGCGACTGGATCGCACCGGACACCGGCCCACCTCCACAGACCACCGGTCGGCCATGCCGACCCAACCTACCGTGCTCCGACCGTACTACCCCGGCGACCACCCCCGGACGCCCGGCACCGAAACCCGCACCTCCGGCGCCCGGCCCGGACAGCGCCGAATTCGTGCGGGCCCGGGCTTCGCCACGTCCGGCGCGTGGCCGGGCTGCGCCGGGCCCGTGCCGTTCCCCTTGCGGGAGCAGGCGCGCCGTCCTCAGGACTACGGTGCCGGCTGCGCCGCGCAGCCTGCCGTTCGCGCCGGCCCCGGCGCCTGTGGTGCGGCAGCGTCGAGGCCTTCCGCGAGCTCCGCCGCGGCCTCGGGTATGGGGTCCCGTCTGCGGCCCATGGCCAGTGCCGTGCGGCGCGCCGTGCAAAGCCGGGCTGCGCCGGGCCCCGTGCCGTTCCCCTTGCGGGAGCAGGCGCGCCGTCCTCAGGACTACGGTGCCGGCTGCGCCGCGCAGCCTGTCGTTCGCGTCGGCTTCGGCGTCTGTGGTGCGGCAGCGTCGAGGTCTTCCGCGAGCTCCGCCGCGGCTCCGAGTGCGGGGTCCCGTCTGCGGCCCATGGCCAGTGCCATGCGGCGCGAGGCGCCGGGCCCCGTGCCGTCTCCCTGCGGGAGCAGGCGCGCGGCCTCAGGACCGTGGCGCCGGCTCCGTCACCCAGCCCGCCATCAGCACCAGGCCCGAGGTGCGGTGCACCGCCAGGAACGCGAACGGCCGGTTGAAGCGGGCCGTCGCGTGGCGGACCCGGAACCGGCGGAGCGGGGTCATCGCGGCGGACCTGACCATCGTCATCGCCGTCACCGCGCTCGCCTCGAAACCCTCCGCCGAGAATTCCGCCATCGCGACCTGCCGGGCCTGCGACACCTTCAGCGGGGTGCTCCGGCTGATGCCCCGGAACCAGTCGCCGTCCTGCGCGGCCGTCCGCAGGCCGAACAGGTCCGCGCTCCGCAGCAGGTCGTGCTCGGACCGGACGAGGAAACCGGCCGTCAGCAGCGCACCGACGTTGCCCGGCGACGCCGACTCCACCGTGGTCAACTCCAGGCCCGGCCACGGCTCCCCGTCCGGGCGGTCGGCCAGCGGCAGCCGCCGTGACTCGCCCGACACCAGCTCGAACCCGGCCGCCACCACCGCACCCGGCGCGGCGCCGCTCCCGCCCAGCACCAGGTGAACGTCCACCTCGCCGTCCCCGGCCACCCGGACCTCCGTCACCCGGCCCGCCGAGGTCTCCGCCACCGAGATCCGCTCGAACAGCTCGGGCCCGGTCCGCTCCAGCTTCTCGAACTCCCGCCCCGCCCAAGGGCCTTCGGTCACCGGGAACCAGCCCGGCTTGAACGGGACCACCCAGCTGGTCCGCACCGTCACCGCCGACGCCAGCACCAGTTCGGCCTCGGCCGGGTCCACCGGCAGCTGCTTCAGCAGGCCACCGGTCTGCTTCGCCGCCCACTGGTCCAGCACCTTTCGGTCCTTCGCCGGATCACCCGTCAACCGCCCCCACAGCGACGCACCCAGCTGCTTCACCCAGTCGGGCTCCACCTCGACGTGCTCCGCCGTCCACAGCCCGAGCGCCGCCGCACACCCCGGCACCCGCCGCACTCCCGCCAGCAACTCCCGCGCCGCCGCCGGAGCCTGCTCGGCCGGCACCCCCATAGCCTCCGCCAGCTCCTCGCGCACCGGCTCGCCCGCCCCGGCCGCCAGCATCGCCAGTAGCGGCCACACCCCCACCGCCGTCCACACCTGCCCGGAGCCGAACGTCAACTCCCGCCCCCAGCGCGCCCCGAGACCGTTCACCACACCGACCGCCCGCACCGCGACCCCTCTCCGTCCACGGACATCCTCCCTCCCCGGGCCGGTCCGGCGCGCGGCAGCACAGCGGGGGAGGCAGCGGACAGCCGCTGCCTCCCCCGACCGTGTCACGGTTACTGCGGGTTGTTGTCCGCGATGGCGTCGGCCGGCAGGGCGGGCGCGCAGTCCGGGCCCGGGATGTCGGTCAGGCCGCCCATGATGACGCTGGTGCCGTGGGCCGGGTCGGTCTTCGCCAGCGGGAAGACGATCTGCACCTGCTTGTCCGCCGGGATCCGAGCGGGGTTGAGGATCAGGACCAGCTTGCCGTTCTCCCGGCCGAGGGTCCAGCTCTGGTCACTGGGCTCGGACGCGGGGCTCGCGTTGGGGACCGGGGCGTCCGCGGAGGGGGCCGGGGCGTCCGCGGAGGCGGACGGCGAGCTCGAGGGCGCGGAGCTGGCCGAAGTGGACGGCAGAGGCGCCGGGGCCTGGCAGTTGGGATCGCCGGCGTAGACGCGGGCGCGGACGCCGAGCCGATCGAGTTCGCGCTGCACCTTGGCGAGGTCGATCTTCCCCGCCGGGTTGACGACGGTGAGCTTCACGGTGCCGTTGTCGGCGGTCTGCAGGGTGTACGCGGCCGCGGTCTGGGCCGGCAGCGCGGCCACGACGACACCGGCCGCGGCGGCCACCAGACCGGCCGGCAGCGCGATCCGCACGCCGAGACGCCGACGCTTCGTGTTCGCGTTCCGCCGCTCGTCGTCGTGACGGGACGTGGTCAGCAAGCTGCTCATCAGATGTTCCTCACGTTGGTGCCCACGGCCGGCGGGAAAGTCGCGTTCGGCAGGCACCGGCAGCATCCGACGCAGCGTCCGCAGGTCGTCGTCCTGGTACCCGGTCATCACGCGTTCCCCTTCTTCGGCCCGACCGCTTCGGTGCGGTCATCTGTTACCTGCCGTCCTGTGGCCGGCGGTTCCACCCGCAGGCCGAGATTTTTTTGTGCGAGCCGGTCCAAGCGGCGGCGGGCCCGGGACAGCCGGGAACGGACCGTGCCCACCGGCACCCCGAGCGCGTGCGCGGCCGCCGCATAGTCCAGCCCCGCCCACACGCACAGCGCCAGCACCTCGCGGTCGGAGCGGGAGAGACGTTCGAGAACCTCCTGCACCGCCGCGATGCGTTCCTGGTCCTCCAGCCGCCCGACCAACTCGTCCGCGAAGTCGGGCAACAGCTCCGGCTCGGGCATCCGCTCCATCAGCGCACGGTGCCGGCGCGCCACCCTGCGACGGCGGTGCACCACGAACGTCGCGATTCCCAGCAGCCACGGCAGCAGACTCCCGCCGGTCGGCTCGGCCTTCTCCCGCAGCCGCCACGCCTCGAGGAACACCAGCGAGGCGCAGTCCTCCGCCCCCGACCAGTCGCCGGTCAGCCGAAAGCAGTGGTTGTACACCGCCTTACCGTGCTCACGGAACAGCACCCCGAAGGCGCCCTCGTCACCCGCCCGTATCCGGGCCCGAAATCCTGGATCCATACCTTTCTCCGCCGACCACGGGCACACGGGTTCCACGTGAGGTGAACCACACCGCGACCGGGCGTTGCCTGCTACGGGGACCTCACTGCCGCCCGCGGTTGCGCACGGCGTCCGCCACCGCCGCGATCCGGTCCGGCCCGCGCCCACCTGTCACGAGACGCTCCCGGGCTGTCCGGGCAGGCGTTACAGCGTTCCGGCGTCCGGCCAGTGGGACCAGTGGGTGTTCGCGGGGAGCGTCGGCCGGTACCGGGTCGGGTCGCCGGAATCCAGTACCTCGGCGATCATCCGGAAGGTCTCGTGCCCGCTCGGCATGACGGCCCCGAGGTCCTCCGGCTGGTGCCACTCGTCGAGCCGTAGCAGCTCGGGCAGGTCGGCGGGGATGCGGGCGCGCAGCTCCGTACCGTCGGCCATCAGGAGGTCCCTGTTGGCCGGGGCCAGCAGGCGGAACACGTCCTGCAGCGGGGTGCCCGCCGGGGCGTCGACCGTCAGTGCGGTGCCGCGGACGACGACCGGGACTCCGCCCGCGTAAACCTCTTCGCCGTCGGGGTCGATCTCCGCCATGTTGTCCACCCGGTCCAGGAAGTCGCCGAACCCGGGCTCACCGCGCGTCAGGCAGTTGCCGAAGCAGTGCACGACGTCGATGAGGTTGCCGCCGCGCGGGGTGTAGCCCAGCAGCTCGGCGACCACGGCCCAGCGGGTGTCGTCGCCGAACAGGTGGATCCGCGCATCGACCGGGTAGTAGTAGCCGTTGTCCTGGTCAGGGAACTCCGCCCGGTCCGCACAGAGATCGAACTGTCCGAGAATCGACGAGGTTGTCATCACGGCTTCAGGCTACGGGCCGTCGCCGTCGCCGTCGGCCGGAGTCGGCCGGAGTCGGCCGGCGGTCACCCGCCCGTGCCGCCGCCACCGCCGCGATCCGGTCCGGACCCACCCGGCAGCAGCCGCCCACCAGTTGGGCCCCGGCCGCCACCCAGCCCGGCGCCTCACCCGGGTCGAACGTCGCTGCGCCCGCCCAGTCATGGGCTCTCGTGTTCCAGCCCTCGCCGCTGTTCGGGTACGCCACCGCCGGCCGGCCCGTCACCTCCACCGCCAGCCGCACCGCCGACGAAACCTCCTGCGGCGCACAGCAGTTGACGCCCACCGCCACCACCTCCGGCACGTCCGCCACCAGCGCGAACGCCTCCGCGAGCGGCTCCCCGCCCCGGGTCAGGCCGTCCGCCGCGCCGAACGAGAACCACACCGGCACGCCCAACCCCCGTACGCACTCCGCCAGAACGGACGCCTCCAGCAGATCCGGCACCGTCTCCACCGCCAGCACATCCGGCCCCGCCGCCGCCAGCACCTCCAGGCGCGGACGGTGGAAGGCGGTCAACTCCCGGGCGGAGAGCCCGTAATGACCCCGGTACTCGGAGCCGTCCGCCAGCACCGCCCCGTACGGACCCACCGACGCCGCCACCCAGCGCGCCCGCCCGTCGCCCAGCCGCGAAGACGTCTCCTCGGCCGCCAGCCGCGCCAACTCCACGCTCAACGCCAGCAGTCGGTCCGCCTTGGCTGCGCCCGCGCCCCGCCCCGCGAAACCCGCCCGGCTCGCCTGGTAGCTCGCGGCGGTGGCGACCTGCGCCCCCGCCTCGAAGAACGCCCGGTGCGCCGCCACCAGTTGGCCGGGATCGTCCAGCAGCAACCGTGCCGACCACAGCGCGCCGGACAAATCGCAGCCCTGCGCGGCCAGTTGGGCGGACAGCCCGCCGTCCAGCACCACCGGCCCCGCCGCCATCGCCGCCGCGAACCCGCCGGGGTCCTCGCGCACCGTTGTCATCCCTCCAGCCTGCCGCACAACCCGCCACCGGGCTAACCGGTGCGCGCGGGCGGGACGGTCGGCCCTCGGTGGCCGGCACCGGCCGGGAGGTGACCGCGATCCGGTTGTACGCGTTCACCACCGTCGCCGCCCACGCCACGAACGCCGCCTCGGCGTCGGACAGCACCGCGCGCGCCGCACGCTGCGCCCGTGCGCCCTCCGCGTGGTCCGGAAGGCGGGTGACCGCCTCCGCGAGGGCCAGCGCGGCCCGCTCGCGGGACGTGAACAGCGCGCCGGACTCGCGCCAGGCCGCCAGCCGGCCCAGCCGCTCGTCCGACTCGCCGGCCTTCCGGGCGGCTGCGGTGTGCAGGTCCACGCAGTACGTGCAGCCGTTCAGCTGCGAGCAGCGCAGCCGCACCAGTTCGAGCAGCAGCGGTTCCAGCCCGGCGGCCGCCGCGGCCTGCTCGACGGCGGCGTGCAGGGCGTGCACGGCGGCGAAGGCCTGCGGGGCGAGTTCGATCAGCGGGAGCGCGGGGAGCGTCGTGGAGGTCTCGGTCACGGAGCGAGGTTAGGGGCCCGGAGCGCGCCCTCCGCCAGCGAACCGGACGACGTTCACCCGCTCGTGAGGCCGGTCGCGAAACCGTTGACGGAGTCCCCAAAACGTGGCTGGAGGCCGGGAGTTCAAGGGGTGTGGGCCTCGCGTTCGGTCAATGCGGGGGCGCCGTCACCCAGTTGGCGGTACGTCGGCGAACCGGAGTGCGTCACGCCGGTACTGTGACGTTCCGTGTCCGACCGCACCGATTGTGTGATGGCCGACTCCTCGAAATGATCCGCCCGCTCAGACTCAATCTGGAGACCCGAGATGACCATTTCCGTGCAGGCCGACCGTACCCAGAAGCGCTTCGACCTCTGGGACGTGAACGGTGACGGCCAGATCGACCGGTCCGACTGGGACGCCGAGGCCAAGCGCATCCTGCAGGCCTTCGGCGAGGACCCGACCTCCCCGGCCGCTCGTCAGCTGACCGACGCCTACCTCGGCATGTGGAGCTTCTTCGCCGACAAGGTCGGCATCGACGAGCAGACCGGTGCGCTCACCCCCGAGCAGTTCAACCACGTCGCCGAGGAGCACGTGCTGGAGAACGGCGGCGCCGGCTTCGCCCGCGTCGTCAAGCCGACCATCCAGGCCATGGTCGAGCTGGTCGACGTGGACGGCGACGGCCAGGTCAACCCGGCCGAGTTCAAGACCTGGCTGGACGCCATCGGTGTCGAGGGCATCGAGCCGGCCGAGGCGTTCCGCCAGATCGACGCCAACGGCGACGGCCAGCTGTCCGTCGAGGAGCTGGTCCAGGCCGTTCGCGCCTACCACATGGGCGAGTTGGACGTTCCGCTGCTGGGCCGCTGAGCCCCGCCGCGCGGCCGGCGACGGCCTGACGCACCCGGGCCCGGAGCGGGGGAGGCGCCTCCCGCTCCGGGCCTTCGTTCGTTGTTCGGGTCGCCTCGGGCTCCGACAGGCGTCAGGATTCGGTGGCCGCCGGGACGAACCGCACCGGCAACTCCGGCCGCAGGTCCAGCTTTTCGCCGGTCAGCAGGTGATCGGCCGCGATCAGCACGTTGTAATGGTTGGGGAAGTGGCAGGCGTCGAAGCCCAGCACCGTCCCCACTCGGTGCTCGCCGACGAACACCTCGTCGCCCCGGTCCAGCACCCCCGCCGCCGCGATCTCCGCGAAGCCGAGGAACCCCACCCGGTCGATCCGTGCGCCCGCCGCCGTGTCCCGCTGGTCGGTGGTCACCAACTCGTGCACCTCGCCGGCCCGGACGCACCGGCTGGCGAACGGCTCCAGGCTCATCCCGCGATCCGTCCGGCTGTGCAGCAGCACCTTCACCAGCGTGCCCGTCACCGTTCGCTTCGGCCCGCTCTCCCGTACCGGGGCCGCGAGTTGGGCCCGGTCCTCGCGCTGCCGGATCACCCGCGCACCCCCGCCCGCTCGGCCCGGTACGCCGCCTCGACCACCCGCAGCGCGTCCACGCCGTCCGGGCCCCGGAAGCCCCGGAAGTTGTTGCCGCCGCCCGCGCCGCCGCCCGCGCCGCCGCCGGCCAGGAGGTCGGCGAAGTCGGTGACGATGCCGACGTACTCGTGCCACAGTGACTGCTTGAACCCGTCGTGCCCGGCCAGCAGGTCGGCCCGCAGCACCGAGCCGTCCGCCAACTCCACGGCCACGTCCTTCAGTTCGCCGGGGTGCGACCAGTCCAGCTCGATCCGGCCGCGCACCCCGCGCGGACCCGACAGCTCCAGCAGCGCGTACCGGTCCACCCCGCCCTCGTCGCGCACCACCTTCGCGGCCTCCACCCGCATCGGGCCGGCCAGCAGGCGCAGCAGGTCGTACGCGTTCGGGCCGTTGTCGGCGATGCAGCCGCCGCCGCAGCGCTCCGGGTCCAAGTACCAGCGGTCCCGGCCGACATGCTCCTCGATCCGCTCGAAGTACCGCGCCGTCACCGACCGCACCGGCGCCGCGCCCTCCAGCGTTCGGCACAGCTCCCGCACCGCCGCGTTGTACCGCCGGTGGAACGCCGTGAACAGCGGCACCCGGCGCTCGACCGCCAGCGACGCCAACTCCGCACCCTCCGTTGCCCGCAGCGCCAGCGGCTTCTCCACGCACACCGGCAGGCCCGCCCGCAGCGCGTCCCGGCAGATCGTCAGGTGCAGGTCGTTCGGGACGGTCACCACGACGGCGTCCAGGCCGCCCGTGGCCAGCAGCTCCCGGTGGTCCGTGAAGCACCCCACCCGGCCCTCGAACTCGCGCAGCAGCTCCGCGTCCCGGTCGCACACCGCCGCCAGTCGCACCCCCGGGACCTGCTCCAGCGCGGCCAGGTAGAACCGCGAGATCACCCCGAGCCCGATCACTCCCACCCGCAGGCCGCTCACTCCGCCACCTCCACCGGTCGCACTCCGAACTTGGCTGCCACAGACGCGAGTTCGTCCAGCAGCGAGGCGGCCAGTGGCACGCCGTCACGGTGCGCCGCGGCGGTCCGCCGGGCCTCGTGCCAGCCGGGGTAGACGACCGGACCGGCCTGCCCGGCGGCGGGCGGGCAGGCCAGCACCGTGGAGAACAACGTCCTCGCGTCCGCGGCGACTTGCTCCGGATCGCGGAGCGCCGCCGGGGCGATCGCCAGCGCGAACAGGCCGATGTCGTCGTCCCGGCCGGTCGGACCGCCGTCCCCGTCCAGCGCCGCCGGTTCCGGGCCGAGACCCGCACCGGGCAGCATCGCCGCCAGCACCTCCACCATCAGCCCGAGCCCGAACCCCTTGAACCCGGCGCCCGAACCCGAGCCCAGCCAGAGCAGATGCGCCTCGCCCCGGTCGAATGCCGCCGGATCCGTCACCGGCCGCCCGTCCTCGTCGGCCAGCCACCCCTCCGGGATGGTCCGCCCCGCCCGCGCCGCAGCCCGCACCCGTCCCGTCGGAACCGCCGTGGTGCTCATGTCCAGGACGTACGGGGGGAGTTCACCCGCCGGCGCGGCCACGCTCCACGGGTTGGTGCCGAGCAGCGCGACCGCGCCACCCGGCGGGCGGGCGATCCGCTGCCGTCCGCAGTTCGACGCCAGTAGCCCGATCATGCCGCGCCCGGTCACCCGCGCCGCATGGTGCCCCGCACACCCGAAGTGCGTCGCCCGCCGCACCGAGACCAGCCCGATGCCGAGCCGCTCCGCCCGGTCCGCCGCCAATTCCATGGCCGCGCCCGCCTGCCACAGCCCGAGCGCGTTCCGCGCGTCCACCAGCACCGCCGCCCCCCGGTCGGCCACCACCTCCGGTTCGGCCAGCGGATCGGCCCGGCCCTCCGCCAACAGCGGCAGATACAGCCGGGACAGGTTCACCAACCCGTGCGAGTCCATCCCCGCCGCGTCCCCGTAGCACAACGCCTCGGCCGCCAACCTGGCTCGCCCGGGCGGTAGTTGGTTGGCGACGAAGACCTCGGTGGTGAACCGGATCAGCTCGGCGTACGGAACGTGAACGGTACGGGCGGCGGCGGACGTTGGCGAGGACGCCACGGTGGTCATGGGCAACAGCCTCCGGACAGTGGTGAAGTCTTGGGGTGGGGAGCGGAGTTGGTGAACGCCCTGCCGGGCATCTCCCGGCGGGTCGGCGGTCGGCGGTCGGCGGTCGGCGGTCGGCCCGGTCAGCGGCGGTGCGTTCGGTGACGGGCGAAGGCCACCAGCAGGCGGGCCACCGCCACGGCGAAGCCGTCGAGTTGGGCGAGGTCGGCGAACTCGCCCTCCGCGTGCGCCCGGTTGGCGCCCAGGTCGCCGGGGCCGAGCACCACGGTGAACGCGTCCGGCAGGCCCGCCGTCCAGATCGCGTCGCAGGTGAACGCCGGTTCGCCGTCCGGGAGTCGGGGGATGCCGGCCTGCCGCGCCAGCAGCTCCTCGAACGCGGGATGCCGGTTGTCCAGGACGGGCAGGCCGCGCTTGAGCCAGTCCAGTCGGGTGATCCGCGCGCAGTCGGCGGCGGTCCGGGCGAACTCCGGCAGCCCGGCGAACTCCCGCCGGAACGCGACCAGTCCGGCCTCGACCGCCGCCAGCACCGACGCCTCCGCCCGGCGCCCCGAACTCGCGTCCCGGTAGGGGAGGTTGAGCAGCAGCTCGCCGGTTCCGTACACCCGGTTGTGCAGCGGACCGGTGCTCAGACCCGCCACGCACACCGGGTCGCGCGGAGCGGCCACGGTGCCCAACTCCCTCGCCAGGTACTGCGCGAGGAAGCCGAGCAGGACGGTCGCGTTGTGGCCCGCGCCCGGGCAGTCGTCGATCGCGTCCTCGCCGCGCACCCTCAGCCGGGCGGTGGCGGCGGCGGTGGCCCGGGGCAGATAGCGCAGGCCGGTCGGCTCGCAGAACACGTTCAGCGCGCCCACGTACCCGGCCTCCACCAGCGGACGAGTGCCGAACACGCCCATCGCGCCGCCCTCTTCACCCGACACGGCCTGCACCAGCACCCTGACCGAACTGCCCACGCCGGGCTCAGCCGCGACCGCCGCCCGGATCCCCGCCAGCAACGCCACCGCCGGGCCCTTGGCGTCGATCGAGCCCCGCCCCGTGAACCGCTGCCCGTCGAAGCCGACCGGCTCCGGGCCGGCCACCGTGTCCAGGTGCACGTTGAACATCACCGTCGCCGACCGGGGCAGCTCCGGGCCGAGCCGCAGCACCAGGCTCGGCTGGGACGCCAAGAAGCCTTCCTCGCAGGCCCGTTCGCGAACATTCAGCGGCACGTCCGGACGGTCGAGATCCGCCGCCCGGGGCGCGCCGCGATACACCTCGGCCAGGCCGATCGCCCCCGCCGCCCGGGCGTACACCTCGAGCGCCTCGGCAAGCAGCGGACGCGGCGCGCCCGGGCCGGTCTCCAACGGGCCGGCGGTCGGCAGCCGGAGGAGGTCGAGCAGCAACTCCTGGTCGCCAGGCCCGAGTCGGGCGTCCATCGGTGCTGGCGTTGGCGCTGCCGTCGGCGTCGGCGCTGGCTTTGGCACTGCCGTCGGCGTTGGCGTCGGCGCTGGCTTTGGCGTCGGGTGGGCGCCGGTTTCGGCACCAAGGGCTGTGGTGTCACCGCGCACGCGACACCCCCGCCGCGTGCTCCAGCCCGCCGGGCGCCGGGCGCCAACCGGCCGCGGACGGCAGGATCTCGCGCTCCACCAGCGCGCTCAACGCCCGTCCGGCCGCGACGAACCCGCTCGCGGCGGTGCCGTCCGCCGCCAGGCCCTGGTGCGGGCGGGTGGCGAGATGGGGCTCCAGTGACCATCCGCCGCTCCAGCCCCGGTCCACCAGGAAGCGCAGGCTCTCCGCGAGCCGCGCCGCCCCGTCGCCCGGCAGCACGTACTCGGTACGGTCGCCGCCGCCCACCGCGTCCTTGATGTGCACGTGCGCGACGTGGTCAGCGATCTGACGGAGCATCAGGTGCCCGTCGTAGCCGTGCGGGACTCCATTGCCGGCGTCGAACAGCAGGCGCAGCGCCGGGCTGTCGACGGTGGTCACCAGGTCGAGTTGGCGTTCGGCGGCGGTGCCGGCCCAGCCGCTGCAGTTCTCGTGCAGCAGGGTCAGGCCGTCCTGGCCGGCCAGCTCGGCCAAGCGGGCCAGCCGCTCCAGCACCCGCCGGCGCCAATCCGCCTCCGAAAGGCCCGCGTTGGGGTAGGACATGACCCGGATCCGGTCGGTTCCCAGCAGCGCGGCGCGGGCGGCGAGTGCGGCGAGTTCCGTCAGGTCGCGGTCGAAGTCGGCGGTGATCCGGCTGTCCCAGTTGCCGATCCGGGAGGCGAGGCAGGTCACCCGGAAGCCCCGGGAGGCGAGCGTCTCGGCGATCCGGCCGACCCGGTCGAGCGGCAGCTCGGCGATCCAGCTGCCGTCCACGGTCCGCAACTCGAGGTCGCGCCAACCGAGCTCATCCAGCGCGTCGAGCTGGCCGGGCAGGTCCGGGGCGGCCTCGTCGCCGATGCCGCCGAAGCTGATCGTGGGGGCGGCTTCGCCCGACGTGGTGACGGCGGTGCCGGTGGCACGCGGGGCGGGGGCGGCGGTCATCGGGCCGCCGTCGCGCGGCGCTGCACGTCATGCGTCTGCGCGTCACGGACCTGCGCGTCACGGACCTGCGCGTCACGGACCTGGGCCTGGGCCTCACGCGCCTGCGTCTCACGTGCCTGCGCGGCGATCGTCTTGGCCTGGTCGAGGAGCCGCACCACCTGGGAGTTGACCGCCAGGTCGGGGTGCGGGTGATGAACGCCGCCCGCCGCGCCGCCTGCCGTGCCGCCCGCCGCGAAGTAGGCGTAGACGCGGTGCAGGAAGGTGCTCAGCGAGTCGTCGTGGAGCAGTTCGGTGCTCTCGCCGTCGTGATCGATGACGGTCAGCCGGGCGTAGGCGTCGGCCTCGCTGCCGGGGAAGTGGCCGATCAAGGTGCCGTGGGCGAGTTCCAGGGTGACCCGGCGCTCCCGGACGGGGGAGGTGAGGTCGGAGCGGATCCGGGTCCACGCGCCGCTCTCGTGCTGGAGGTTGAGCCAGGCGGTGCCGAGCCGGGGCAGCACCCGCCCGCCGACCACCATGTCGGTGCCGCCCGCGCCGGTGACCCGGCCCGGCCCGGCGAGCGAGAGGCAGAGGCCGAGGGAGTGCGGCAGTTCGATGTCGAACGCGGTGGGGTGGCCGTCGCCGGCCAGCGAGCGGGAGAAGCGCGGCTTGCGCTGCACCACGTGGATGGTCCGCAGCGGGCCGTACGCCCCGCTCGTCAGTGCGGCGCGCAGCCGGTCGGTCAGCCGGCTGCCCAGCCACTGGGCGACCACCACCAGGTCCAGCCCGTGACGCTCGCGGAGCGCGAGCAGTTCGTCCAGCCCGGCCGCGTCGGCGGCGAACGGCTTCTCCAGCAGGATGCGCCGGTAGCCGAGGCGGCCCAAGGTGTCCAGGGCGGCGACCCGTTCGGTCGGCGGGGTGCAGAGATGGACGACGGTGTCGGCCGGGTCGGCCAGCCGGGGTGCCTCCGCGAGGCTGACCGGCCGCAGATCGACGGCTGCCCCGGGACGGCGGTGCGGGTCGACCGCGAGTATCGGTGCGGGGGCGAACAGGTGCGCTGAATCGGCGGCGGTGCGCAACCGGCGCAGCACCGGCAGATGGAGTCCGCTGCCCGCCCGTCCCATTCCGACCAGTAAGGTCCCGAGTCCGTTCGACATGGCGAGCCGTCCTTCCGTCCGATTCGCGGGGATCGCTTCGCCGGGTATTCAACCAGCACTTCCGGCCATGACCGCGTGGACGTCAACTCGCTTGTCCTGCAAGCCATTCGAAAGAGTGAAGTCGCCATTCTCGCGCGGTGGACGGCGGTGGCGGCGGCATAGATTCAGCGGGGTGCACCCGGCTGCCGTGCGGACGATTCACCTGCTCCGGAAGGCCGGTACCGAATCCAACCGGAAAACGCTTTCCCGTTCCCTGTGGCGGTGTTCGGAAAGCGTTTTCCGGTTGCCTCCGAACCGGCGGCGCCGCCTTCGCGCAACGTCGGCATGCCCCCCTACCGCCCCACCGTCCATCACCGCCCCACAACCGATGAGAGTTCCATGGGTGCCTCCTCCGGCGTCTCCTTCTTCAGCCAGGCCGAGACCTTCGAATCCCTCTGGCCCACCACCCGGCGCCACCTCGACGAACTGATGGACCGCGGCAAGTACTCGCACGGCCCCAAGGTCGCCGAACTCGAAGCCGCCCTCGCCGCCTGGACCGGTGCCCGCCACGTCGTCGGCGTCAACAGCGGCACCGACGCGTTGGTCCTGCTGCTGCGCGCGGCCGGCCTGCAACCCGGCGACGAGGTGATCGTCCCGACGTACAGCTTCGTCGCCTCCGCCACCGCCGTGGTGCTGGCCGGCGGCCGCCCGGTCTTCGCCGACATCGACCCGCTCAGCTACAGCATCGACCCGGCCAGTGCGGAAGCCGTCCGCACCGAGCGCACCCGCATGATCATGCCGGTCCACCTGTTCCACCAACTCGCCGACCTGCGCGCCCTGCTGGACTTCGCCGACCGCCACCGCCTGACCGTGGTCGAGGACAGCGCCGAGGCGTTCGGCATGCGCTGGGACGGCGTCCACGCCGGACTGCACGGCACCGGCGGCGTACTGTCCTTCTTCCCCACCAAGACGCTCGGCGCGATCGGTGACGCCGGCGCCGTCCTCACCGACGACCCCGCCATCGCTGACGCCGTCGCCGCGATGCGCCACCACGGCCGCACCGGCCGCACCGTCGACGACTTCCCCACCATCAACCGGCCCACCGAACTCCTCGGCACCAACAGCAAGATGGACGACATCCAGGCCGCCGTCCTGCTCGCCAAGCTCACCCGCGCCGACCAGTGCATCGCTCGCCGCGCCGAGCTCGCCGCCCGCTACACCGAGCGCCTGTCCGGCACCCCCGGCCTGACCCTGCCCACCGTCGTCCCGCGGGAAGCCGCCACCAACCCCGTCTGGTACGTCTACCTGATCGAGTCCGACCACCGCGACGAGCTCGCCGCCCACCTCGCCCGGCACGGAGTCCAGACCGAGACCTACTACCCGACGCCGCTGCACCTCCAGCCCTGCTTCGCCCAACTCGGCCACCGGCGAGGCGAGTTCCCGCAGGCCGAGGCCGCCTGCGAACGCGCCCTCGCGCTGCCGCTCTACCCCGACCTCGCAGACCACGACCTGGACCTGGTCAGCGACCTGGTCCGCGGCTTCCAGCACCGAAAGCACGGGACTCACCGATGACCACCACCGCACCCCCGCCGATCCCGTTCTTCCCGCCCGACCTCTTCGAGGACGACCGCGACCTGCTGCTGGACGTCGTCCACGAGGTCGCCACCGACCCCGCCCAACGCTTCATCCTCGGCGAACGAACCGCCCGCCTCGAGGAGTTGCTGCGTGCCGACCTCGGCGTCGCCAACGTCATCGCCTGCGGCAGCGGCACCACCGCACTCACCCTCATCCTGCGCGCCATGGGCATCACCGCCGGAGACGAGGTGATCGTCCCCGCTTTCGGCTGCGCCCCACTCGCCAACACCGTCCTCGGCGTCGGCGCCACCCCCGTGTTCGCCGACATCGACCCGCACACCCTGGTCATCGACCCGGACGCCGCCGAGGCCCTGATCACCGCCCGCACCAAGGCGTTGATGCCCGCCCACATGTTCTCCGTGATGGCCGACATGCCACGCCTGCGCGCCCTCGCCACCCGCCACGGCCTCCGCCTGATCGAGGACTCCGCCGTCGCCCAGGGCGCCGTCCTGGACGGCCGGCCCGCCGGCACCTGGGGCGACGCCGGCCTGTTCTCGTTCGTCCAGGTGAAGTCCTTCGGCGGCCCCGGCGAAGGCGGCGTCGTGGTCACCGACGACCCCGAACTCGCCCGCGCCGTAAGGATGCTGCGCAACCACGGGCAGGACGGCGTGCACCGCTTCCGGCACCACCTGATCGGCATGAACAGCCGGTTCGACGAAATCCTTGCCGCGTTCCAGCTGCGCCGCCACCCCGGCCTGGCCCGCCGCCTGGCCCGCCGCGCCGAGATCGCCGCCCACTACACCGAACGGTTCACCCCGCTCGCCGGCCACGGCATCACGCCGCCGCCGCCCGGCACCAACGGCCGCTGCTACTACGTCTATTCACTGCTCGCCGAGCACCGCGACCAGCTCAGGAAGCACCTCGCCACCCATGGCATCGACAGCCACGTCTACTACCCGAGCCCGCTGCCCCACCAGCCCGCGTTCGCCTCCGCCGTCCCCGACGGCGGCCACTGGCCGAACGCCGAACGCGCCGCCCGCCAGTGCCTTTCCATCCCGGTCTACCCCCACCTGACGGACACCCAGGTCGAGCGGATCACCGCCGCAGTGCTCTCCTTCGCCGACGCGCCCGCCCCCGTCGGCTGACCCGCCACGCATCGCCGGGGCCCACCCAGCAGCTGTGGTGGGCCCCGGCCGTCACGCGTCTCAACTCACGGCAACCACCTGTCCCTGCCCACGGGTTGCCGCGGCCGCCAACTCCGTCAGCGCCAAACGGTCCGGCTTCCCGGACGCACCCAGCGGCAACCGCTCCAGCAGCACCAGCCGCTCCGGCCACTTGTACTTCTCCAGCCCGCACAACTGGCCCAGGTAGTCGGTCAGTTCAACGAGCGCCAACCCGCCCGCCGGCTCGCGCGGCACCGCGCAGACACACATTCGCTCGCCGAGATCCGGATCCGGCACCGGCACGCAAACCGCCTCCACCAGCCCGGGGTGGCCCTCCAGCAGGCGCTCCACCTCCGACAGGCCGATCGACACCCCGCCCCGGTTCACCATCTGCTTGATCCGCGCCACCACCCGCAGCGACCCGTCCGCCTCCAGCACCCCCCGATCGCCGGACCGCACCCACCCGCCGTCCACCCGCAGCCGGGCGTCCAACTCCGGTTCCCCGACGTGACACAGCGGACTCATCGGCCCCCGCGCCTGCACCTCACCCGCCATCCCCACCGGCACCGGAAGCCCGTCCGGCCCGCACACCCGGAACTCCGCCACCGCCGGATCCGGACGCCCCACCCGCAGCACATCGACGTCCGAACTCGTCCACCGCGCATGACAGTTCACCCCGTCACTGGCCCCGTACACATTCACCACCGGGCACCCGAACCGCCGCAACGCCGCCCCCAGCACGGCGGACGACAGCATCGCCGAACTCGACACCACCGCCTGCAAGGACGACAAGTCCTCACCCGCCACCGGCGCTTGATCCGCGAGACGGCGCAGCATCGTCGGCACCGCCGCCAGATGCGTCGGCCGCCAACGCCCCACCGCCGCCAGCGCATCCGCCGGATCGAACCGCTCCCGCAACACCACCGTCGCCCCGCACCGCACCAACGACACCACCGTCAACGAGCCGTACGCCGTTGCCGGATGCACCAACAGCAACACCCGCGGCGGCGCCCCGTCCACCGTCTCCAACACCCGCTCCACGTACCGCCCGCGGCCCCCCGCCAGCGCATTGTGCGAATACGCGATCAACTTCGGCGCGCCCTCCGACCCCGACGACACCAGAATCCGCGCCGGCGCCTCCGCATCCACCACCGCGGGCTCCCACCCCACCCGCTCCGGCCACGGCTCCGCCCCCAACACCACCACCTCGTGCAGCCAAGGCAGTTCGGGCCGCAACCCGTCCACCAGCGCCTTCCACTCCGGCACCGTCACCACCGCATCCGCCCGCGACGCCCCCAACAACGCCAGCAGATCCCGCCGCCCATGCCCCGGCACACACGGCAACACCACCGCCCCCAGCGCCGCCACCGCCAGATCCACCGCCACCGCCCGCCAATCCGCCGGCACCTTCGTCGCCACCACCGACCCCGGCCCCACCCCCCGCGCCGCCAGCCCCGCCGCCAACCCCCGCACCCGCCCCGCCAGTTCCGCGAACGTCACCTCACCCCCGTCATCCACCACAGCCACCCGCCCCCCATCAACCCCCACCCGCCCCACAAACAACTCGTACAAACCCCGCCCCGGACACCACCCCCGAGCCACCCACTCCTCCCGCAACTCCCGCCCCACCTGATCCGGAAACTCCACCCCAGCCACCGAGACCCACATACCGCCCACAACCACCACTCCCATCACTGATCGATCCCACACCGAAACCCCCACCAACACCCCTCGCTCAACACGCCAACTCCCCGCCCACCCCACGCCATTGCCGCCCACCCCTGCCCGCACCGCCGACACCCCTTGCCCCGACACGCCGCCGACGGCGGGGCCGACACGGGCGCCCCAGGCGCAACGCCGCAGTGCCGCCCGGCCGAACCCACCGGGCCGCGTAGCGTCCGGGCCGCCACCAACGCACCTGCGGTCCGGGCAGTCGGTATTTGTCGCTGCCGAAACGCCAGGTGCCACCGGCTTTGATTCGCTCTTCAGCCGCAGTCGCGTCTGCCCGACGCCGATGCGTTCGCGGGGTCACGCCGCCCGGCAACACTGCCTGGCGTGCAGGCGGGGCGAGTTGGTCGTTGCCGAGTTGCGCGGAGTTCAGCGTCACCGGCCTTCCAGGGCCGAGCCGTCGGTGACCTGCCGTGCCGCCCGCCGGCACTCCGCGGCGGTTCCGCCAGTGCGCGTGTTCCTGGCGCGGCGGGGTGAGCCAGCAGATGTGGACCCGTCCCATCGAGACAACGGCGTTCACCTGCCCAGCCTGCCGCAGCGCCGTAACGCCGCCCGGCCACGTTCGTCGAGACACCTTGCCGTCCGCAGGCCGAGGGCGGCGCACCACCGAGCGCCCCCGCCTGCCGTCGACCGCCTGAGGCCGGGCAGTTGGTCGGCAGCGCATGAATGGTCGATCGCCAGATCCGCATGACCGAACGCCGCCTCGCCGGCCTGCATCGTCTGAGTGGGCAGCGCCGACTTCCGAAGCCTGGCCGGCTCCACAGCCCCAGCCGTGCCTGCCCGACGCCGATACGTTCACGGCGTCGCACCGCCCGGCGGCGGTGCCTGGCGTGCAGGCGTGGCGTGTCTGTCGTAGCCGAGAGGCGCGACGTTCGGTGTCAATGTCTCTACAAGGCGCGGTCGTTGACGGTCTCCCAGCTCGCATACCGGCGCCCGGTGGCTGCCCTACCGGTCCAGGAGTGGGGTGAGCCGGCAGCTGCGGACCCGTCCCACTGGGGCCACTGCGTCCACCTGCTGGGGCAGCTGCGGTGCCGCAGTGCCACCCGACAGCGTCTGCCGGGATGCGGCGCCGTCCCTTCGTACCAGCAGGCAGAGGGCGGCACCTTGGCGAACGCCTCAACATGCCGTCGGCCGCCTGGACGGGGGTGGTTGGTCGGTAGCGTGCGTGTGGTCGATCGCCGGATTCGCGTGGCCGGGACCCGTTTCGCGGTTCCGCTTCGCCTGAGTGGGCAGGGCCGACTTCCGGAGCCTGGCCAGCTCCACAGCCCCAGCCGTGTCTGCCCGCCGCCGATGCGTTCACAGCGTCGCGCCGCCCGGTGGCGGTGCCTGGCATGCAGGTGGGGCGTGTCCGTCGAGGTGTGAGGGGTTCAGCGCCACCGGGCCTCCAGGGCAGGGCCGTTGGTGACCTGTCGCACCGCGCACCGGCACCCTGCGGCGGTTCCACCGAGGCAGAAGCTCCCGGCGCGCCGGAGTGAGCTCGCAGCTGCGGGCCCGTCCCACTGAGGCCACGACATCGACCTGCTGCGCCAGCCGCGGCGCCGCAACGACACCCAACCGCATCCGCCGCAACGCAGCGCCATCCCTTCGCTCCGCCATGCAGAGGGCGGCACCTTGGCGAGCGCCCCAACATGCCATCGGCCGCCTGGACGGGGGTGGCTGTTCCGCAGCGCGCGTGTGGTCGATCGCCAGATCCGCGTGACCGGGCCCCATTCCGCGGGTCCGCGTCGCCTGCGGGGGCGCTACCGATCACTGGAGCCTGGGCAGCACCGAAGCCCCGGCCGTGCCTGCCTGTCACCGACGTCTTCGCGCTGCCGTGCCGCCGGTCTCCGGGGTCGGATGCGCAAGTACGGTGCTTCGGTCGCGGCCAGTGCCTGCGGCGTGACGAGTCGCGCCGCCCGCAGATCTCCTGCGGAATCCCGGCGGGGGTGGGCATGAGTGGCGTGGCGGGAGTTCTACCGAGACAGCGACCCCCACCCGCCAAGCCCGCCGCACCGCCGCAATGCCACCCGACCGCACCTGCCGGGCCGCCGTTTCGCCCCTCCGCCGCAGCAGGCAGAGCGCGGCACCTCCGAGCGCACCCCCACCTGGCATCGGCTGCCCGGCGCAGGGTCGTTGCTGGGCAACGGGAGTCTGGTCGGTTGCCAGGTGTACGTGACCAGTGCCTGCACCAGCGGACCATTCCAGCCGAGTGGGCGTCGCCGACCCCGGGGGCGTGCGCGGCTCCGCAGGCCCACTTGCCGCCGCGTGTCACGGCGTCGCGCCGCCCGGCGGCGGCGCCGCGCGTACATGCGCCGCGCTTCGATCGTGGCCGGAGCGTGTGGCCTGAACCGCCACCACCCGGGCAGGACAAGGACGTTGGTGACGCGACACGCTGTCCACAGCCACCCCGCAGAGTCCCGGCCGGACCGAAACAACGGCCTTCACCCGCCGAGCCCGCCGCACCGCCGCAATGCCACCCGACCGCGCCCGTCGAAGCCCCACGCCGCCCCCCCACCCCAACACCCGGAGCGTGGCACCTCCGCGAACCTTCCCACCCGCCGTCGGCCACCCGGAGCAGGGCCGTTGCTCGACAGCGCGCGGATGGCCGACCGCCGGGCGAACGCGTCCAGGGCCCGCAGCGTCGAACCGCGCCGCCACCGCCAACCGTCGAACCGCGAACAACTCCCCGGCCGCGCCGCCCTCTGCCCGCCACCAACCCGCTTCCGGCGCCGCACCACCCCGCCCCCGCCCCGGGCGTCAGCGCACGACACACCCGCCGTCGCCGAAGCCCACCACAGGCCGCACGGCCACCCCGCCGCGAACCGGCACTTGCCGAGCCGCCCGCGGGCCCGCACCTGGTGCGCCGTAGACCCGCAGGCGCAGCCGTGCCCGCCACACCACGACGAACGCCTCCGTGCCGGCCCACCCCAGCCGAGCCCACGCCGCTCCTCGCCGCCGACGCCGGGCCACCCGCCCGCCAACGCCGCCCCGCCGCGCACGCCCCCCGCCCGCCCGAACCACCAGACCCCAGCGCGCCGCCCCGCCGCCCACCGCCGTCAGCCGTCCACCCACCCGTCGTCGCCGGCCACTCGTCACTGCGCCCAGGCCCGCACCCGCCCCCCTGCCCTCCGTCCGAAACGCCCTCGGACGGAGGGCAGCACCGACCCCACCGCCCGTACACGCAGCGCCTGCGGCCCCGCCCGGCGAGGCCCCTGCGGCGTGACGCCCGCTGTCCTGAGCGTCCGCACAGCGGTCGCGGGCGCCGCTCGCGCCACCGCCACCCGCTCACGTCCGGAACTCCCAGGGCGCCCGCACGATGGCGCACCCCGAACTGTCCAGCGCCTCGGCGAACCGCGGATCCCCGGCCAGCGCCGCCAGATCCGTGCACACCCCGCTCCCGCTCCCGTTCCCGTTCCCGCTCTCGTTCCCGCTCTCGACCTCAACCCCACACCGACCGGGCGCACTTACCGCGCCACACAACAGCCGCGCCGCCGACAACAGCGACGACTCCACCCGCTGCGCCCGCCCCGTCCGCGCCTGCGCCGCCAGCCCGGCGACGGCCGCCGTCGCGCAGACCAGTCCGCCCAGCACGTCGCAGACCGTCAGTAGCGTCGGTTGCGGCGGCAACCCGGGCGGGACCAGGAGCGCGGCGAGACCGGAGTGCGCCTGCACGGGGAAGTCGGTGTTCAACCCGGGCGCGCCCCCGGACGCCTGTGCGTAGACCAGGCCAGGCCGGACCGCGTCCAAGGTCCCGGCGTCCAGGCCCAGGCAGACCACCTTCGACGGTGCGAGACTGTGCAGCAGCACATCCGCACCCCGCACCAACTCCCTTACAGCAGACCGTCCTTCCGCCGACCGAAGGTCCGCCTCCCGCACCTCCTTGCCACGGTTGAGCGCAGCGAACCGCGCCGACACCGGCTCCCCGTCGATCCCGGTCATCGGCGGCACGCCCCGCAACGGGTCCCCGCCGGGCGGCTCGACCCGCACCACCCGCGCACCCAGCAGGCTCAACACCCGTCCAGCCATGGGGCCTTGTACGCGCCGCGCCACCTCGACGACCGTCACGCCGTCCAGCGGGCCGCGCCCACCCGCCGGAGCAACGCACCGCGAGGCCCCTGCCGACCCCTCCCACAACTGCCACGGCACCTCACCTGCCGCCATCGGCCGCGCCTCCACCGGCGTCGCGGTGACGTCACACCGCTCCGCCGACGCGACCACCTCCGGGAACGTCAACCGACCAGCCGCAACGAAGAGTTCGTCCGGCAACGGACACGTCGCCGTCCCGTACCGTGCCTGGAACGGGAGCCACGAACGGCCCACCACCCGCCGCTCGACGCCGAGTTCGGTCCAGAACCGCAACCACCTGTCGGCGGCCAGGGCTTCCAGCTCGAACCGGACACCGTCCGACGACCGGAACGGCGGACCACCCGCCCCCGCCGGCTCCGGGCACGGCTCCTCCGCCGTCGCCGCCGCCAGGTACTGCGACACGCCGAGCAGCGCGGCCTGCGCCACCGAGACCTCCACCTCCCGGTACGGCACGCCCAACTCCCGTGCCCGCAAGGCCGCGAGAGTGCCACCGGCGGCCAGCACCCCGGCCGCAACCGACGCGAAGTCCACCCCGAGCAGGCGCGGGCCACCGTACCTGCGCCCGTGGACGTGCATCACCCCGCACGCCGCCTGCACGTCCGCCTCGCTTCGCAACGGGAGCGCCACCGGCCCCGCCCACGTCAACCGGCAGGTCAAGGCCCCGCCGACCTCCAGCGCCCCGCCCGCCGCCGTCACCTCCGCCCCGGCCGCCCGCAGCAGGTCGGCTGCTACCCGAGAAGCGACCGACGGCAATGTGTCCTGCGCCTCTCTGACCAACGCCCCTTCATCGCACAGCACTTGCTTGACATCCATCCGAACCTCCCAGACACGTCACGGGCCAGCCGCACCACCCCGCCCCGCCTCACCGAGAGGCCGCCACGTCACACCCGGCCGAACCGCTCGCCCACCCCGACCGGTGAGCGAGAACAGACACCTCCACCACCGTCACGGCTTGCGGCCGTGCACCGCGTACACCACGTTCGAGCAGGCCCGGAACGCCGGATCGGCGAACAAGGCCCGTAGCTCGGCGAGTTCGTCGTCCGTCAGGCCCTCACGCAGCAGGGCCTCACGAAGATGCCAGGTGTTGTGCACCTGCATCTCCAACTGCGGCGTGCCGGGCGCGAGCGTGTCGAGGTACGGCGACGCCTCCACCCCGACGAACCCGGCGCGCACCATGGCGGCGGCGCACTTCCGCCCCCAGCCCTGATCCGAACCGCGCGCGCGGAAGGCCCGCAACTTAGCCTGCTGGTAACGCTCGTAGAGATCACGGGCCCGCTCGCCCGGGACGGTCAGCACCGGCGCGTACTCGGCATCGAACTCCAACAGGTGCAGCACACCGCCCGGCCGTAACGCCGCGAACAGGCGCGCCAACACGGCCTCCCGCTCCGGCAGATGGGACAACACCAGCCGCACATGCACCAGATCGAACGACGCTTCCGGCAACGCGTCCCGCACCACATCGTGTCGCCGCACCGCCAACGCACGCCGGTCGGCCATCGGCAGCGGCGCCACATCCGTGGCCAACACCGCGCCCTCGGGCCCGACTTGGTCCGCGAGCCAGACCGCGATACTCCCCGCCCCGGCCCCCACATCCAGACAACTCATCCCGGGCCGAACCCCGACCCGGCTCAGTGTCCCGATGCTGATTCGGTCCAACCACCCCGCCAGACACCGATGTTGACCACCGGCATGCGCACTGGCGTTGTCGAACAGATACGAACTCCCACCAATCCCGAACGCCAACTCCCGCACCACCCCACCCATCAGGCCACCTCGGCCGTCTCAGCCGCCCCACCGGCCCGCCCACCCGGAGCATCCGCCTCAGCATCCGACCGCACCGCACCCGGCTCCACACCACCCGGAGCATCGGCCTCAGCATCCGACCGCACCACACCCGGCTCCACACCATCCGGTTCAGTCGCACGAGGCGCCGGCACCGCCACCGCCACCGCATCCTCGGGCGTCGCAACATCCGACCGCACCGCGTCCGTCTCCGCGACCTCCGCTTCCACGCCATCCGGCTCAGCAACGCGAGGCGCCGGCACCGAAACCGCCACCGCCACCGCCCCGCACGCCCCTACCCCGGACACCCTGGACGCCCCCACCACCCCGGACCGCTCCGCCGCGAAGGCAAGCGCCCGCTCGGCCGCCAACTTGCCCGAACGGACGGCACCTTCACTGCTCGGCCGGAGCATCACCCAGTCACCGGCGTACTCCACCGCCCGGGCCGGCCGGGCCAGGAACGCGGCCCGTTCCCGCACCGCCGCCGGCGAACCCTGCGGCAGGCCCAGCCGGAAACGGTGCACCAGCGTGCGGACGGTGGCGTCCCGCAGGCCCGGCAGGAAGCGTTCGGCCTCCGTGCAAACCGTCTCCACCACCCGCTCGTCGGGCTCGTCCATCAACTCGGGGGAGATCCACGGCGACGCGAAGACACTCGCCAGCCCCTGCCCTTCGGGGGCCCGGCCCTCCGCCTTCAGATGGTCCAGGATCACGCCGGTACACACCCGGCTCTCACTCTCCGGCACCGACATCGCATAACTGGGGGAGCGGGTCGGACTCGGCAGCGGACGGTCCAGCAGGCACGCCACCTTGAGCATCGGCGTGAACGTACTTGCCGCGAGGTACGGCCGCGCATCCTCCGCCGCTGTACCGTGCAACTCCAGGGCCAACGGCGCAGGCACCGCCAGCACCACCTGCCGGGCCACCACCTCCGAACCGTCGGCGAACTCCAGCCGCACGCCGGCCCCACCGGGCTGCTCCTGGACTGCCGTGACCCGCGAGCCCAGCTCCACCCGGAGGCGCTCCGCAAGCCGTCGGGCCAGGGTGTCCATGCCGTCCCGGTACGTCATCCAGCGGGCACCGGCCCCACCGACCGACATCAGCGTCGCCACCATCGGTGCCACCGCGGAACTCTCCGGCCGCCAGCCGAAACAGTGACTGGACAGCGGTTGCAGCATCGCCGCCAGCAACTCCTCCCGCCCGGCCGAACCGGCGCAGAACTCGCTGAGCGTCAGATCCCGGCTGGGCGCGGTCTCCGGCCGATCCGGGTCGAAACCGCGCCAGGACGTGGCCAACTCCATCGCGAACCGCACCCACGCCGCCCGGCCCCGCCAGGACAGTCCCGCACCCGTCAACAGGCCCTTCGGGCGGCCCAGATGAGCATGCGCCCGACCGCCCCGCCACAGCGCGAAGCCCGGCTCGATCACCGGCACCTCCGACTCCGGGATGCCGACCGCGCGAATCAACTCCCAGGTCGCCTCGTACCCGGCCCCTGCGATGGTCTCCGCACCCTCGTCCAGCAACCACCCGTCCACCCTGGTGGACGCCATCCGCCCACCCACCCGCTCCGCACCCTCGAAGACCCGCACCTCACGCCCGGCGGCCGCCAGGTGGTGAGCGGCAGACAGCCCCGCAATCCCCGCACCGACCACCGCAACATCGAGCTCGTCCATGTCCAACTCCTCCGTCCGTTCCCACGTCCGCCAGCCGACCCGTTGCAACCCCGCCCGTGACCCAACCGGCCCTACCGCCGGACTCGAGGGCCGTTTAGTCCCTGCGTAGACAATCTCCGACGCGTGATCGCTGCTGACCGAAAATGATCAGCACCCCCGGGCGAGTTGGTCTACGCGTAGACAATCTCCGGCGTGCGTACGACCGCTGATCGAAAATGACCAGCGCCCCCGCGGCGAGTTGATCTATGCGTAGACAATCTCCAGCGCGTGACCACCCCGCCGAGAACCACGGCCCCAGAGCTACCCGACCCGGCGCCCACTCACCGGCCGCTGGCCCACCTCCATCGGCCACCCCCGCCGGCCCAGGCTCACCGCCCACTCGCCACCAACTCACGTCCACCGCCCAGTCCCGATCGGTGAGCTCCCCGCCAGCACCTGCTCACGCAGCTCGTGCCGCCGCACCTTCCCGGTGGCCGTGCGCGGCACCGCGTCCCAGGGGACGACCAACGGTTCGGCCAGTGGCGGTAGATCACGCACCGCGTCCTGCCAGCGCTGCGGGTCGAGTTCGCCGGCCGCGGTGACCAGCACCGGCTGCGGGTGTCCGTCCGCCACCGACAGAAGCACGGCCTCCTCGACGTCCGGCAGGCGCTCGTGCAGCACGTCCTCGATCTCGACGCAGCTCAGCCCGGGAACCATGTCCACTTCCCGGTCCAGCACGAAGACCCGACCGTCGCGGGTGTGCACCCCGAGGTCGCCGGTGTTGAACCACGGGCCGTCGACCTTCTGCGCCCACCGTTCCGGCTCGCCGAGGTAGCCGAGGCACAGCGCCCCGGTGCGGGCGTACAGCATGCCCGTCTCGCCACGCCGCACCGCCCGCCCGGGCCGCTCGGGATCGGCCACCTTCACCCGCACCCACCCGGGCACCGGACGTCCCAGGTCGCGCGTGGTCGGATGCCGCCCAGTGGGTGTGGAAAGCGTTTTCCGAGTCAGGAACCGGAAGCTCAACGGACCGGTCTCGCTCTGCCCCCACCCCTGCATCCACAACGGCCGCCTCCGCCGGCTCGCCCCCAGGAAGGCCCGCACCGTCGGCGGATGCATCGCGTCGAACGTCGAGATGAACAGCCGCACGTCCCGGAACGGATTCGCCGCCGCAGCGGCCGCAGCCGCCCCGGCAGGCCCAAGAGACCCAGCGGCCCCCTCGGCACCCACCCCCGCATCCACCCCCGCACCCACCCTCTCCCCTCCGCCCGCCAGTTGCTGCCACCGCACATAGCTGGACGGCATCGCCTCCAGCACGGTCGGTGGGTGGCTGCGCAGCAGCGCGGCAGCGGTCGAAACGTCGGAGTCCGGAAGCAGCGCGACGGTTCGCGGCGCACGCCAGAACGCGCTGACGGTCCAGGTCAGAGCCCGCCCGTGGGCGAACGAGATGGCGCTGGCAACGGTGTCGTCGCCGCGCACCGACAGCACCGGCCAGGGCCGCGCCTCGAACGCGGACAGCCGCCGGATCAGCGTCCGGGTGGAGTGCACCACCAGCTTGGGCACCCCGGTGGTGCCCGAGGTGTGAATGATCGCCAGCGGCTCGTCGTCCCCGCGCGTGTGCACCGCCGGAACCGCCCCGCCGCGCAGGTCGTCCGGCGTCAACGTGCCTTCCGCCGGCCCGTCCAGGCACACTGTCCGGACGGCCAGCCGGTCCAGGTCGTGCCCGGCCGCCCGGGCGCCGACGAGGACGTCCCGCTGGGTGACCAGTACGTCCGGGCGCAGCCGGTGCAGCAGCGCGACCAGCCCGTCCGGCGCGACCCGGTCGGAGAGCAGTGCCGGTACTGCACCGAGCCGCGCCGCCGCGCACGCCAGCAGCACGTAGTCCCAGTGGTTGCGCTTCACGATCGCTACCGACGACCCCGGACGTGCACCCGCCGCCGCCAGCCACGCCGCCGTCTCCTGCACCAACCGGGCCAGCCCGGCGGTGTCCCAGCAGGTGCCGCGGTCCGGCGCCAGGTCCAGCGGGCGCCCCAACCGGACGTCCACCGAAGGACGTTGCGACGCCAGTGTGTCGAAGAACGGGCCCAGGTCCAGCGGCAGCCGCCGCACCACGGACGCGAGGCCGCCGCGCCGGTTCGTCCGGCCCGGCGCCGTCACAGCCCGCCGCCGAACGCCGCCACTGCCAGGTCCACGCCCACCAGCAGCGCACAGCACAGCCGGTGCAGGTGGATGCCCAGCCGGCGCGCCAGCAGGATGTCGCCCCGGACGAACCCGAGCACCCACTGCCGGGTCCGCAACGCCATCACGGGAGCCATCACCAGCGGGAACCACCACGGCGCGATCCCGGCGACCGCCGAACCCACCAGCAGCGCCGCCTCCAGCGCCGAACACCCGGCCACGAACGCGGCGTTGCCGCGCGGCGAGGCCAGTACCGCGACGGTCTTGCGGCCCACCGCCCGGTCGCCCGGAATGTCATTGGTGTTGGAGTACACGCCGAACAGCAGCGGCCCCAGGCCGAACACCAGCGCCTGCACCGCGACGAAGCCGTCGAACCGGCCGGTCAGCAGTCCGTACAGGGGCAGCACGAAGAGCCAGCCGAGTGCGGCGAGGAAGAACTCCTGGAAGCCGTTGTAGCTGATCCGCAGCCACCACGAGTACTGGAAGCCGCACACCGCCAGCGCGACCACCCCGGCCACCGCCCACCCTGGCCGGGCCGGTGCCAGCGCGACCGCGGCAAGCCAGCACACCACGCACGCCGCGACCGTCGCCCAGCCGAACCGGATCGCCTGCGGCTCGGTCAACGTGCCTGCCACCAAAGGCTTTCGGGCCAGCCGACGGGCCGGCGCGTCCGGCCCGTAGTTCACCGCGTCACTGCCGTCCCGGTACCCGGTCACATCGTCGAAGGTGCACATCGCCGCACTCATCGCGACCTCGCCGCCGAGGAACAGCACCAGCACCGCCAGCGCCCCGCCGACACTCGCCCCCGAGCCCGACCCGGTCGCCACCACCATCGCGGCCACCAGCGGGACGCTCAAGTAGTAGTCGTAGATGTCGAGTTTGGCCAGCCTGGCGTACGCCCGCCAGGAGGCTGGGGTCGCCTCGCGGGTGGCGACCGTCGCCTCCAACGCGGCTTGCTCTGGGGCGACGGACACAGCGACGTGCTCCACGGGACGCAGTCCTCTCAGTGGCGGCCGCAACCCGGGTACGCCACTGCGCCGGGGGGCCTCAGGCAAGGAGCCGACCGCGCTGATGGTGCGCCAATTCGCCACGACGGGCGAGAAGTCGGCGATCACTATGATGACACAGAGCCACCGGTTGGATGCATTTCTGTGATAACCATAAAAGCGGGCGGACGCCCATTTCTTCGTCCGCCCACCCGAATTCCCGAACCGTCGGGTCAGGCGGAGAAGCTCCCCGCGCCACCCGGCACGTGCGTCCCGTACCCGGGCTGCACCGTCACCGACGGGCCGAGGCAGAGCGGGTTGCCGTACACCCGCACGGGAGCGTCCGTCTGGTTGCTCAACACGTGTGCAGCAGTGGGAAGTTGCTGGCAGCCGGACGGGTTGCTGTAAACATCCAGCGGCTGCAGCTCGGTGGAGAACACCACGACCTGGCCGTTTGCCGACCGCGTCGCCGCAGGCGCGGGAGCCGCCAGGCCGAGTACCGATGCCGCAGCTACCAGGGAAACCAGAATTGCTCGCACAATCATCCTTAAGCACATTCAAAGCCCATGTCTGTCACGGGCTCACTCATCGCTATCGCGCACGCACTCCCGAATTCCAACGGCAAACTCCGTATTCACCCGCCTGGCCGGTCCTCAACGCCGTCCGGCCGCCCCGCCCGCACCCCCCGTGCGCTCCCAACGCATGACGTCCGCGGCCGCCCGCCCGGCGCCACCACCCCCGCCACCGGCTTCCCGCTTCCCGCCCGGCCCGTCACCCGATCGAACTACCATCCATCCATGACGACCCAGCCGTCCGCCCGCCCCACCCTCTTCGGCCCCAACACGCACTGCCACTGGTGCGGAACGCCGTACCCGGCCGGCACCATGACCTGGCCGCGCAGTTGCCCCGGCTGCCACGAGATCAGCTACCGCAACCCGCTCCCGGTCACCGTCAGCCTTCTCCCGGTCCACCACCCCGACGGCGACACCCGGCTCACCGTCATCCGTCGCACCATCGAACCCGGCAACGGCCAACTCGCCCTCCCCGGCGGCTACGTCGACTACGGCGAGAGCTGGGAGCAGGCCGCAGCCCGCGAACTGCGCGAGGAGACCGGCATCCTGGCGGACCCCGCCGACGCCCGCCTGGTCTCCACCGACTCGGACACCCGCGGTGGCTTCCTCTGCCTCTTCGCCCTGTTCCCCGCCCGCAACCTCGCCGACCTCCCCCCGTCCGTCCCCACCGACGAGACCGAGGGCTGGCAACTAGCCACCGCCGACACCCCGTTGGCCTTCCCCTTCCACACCCGCGTCGCCCACTCCTGGTTCAGCGGCGAGTTCACCCGCCACTGACGCTCCGGCGACGGGGGAGCGGGCTGAGCGAGTGCCGGAAAGCGCTTACCGTGCACCGACCCCGGGATCGCCCAAACCAACGGGTAAGCGCTTTCCGGTTGCCTCGCCCGGACTGCCGCCACCCACTCGGTAAGCGCTTTCCCCCGCCCCACCCCGCCCCGCCACCCCGCCCCGCCACCAGCACCACCCACCCCCGCCGGCACCACCCACCCCCGCTGCGCCCCTACCTCCCCAGCACCGCCATCGCCGCGTTGTGCCCCGGAATCCCGCTGACCCCACCACCCCGCACCGCCCCCGCCCCGCACAACAGGACCCGCGCTTCGGCAGTCTCCACACCCCACCGGCCGGACTCCACCACCGGAACCCCAACACCGCCGCTCCCGACGCCGCCCTCCTCCCGGAACGGGAACGCCAGGTCCCGGTGGAAGATGTTGCCGCCCGGCAGCCGAAGATCGGCCTCCAGGTCCAACGGGCTGCGCACTTCCATACAAGGCCGACCGTCACCATCAACCGCCAGGCACTCCGCGAGCGGCTCCGCCAGCACCCCGTCGAGCGCGGCCAGGACACCCGTCAGCGCGGCCTGCCGCACACCCTCCGGATCCCCGGACCCGGCGAACAGCCGCGCCGGCAACTGCAGACCGAACAAGGTGAGCGTGTGCCAACCGGCCGGCACCTCGGGGCCCAGGATCGAGCGATCCGCCAGCGAGTGGCAGTAGATCTCGGACGGCGCGGGCGAGGGGAGCCGACCCGCCGCAGCCGCCCGGTAAGCGCTCTCCAACTCCCGGTACGACTCCGCGATATGGAACGTGCCCCCGAACGCGTCCCGCACATCCACCGCCCCGTCCCGCAGCCGGGGAAGCCGACGAAGCAACATGTTGACTTTCAACTGCGCCCCCTCCGGCGCATCCTCACCACTCACCCCCTCATCACCACCCACCCCAGCATCCGCCGCCCCCGCCCCGCCGCCCGCACCCAGCAGCCGCGCCAACTCCACCGGCGCCGCGTTGCACAGCACCCACCGCGCCCCGACCCGCCGCTCCACCCCGTCCGCGTCCAGGTACCCGACCTCGGCCGGCCGCCCTCGCCCGCCCGGATCCACCGCGACGACCTCGCACCCCGTCAGGAACTCGGCCCCACCCGCCCTGGCCGCCTCCGCCAGCGCACCGGTCACCGCGCCCATGCCGCCCACCGGCACGTCCCAGTCACCTGTCCCGCCGCCGATCACGTGGTAGAGGAAGCACCGGTTCTGCCGCAGCGACGGATCGTGCGCATGCGTGAACGTCCCGATCAGGCCGTCCGTCAGCACGACACCCCGCACCACGTCGTCCGCGAACCGCCGCTCCAGCGCCTCACCCAACGGGCGCTCGAACAACTCCGCCCAGGCCACCGGATCGTCCACCAGCGCCCGCAGCTCCGCCCGCGACGGCAGCGGCTCCGTCAACGACGGGAACACCCGGCGCGCCACCCGCCCGGTCATCCCGTAGAACTCCCGCCAGGCCGCGAACTCGGCGTCCCCACCGGTCAGTTCACGGAACGATTCGGTCGTCCGCCGCTCGTCCGAGGCATCCACCAGCAGCCCGCCGGCCCGCCCGTCCCGCTCCCACGGTGTGTACGAGGAGATCCGCCGACGCCGCAGCTCCACCCGCACGCCCAGGTCCGCGAGGATCCGTCGCGGCAGCAGGCTCACCAGATACGAGTAGCGCGACAGCCGCGCGTCCACCCCGGGGAACGCCCGCTCCGAGACCGCCGCCCCGCCCACGTGCCCGAGCCGCTCCAGCACCAGCACCCGCAACCCGGCACGTCCCAAATACCCGGCCGCCACCAGCCCGTTGTGCCCGCCACCCACGATCACCACGTCATAAGCCGCTGTCATCCCGCCGTCCTACCACCCCCCACCACCGCCCACCACCCCCCGCGCACCCGCTGACCTCCGCGAAGCCGCACCCCACGCCGCCCACCACCCCCGCCCACACACCACGCACCACCCACAACATGACCACTCCAACCCCCTTCCCGGGCCGCCCCAACCCCCACACTGTCCACCACCAGGACGAACCCTGGACCCCCGGACGATCACGTGGCATGGTCAGCACCGTCAGCACCCACGGACGGCCTGCCACAAGCCCATCCGTCCCCACCACGGCCTGGAGACCACCACGTGAGCACCCCTCCGACCCCCCAGGACCAGCAGCACCCGCACCCCGAGCCGCTCTGGCGCCCGGACCCCGCCCGCGCCGCCGCCAGCCGCCTGGTCGCCTTCCAGCGATGGGCCGCCGACCACCACGGAGCCCCGGCCGCCCCGCTCGCGCCGGTCACCACCGACACCGAGGCCGCCACCCGCTACGCGGACCTCCACCGCTGGTCCACCGAGGACCTCCCGCGCTTCTGGACCGCCGTCACCGAGTACTTCGACGTGCGCTTCCACACCCCGCCCACCGCAGTCCTCGCCGAGCCGGCCACCATGCCGGGCGCGAGCTGGTTCCCGGGCGCCACCCTCAACTACGCCGAGCACGCCCTGCGCGCCGCCGAGGACCCGGCCAACGCCGACCGCCCGGCGATCCTCCACCTCGACGAGCGCACGGCCGAGCCGGTCGCCACCAGCTGGTCCGAACTGCGCCGCCAGGTCGGCTCGTTGGCCGCCGCGCTGCGCGCCAACGGGGTCCGCCCGGGCGACCGGGTAAGCGCTTACCTGCCGAACATCCCGCAGGCCGCCGTCGCCCTCCTCGCCACCGCCGCCGTCGGCGCGACCTGGACCAGCTGCGCCCCCGACTTCGGCGCCCGCAGCGTCCTCGACCGCCTCCAGCAGATCGAGCCGACCGTCCTGTTCGCCGTCGACGGCTACCACTACGGCGGCAAGAACCACGACCGCACCGAGGTGGTCGCCGAACTCCGCCGCGAACTCCCCACCCTCCGCACGGTCATCCACGTCCCGCTGCTCGACACCCCCGCCCCCGAGGGCACCCTGCACTACGACGACCTGGTCGCCGACGCCACCGAGCCGGTCTTCGAGCCCGTCCCCTTCGACCACCCGCTCTGGGTGCTCTACTCCTCCGGCACCACCGGCCTCCCCAAGGCCATCGTGCAGAGCCAGGGCGGCATCCTCGTCGAGCACCTCAAGCAGGCGGCCCTCCACCTCGACCTCGGCCCGGACGACCGCTTCCTCTGGTACACCTCCACCGGCTGGATGATGTGGAACTTCCTCCTCGCCGGCCTGCTCACCGGAACCACGATCGTCACCTACGACGGCAGCCCGGGACACCCCGACACCGGCGCCCTCTGGTCGGTCGCCGCCCGGACCAGCGCCACCGTCCTCGGCACCTCCGCCGCCTACGTGATCGCCAGCCGCAAGGCCGAGCTGCACCCCGGCCGCGACCTCGACCTGTCCGCCGTCCGCTGCCTCGGCACCACCGGCTCCCCGCTCCCGCCCGACGGCTTCCAGTGGATCTACGACGAGGTCAAGCCGGACGTCTGGCTCGCCTCCGTCAGCGGCGGCACCGACGTCTGCTCCTGCTTCGTCGGCGGCGTCCCCACCCTCCCCGTGTACCTCGGCGAGATCCAGGCCCCCTGCCTCGGCGCCGCCGTCGAATCCTGGGACCCCAGCGGACACCCGCTCACCGACGCGGTCGGCGAACTCGTCGTCACCAAGCCGCTCCCGTCCATGCCCACCGGCTTCTGGAACGACCCGGACGGCGTCCGCTACCACGACAGCTACTTCGACACCTACCCCGGCATCTGGCGCCACGGCGACTGGATCACCGCCACCAGCCGCGGCACCGTCGTCATTCACGGCCGATCCGACTCCACCCTCAACCGCCAGGGCGTCCGAATGGGCTCCGCCGACATCTACGAGGTCGTCGAACGCCTCCCCGAGATCGCCGAATCCCTGGTCATCGGACTGGAGGAACCCGACGGCGGCTACTGGATGCCGCTGTTCGTGGTCCTCGCCCCCGGCGCCGTCCTGGACGACGACCTCACCGGCCGGATCCGTACCTCGCTGCGCACCGAACTCTCCCCGCGCCACGTCCCCGACGAGGTGATCACCGTCCAGGGCCTCCCGCACACCCTCACCGGCAAGCGCCTCGAAGTCCCCGTCAAGCGCCTGCTGTCCGGCACCCCCCTCACCAAGGCGGTCAACCCGGGCTCCGTCGACAACCTCGACCACCTGCGCTTCTTCGAGCAGCTCGCCACCACCCGCAAGCACTGACCGACCCCCGGCACGCCCCAGGGCCCCCAAAGGCCCCGAGGGGTCGCCGCCAACCCCCACGGTGGCAGCGACCCCTCGGGAGTCGAAGGTCCGGACGCCTACGCCCCGGACAACACCTGCCGCGCCGCCGCCCTGGCCTCCGCCGCGGACTCCGCCGCCCGCGCCGCCTCCGCGGCCTGCTGACACTGCGCCAACGTCGCCTGCGCCAACGCCGACCGCACGTACGGGATCGCCGCCGCCCCCATCGACAGACTGGTCACCCCGAGGCCCGTCAGCACGCACGCCAGCAACGGATCCGACGCCGCCTCCCCGCACACCCCGCAGCTCTTCCCGGCCGCCTTCGCCGCCCCCGCGGCCGACGCGATCAGATCCAGCAGCGCGGGCTGCCACGGATCCTGCAGCCGCGCCAGCGAACCCACCTGCCGGTCAGCCGCGAACGTGTACTGCGCCAGGTCGTTCGTCCCCAAGGACAGGAACTCCACCTCACGCAGCAGCGACCCGGCCCGCAGAGCGGCCGACGGAATCTCCACCATCGCCCCGTACTTGGCGTCCAGCCCTGCCTTCCGACACGCCTCCGCGAACGCCCGCGCATCCTCGCGGTCCGCCACCATCGGGGCCATCACCTCGAGCCGCGCCGACACCCCCTCGGCCGCCCGCGCCAACGCCCGCAACTGCGACCGCAACACCTCCGGGTGCTCCAACAGCGACCGCAGCCCCCGCACCCCGAGCGCCGGATTCGGCTCGTCCACCGGCGTCAGGAACTCCAGCGGCTTGTCCGCCCCCGCATCCAGCACCCGCACCACCACCCGGCCGTCCGGGAACGCTTCCAACACCTGCCGGTACGCCCGCACCTGCTTGTCCTCGGTCGGCGCCTTCGCCGAGTCGTCCAGGAACAGGAACTCCGTCCGGAACAGCCCGACGCCCTCCGCCCCGTGCTCCAACGCCGCCGGCAGATCCGCCGGACCACCCACGTTCGCCAGCAACGGCACCATGAACCCGTCCGACGTCCGCCCCGGCCCCGAGGACGCCGCCAGCGCCGCCTCCTGCTCCGCCGCCGCTCGGCGCAACTCCTCCTGCCGCTCCGCAGACGGCTCCACCAGCACCTCACCGGTCGTCCCGTCGACCGCGACCACCGCCCCCTCCGCCACCTCCGTCGCCCGCGGCAGCGCCACCACCGCCGGCACCCCCATCGCCCGCGCCAGAATCGCGCTGTGCGAGGTCGGCCCACCCTCCTCGGTCACGAACCCCAGCACCAGCGACGGGTCCAGCAACGCCGTGTCCGCCGGCGCCAGGTCCCGCGCCAACAGGACATACGGCTCGTCACTGTCCGGCACCCCCGGCATCGGCACCCCCAACAGCCGCGCCACGATCCGGTTCCGCACGTCGTCCAGGTCCGCGACCCGCCCCGCCAGATACTCGCCCGCCGCGGCCAACAGAGCCCGGTACGCCGCGAACGCGTCGTACACCCCCCGCTCCGCGCTGTTTCCCTCTGCGATCCGCCGATTCACGTCCGCCAGCAGCTCCGGGTCCTGCGCCATCAGCGCCTGCGCCTCCAGCACCGCCTGCGCCTCACCGCCGGCCAGATTCCCGCGCGCGATCAGATCCGCTGCCACCGCCTCCACCGCGGCCTGCGCCCGGGCCTGCTCACGCGGCGCCTCCGCAGCCGAGACCTGAGCCGACGGTGGCTCCAACACCGCCGTCCCCATGTGACGCACCGGCCCAATGGCAACCCCGTGACTCACGCCCACACCGCGCAGCGTCCGCTCCATGGTCCGAACCCCTTCGCCCGTCGTCTTCGCCCGTCGTCGCTGTCAGTTCCAGACGAACAGCTCGCCGCCGGCCGTGACCTCACCGGACTCCGCAACCCCACTCAGCTGCTCCGCCGACGCCTCCAGCGCCACGATCGGCGAGATCGGCGACTTCCCCGCGGCCTCCACCGCCGCCGGATTCCACTTGATCACCGGCTGCCCCCGCTTCACCCTGTCCCCTTTATGTACGAGCAGCTCGAACCCCTCCCCATTGAGCTGCACGGTGTCGATCCCCAGATGCGTCAGCACCCCACGCCCGTTCTCGTCCATCACCACAAACGCGTGCGGGTGCATCGACACCACCTGCCCGTCCACCGGCGACACCGCTTCGATCGGCTCCCGCACCGGATCGATCGCCGTCCCAGGCCCGACCATCGCTCCCGCGAACACCGGGTCGGGCACATTGGCAAGGCCGACGGCACGCCCGGCGAGCGGCGAGGTGACAGTGGTCATGGTGGAGCCTCCCAGGTACGGAGTACATCGCGTGCGGCCGCAGGGCAGCGGTCCGCTGATCGACTGGACCCAAATTACGTCAACTCGGACATTTCATGACGTAACCCTCACGAGTCGCCCGAGTGAAGATCGATCCCAACGTCCACCCCGCCGCGCACGAACCGACCTCCGCGCACCCTCTCCTCCGAACCCGTCACCCTCAAGTGGTCTAGTCCTCTTGGCGGACGCGCCGCACTCTACGGCATCCCGCTACACCCCTCTCGGCCCTGCCCGTACGGGTCGAACGCCGCCGTCCGAGTGATCCATCCGGCCTCGATTAGGTGCGCGGCCGCCAACCCGCTATCGTTGCTCAGGTCGCCGCGCAACGGCGGTAAACAGAGCAAGTCGAGAACGTAAACCCTCGGTCAACACCGAGAAAACGATCTGATAAGCTCGAAACACGAAAGAACGCAGTAACACTGAAACGAATGCCCGGAGGGCCGGCCGGAAGGCCGCCTGAAGGAAGTCTCCGTTCCTTGAGAACTCAACAGCGTGCCAAAAGTCAACGCCAGATATGTTGACATCCCCGGCCGGTCCTACTGGATCGGTTGGAGATTCCTTTA
>NZ_JBIALR010000033.1:0-56305 GCF_042873675.1 Kitasatospora sp. NPDC004614
CTGCCGGTCTCCCCGGGCGGGTTGGGGCACACCCCGACCGCCCGGCGGTTGGGGGGGTTGTCCGGGTCCGTGGCCCCCCCGTCCCGGGGGGGGGGGGGGGGGCCCCGGGGGGGGGGGGGGGGCCCACCGCGGGAGCCGATCGGGTCAGCGGGTGGTTCAGAACGCGGGGATGACGGCGCCCTGGAAGTTGTCGTCGATGTACTTCTTGACGGCGTCGGAGTGCAGCAGCTCGGCGAGCTTCTTGACCCGCGGGTCGCTCTCGTGGCCCTTCTTGACGACCAGGATGTTGGCGTACGGGTTGCCCTGGGCCTTCTCGACCAGCAGCGCGTCGCTGGACGGCTTGAGGCCGGCGCCGAGCGCGTAGTTGCCGTTGATGACGGAGGCGTCGACGTCGTCGAGCGAGCGCGGCAGCTGGGCGGCCTCCAGCTCCTTGATCTTCAGGTGCTTGGGGTTGGAGGCGATGTCGTCGGCGGTGGCGGTGGTTCCGGCGCCGTCCTTGAGGGTGATGATGTTGTTGTCGGCCAGCAGCTTGAGCGCGCGGCCCTCGTTGGTGGCGTCGCTGGGGACGGAGACCACGGCGCCGTCCTTGAGGTCCGCGAGGTTCTTGACCTTCTTGGAGTAGACGCCGAGCGGCTCGAGGTGGACGGTCCCGACGGAGACCAGGTCGGTGCCGTTCTTCTTGTTGAAGTCGTCGAGGTACGGCTGGTGCTGGAAGAAGTTCGCGTCCGCGGATCCGTCCTGGACCGTGGTGTTGGGGGTCACGTAGTCGCTGACCTCCTTGACGTCCAGCTTGAGGCCGGCCTGGGCCGCCAGGTTGTCCTGCACGAACTTGAGGATCTGCGCGTGCGGGGTGGCGCTGGCGGCGACCACCAGGGGCTTGTTGGGGTCGGCCGAGGCGCCGGAGTCGGAGCCGCCGCCGCTGGAGCAGGCGGTGAGGCCGACGACGAGTCCGGCGGCGGTGGCGGTCAGGACGGTGGTCTTCAGAAACTTACGCACGAAAAGTGCCTTTCTGCGGGTGCGAACGGCCCGGGTGGGCCGGGGACCGCTCCGGGTGGGGAGCGGTGGTCAGTGGGAGGAGACGAGGTCCTCTTCGACCGCCTCGGCGGTCTTCTGGGCGCGCGGCGCGGCCTTCGTGGCCTTCGCGGCGCGCAGCAGGCTCAGTCCGCTGCGGTAGTTGCCGCGGTGGCCGAGCCGGCGGGCGATCAGGTCGCCGAGCAGTTGCAGCGCGGTGACGATGATCACGATTTCGGCGACGATGACCCACATGAAGGTGGTCTCGAAGCGCTGGTAGCCGTAGCGGATGGCGAGGTCGCCGAGTCCGCCGCCGCCGACCACGCCGGCCATCGCGGAGTATCCGATCAGGGCGATCAGTGTGGTGGTGAAGGCGGAGACCAGCGAGGGCAGGCTCTCCGGCAGCAGGGTCTTGCGGACGATGGTGCCGGTGCCGGCGCCCATCGCCTTGAGCGCCTCGACCAGTCCGCCGTTCACCTCGCGCACGGCGGTCTCCACCAGGCGGGCGAAGAACGGGATCGCGCCGCTGGCGAGCGGGACGGTGGCGGCCTGCCAGCCGAGCGAGGTGCCGCCCGCGACCACCTTGGTGAACGGGATCACCGCGACGATCAGGATGACGAACGGGATGGAGCGCCCGACGTTGACGATCGCCCCGAGCACCCGGCTGACGGCGCGGTTCTGCAGCAGGCCGCCCTTGTCGGTGAGCACCAGCAGCAGCCCGATCGGCAGTCCGACCACCAGGGTGGCGAGGCCGGCGAGGCCGACCATGCTGAGGGTCTCCCAGGTGGCGGGCCACATCAGTTCCTGCATCCGGTCCCAGGTCATGCCGCCACTCCGTTCGACAGGTCGAGGACGTCCACCTGGAGTCCCTGTTGGCGCAGGTAGCCGATCGGCACCACGTTGTCGGTGTGGCTGCCGGGCAGTTCGACCCGCATGCGGCCGACCAGGCGGCCGGCGATGGTCTCCACGGCGGCGCCGAGGATGTTGATGTCGATCTGGTAGGTGCGGGCCAGCTGGGAGACGAACGGCTGGGCGGGTGCGTCGCCCTGGAAGGTGATCTCCAGGACGGTGCGGTCAGGGTTGCCAGAGCCGAAGTCGCCGAGCGGGAACAGGTCGCGGGCGATCCGCGAGTGGCCGTCGGCGAGCAGGTCGGTGAGCTGTCCGCTCTCCACGACCTTGCCGCCGCGCATCAGGGCCGCGGAGTCGCAGACCGACTTGATGACGTCCATCTCGTGGGTGATCAGCAGCACGGTGAGGCCGAGCTGCTGGTTGAGGTCGCGCAGCAGGGCCAGGATCGAGCGGGTGGTCTCCGGGTCGAGGGCGCTGGTGGCCTCGTCGGAGAGCAGCACCTTGGGGTCGCCGGCCAGGGCGCGGGCGATGCCGACGCGCTGCTTCTGGCCGCCGGAGAGCTGGCCGGGGTAGCTGCGCGCCTTGTCGGCGAGGCCGACCAGGTCGAGCAGTTCGGCGGCCTTGCGGCGGCGGTCGTGCCGGTCGAGGCCGATGATCTCCAGCGGGAGTTCGACGTTCTGCTGCACGGTGCGCGAGGACAGCAGGTTGAAGTGCTGGAACACCATGCCGATCCGGCGGCGGGCCTCGCGCAGTTCGCGGCCGGCCCGGTGTTCGCTGCCGGCCAGCGCGGTCAGCTCGACGCCGTCCACGGTGACGGTGCCGGAGGTGGGCCGCTCCAGCAGGTTGACGCACCGGATCAGGGTGGACTTGCCGGCGCCGCTGGTGCCGACGACTCCGAACACCTCGCCCTGCCGCACGTGCAGGTCGACGCTGTCCAGCGCCAGGACGTCACGGCCCCGGGAACGGTAGACCTTGGTCAGGTCCTTGGTGGTGATCACAGCTGCTTCCGTTTGTTCGTCAGCGGACGACCTTTGGGGCATCCGCGCCAATGGAACGGCACCTGGTGCCGGGAGGAAGATCGGGGGCTGACGTCTTGTCGATCACGGCCGCCGGCCGGACGGACCGCGCACGGGCGCGGCCTGTCGGGACATCGGAGGACGGAACGTCAGCGGGCGCTGGGCAGAGCTCTCAGCGACAACACATTCGACGGCACATGCGTCGCTCACCTGCCGGCGTCGCGCCGGTGGGGATGCATGTCGTCGTCGCGGTCATGGAACCCAGTAAATCAGACAATTGGTGAACGTCCCAACTTCCAGGACTCACTGTCCAACATGCGGACACGCCCCTTGCGGGACAAGCACTGCGGCACCCGACCGGCGTCCGGTTCGGGTGCCGCAGTGGGTGGTTCAGGCCGCCAGCGAGGCCGCGCCGGGCTTGGCCAGGGTGACGATCGACAGCCGGCGGGAGACCTCGCGCACCTCGGTCTCGCGGTAGCCGAGGCTCTGGTAGAGCCGCAGGTTGCCGAGGCTGCGGTGGCCGCTGAACAGTTCGAAGCCGGTGGCGCCGTCCTCGGTGAGCTGCGCCTCCAGGGCGGTCAGCAGGCGGCGGCCGAGGCCGTGCCGCTGCATCCGCGGGTGCACCACCAGCTTGCCGATCCGGCCGGTGCCGGTCTCGTCCACCGAGCCGCGCACCGAGCCGACCACCTCGTCGCCCAGGCGGGCCACCAGGACGCGGTGCCCGGCGAGTTCGGCCTTCAGGCTCTCCAGGCTCTGGGTCAGCGGCTCGAGGGTCCAGTCGCTGTACAGCTCCGCCTCGCTCTGGTAGCCGAGGTACTGGAGCTTGAGGATCTGCTCCGCTTCATCAGGTCGTGCCGCTGCGATGATCACACTCATGCCCATGTGCGGGGGCCTCCATCGTCAATCGCCCGGCGCGCACGAGTGAGGGTCTGGCACCGGCCTTGTCCGAGGTGTGCCCGGACGGGGATCGGCCCGGCCCGGGAAAAGCGCGACACGTCCCGCCGGACGGTGGCCCGACGGGCCGGAACTGACGCGCTCACGCTCAGTATCCGGACGGTCGGACTACGGTCAAGAGAGACGTTCGCCACCGCTCTACCCAGCCGACCACTGTTCTCAACCTCCCGGACGCCCGACGTGGCGAGCGTCACGCCAACCCCGGCCGTCACC
This sequence comes from Kitasatospora sp. NPDC004614, assembly GCF_042873675.1. Lineage (NCBI taxonomy): Bacteria > Bacillati > Actinomycetota > Actinomycetes > Kitasatosporales > Streptomycetaceae > Kitasatospora > Kitasatospora sp. NPDC004614. Next base: position 4,044 of record NZ_JBIALR010000033.1, read on the forward strand.
CGTTCGGACGGATGTTCTGGTTCACCCGGAACAGGTTCCCCGGGTCGTAGCGGTCCTTCAGCGCCACCAGCCGCTCGTACTTCGCCAGCCCGTACGCCTCCACCACCCGCCCCTGGCCCTCCACGCCCATCAGGTTCACGTACGCCCCGCCCGAGGAGAACGGCCGCATCGCCTCCAGGCACCCCCGCACCCACGCCACCTGCGGCTCCGCCGGGCCGGTGGTCCACCGGCCCACCGCGCTCAGCAGGTACGGGGCCTGCCGGTAGGTGTACGCGCTGTCCTCCGCGCCCACCCGCGCCACCGCGCCGCCCAGGAACGCCAGTTGGGCGTGCGCGTCCGGCGAGGGCAGCGCGGCCGTCTGCTCCGCCAGGCAGCCGATCGCCGCGTCGTCCAGCACCGACAGGAACTCCGACCGGCCGAACACGCCCGCACCCGGGCCCCGGCCGGTGTCCAGCATCTGCTGCCACAGCGTGTACGGGCGGGTCTGCACGGTATCCGCCACCACGCCCGGCAGAGCACGCAACGGCGCCAGCACCTCCCGGCCCCGATCGGCCCGGCCGGCCCAGCACAGGCCGATCCGCACCGCCGCCCCCGCCGGCAGCTCCGGCACCCCGCGCGGGTGGCCGAACTCGCACGCCACCGTCAGCCCGTCCGGGGCCTGCGCCATGAAGTCCCGCACCGCCGCCACCGTCTCCGCCAGCGCCTCCCCCGGCAGGTACAGCGCCCCGCACAGCACGTGCGGGCCCACCCGGTGCAGCCGGTACGTGAACGAGGTGACCACCCCGAAGTTCCCGCCGCCGCCGCGCAGCCCCGCGAACAGCTCCGGGTGCGAGGCCGCGCTCGCCGTCAGCAGCCGGCCCTCGGCGGTCACCACGTCCGCCTCGACCAGGTTGTCGCAGGTCAGCCCGTACGCCCGGGTCAGCCAGCCGATGCCGCCACCGAGCGTCGTCCCGGCGATGCCCGCCCCCGAGTACGGCGCGCCCGGCGTGGCCAGGCCGAACGCCTGTGTCTCGTGGTCGAAGCCGCCCCAGGTCGCGCCCGGCTGCGCCCGGGCGGTCCGCCGCTCCGGGTTCACCCGCACCCCCGTCAGGCCGGACAGGTCGATCAGCATCGCGCCCTCGCCCGTCCCGAGCCCCGCCAGGCTGTGCCCGGCGCCGCGGACGGCCACCGGCAGGCCGTGCTCGCGGGCCACCGCGACGGCCTGCAGCACGTCCGCGACCCCGGTGCAGCGGGCGATCACCTCGGGCCGGCGGTCCACCGCCGCGTTCCACACCCCCCGCGCCCGGTCGTAGTCCACGTCCCCGGGCACCACGATCTCGCCCCGGAACCCTTCGGCAAGCGCCACGGCTGCGTCGGCCATGGATCCAGCGTAGGCGGGCTGACCGCCGCCCGCTCCGGCGCGGACCGGCCATCGGGTGACGCACGTCACCGGCAGTTCCCGCCGATTCCGGCCGCCGGACGCGGGCGGACGGCATGATCGGAACCGATGATTCGCGCGATCTTCAACGGGAACCCCGGCCTGCTGCCCGCGTTCCTGGTCACCGCCCTGCTGCTCGGGGCGCTGTCGTTCTTCCTCGGGAAGGCCCGCGGGCTGCCGCGCTGGTCGGCGGTCATGGGCGGGGTGTCGCTGGCCGGGGTGCTGACGGCCACGCTGTACCCGACCGGCGGGGCGCGGGCGGCCTCGCAGATGTGCCTGTACAGCCGGGACTTCGCGGCGGCGTTCGAGACCCAGCAGGGGCTGATGAACGTCGCGCTGTTCGTGCCGTTGGCGTTCTTCGCGGCGCACGCGACGCGGCGGCCGGTGCCGGTGCTCGCGGGGTGCGTGGGGTGGTCGGCCGTCACCGAGACCGTGCAGTCGCTGACGCCGGGGATCGGCCGGGCCTGCGACTCCGGCGACTTGGTGGCCAACTCCGCCGGGGCGCTGCTGGGCGTGGCGCTGGCGGTGGCGCTGCGGCGGGCGTGGCCGGGGAGGCGGGAGTGGTCGGTGGGCACGGTCGTGCTGCTGGTCCTGGTGGTGCCGGTGGCCGTCGTGCAGCGGGCGGCGGTGACGCCGACTTGGAATGACGCCGCGCTGTCCCCCGCCCACGACAGTGACCAGCTCGAAGCCGCCCGCCGCAACGCGGAGTTGCTGTTCGGACCTGGCACGGCGGTGATCAGCGTGAAGCACTCGGCGGCGATGGGCGAGACGCCGGAGCAGCTCTACGTCACCGCCGGCGACGGTTCGTTCCATCTGGAGTGGCCGTCGGGCCGGCTCGTCTACGGGTCGCTGATCCCGTTCGCCCCCGCGACCGGCGGCAGCGACGAGGAGGCCCGGGCGGCGGCGGATGCGTTCGCCGCTACGTGGTTCCCCGGTGTCACGAGCGGTGCCAACGTGGACGTCTACCAGGCGAACCCGTCGACGGCCCGGCGTACCGTGCAGTACCGGCGCTTCCGGGCCGACGGGCTGCTGCTGCCGATGCGCCTGGACATCGACGTGGACCCGGGCGGCCGGGTCGCGCAGGTCAATTCACGCATCGTCGCCGACCCGGAGCTGCCCGCCGTGACGGTCACCAAGGACGCGGCGATCGCGGCGGTGACGTCCCGCCACTCCGGGGCCGTCAAGGACGCGTTCCTTCTGGCCGCGCGGACCCGGGACAGCTGGCGGGCGTGCTGGGCGGTCACCGTTATGGTCGACCCCGCCGGGCCAGGGGTGCCGTACACCGTTGACGCGCTCACTGGCGAGGACGTCGTCGCCGACGCGAGCCGCTGACGAGAACGGGGGCCGGACAGTTCGTCCGGCCCCCGTCGATTGCGGTCTCAGCCGATCCAGGCCTGCTGAACGGCCAGGTCCTGCTTGATCTCGGCGAGCTGCACGGCGACGGCCGAGGGGGCGGTGCCGCCGCGGCCGTTGCGGGAGGCGATCGCGCCGTGGACGGACAGGACGGTGCGGACGTCCGGCGTCAGGTGGGAGGAGATGGCGGCGAACTGCTCGTCCGTCAGGTCGGACAGTTCGATGCCCTCGGCCTCGCAGACCTTGACGCAGGCGCCGGCCACCTCGTGCGCGACGCGGAACGGGACGCCCTGCTTGACCAGCCACTCGGCGATGTCGGTGGCGAGCGAGAAGCCGGCCGGGGCGAGCTCCTCGAGGCGCTCGCGGTGCACGGTAAGGGTGGCGATCATGCCGGTGAAGGCGGGGAGCAGGACCTCGAGGGTGTCGCAGGAGTCGAAGACCGGCTCCTTGTCCTCCTGGAGGTCGCGGTTGTAGGCCAGCGGCAGCGCCTTGAGGGTGGCGAGCAGGCCGGTCAGGTTGCCGATCAGGCGGCCGGACTTGCCGCGGGCGAGCTCCGCGATGTCGGGGTTCTTCTTCTGCGGCATGATCGACGACCCAGTGGAGAAGGCGTCGTGCAGCGTGATGAAGCCGAACTCCTTGGTGTTCCAGATGATGATCTCCTCCGCGATCCGCGAGAGGTTGATGCCGATCATCGCGGTGACGAAGGCGAACTCGGCGACGAAGTCGCGGGACGCGGTGCCGTCGATGGAGTTGCCCACCGAGCCGCGCTCGAAGCCGAGTTCGGCGGCGACGGCCTGCGGGTCGAGGCCCAGCGAGGAACCGGCCAGCGCGCCCGAGCCGTACGGCGAAATGGCCGTTCGGGTGTCCCACTGGCGCAGCCGCTCGGCGTCCCGGCCCAGCGACTGGACGTGGGCGAGCACGTGGTGGGCGAACAGCACGGGCTGGGCGTGCTGGAGGTGGGTGCGGCCGGGCATCGCGGTGTTCGGGTGCGCCTCGGCGAGGCCCACCAGGGCGTGCTGGAGGTCGAGGATCAGCGCGCCGATGGTCTTGGCGTGGTCGCGCAGGTACATCCGGAACAGGGTGGCGATCTGGTCGTTGCGCGAGCGGCCGGCCCGCAGCTTGCCGCCGAGGTCGGCGCCGAGGCGCTCCAGCAGGCCGCGCTCGAGGGCGGTGTGCACGTCCTCGTCGGCGACGGTGCCGACGAACGCGCCGGACTCGACGTCGGCCAGCAGCTGGTCCAGCCCGCCGAGCATGCCGGTGAGCTCGTCGTCGCTGAGCAGGCCCGCCTTGTGCAGGACCCGGGCGTGGGCCTTGGAGCCGGCGATGTCATAGGGGGCGAGCCGCCAGTCGAAGTGGACGGAGGCGGAGAGCTTGGCGAGGGCCTCGGAGGGGCCGTCGGCGAAGCGCGCGCCCCAGAGGCGGACGTCTGCGGGCTGGTTTGCGGTCATCGCGTGGACTCCTTCGAGGGTGGGTCTGAGTGTGGAGATGCCCCGGCCGCCGTGGCGGATACGGCGGGCCGGGGCAGGTACTGCGGGTGGATCAGGCCAGGTCGCGGCGGGCGGCGATCTTCGAGGACATGCCGAAGATCTCGATGAAGCCCTTGGACATGGACTGGTCGAAGGTGTCGCCGGTGTCGTAGGTGGCGAGGTTGAAGTCGTACAGCGACTGGTCCGACTTGCGGCCGTTGACGACGGCGCGGCCGCCGTGCAGGACCATCCGGATCTCGCCGGAGACGGCCTGGTTGGCCTCGTTGACGAAGCCGTCCAGGGCGCGCTTGAGCGGGGAGAACCACAGGCCGTCGTAGACCAGCTCGGCCCAGCGCTGCTCGACCTGCCGCTTGTAGCGGGCGAGTTCGCGCTCGACGGTGACGTTCTCCAGGGCCTGGTGGGCGGTGATCAGGGCGATCGCGCCGGGGGCCTCGTAGATCTCGCGGGACTTGATGCCGACCAGGCGGTCCTCGACCATGTCGAGGCGGCCGATGCCCTGGGCGCCGGCCCGCTTGTTCAGCTCCTCGATGGCCTGCAGGACGGTGACCTTGCGGCCGTCGATGGCGACCGGGACGCCCGCCTCGAAGGTGATGACGACCTCGTCGGCCTCGCGCGGGGTGGCCGGGTTCTGGGTGTACTCGTAGACGTCCTCGATCGGGGCGTTCCAGATGTCCTCGAGGAAGCCGGTCTCGACGGCGCGGCCGAAGACGTTCTGGTCGATCGAGTACGGGTTCTTCTTGGTGGTGACGATCGGGAGGTTCTTGGCCTCGGCGAAGGCGATCGCCTTGTCGCGGGTCATCGCGTAGTCGCGGACCGGGGCGATGCACTTCAGGTTCGGGGCCAGCGACTGGATGCCGACCTCGAAGCGGACCTGGTCGTTGCCCTTGCCGGTGCAGCCGTGGGCGACGGTGGTGGCGCCGTGCTTCTGCGCGGCGGCGACCAGGTGCTTGACGATGACCGGGCGGGACAGCGCGGAGACCAGCGGGTACTGGCCCTGGTACAGGGCGTTGGCCTTGAGAGCAGGCAGGCAGTACTCGTTCGCGAACTCGTCGCGGGCGTCGGCGACCTCGGCCTCGACGGCGCCGCAGTCGAGCGCGCGCTGGCGGATGACCTCCAGGTCCTCGCCGCCCTGGCCGACGTCGACCGCGACGGCGATGACCTCGGCGCCGGTCTCCTCGGCGATCCAGCCGATGCAGACGGACGTGTCCAGACCGCCCGAGTAGGCGAGTACGACGCGCTCAGTCACGGCTTTCTCCTTCAGTACAGGTTTCATGCGGCGTTAGGCATAAGTATGCACGAGTGCGTATGCATTGCCAAACCGGTGGCACTCAGTGAGACGGATAAGGGGTGGAGGGCTACTGCGACTTGGCCTGGGCGAGCTGCATCAGGTGGTCGGCGAGCGCCTGGCCGCCGGCCGCGTCGCGGCTGATCAGCAGGACGGTGTCGTCGCCGGCGATGGTGCCGATGATCTCGAACACCTCGGCGGTGTCGATCGCGGAGGCCAGGAACTGGGCGGCACCGGGCGGGGTGCGCAGCACGACCAGGTTGCCGGAGGCGGTCGCGGAGACCATCAGCTCGCCCGCCAGCCGGGCCATCCGGGCCTCGCTGGCGGACTCGCCCATGGGGGCGCGCGGGGTGCGGTCGCCGCCCTCGGCCGGGACGGCGTAGATGAGCGCGCCGTCCCGGTTGCGGATCTTCACCGCTCCGAGTTCGTCCAGGTCCCGGGAGAGGGTGGCCTGGGTGACCACCAGGCCGTCGTCGGCGAGCAGCTTGGCCAGCTGGCTCTGCGAGCGGACGGGCTGACGGGTCAGCAGGTCCACGATCCGGCGGTGGCGCGCGGTGCGGGTCTGCGGGACCTGCGGCGTGGGCGCCGTGGTCGACTCGGGGCGGGGTTCGGTCATAACTGAAGATTCTCCTGAAAGACGCTCAGCTGTTCGCGTCGGGGGCCGTTTCGCGGACCGTTCGGAGGATCGCGGGCAGTGCGGCAAGGAACCGGTCGGCCTGCTCCTCGGTCAGGATCAGCGGCGGAACCAGCCGTACGGCGTCCGCGACGGCCGCGTTGACCAGGAAACCGGCGTCCTGCGCGGCGGCCTGGACCTGGGCGGCGACGGGCTGCGTGAGCACGATACCCAGCAGCAGGCCCTTCCCGCGCACCTGTGCGACCAGCGGATCGCCGATCGCCTCGATGCCGTGGCGCAGCCGCTCGCCGATCTTGGTGACGTGCTCCAGCAGGCCCTGCTCCTCGATGGTGCGCAGCACGGCGAGGCCGGCGGCGGCGACCACGGGGTTGCCGCCGAAGGTGGTGCCGTGCTGGCCGGGGGCGAGCAGTTCGGCGGTGTCGCCGAAGGCGAGCACGGCGCCGATCGGCAGGCCGCCGCCGAGGCCCTTGGCGAGGGTGACGATGTCCGGGTCGGCGCCGTCCTCGGCCTGGTGGGCGTACCAGTGGCCGGTGCGGCCGATGCCGGTCTGGATCTCGTCCATGACCAGCAGGGTGCCGGTGGCGCGGGTGATATCGCGGGCGGCCTTCAGGTAGCCGTCGGGCAGCGGGACGGCGCCGTTCTCGCCCTGGATGGGCTCCAGGAAGACGGCGGCGGTCTCGGTGGTGACGGCCTGGCGCAGGGCTTCGATGTCGCCGAGCGGGACGTGCGTGACGTCGCCGGGCAGCGGCTTGAAGGGTTCCTGCTTGGCGGGCTGGGCGGTGAGCGCGAGGGCGCCCATGGTGCGGCCGTGGAAGGCGCCCTGGACGGAGACCAGGTGGGTGCGGCCGGTCAGCCGGGAGATCTTGAACGCGGCCTCGTTGGCCTCGGCGCCGGAGTTGCAGAAGAACACCCGGGCCGGGCGGCCGGCCAACTCGACGAGCTTCTCGGCGAGTTGGATGGTCGGCTCGGCCATGAACAGGTTGGAGACGTGGCCGAGGGTGGCGATCTGCTCGGTGACGGCGGTGACGATCGCGGGGTGCGCGGTGCCGAGCGCGTTGACGGCGATGCCGCCGACCAGGTCGAGGTACTCGTTGCCGTCGGCGTCCCACAGCAGGGCGCCCTCGCCGCGGACCAGCGGGATGCGCGGGGTGCCGTAGTTGTGCATCAGGGTGTGCCGGTACCGCTCGGTGATCGACGCGTTGCTGATGGCTTCGTGCTCGCTCATGCCAGGCCCCCCAGGACGGTGGTGTCGTCGTCGGGCACGACCATGGTGCCGATGCCCTCGTCGGTGAAGATCTCCAGCAGCAGGCTGTGCTGGACCCGTCCGTCCAGGACGCGGGCGGTGCCCACGCCGGAGCGGACGGCGCGCAGGCAGCCCTCCATCTTGGGGAGCATGCCGCTGGCCAGGGTCGGCAGCATCTCCTCCAGTTCGGAGGCGTTGAGCTGGCTGATCACGTCGTCGGAGTTCGGCCAGTCCTTGTAGAGGCCCTCGACATCGGTGAGCACGACCAGCATTTCGGCGCCGAGCGCGACGGCCATCGCGGCGGCGGCGGTGTCGGCGTTGATGTTGTAGATGTGGCCGTCGGCGCCGCGGGCGATCGAGGAGATCACCGGGATGCGGCCGTCGGCGATCAGTGCCTTGACCGCGCCGGCCTCGATGTTGACGATGTCGCCGACCAGGCCGATGTCGACCTGTTCGCCGTCGACCACGGCGTAGCGCTTGACCGCGGTCATGGTGTGGGCGTCCTCGCCGGTCATGCCGACGGCGAACGGGCCGTGCGCGTTGAGCAGACCGACCAGTTCGCGCTGGACCTGCCCGGCGAGCACCATCCGGACCACGTCCATGGTCTCGGGGGTGGTGACACGCAGGCCGGCGGTGAACGAGGACTCCAGGCCGAGCTTGTCGAGCTGGGCGCTGATCTGCGGGCCGCCGCCGTGCACCACGACGGGGTGCAGGCCGGCGTAGCGGAGGAAGACCACGTCCTGGGCGAAGGCGGCCTTCAGGTCCTCGTCGACCATGGCGTTGCCGCCGAACTTGATGACGACGGTCTTGCCGTGGAAGCGCTCCAGCCAGGGCAGCGCCTCGATCAGGGTGCGGGCCTTGGGCAGGGCGGCGTTGCTGCGGGCCTGTTCGCCCTTGGGTGCGATCTGCATGGCGTGTGTCGATTCCCCCGGGTCAGCTGGAGTAGGCGCTGTTCTCGTGCACGTATTCGGCGGTCAGGTCGTTGGTCCAGATGCTGGCGGAGGCCTGACCGGCCTTCAGGTCGGCGGTGATGACGACCTCGCGGCCCTTCATCGAGACCAGGTCGCGGTCCTCGCCGACGCCGCCGCCCCGGCACACCCAGACGCCGTTGATGGCGACGTCCAGCTGGTCCGGGTCGAAGGCGGCGGAGGTGGTGCCGATCGCGGACAGCACCCGGCCCCAGTTCGGGTCCTCGCCGTGGATGGCGCACTTGAGCAGGTTGCTGCGGGAGATGGTGCGGGCGACGTCGACGGCCTCGTCCTCGGTGGCGGCGTTCACGATGTCGATCCGGATGTCCTTGGACGCGCCCTCGGCGTCGCCGATCAGCTGGCGGGCCAGGTCGGCGCAGACGGTGCGCACGGCCTCGGCGAACTCGGCCTGCTCCGGGGCGAGTTCACTGGCGCCGGAGGCGAGCAGCAACACCGTGTCGTTGGTGGACATGCAGCCGTCGGAGTCGACCCGGTCGAAGGTGGTGCGGGTGGCGTCGCGCAGCGCGGCGTCCAAGGCCTCCGCATCTACCACCGCGTCGGTGGTGACCACGACCAGCATGGTGGCCAGGCCCGGGGCGAGCATGCCCGCGCCCTTGGCCATGCCGCCGACCGTCCAGCCGGCCGGGCTGGTGACCTGGGCGGTCTTGTGCACGGTGTCGGTGGTCTTGATGGCGATCGCGGCGCTCTCGCCGCCGGTGGAGCTGAGCGCCTCGGCGGCCTGCTCGATGCCGGGCAGCAGCTTGTCCATCGGCAGCCGGACGCCGATCAGGCCGGTGGAGCAGACCGCGACCTCGATCGCGCCGACGCCGAGTTCGGCGGCGACCTTCTCGGCGGTGGCGTGGGTGTCCTGGAAGCCCTCCGGGCCGGTGCAGGCGTTCGCGCCACCGGAGTTGAGGACGACGGCGGTCAGCTCGCCGTCCTTCAGGACCTGCCGCGACCACTTCACCGGCGCGGCGTGCACCCGGTTCGAGGTGAACACGCCCGCGGCGGCGTGCAGCGGGCCGTCGTTGACGACCAGCGCCAGGTCCGGGGTGCCGGACGCCTTGATGCCGGCGGTGACGCCCGCCGCGCGGAAGCCCTTCGCCGCGGTGACGCCGATGTTCTGGGTGTCCGTCATGGTGCGACTCCGTTCAGCGGGAGGCCGAGCTCCTCGGGGAGGCCGAGGGCGATGTTCATGCTCTGCACCGCGCCGCCGGCGGTGCCCTTCACCAGGTTGTCGATCGCGCTGATCGCGATGATCCGCCCGGCGTGTTCGTCCAGCACGACCTGCAGCACGGCCGCGTTCGACCCGTACACGGACGAGGTGTGCGGCCACTGCCCCTCGGGCAGCAGGTGGACGAACGGCTCGTCGCCGTACGCCTCCTGGTACGCGGCTTTGATTTTCGCGGCGGTGGTGCCGGGCTTCGCCTTGGCGGAGCAGGTGGCGAGGATGCCGCGCGGCATCGGCGCGAGCGTCGGCGTGAAGGAGACGGTGACCGGCTCGCCCGCGAGCGGCGTCAGGTTCTGCGCCATCTCCGGGGTGTGCCGGTGGCCGCCGCCGACGCCGTAGGGGCTCATCGAGCCCATCACCTCGCTGCCCAGCAGGTGCGTCTTGGTGGCCTTGCCCGCGCCGGACGTACCGGACGCGGCGGTGATCACCGCCTCCGGCTCGGCCAGGCCCGCGGCGAACATCGGGAACATCGCGAGCGTCACTGCGGTCGGGTAGCAACCCGGGACCGCGATCCGCTTGCTGCCCTTCAACGCGTCACGGTGGCCCGGCAGTTCGGGCAGGCCGTAGGGCCAGGTGCCGGCGTGCGGGGAACCGTAGAACTGCTCCCAGTCGGCCGACGACCTCAGCCGGTGATCGGCGCCGAGGTCGACCACCAGGACGTCCTCGCCGAGCTGGGCAGCGATCCCGGCGGACTGCCCGTGCGGCAGACCGAGGAACACGATGTCGTGCCCCGCCAGCGTCTGCGCGTTCGTCGGCTCCAGCACCCGGTCGGCCAGCCCGATCAGGTGCGGCTGCAGCGCGCCGAAGCGCTGACCCGCGTTGGAGCCGCCGGTCAGCGCCCCGATCTCCACCTCCGGATGCCCTTGCAGCAGGCGCAGCACCTCACCGCCCGCATACCCGCTCGCTCCGGCGACGGCAACTCGCAATACCATGGCATTCCCTCCTGAAGCCCAGCATGAATATACGCAGCGCAGCAAAATCATGCAACAATGCTTACTGTCGTACCAGGCCGTGGGTGATGGTTGCAGCTGCCGCTCCGAACGGTGTGCCGCCTACTGCCCTTCTCGCCGGCACTCGCCCGCCGCGGTCAGCCTGGCGGCCGCCACACGGCGGACCTCGGCGGTCTCCAAGAGGTCGTCACGCAGCGCTTTCACCCGAGCGACCGCCCGCCGGCCCAGCGGCACCCGGGTGGCGGCCAGCAGGCGGACGCCGGACTCGCAGTCCCACAGCCCCTGCGTCAACGCCCGCCGACTGGCCACCGGGGCGACGGCGACGACGGCCCGCAGGACGGCGGTGCGTTCGGCCGAGTGCGGGGTCCACTTCCACAGCGCGCCCAGAGCGGGCAGCGCTTCGGCCGCCGCCAGCCCGTACCGGGCGATCGCATCGGCCAGCGGGGCGAAGCCGCACCACTCGTCGGCCTCCCACTTGCGCCTCCACGCGGCCAGCAGATCGGGCAGCGGCGCGTCACCCGGGCCGGCCGGCAGCGCGCCCACCTCGGCCGTCGGCGGGGCGCAGACCGGGCGGATCGGGCCGGTGGCCTGCGCACCGTCCGCAGGTGGGTCCGGCGCCCAGGTCCGCCACGGCTCGGCGGCGCCGGGCTCCGTCATGGCGCGGCGGCGCCGGGCTCCGTCATGGCGCGGATGGCCCCGGCGCCGTGCCCGTTCTGGAGGGAACCCAACAGGTCGTCGGGGTGCGCGTAGCGCCGGCCCGGCTCGTCGTCGTTGTACCAGTCGGGTTCGGGGGCGCCCTCACCCAGCGGATGGCCCCGGCGCCGTGCCCGTTCTGCAGGGAGCCCAGCAGGTCGTCGGGGTGCGCGTAGCGCCGGCCCGGCTCGTCGTCGTTGTACCAGTCGGGTTCGGGGGCGCCCTCACCCGTGGGAGCGTTGCCGGTCGTCATCGGGCCCCACCTTGACCCACGGCGCGTCGGTGGGGCCAGCGCATTTCTTCGGCGCCGGCTGTCGGATGCGCGGCCTAACCTGCCGTCATGACCGAACTCGCAGTACTGGCCCGCCTGTCGGACGACGCCGACCACCCGGTGGAACGGCTGACCTGCCACCCGCGCCTGCCGCTGGCGGTCGGTACGGCGACCGAGGGCCGCACCGTGCGCGTCTACGACTGCGGCGAGGGGCAGCTGCGTGAGCTCGCCTCGCTCGACGTCGAGCCGGGCAGCACCCCCTGGGGGGACGACGCGCCGCCGGCGGTGGCCTGGCATCCGGAGGAGCCGCTGCTGCTGGTGGCCGACGGGGAGTCGCTGCTGCGGTGGAGCCCTGACGGCCCGTCCGATCCGGTGCGCCTTCCGGCCGCGACCGCGTACGAGGTGCTGGCGTTCAGCCCGGACGGTCGACACCTGTGGGCCACGCCGTCCGCCGAGGACGAGTGGGCGGGCTCGGACGTCCTCGACCCCGCGACCGGCGCGGTGACCGGCCCCGCCCGGCCCTGGGACACCGGCGTCGCCACCCACCCCTCCGGCGCGCTCGTCGCCACCCTGGCCAGCGACCAGGGCGCCACCTTCTGCCTGTTCGCCCAGCCGGACGGCGGTGCGATGCGGGTGCAACGGCACACGCTGGTCCTGGACTGCGACGGCTACGGCACCCCGCTGTTCAGCCCCGACGGGCGGCTGTTCGCGATCCGCGGCAACGCGTACACCGAATCGGTCGACGTCTTCGCCTTCCCGTCCCTGCGCCGCGTGCTGCGCACCTCCTTCCAGGAGCCCGAGGGCGGCGGCGAGTGGTCGCGCCACAATCTCGCCTTCGGCGCCGCTCCGGGCCTGCTGTGGATCGGCACCCCCAACGGGACGCTGCTCGAACTGGACGTCGAGGCCCGGTCGGACGTCGAACACGACCTGCGACTCGGCGCCCCGCTCACCGCGTTGGCCGCCACCGCGAACGGCGAACTGCTGCTCGCCCTCGACAGCGGCGAACTGGTCCTCCTGTCGGCGCACCACGACCCGGCGCCCGCCACCGGGTCCGCGGCCGAGGACGCCGCAAGCTTCCTCGCCGCGACCGAGGAGGCCCCCGAGGACAGCGACCTGCTCCTCACCGACGGCACCCGCACCTGGACCGACGACGACCTCACCACCGTCACCGAGGCCTCTCCCGCCGACCCGACCTGGCTCCAGATCCAGGCCAACATGAACCAGTTCCGGGGCGCACAGACGCCCTGAGGACGGCGGTCTCAGGGAAGCTCGACCGGTTGGTACGGCTGTTGATCACGGCTCAGGTGAAGGGACTGGTCGACGAGCCGCCAGGAGATGCTGTGCCTGCTCAGCGCCCAGGCTTCGGACCCGTGCCGGGCCTTGTCCACCCACTCCCGGAGTGCGGGGAGTACCTGCTCGCGCAGGATCCGGCGGGCGGCGGCCCGTTCTCCGCTCGGGACGGTGGCGATGGTGATCCAGACGCTCGACCACATGTCGGGGCACAGGCCGGTGCCGTAGTTCGAGCCGATCGGTGGCATCCACGACGCCCGGAGGAGGGTTCCATCCGTCCGGGGAACGTTGTCGAAGTGGAGCATGAGGGCGTTGGACGGCGTCTCACCGAGGGCGGAGCAGACGTCCGTCGAGGTGAGCGGCCACGACAGGTGCCGCGGCAGGCGGCGGTTACGGGCTGGCACGCGCCCGAGGATGACAGACGGCCCGGTCAGAGCGCCCGGAAAATTTGAACCGGCGGCGGCGGGCGGTTGGGCGAACTCACTCCCGTGGAGGACGGGTTGGCGCCCGAGTTCGACCCGGCCGACCGCGGCGCTCTGACGCCGGTCCGCCATAATGGCGCTCATGACTGGTGAGCCCTTGTCCATCTCCCTCGCCGACCTGCGCAAGTCGTTCGACGTGCTGCTGAGCCGCGTGGAAGCCGCCGCGGCGGGTGATTCCGTCCTCCTGGACAAGGAGTACTTCTGGTCCGTCCCCTCGGACGCGCTGTACGACGTCGCCAGGGATCCGGAGATCCTGACGATCGGGCAGCTCTCGGAGTCATGGCAGCATCTGACGGCCCTGCTGGCGGACCAGGATCGCGCGACGGGGCACCACTTGGTGTGGCTCGCCGATGTCCTGCGGGCGATGGGCCATGACCTTCCCGCGTAGCACGCCGTGTTGGTGTCACGCCCGGCCACTACGGTGCCGCTATGACCCAACTCGCCCTGCTGGCCCACCTGTCGGCCGACGGCCGGCGCCCCGTCGAGCAGCTCGCCCGCCACCCCCGGCTCCCACTGGTGGCCGGTACTGCCCGGGAGAGCCGGCTGGTCCGGATCTGGGACTGTGACGGCGGGCGGTTGCGTGAACTCACCCCGGTGGACCTCGGGTTGGCGCCCGAACTCGACCCGGCCGACCGGTGGCGCGCCAACGTCCCTCCCCCGCTGGCGTGGCATCCCGAGCAGCCGCTGCTCGTCGTCGCCGACGGCTCCACCCTGACGCGCTGGACGCCCGACGGGCCGTCGGCACCCGAGCAGGTCACGGCCGTCTACCACCACCTGGCGTTCAGCCCGGACGGCCGCACTCTGTGGGCGAAACCGTCCGGCGACACCTCGGACGTTCTCGATCTCGCCACCGGCGCCACCGCCAAGGGCCCGTACTGGGACACCGGGGTCGGCGCGCACCCGTCCGGGGAGCTCCTCGTCACGCTGGTCAGCGACCAGTCCGCCACCTTCTGCCTGTTCGCCCGGCCCGGCGGCACCGACGGCGGCATGCGGGTGCAGCGGCACGCGCTGATCCTGCACGTCGACGGCTACGACACGCCGCTGTTCAGCGCGGACGGGCGGCATCTCGCCGTCCGGGGCAACGCGTACGTCGAGTCGCTGGACGTGTTCGCGTTCCCCTCGCTGCGGAACGTCCTGACGACGACGCTCGCCGAGGACCCGTCCGAGGCGTGGCCGCACCACAACCTCGCCTGGGACGCCCGGCCCGGTGTGCTGTGGATCGGCACGCCCACCGGTTCGCTGCTCGAACTCGACGTCGAGGCACGGGAGTCCACCGAACACCCGCACCCGGACGGCGTCCCGGTGTCCGCGCTGGCCGCCACCGCGAGCGGTGAACTGCTGGTCGCTCGCGCGAACGGTGAGTTGGCACTCCTGTCAGTGCACCCCGTCGGCGCCGCGCCCGCTCCGAACGACGACGTCGCGGTGTTCCTGGCGGGGACGGAAGAGGCCTCGCCGGAAGGGGAGTTGGAGGAGAACCTCGTGTTCACCGACGGCACCGCCGGCTGGGACGCCGAGTCCCTGGACGTGGTGACCGAGGCCGCCCCCGCCGCCCCGATGCGGCCATGAGCCCGATCCGCCGGCCGGACGAGGGTGCATAACTGACGCACCGTCACATCGGCTCGCTGCACGCCGGTTGACGGTCGGCCCGGCGATCCGGTGGCCGGGAGCAGACGGCCCGGGCGCCGGGCCGCGCCGAAGCCGGAGTTCGGTGCGGCCCGGGTTGCCGGGTCAGGACTCCGGCTGCGCGACCGTCAGCCCCCAGTGCACGTCGGGGGCCGAGGTCAAGACCCCGACGTAGAAGGCCCGGCCTTGTTCGGCCGTGACCACGGCCGAGCCGCGGCCGACGGTGTCGGCGGGGCAGGGCACGGTGAACTTCACGGGGGTGGTGTCGCCATACTCCGGCCGGTAGGTGACCCGCACTTCACCCGCGCCGTCGCTGCCACCCTGGCAGCCGACCGTGACGACGACCGGCAGGCCGTTGGGGCTGGCGCCGCCGGTGACGGCTCCACCGTTGCCGATCCAGTCCGGGATCCAGATCAGGCCGTCGGGCCCCGGGTGCGGCAGGATCTCGCCCGTGCCGGGCATGCCGTGGTCGGGCTCCCCGTCCTGTCCGGCGGCCGCCGGGCCCGCCGCCACCACGAGTGCCGCCACTGCAGCGACCCACGCGAAAGTCGTACGCTTCATGATTTTCCCCTCCGAGACCGTCGGGTTCCGAAATCCCGACGTGCCCGAACAGTTTCGTCCGCCCCCGACCGGCCCTGCCTGAGTACGGATACTCAAGTCCCCTGCCCAGGGCCGGAGCAGGCCGTCAGGCGTTCGCGTCGGTGGAGGCCCGGACGACCAGTTGGGGGGCGAAGCGCTCGACGTCCTCGGTCCGTTCCCTCGCGGGGGACTGCAGGAGGGTCAGGGTGCGTTCGGCCATCGCGGCGAGCGGGTGGCGGATCGAGGTGATCGGCGGGTCGAGGAGTTCGAGTATCTCGGTGTCGTTGAAGCCGGTGACGGCGATCTCCCCGGGCACCGACACGGCCGAGCGCTGCAGGGTGGAGACCAGGCCGACGGCGAGGACGTCCGCGCCGCAGACGACGGCGTCGATGCCGTCGCGCTGCTCGGCGATCCGCCGCCCGGCGGTGCGGCCGGCGTCGGTGGTGAAGCTGGGCAGCAGGACGGTGGTGGTGCCGGCGCCCCGGGCGGCGGTGAAGGCGGCGAGGCGTTCCGCGCCGGAGGAGGAGGCCTGGTCGGCGGCGACCAGGGCGATGCGGTGGCGGCCGAGGGTGTCGAGGTGGTCGAGGAGCAGGCGCATCGCGGCGGCGTTGTCGAGGGTGACCGCGACCGTCCCGGAGCCGCCGGCCCAGCGGTCGAACAGGACGAGGGGTGCGCGTTTGGCGGCGGCCCGGACGGCGGGACCGGAGGCGGCGGCCGAGACGGGGACGACGACCAGGCCGTCCACCCGTCCGCCGAGCAGGGTTTCGATCTGTTCGGCCTCGATCTGCGTCGAGTTCGCGGCGTCGGAGACGACCAACTGCCCGCCGGCGGCGCGGACTTGCTGGGCGACGGCCGCGGGCTGGAGTTCGTGTTGACCGCGGCGGGGAAAGACCCGCGCTTCGCCGAGCTGCTCACCATGGTGGCGTCCTACCACGCGTCGCACCGTCTGGGCATCGAGCACAGCTTCCCGATCGGTGAGCCGTGGCTGCCCGGTTCGGCCTGCGACCACCTGCTGCTGAGCCTCCCGTACCTGCACGGCCCGGCCCTGGAGCACTGCCCGCTGCCGGGTGGCGGCGAGGCCCGCGTGCTGTGGCTGCTGCCGGTGACGTCCGCCGAGATCGCCTTCCGTCGCGCGCACGGGCACGAGGCGCTGGAGCAGCTCTTCGACGAGCACGCGATCGACCCGACGGACCCGCGCCGACCGTCGGTGGTGTGATTCAACCAGGGCCAGGGGACAGCAAGTTGACGCTCCGTCAGGCAGTTACGCTGATAACGGGCATCGTCGACGAGGCCCGGGCCCGACCGGCGGCCGGGCAGCGAAAGCGCCCCGCACGGCGGTTGGCCGAGCGGGGCGTTCTGCTGTCCGGACACCCGCCGGGCGGGTGGGGCGGGTCAGTCGTGGGGGACGATGGCGACCGGCGACTTGGCGTGGTGGCTGACCGCGTGGGCGACCCGGCCCAGGCGGTGGCGGCGGCGGCCGACCACCACCAGGGCGGCGCCGGCGGAGGCGTCCACCACTGCCCCGGCACCGCTGCCGATCCGGCTGTCCTCGACCACCGTGACCTGCGGGTACTTGGCCCGCCACACGCCGAGCGCCTGGGTGAGCAGCTCCGCCTCGAGGACGCGGAACTGCTCGGCCTCGGTCGCCGGCGCCACCCCGCCCGCGTAGCCCCAGACCGGGGGCGGAGTCCAGCCGTGGACGGCGCGCAGCACCGCGCCGCGGGCCTCGGCCGCGCGGAAGGCGAATTCGACGACGGCGTCCGCCGGGGCGTGGGTGTCGATCCCGACGACCACCTCGCCGGGGGCCTCGCCCGGCTGCGGCTGCGCGGCCCGTACCAGCACGACCGGCACCTCGCAGCGCGCCGCGACGTCGAGGCCGATCGACCCCACCAGCAGGCCCTCGAAGCGGCCCAGGCCCAGCGAACCGACGGCGAGCAGCTCCGCCTCGGCCGCCGCGGCGGCCAGGTCGGCGGCGGGCTCGCCGCCGGTCAGCAGGCCGGTGTGCAGTTCCAGCCCCGGGTGGGCCTCGCGCACCTGCTGCGCGGTGTCGGCCAGCATCCGCTCCGCCAGGGTGCGCACGGACTCCGGCTGGCTGGGGTCGGTGTGCAGGTCGTCCTCCCAGGTCCAGGCGTGAACGAGGCGCAGGGCGAGGCCGCGGCGCAGCGCCTCGTCGGCCGCCCAGTGCGCTGCGGCGGTGCTCTCGGCCGAACCGTCGGTGCCGGCCAGAACGAACGTGCCCATGGCGGTGTCCCTGCTCTCCGTTGCTCGGGGCGGCCCCGGGCGTGGTCGCCGGGGGTCCATGATCATCCTGGCCGAGGTGCACCCTCCGAGTCCAGTGCCTGCCCGGCCCCCGGGCCGGGCCCATGGTCCCGCCCGGTCGGGGGCCGGTGCGGGCGGTCCGGCGAGGCCGTCCCGGACGGGCGACGGCCTGCGGGACCTTCGGGACCCGCCGGGGGCTTCCGACCCCTGTCCGGACGGCCGGGGCCGCGGCGACGCTGACGGGAGCACGAGGCCGGGCGGACCGCCGCCCGGACCATCCGCACCCCCTGGAGGTCCTCCCATGTGCGATTCCGTCGTGGCCGGTGTCGACGGCTCTGCCGAGAGCGCCGCAGCGGCCCGCTGGGCGGCGGCCGACGCGCTCCGGCGCGGCGTCGCCCTCCGGCTGCTGTACGTGGCGTCACCGTCGGGCAGCGCCTTCGGGCACCGCGAACCGGCCGGGCACGCGCTGCCGGAGTTCGCGACGACGCTCCGGGCCGAGCTCGTGCACGCCCTGCCGGGGCTGGACGTCTCCTGCGAGGCGGTCCCCGGCGAGCCGTGGTCCGTGCTGGCCGCCGCCGGTGAGAAGCAGTGGCTGCTGGTGCTCGGTTCCCGGGGATCGGGCCGGCTCGCCGGGCGGCTCCTCGGTTCCGTCGCGCTGCGCACGGCCGCGGAGGCGCGGTGCCCGGTCGTCCTGGTGCCGGGAGGCGCCGCGGACCCGGACGGCCCCGGCGAGGTCGTGGTCGGCATGCGGGGCGAGCAGCCGTCCGGCGCCGTCCTCGGGTTCGCCTTCGAGGAGGCCGCCCGGCGCGGGGCCGTGCTGCGGGCCCTGGAGGGCGGGGCCGAGCCGCACGGGCCGCTGCGGACCGACGCCCCGATCGAACCGGCGGAGATCCGGCGGTCGCTGGTGGAGGCGAAGACCGTCCGCCTGCAGGACGCGCTGGCCCCCTGGCAGGAGAAGTTCCCCGAGGTGCGCACGGTGGCGGAGGTGACCGGCTGGGGCGCGTCCCGGGCCCTGCTGGAGGCCTCGCGCGGCGCGGCCCTGGTGGTGCTGGGCCGGCGCGCCCCCGCGCATCCGCTGGCCGCGCCGCACCTGGGGCATCTGGCACACGCGGTCGTCCACCACGCCCACGGCCCGGTGGCGGTCGTCCCGCACGACCCGGCGTAGCCCCGGTGACCAGCGGCCCTCGGCGGCCCGGGACCTTCAGCCCGCCGCGAGTGCACCGCTCGACCCCTGTGAACGGCGGGCCCGGGCGGTGGGATGGAGACACAGCAGAACCGGCGCGGACCGGAAACCGCCGCCGTTCCGTACGAAGGGCAGGAACACCATGAAGGCCGCCGTCGTCCGCGACTTCACCGCACCGCTCGTCATCGAGGACCGGCCGGTGCCGGCCCCGGCACCGCACCAGGTGCTGGTCCGGCTGGAGGCCTGTGGGCTGTGCCACACCGACATCCACGCCGCCCGCGGCGACTGGCCGGTCAAGCCGAACCCGCCGTTCGTCCCCGGGCACGAGGGAGTCGGCATCGTCGAGGCGACCGGCGCGGACGTCCGGCACGTCCGGGTCGGCGAGCGGGTCGCCATCCCCTGGCTCGCCGAGGCCTGCGGCCGCTGCGACCACTGCGTGGACGGCTGGGAGACCCTCTGCACCCGCCAGCAGAACAGCGGGTACTCGGTGGACGGTGGCTACGCCGAGTACGCCGTCGCCCACGGTGACTACGTCGTCCCCGTCCCCGACGGGGTCGACCCGCTGGACGCCGCTCCGCTCACCTGCGCCGGCGTCACCACCTACAAGGCGCTCAAGGTCTCCGGCGCCCGGCCCGGCACGCGCGTCCTGGTCTCCGGCATCGGCGGCCTCGGCCACCTGGCGCTGCAGTACGCCCGGATCTTCGGCGCCGAGACCGTCGCGGTCGACGTCACCGACGACAAGCTGGCCCTCGCCCGCGAGCTCGGCGCCGACCACGTGATCGACGCCCGGGTCCAGGACGTCGCCGCCGAGGTGCAGCGGCTCGGCGGGGCGGACGCGGCGATCGCCCTCGCCGTCAGCAACGACTCCTTCCGCGCCGCGTACGGCGCGCTGCGGCGCGGTGGCACCCTCGTCCTGGTCGCGCTGCCCGCCGAGGGCGAGCTGACCCTGCCGGTGTTCGAGACGGTGCTGAACGGCACCAAGGTGGTCGGGTCCATCGTCGGCACCCGCCAGGACCTCGCCGAGGTGTTCGCCCTGCACGCCCTCGGCCGCACCCGGGTGATCCGGGAGAGCCGCCGCCTGGAGGACGTCAACGCCTGCATCACCGAGGTCCTGGACGGCAAGGTCGCCGCCCGCCTCGTCTTCGACCTGCGCGGCTGAACCGCACCGCGCAACCACGCAACCCGACAACCCACCGATCGGAAGGACACCAGCATGAACGGGACCGGCAGCACGGCGCAGCGGCGCATCGTGGTGGGAGTGGACGGCTCGGAGTCGTCCCGGGCCGCCCTGCGCTGGGCGGTACGGCAGGCGGCCCTGACGGGTGCCGCCGTGGAAGCGGTGATCACCTGGGAGTTCCCGGCCATCTACGGCTGGGGAATGACGCTGACCGACGCGGACTTCACCACGGCCGCCGAGCAGACGCTCGCCCAGGTCACCGAGGAGGAGAAGGACCCGGCCCACCCGGTCGAGATCAGCCGCCGGGTGGAGCGCGGCAACGCGGCCCGCGTCCTGCTGGACGCCGCCAAGGGCGCCGAACTCCTGGTCATCGGCAGCCGGGGCCACGGAGGCTTCACCGGGGCGATGCTCGGCTCGGTCGGCCAGCACTGCGTCCACCACGCCACCTGCCCGGTCGTCGTCGTCCGGGACACCGAGTACCAGGACACCGCCCGCGACACCGAGCACCGGGACACCGCCCGCGCCGAGCACGCCGACGTGCCGACCGCCGGTCACTGACCCGCAGCCCCGGCTGGCAGGAGTTCCAGCCGGACGCACCGGACCCTCACCCGGCCGGGCCCGGTGCGTCCGGCTGCCGGGCAGCAGGACGCCGCCGCCGGGGCCACCGTCTTCGCCCGGGTCTCCCCGGACGACAAGGCCCGCGTCGTGCGCGCCCTGCGCGGCAGCGGCCGGGCCGTGGGCTTCCTCCGCGACGGCGTCAACGACGCGCTGGCCCTGCACGCCGCCGACATCGGCGTCTCCGTGGACAGCGCCACCGACGTGGCCAAGGACGCCGCCGACGCCGTCCTGCTGGAGAAGGACCTCGGCGTGCTCGCCGAGGGCCGGCGGATCTTCGCCAACACGATCAAGTACGTGCTGATGGGCACCTCCAGCAACTTCGGCAACATGTTCAGCGCCGCCGGCGCCTCCCTGGTGCTGCCGTTGCTGCCCTCGCAGATCCTGCTCAACAACCTCCTCTACGACACCGGCCAGCTCACCATCCCCACCGATCGGCTCGACGAGGAGCAGCTGCGCGCGCCCGCGCACTGGGACATCTCGTTCATCCGCCGCTTCATGCTGTGCTTCGGCCCGGTCAGCTCGCTCTTCGACTTCCTCACCTTCTGGGTGATGCTCGGCGTCTTCCACGCCGGGCCCGAGCTGTTCCGCTCCGGCTGGTTCGTGGAATCCCTCGCCACCCAGACGCTGGTGATCTTCGCCATCCGCACCCACCGGATCCCGTTCCTGCGCAGCCGCCCGAGCATCCCGCTGCTGGCCGCGTCGCTCGGCGTGGTGGCCCTGGGCGTCGCGCTCCCGCTCTCGCCCCTGGCCGCGACGCTGGGATTCACGGCTCTGCCGCCCGCCTTCTTCCTCGCCCTGGTGACGATGGTCGTCGTCTACCTCGTCCTGATCGAGGGCGTCAAACGGTGGTTCTTCTCCCGCCCCACCACCGTGGCGGTGCCGCGCGCACCCCGCCACCGGCAGGAGGCCCACCGCCTCCACCGCAGGGCCAGCCGTTTCAGCCACCCCGGCCCGCTGACCTGAGCCGGCCCGCTGACCTGGGCCGGGCCCGCCCGGCGCGCCGTCAGGCGTTCGCGTCGGTGGAGGCCCGGACGACCAGCTGCGGAACGAAGCGCTCCACGGTCTCGGTCCGTTCCCGCGCGGGGGACTGCAGGAGGGTCAGGGTGCGTTCGGCCATCGCGGCGAGCGGGTGGCGGATCGAGGTGATCGGCGGGTCGAGAAGTTCGAGTATCTCGGTGTCGTCGAACCCGGTGACGGCGATCTCCCCGGGCACCGACACCGCCGAGCGCTGCAGGGTGGAGACCAGGCCCACGGCGAGGACGTCCGCGCCGCAGACGACGGCGTCGATGCCGTCCCGTTGCGCGGCGATCCGCCGCCCGGCGGTGCGGCCGGCGTCGGTGGTGAAGCTGGGGAGCAGGACGGTGGTGGCGTCGTCGCCGCGGGCGGCGGTGAAGGCGGCGAGGCGTTCCGCGCCGGAGGAGGACGCCTGGTCGGCGGCGACCAGGGCGATCCGGTGGCGGCCGAGGGTGTCGAGGTGGTCGAGGAGCAGGCGCATCGCGGCGGCGTTGTCGAGGGTGACCGCGACCGTCCCGGAGCCACTGGCCCAGCGGTCGAACAGGACGAGGGGTGCGCGCTTGGCGGCGGCCCGGACGGCGGGACCGGAAGCGGCGGCCGAGACGGGGACGACGACCAGGCCGTCCACCCGTCCGCCGAGCAGGGTTTCGATCTGTTCGGCCTCGATCTGCGTCGAGTTCGCGGCATCGGAGACGACCAACTGCCCGCCGGCGGCGCGGACTTGCTGGGCGATGGCGTCGGCGAGCTGGACGAAGTAGGGGTTGGCGAGGGAGGGGACGACCACGCCGACGGTGCCGGTGGTGCCGGTACGCAGCGCTCTCGCGGAGTGGTTGGTGCGGTAGCCGAGTTCGCGGGCGGCGTCCTCGACGCGGCGGGCGAGTTCGGGGTCGACGTTGCGCGGGGTGCCGGCCAGGACGCGTGACGCGGTCGCGCGGGAGACGCCGGCGGCTGCGGCCACGTCGAGGAGTCGGGGCGCTGTCACGTGGGGGTCCTCCCCGGTCGGGAATGGTGTCGGCGGTGGGCGCCGACGATTTCGGTGTCGAAACGATGTCGGCGCGGTCTCGGATCGGGCGGCCGCGGACCGGTATGTCCGAGCTGGCGGAATGCGCAGCACGAGGGTACTTGACGGTCGGCGAGGGCTGGGCCAGAGTGTGGGAAATCGATCTCCCAAGGAGCTCCCAAGGAGCGCAGATGCCGTCCATCACCGTCGTCGGTTCGGTCAACCGCGATCTTGTGCTGACCGTTCAGGACCTGCCGCGACCTGGCGAGACCGTGCTCGCGGAGGGCTTCGTGGAGGGTGTCGGCGGCAAGGGCGCCAACCAGGCCGTGGCGGCCGCCCGGCTCGGTTCGCGGGTGCGGCTGGTGGCCCGGGTCGGGGCGGACGCGGAACCGATCCTGCGGGCGCTGGCCGCCGAGGGTGTGGACGTCGCGGCGGTGCTCCCGGCCGAGGACGCCGGCACCGGGATCGCCTCGGTGGTGGTCGACCGCGCGGGCGAGAACACCATCGTGGTCAACCCGGGCGCGAACGCGGCACTCGCCATCGCCGACCTGCCGGAGCAACTGGCAAGCGCCGCAAGCGATGTACTGCTTCTCCAGCACGAGATCGCCCCCGAGGTGGTCGCCGCCGCGGCGCTCCGGGCCCGACAGCAGGGCGGCACGGTCGTCCTCAACCCGGCGCCGGCCCGCCCGGTGGCGCGGGAGGTGCTGGCGGCAGTAGACGTCCTGGTCCCCAACCTGGGCGAACTCGCCTCGCTGCTGGGCGTCGAGCGTCCGACCGGCCCCGACGGCGCCCGCGAACTGCTGGAGAACGCCGAACTGCCTTGCGGGGCCGTGGTGGTGACGCTCGGCGCGGACGGGGCGCTGGTCAAGCAGCCCGGCCGGCCCGCCGTCCATCTGCCCGCCCCTGAGGTGGAAGCCGTCGACACCGTCGGAGCCGGCGACACCTTCTGCGGGGCACTCGCCGACTCCCTCGCCCGCGGCACCGACCTGCTCGCCGCAGCCGAACGCGCCGTCCGGGCGGCCTCGCTGGCCGTCACCGGGCTCGGCGCGCAGTCCTCGATGCCGTACGCGGCGCAGCTCGACTCCCCCACTGCGCCCTGACACCCCCACGCCTTCCTGATTTACCGTCATTTCACTGACGTCCCACAGACTTTCCTGTCACCCGCAGCATCAGTTCAACGGAGAACACCCATGCGCAGCCTCAAGCTCGGACTGTTCGAGAACGCCCAGACCAACGCGAGCGGCACCGCCACCTGGCGCCACCCCGACAGCCGTCGACACCTGTTCGACACTCTCGGCTACTGGCGCGAGGTCGCGCAGCTCTGCGAGGACGCCAAGCTGGACTTCCTGTTCCTGGCGGACGCCTGGGGCTGGTCGGAGATCAACGGGGTGCGCCCGCCGATCGCCACCGAGGAGACCCTCGACCTGCCGCGCCTGGACCCGTTCGTGATCGCCTCGGCGCTGCTCGCCTCGACCACCGACCTCGGCCTGGTGGTGACGGGTTCGGTGCTGGTGGAGCCGCCGTACGGGTTCGCCCGCCGCCTGGCCACCCTGGACCAGCTGTCCGGCGGCCGGCTGGGCTGGAACATCGTCACCACCGGCACCGCCGACACCGCCGTGAAGGCGTTCGGGATGGACATGGTGGCGCACGACGACCGGTACGCGATGGCCGAGGACTTCCTCGACCTGGTCTACAAGTACTGGGAGGGCTCCTGGGAGCCGGACGCCCTGGAGAAGGACAAGGCCGGCCGGTTCGCCGACCCGGCGAAGGTGCACCTGGTCGAGCACGAGGGCCCGTACTTCCGCTCGCACGGCTACGGCAACACCGCCCGCTCCCCGCAGGGCACCCCGGTGCTGTTCCAGGCCGGCGCGTCCCCGGCGGGCCGCCGGGTCGGCGGGCGGCACGGCGAGTGCATGTTCGTCGGCAGCGGCAGCGTCGCGCAGCTGGCGGGCCACACCAAGGCGATCCGCGAGGAGGCCGTGAAGGCCGGCCGCGCCGCCGACCAGGTCAAGATCATGTCGGCGTTCTCCTGCGTGGTCGGCGCGAGCACCCAGGACGCCGAGCGCCGCTGGCAGCGGATCCTGGACGCGCAGCGCCCGGAGGTCACCGTCGCCTCGTACGCGATGTTCACCGGCCTGGACCTGTCCTCGTACGCGCCGGACACCCCGATGAGCGAGCTGTCCACCGAGATGTCGCAGACCCAGGTCGCCCGGTTCGCCGACAAGACGGTCGGCGACGTGCTCGCCGACTGGCACACCCACGGCGTCGGCGCCCGCCCCGTGGTCGGCACCGCCGAGGAGATCGCCGACGAGATCTGCGCGCTCGCCGAGGGCGCGGACCTGGACGGCTTCCTGCTGTCGCCGCCCGTGCAGCCGGCCTCCACCGTCGAGTTCGTCGAGTCGGTCCTGCCGATCCTGCGCAAGCGCGGCGTGTTCCGCGGCGAGTACACGGACGGCGAGTCGCTGCGCGAGCGCCTGACCGGTGCCGAGGACCGCGCCCTGCCGGCCAGCCACCCGGCCGCCCGCTACCGCCGCTGACCCTCCCCGCCCGCACACCCACGCCACCCACGCCATTCGCGCCATTTAGCGACGAGAGGACGACGACGGCCATGGCCACTCCTGCCCACCACCCCACGACAGCCGGTGACTTGAGCACGGCCGCTCGGCCGAGCACGACCGGCGACCTGAGCGCGGCCACGCTGCCCGGACCGACCGGCGACCTGAGCGCGGCCACGCTGCGCCAGGCCTTCGGGGCGTACCCCACCGGCGTGGTCGCGATCGGCGCACTGCGCGACAGTGCGCCGGACGGGTTCGCGGCGAGCTCGTTCGTGTCGATATCGCTGGAACCGCCGATGATCGCGGTCAGCGTGGCCCGCACCTCGACCACCTGGCCGCGCCTCGCCGACCTGCCGGTGCTGGGGCTCAGCGTGCTCAGCCACGGCCAGGGCACGCTCTGCCGCCGGCTGGCCGCCCGCTCGGGCGACCGCTTCGAGGGCACCAACTGGCAGGCCACGCCGGACGGCGCGGTGCTCATCGAGGGCGCCGCGCTGTGGCTGACCGCCCGGGTCGGCGCGGTGTACGACGGCGGCGACCACGAGATCGTCCTGATGGAGCTGCTCACCGCCGAACTGTTCCCCGGCGTGGAGCCGCTGGTCTTCCACACCAGCCAGTTCCGCGAGCTGTCCCCCCATGCCTGACCCCTCGCCCTCGCCAACCCGCCTGTCCGGCACCGTCGTTCACGGTGCCGGACGGGGCCGGGGCCTCGGCTTCCCCACCGCCAACATCTCCCCCGACCCCGACGCGGACGTCCCGCCACCGGCCATCTACAGCGGCTGGCTGGCCCGCCCGGCCTCCGGCGCCGTGCACCGCGCGACGATCAGCATCGGCACCAACCCCACCTTCGAGGACGGCCCGCGGATCCACACCGAGGTGTACTGCCACGACACCTCCGACGACCTGTACGGCGAGCACGTCGCCCTCTGGTTCGTCGCCCGGATCCGGGACACCGTCAGGTTCGCCTCGGTGGACGAGCTACTGCTCGCCGTGAAGGCGGACGTCCGCCGCTCGGAGGCGCTGCTGGACTCGGCGCACGGCTGCCGCGTTCGGGCCGCTGCGCTCAGCTGACGTTTCGTCAACTTCGTTATTTTTCAGGTACGCACGGCCTCGCGGCCCGTACCCCACGAGCCGGTCGGCCCCGCCCCCGCTTCCCCCGATGCGGGGCCGACCACCCCCCTTCCCATTACACGGCACGCACCCTCACCCCCACACCCACGTCTGCGCCCAACGCCCGCGTGCCCGGCCGGCCCCGCCCCCGCATCCTCCCTCGCAGGGCCCGGCCGCTCTTCCCCTCCTCGCGCCCCCTCCCCCCTTCCCATTGCACGGCACGCACCCGCACCCCCACACCCACGTCTGCGCCCAACGCCCGCGTGCCCGGCCGGCCCCGCCCCCGCATCCTCCCTCGCAGGGCCCGGCCGCTCTTCCCCCTCCTCGCTCCGAACGAACAAAGGTGTGAGCAATGAGCGCATTCAACTGGCTGAACGAGCAGTTCAGCTTCTTCGGACTCCCCGTCTACTGGTCCGACTTCCTGGGCAACATCCTCGCGCTCGCCACCGTCTGGCTGGCGCTGCGCCGTTCGCTGGTGGCCTGGCCCGTCCAGATTCTCGGCTCGGTCTTCCTGTTGATCGCCAGCCTGAACGTGCACCTCGGCGGCAACGCCGCCCGGCAGGTCGTGATCATCATGTCGGCCTCCTGGGGCTGGGCGACCTGGAAGCGCAGCCGCGAGCAGGAAGGCGTCATCAACGTCCGCTGGGCGACCTGGACCGAACGCGCCCTGCTGATAGGCGCGATGGTGCTCGGCACTGCCGCGTTCGGCGCGGTGCTCAACTGGAAGGACGCCTCGTTCTACCCGGGCGCCCCGTGGTGGATGATCCTCGCCGACGCCTGGATCTTCATCGGATCGATTCTCGCCATGTACAGCCAAGCCCGCCGCTACATCGAGTTCTGGTTCGTCTGGCTGGCCGTGGACCTGGTCGGCGTGCCGCTGGCCATCCACTCGGAGCTGTACTTCTCCGGCATCGTCTACGGCATCTTCTTCGTCATGGTCCTGATGGGCATCCGCGACTGGGCGTCCCGCAGCAAGCCCCAGGACATCGCCTCCCCGCTGGAGCCCGCCGTCCAGGTCGAGAGTCGCTCCTGACACTCCCCCGCAACCGCGACAGGCCGGCCCCACCCACGGGAGCCGGCCTGTTGCGCTTCTGATGCTGCGTCAGTTTGCCTGAAGCGCCCGGTAAACGGCCGCGATCAGCTTGTGGTTCTCCGGGCCCGCGCCGTAGCGGGACGGGAAGCCGAAGCGGCGGCGGGTGTAGGCGTAGGCGAGGCCGCTGCCCGGGTCGGCGAAGCCGAGGGAGCCGGTGGCGCCGCTGTGGCCGAAGGCTTCGGGGCCCAACGGGCGGAACAGGGCGGTGAGTTCCTCGAAGCCGAGGCCAAAGACGTCCTCGTTGCCGGTGATCACGTCGGTGCCGTGGAACTGCGGGCGGGCGAATTCGGTGATGGTCTCCGGCTTCAACAGCTGGGCCCGGCCGTCCACTTCGCCGATCGCCGCCGAGTACATGCCCGCCACGCCGCGGGCGGTGCCGACGCCGCCGGACGAGGCCGGCCCGAGGGCCCGCACGGTGGGGTTGTTGGCGAAGTCCACCAGTTCCGTCTTGTGTGGCCCGTTCTGGTTGCCGGCGACGGCGAGGATGCTGTTCGGGTCGAGCTTGCGGGCCGCGAGCCGCTCGGCCTCCTCCGGCGTCGGCAGGTGCGGCAGCGTCTCGGCCCGGCGCGGCTCCAACTCCTCGGGCAGGCCGAGGTAGAGGTCCAGCCCGTACGGTGCGCGGATCCGCTCCTCGAAGATCTGCTGGATCGAGCGGCCGGTCACCCGCCGCACCACCTCGCCGGTCAGCGCGCCGATCACGAACGCGTGGTAGCCGTACGCCGATCCCGGCTCCCAGAACGGCCGTTGGGCCGCCAGCCGGGCCGCGACCACCCGGTCGTCGGCGATTTCCTCGTCGGTGAAGCCTCCGTCGGCCCCGGGCACGCCCGAGCGGTGCGCGAGCAGCTCGCGCAGCGTCAGCCGATCCTTGCCGTGCGCGCCGAACTCCGGCCAGTACGAGGACACTTCGCGGTCCAGGTCGAGCACGCCGTCCTGCACCAGCAGGGCGACGACCAGGTGCGCCGCGCCCTTCGAGATCGAGAACACGTTCATCAGCGTGTCCGGCTCCGTCCCGTCGCCGGACCACAGGTCGACCACCCGGTGCCCGTCGACGTGCACCACCAGCTGCGCCTCCGGAGAGGCGTTCATCTCGCCCAGCGCGGCGGCGAATTCGTCCCGCACGCCCTCGAAGCCCGCCGCCACCGTGCCCTGCACCGCACCGCCCTGGTACGCCATGGCCGTCTCCCCCGTCCACTTCGATCATCCGGCCGCATGTCGACCCGGAGTCCCCAACTACCGTTCCCCCACGAAGATTCCCGCTCCGGACGATCTTCTAGGATCACCTCCGTGACCAGCACTTTTCGCATCGAACGCCGCTTCGCCGACCGGCCGTTCGCCGAGGCCGGCGACCCTGCGGTGGCGGTGACGGACGAGCGCCGCGCCCTGCTCGCGGTGGCGGGCCTGGCCCGCCACGGGCGGCCGGCGCCGGTGGCGGTGTACCGCACCGGCGACCTGGCCTGCGTCGCCCTGCTGCGCTCCGGCTACCCCGTGCACGCGCTGGCGTTCCACCCCGAGCTGCCGCTGCTGGCGATCGGCACCGGCCGGTACGACGGCGGGCACTCCTTCGAGGGCGAGCTGCTCCTGCTGGATCTCGAATCCGGCGCGCACGTCTCGCTGTTCGAGGACTGGACGGGTCGCGAGGTGCTCGGCCTGGAGTGGCTGGACGGGCAGTCGCTGCGGCTGCTGCTCGCCCCGCCGGACGACTGGCAGGACCGCGCCGCGTGGCAGGACGGCCACCGCGCCGTACTGCACCGCCCCGACTGGCGCACCGTCGCCCCCGGGTCCGTCACGCCGGCCGAACTGGCCGGACCGCGTCTTCCCGTCCCCCGCCCGGACGGCGCCGAGGCGGCCCGCCGCCTGCTGGACGGCCTGCACGGCGGATGGGCGCCGCGCGGTCCGGTCAGCGCCGTCGAGGAACTCCCGGACGGGCGCCTGCTGGTGGCGCTGCCCGGGGTGCTGGAGTGCCGCACACCATCGGACGCCGTCGCCTGGTCGGCGGAACGGGTGGACCGCGCAGGCGAGTTCGCTGTCGCCCCCGAGCGGCAGTCGGTCTTCGTCCGCAGCGCCGAACCGTGGTCGGTCACCGAGCTCTCCCTCGCGGACGGCTCCCGGCTCGCGCAGTATCAACCCCGGCGCAACACCGGGCTGTTGGCGTGCGCGGACGGCCTCCCGGTGATCGCCCCGTTCTGGCACCGCGATCTGCGGATCCGGCACAGCCGCCTGGTGTACACCTCGCCGCACCCGCCCCGGCCCGCCCGGTGGGTTGCGACGGCCGACCCGTCGCGCCTGCCCGCCGCCGAACGGCCCTTCCGCACGGTCGGCCGGCTCGAACAGCGCTTCCCGCTGTCCTGGGACCCGACCGAAACCCACCTGCCCGGCCCCGGCGTCGAACTCCCCGACGGCGACCTGCTCCACGCCGGAACCGTCCACCACGGCCAGGGCCTGCAACCGGGCGGCTCCTTCGTGGTCCGCCGTGACCCGTCCGACGGCACGCCGCGCTGGGTCTTCCGCACCGACCGCCCAGCCCTCGCGCTGGACGCCGACTTCGACCGTGGAATCGCTCATGTCGCCTACGACGACGCCGAGTTGGTGACCCTCTCGGCCACCGACGGCACCGTCCTGCGACACGCCCCGCTCACCGTCGGCCGGGTCACGGCGGTCGCGACGGCACTCA
This sequence comes from Kitasatospora sp. NPDC004614, assembly GCF_042873675.1. Lineage (NCBI taxonomy): Bacteria > Bacillati > Actinomycetota > Actinomycetes > Kitasatosporales > Streptomycetaceae > Kitasatospora > Kitasatospora sp. NPDC004614. The sequence goes on from NZ_JBIALR010000033.1 coordinate 34,227, forward strand.
CCGTCCCCGGCCCCGGCCGCCTGCTGATCGGCACCGCGGACGGCCGCCTGCTCGCCTGCACCACCTGACGCGGGCCGGTCCGCCGCGCCGGCCTGTGCCATGATCGGCCCATGCCCGAACCCGTGATCCGCCCGCGACGTGACGACGATCTGCCTTTCTGCGTACGGGCGTTGGCCGGCGTGTACGAGTCGGACGGGTATCCGGCCTACTGGCCGACCGAACCGGAACACTGGCTGACGCCAACGGAGTTGCTCGGCGTGTGGGTCGCCGCCGACGGTCCGGAGGTGCTCGGCCACGTGGCCCTCACGCACAGCGGGCCCGTCCTGGCGGCGGCGGTCGGACTCCCGGAGGACCAACTCGCTGCCGTGGCACGGCTGTTCGTCGGGGTTCCGGCGCGGCGGGGTGGTCTGGCCGGCGCGCTGCTGGAACGGGCGGCGCAGGCGGCGATCGAGGGCGGGCGGCGGCCGGTGCTGGAGGTGGAGTCCGGCGCTGCGGGTGCGATCGCGCTGTACGAGCGGGCCGGCTGGCAGTTCGTCTCCACCGCCACCGCGAACTGGCTGACGCCCGCCGGGGAGCCCGCCGTGGTGCACACGTATCTCGGCCCGGCCTGACCCTCTCTCAGGACCTCCCGCCGCTCGTGGGACGATACGAAAATCGGTTCGCCTACCGGCCGCGATTCACGGGAGACTGCCTGGTCGCGATCGGCATGCCCGATCACCGCCGTCCCGAAGCCCAAGGTGCTGCCGCATGACCGTCCCCACCCCGCCCGACCGCCCCGAAACTGCTTCCGGGCCGGCGCCCGAAGCTGCTGCCGGGCCGGTGTCCGAGGCCACGCCCGCGCCCGTCTCGATGGCGAAGCCCGAGCCCGAGGCCGAGCCTGTCTCCGCGCCCGAGCCGGACGCCGAAGCCAAGCCCGAGCCCGTCTCCATGGCGAAGCCCGAGGCCGAGCCTGTCTCCGCGCCCGAGCCGGAGGCCAAGGCCAAGTCCGAGCTCGTTTCCATGGCAATGCCCGAGCCCGAGCCCGAGCCCGAGGCCGAGGCCGAGGCCGAGCCTGTCTCCACGCCCGAACCGGAGGCCAAGGCCAAGCCCGAGCTCGTCTCCATGGCGAAGCCTGAATCCGCGCCCGCGCCTGCGGCCACGGCCGAGCCCGCGCCCGCGCCCACGCCCGAGGCCATGCCCAAGTCCGCCTCCGAGGCCATGCCCGAGCCCGCCTCCGAGGCCATGGCCGAGCCCGCACCCCCGTCCGCAGACACCCCGCCATCCGCCAACCCGTGGGCCGCACCGAACCCCAACACGGCACCGCCCACGCCGTATCCGGCACCGACTCCGACTCCGGTCCCCGGCCCGCCCCAGGCCCCTGGCGCCACCGGCACGTACTGGCCGCCGTACGCGCCTCCGGCCCCGCAGCCGCGGAACGGCATGGGCGTGACGGCCCTGGTGCTCGGAATCGTCGGGCTCGTGCTCAGCCTGCCGCTGATCCTGTTCTGGCTCGCCTGGCTGCCCGCCCTGCTCGCGGTGATCTTCGGCTTCATCGGCCTGAGCCTGTCGCGCAAGGGCCTCGCCACCAACCGGGCGATGGCGCTCACCGGCACCATTCTCGGCCTCATCGGCGTGGTGGCCTCCCTCTGCGTCGGCGGACTCGCCATCGTCGCCGTGCAGGCCGGCGTCCGCGAGGAACACCGCCGCGTGCAGGAGCAGCGGCGCGACGACACCGAGCGGCAGCGCCTCGTGGACGAGCGGGCGAGGCAGCGCGCCACCGAGCAGGAGACGAAGGCCGCGGACGAGCGGGCCCGCCGCCTGTCGTTCGGCGGTTCCTACACGTACCCGGACGGCCTGAAGGTCACCATGTCCGAGCCGACCCTCGTCACTCCGAGCCGGAGCGGCGGCGCCCCGCTCCCGGAGGACGCGACGTTCGTCCAGGTCCGGGTCACCGTCGTCAACACCACCAACGCCCAGCTGTCGCTGTACGGTTCGGGCCTGCTGATCGTCAAGGACTCGCACGGCACTCTGCTCCACCCGCTGTACGGCGGCAGCCAGTACAAGGCTCTCCCGCAGAACCTCGACCCCGGCCAGGAGGCCACCGGGCAGGAGACGTACGGGCTGCCGAACGCCTCGGCCAACCCGTTCAGTCTCCAGTTCACCCACGGCACCCGGATGGAGCGCAAGGACGTCATCTGGACCGGCGCCCCGCCCCACTGACCCAGCCCGCCAACGGAGTTCACCCGCATGACCGCCATTCACGAGCTCGCCGCCCTCGGCGAGCCCGTCCTCGCCGTCGCCGACCCCGCCCGCCGGCTGCTCGCCGTGGCGTGCGCGGACAAGTACGGCAAGGCCCTGACGCTCGGCCTGTTCGAGACGGGCGAACGGGCCCGGCTGCTGCGCCGGATCAAGTGCGAGCACCACGTCAGCGCGCTGGCGTTCCACCCGAGCAGCCCGCTGCTCGCGGTGGGCCTCGGCGAGTACGACGGCGGCTACTTCTTCGTGGGCCAGCTACTCCTGGTGGGACTCTTCAACAACACCCGGCGGTCGATGTTCGCCCACTCCTGGGGCCGCCAGGTCATCACCGCCGAGTGGCTGGACGACACCCGGCTGCGCATGCACCTGGCCCCGCACGACGACGACAACGACGACGCCGCCCACCACGAGGCCCACGTGGTCGTCCTGGACCGCCCCGACTGGACGTCCGCCCTCGGCCGCACCATCCCCGACAAGCACCTCCAGGGCCCGCGCATCCCGTTCCCCCGCCCGGTCCACGACCCGTCCGACGCCCGCCAGTTGGCGACCCGCCTGCTCGACCCGCCGGTCCACAACCGCTGACAACCTGCTGCCCGCGGCGTGGCCTCAACAGCAGAGCTCGGCCACTGTGTCGTCGAACTCGGGGAACTCCAAGGCCGCTTCCTCGATCACCGCGGTGGGCGACTGCCGCCGCTCCCCGGCGAACTGCTCGGCGACAGCCAGCAGTTCGGGCCTCGGCCGGGCCGTCCACTCGCGGCGCCGCGACGGATCGACGGCCTCGCCCGGGCCGTACCCGCCGGCCAGCAGCCACAGGAACGCGCCCAAATCACGGGCCACGACGCCGGTTTCGCCCTCGGATCCGAGGAACACCACGGGCTGCTCCACGACCGGACGCCCCGGCCGAACCAGCCAGAACGCCGCGTACCCGCCGCTGCCGTCCTGGCCGAACACCCGGAACTCGTCACCGTCCAGTTCGGCGTTCCCGGTCCAGGCCCGGAACCAGGACGTGGTGTCGTCGGCGCACTCGAAAGCCGGGAACGGCTCGAAGTCGATCCCGCCGTCACCGTCGTAGTCGCAGTCGAGGACGAGTGCCAGCGCGGCAGCGAGAGCGGCGGGGAACTGTCGGTCATCGGTGTGGTTCACGTGGGCGAGGCTAGTACTCCAGTGTGACTCCGCGATCTTGATGATCACGCGGTGGCCGCTGCCGTTCCCACCGGCTCCGACCCGAGATCGCGAAGCCTGGAGCACTGAGCCGCCGGCAGTGGGCCGAGTTCGGCGGCCCACTCCGGGTCCGCGATTCCCACGCAGTAGGCGTGGGTGAAGCCGTCGGTGTCGTCGCGGACCCCACCGCCCGGCTCAGCCCGGAGCGCTCGGGCAATTTCCCGCACCACGGCCAGGTACAGGCGACGCTTCGACGTGCAACGCACGGGCCAACTGCGCTCCGCACGTTCGCCGTTGCAGATCCCGGCCTCGAACCACCCGGCCCCCTTGGAACCACCCGGCCCCCTTGATAGGGCCCGTCAGCTCACCCCGTCCGGCGGCATCAGCCGCAGCATCTCGGCCACCGGCAGCGCCGGATTCGCGGCGGCGCCCTGGACGGTCGCCGGGTCCGAGTCGTCCAGCAGGGGCAGGAGTTGGGCGAGCGGCAGCGCCGGATGGGCGGCGGCCTTGCGGCGGGCGCGTCGGTCGCGGAGGCAGGCGGTGAGGGTGGGGCCGTCGGCGGCGGGGTGGTCGGCCAGGGCACGCAGGGTGGCGACGTTGTGGTCGGCGCGGACGAGTTCGGCCAGCAGCGCCGTACTCGCGTCGGGGTTGGCCGCGATTCCGGCCCCGACGGCGCGGCCGTGGCGCCGAAGCATTGCTCTCAACTGCCCGTCGTCCAGGCCGGGGTGGGGCGCGACGGCGGCGGCGACCTTGGCCACGGCGTCGTCGGCGAGCCGGTCGCGGACGGGGGCGGGCAGGTCGCGGCGGAGTGCGGTCAGGCGGCGCAGTTCGGGGTTGGCGGAGCCGGCGAGCGCGTCCAGTTCGGCGGGCGTGGCGGCGGCGATCCGCGGCAGCAGCAGCGGACCGAGCCAGTCGGTGGCGCACAGCCGGCCCAGGACGTCCAACGGGAGCAGCGGGTGCTGGGCGGCGCTGCGTCGCACCTCCACGGACGGGTCCTCGGCGAGTTGCCGGAGCAGCTCCTCCCCGATCGCGGGGTTGCTCGCCAGCGGCTCCCGCACCCAGATCTCCGGAGCGGCGGCGAGCACGGCGTACGCGGACGCGGGGAGGTCGGTGCGCGAGGCGAGTTGCTCGCGCAGGAACGGCGACGGGGCGTCCAGGTACCGCATCACCTCGGCGACGGGCGCGGCCGGATTCCCGAGCGCGGTCCGCAGAATCGTGTGCCGCGCGTACTGGTGACTCCCGTCGCAGGCCGCCCCGCCGGGCAGGCTGCACTCCGGGTCCGGGCAGTCCGGCGGATGAACCCATGGGACGGCGTGGCGCACGCATACGTCACAACTGACCAGCGACGGACGGTCGTTGATCAGGTCGGCGAGGACGGCGGGCGGCACGTCCCGGTTGAAGCCGAGTTCCGCCCGGACGTGCTGCGACGGGTGCGCGGCCAGCAGCGCGGCGATCTCCGGGTCGTCCGTCTCCTCGGCGAGCGCGAGCGGGACGGCAGGATCGGAGTCGCCCGCCAGCCGCCGCGCCACCTCACGCGGCAGCGCCCGGCACCCGGCCAACTCCTCACGCAACTCGGCCCGTTCGACCAGCACGTGCGCCCATTCGACGGGCGCGAGCCCGGCCCGCAGCAGAGCGAGCGCGGCGACCGGCTGTTGCACCGGGTCGATCCGCTCCACAGCCAACTGCTCACTCTCAACGAGGCCCCCCGCGACCGCGACACCCCGCTCGGCAAGGATCACCACCTGACGCTCCGTCAGATCAGTGCGCTCCGCGAGCTCCAGCGACAGGTCCGGCTCGCCCATCGCCAACAGCCGGTCCACCGCCTCGACCGGCAGCAACGGATTCTCGGCCAGCCCGGCCCACACATGACGACGCATCCCGGCATCCTCCCCGAATCGCCCGCACCCCGCCGCGAATTACGCCCCGCCCCCGACCAAGCCACACCCCGCCGCGAATTACGCCCCGCCCCCGGCTAAGCCGCAGCCTGCCCGCCGCAAGCCGATCGTCCCGCCTCACCCGCCCCCGAACACCCCTGCCTGCCGCGGGATCTCCCGCACGAACACCACCCCGTCCAGCAACTCCAGCGCCTCCGGATCCAGCCCGAAGTACGTGTGATCAGCCGGAACCCCCCGCTTCACCCGACCGGCCGTCGCGGCGGCCAGCAGCCCGGGGTCCAGGACCGAACGGGCCTCGGGCAGGGTGGCGAGGTGGCCCTCGAGGGTCTCGGGGGCGGGGTGGTCGTCGGCGGCGCGGTGGCCGAAGGCAGTGGCGACGAAGGCGTAACCCTCGCCGAGGCGGGCGGCGAGGAGGGAACCGGCGCTCCAGCTGAGCAGGTAGTGGGTGCCGAGCGGGATGCGGGCGGCCTCGCGCTGGAGGTGGAGGTTGTGGGCGAAGACCAGTGTCGGACCGCGCCGCGCCTCGCGGCGTGTGATCGCTTCGAGGTTGTCGGCCATCATCAGCCCCCGTTGCCGCATCAGCGCGTTGAACCGGTCCGGCCCGGTGTCCGCCATCGCGGCGTGGAATCGCAGCAGCCCGCTCGCGGTCCGCGCGTCCAACTGCGCCCGCCAGTACGTCTCGGGGTCCGCCTCGGCCGCGAACTGCGGCCCGTGCGCTGCGAGCAGCGCCGCCAGATCGTCGGCGACCAGCCGTAGTTGCTCGGCCTCGGCCGTCCGCCCGACGGACCGCTCGGGCTCGAACGCCGCCGCCGGGTCGGTCCACCTCTCGTCCGGCCCGCACAGCCGCCGCAACTCGCCCTCCGACACCACGAGTTCGGCCGGAAGATGCGCGGCCAGGAAGTCGCGCAACCGGACCAGCGAGGGCCCGGGCGCCGCCGCTCCCGTCATCTCCAGCGGCCCGTCCGCGCCGTAGAACCGCAGCCGCTCCTCCCCATCCCCCAGCCCATCGTTGAACTCCCGCATCCAGCGCACCAGTTCAAGGTTCCCGGCGAACTCGCCGAAACCGTGGCTGAACCCCTCCCGCACCACGTCCGCAAGCTCGCCCTCCCCGCCGCCGCCCACGTAGGCGTCCACGGCGAGCGCCGCCAGACAGTCGCTCTCCACGGCGATCGACCGGTAGCCGTGTTCGGCGACCAGGTGCCGGAAGAGTTCGTTGCGGATGTCGAGGAACGCCTCGACGCCGTGGGTGGGTTCACCCAGTGCCAGCACCCGGGTGCCGGGCGGGATCAGGTCGGTGACGGCGGACGGGGAGAAGGGACGGGAAGCGTCCCGGAGCGAAGACCAGAGAGTCATGACTTCCACCGTATCCCTGAATTCTCGTTGTAAAGTTTTCTGCTCTCAGCCCGCGAATCCAGTAGAAAAGTTTCAAATCATGGCGCTGCGGCCGATCGATCTGGCCCGGGAGCACGGCCTGTCCACCCAGGCGGTGCGCAACTACGAGGAGGCGGGCATCCTGCCGCCCGCCGAGCGGTCCCCGTACGGGTACCGGCAGTACGGGGAGCGGCACGCCGTCGCGCTCCGCGCGTTCCTGGCCCTGCTGCCGGGGCACGGCCACCGCGCGGCCGGCGCCATCCTGTGCGCCGTCAACACCGGGGAGCCGGAGGAAGCGCTGCGGCTGATCGACGAGAGCCACGCCCTCCTCGCCGAGGACCGCCGCACCCTGGACGCGGTGCGCACCGCACTCGATCACCTGCCCCCGCGCCAACCGGCCGCCACCGAACCGGCCCAACCGGCCGTCGCCCAACCAACCGTCGCCCAACCGGCCGCCACCGAACCGGCCCGACCGGCCCAACCGGCCGTCGCCGAGAGCGAATTCACCCACATCGGCCCGCTCGCCCACCGCCTCGGCCTGCGCCCGGCCACGCTGCGCGAGTGGGAACGCGCGGGGCTGGTCACCCCGTCCCGCGACGCCCGCACGGGCTACCGGACGTACACGCCGGACCAGGTCCGCGAGCTGCTGATCGCCGAGCAACTCCGGCGCGGCGGCCACGGGTTGGCCCGGACGGCCGAGATCCTGCACCGCCTGCGCTCGGCGGGCCACCCGGATGCCGTCCGCCCCACCCTCGCCGCCTGGCAGGACCGTCTCACCGCCCGCGGCCGCGCCCTGCTCTCGGGCGCGGCCGCCCTGAGCCTCTACCTCAACCACCCACAAGAACCCCAGATCTGACGGTTCGTCACCACACCGCCGGACATGGTCAGCGGCACGGCAGTACCGGCGAACTCATCGGCCGGCGCGGTCAGCGGGTCGAGCGCGAAGGCGGTGAGGTCGGCGCGCAGCCCGGGCACGATGCGGCCGGTGCGGTCGAACTCGCCTGCGGCGCGGGCCGCATGGGTGGTGTAGCCCTCCAGCGCCATCAGCGGGGTGAGCGCCTGGCGGGGGGCGACGGGCGCGGTGTCGGTGCCGACGTGGCGGCGCAGCTGCGCGTAGGCGAGGACGCCGCGCGGGTCGTGGTGGGCGATGGGCCAGTCGGAGCCGAGGGCGAGGGTCGCGCCGCTGTCGCGCAGGGTGCGGCAGATCCAGGCGCGTTCGGCGCGTTCGACGCCGAGGCGGGTGGACCAGGCGTCGGTGTGGTCGGCCCGGGTGTACGCGGAGTGGGTGGGCTGCATGGACGCGGGGACGCCCAACTCGACGAAGCGCAGCGCCTGTTCGTCGCTGAGCGTCTCGATGTGCTCGATCCGGTGCCGGCCCCGGGCGGTGTACGGCAGTGCGGCGATGGTGTCGAGGACGTGCCGCACGCCCGCGTCGCCGATCGCGTGGGTCGCGGTGCGCACCCCGTAGGCGTCCAACTGCCGGACCACGTCGGTGTATTCGGCGGAGTCGAGCCAGAGCGCGGCGGTGCCCTCGCCGTGGCAGTCGGGGCGTTCCATCCAGGCGGAGCCGCCTTCGACGGTGCCGTCCATGAACAGCTTCACCCCGCCGACCAGCCAGTTGCGGCCGGACTCGCCTTGCAGGTCGGCGAGTTGGCGCAGGTCGGCGGCGCTCGCGCCGGGCATGCACCAGGGGGCGATGCGCAGCCGCAGCGGCAGGGGGCGGTCGGACTCGATGGCGCGGACCAGTTCGAGGATGTCGCCGCCGGCCCGTCCCGCGCCGACACCGCCTTCGAACTGGCCCTCGCCGCCCTCCTCACCCGGGCCCGCACCCTGAGCCCCTGCTCCCCTGCTCCCCTGCTCCCCTGAGCCCTCGGACTCTTCCCGGCGAACCGTCGACTCAATCTGTCCGATCCCTCCAAATTCGCCGGACGCGAATCAGTCCCGTCCAGTACCCCAACTCCCCATCCCCCCTTGGCAGAGTGGCCATCACCGAACGACCCGGCCGACCGCCGGGGCGGAACTTGTTGTGCCCTCACTACAAAGGGAGCTGCACCGTGCGCATGGAATCCGACAGCGCCACCGACCCCGTTCTGGTTACCGGCCTGGGCGCCACCACCCCGCTCGGCGGCACCGCCCCCGCCACCTGGCAGGCCATGCTGGAGGGCCGCAACGGCATCCGGGCCATCGAGCGGGAGTGGACGGCCGAGATGCCGATCCGGATCGCCGGGCAGCTCGCCGTCGAACCGTCCGAGGTGCTCGACCGCATCGAGGCTCGACGCCTCGACCGCAGCGAGCAGTTGGCGCTGATCGCGGCCCGCGAGGCCTGGGCGGACGCGGGCCGGCCCGAGGTGGACGGGGAACGCCTGGCGGTGGTGATCGGCACCGGCACCGGCGGCGCGGTCACCATGCTGGAGCAGGACGACGTGCTGGAGCGCTCCGGCGTCCGCAAGGTCTCGCCGCACACCGTGCCGATGCTGATGGCCAACGGTCCGGCCGCCTGGGTGTCGATCGACCTCGGTGCCAAGGCCGGCGCCCACACCCCCGTCAGCGCCTGCGCGTCCGGCGCGGAGGCCGTCGCACTCGGCCTGGACCTGATCCGCCTCGGCCGCGCCGACGTGGTGATCGCCGGCGGCACCGAGGCCTGCCTGCACCCCCTCCCGCTGGCCGGCTTCGCCCAGGCCCGCGCACACTCCCTGCGCAACGACGACCCGGCCCACGCCTCCCGCCCCTTCGACCTCGACCGGGACGGCTTCGTCATCGGCGAGGGCGCGGCCGTCCTGATCCTGGAACGCGCCTCACTCCGCCCCGGCCGACACGCCTACGCCACCCTCGCCGGCGCCGCCGTCACCTCCGACGCCCACCACATCACCGCCGGCCACCCCGACGGCCAGAGCCGCGCCATCCGCCGCGCCCTCGCCGAGGCCCGCATCGCCCCGGATCAGATCGGCATGGTGCACGCCCACGCCACCTCCACCCCCAAGGGCGACCTCACCGAAGCCGAAACCCTGGCCCGCGTCTTCGGCCCCCACCGCCCCGCCGTCACCGCCACCAAGTCCATGACCGGCCACCTCTTCGGCGCGGCCGGCGCCCTCGCCGCCCTCGCCACCGCCCGCTCCCTCCACACCCAACTCGTCCCGCCCATCCGGAACTTGACCACCCCCGACCCCGCCGCCGACCTCGACCTGGTCACCACCACCGCCCGCCCCGTCACCACCGCCGCCGCCCTCACCAACGCCTTCGGCTTCGGCGGCCACAACGCGAGCCTGATCTTCACCACGGCCTGACGCGTCATCAGGCAGGCGCCCAGCCCGCCTCCGTCCGCCCCGCCGCGTCCAGCGCCTCCGCCAGCACCTTCAACTCCCTTGCCCGCAGCACCCGTTCGGTCGGCGGCAGCGGGACGTGCAGCGGCGTCAGCCACCCCTCGGGGATCGCTCCCTCGCCGTACACGGCACCTGCGAGGGCCCCGGTGACGGCGGCGGTGGTGTCGGTGTCGCCGCCGAGGTCGATGACGGCTCGCAGTGCGGCCGGGAAGGCGGCGGTGGTGCGCAGCGCCCAGACGGCCGACCCCAGGCAGGGCCAGACCGCGCCGTTGCTCTCGGTGGCGAGGGCGGGGTGCCAGTCCTCGGCGAGGACTCCCGCCCAGCGTTCACGATGCTCGGCCCGGACGGCGGCCAGCGTCAACGGCAGTGCAGCGAGCGGGTCTTCGCCGTCGAGCGCGCGGCGCAGCATCTCGTGCAGGATCGCGGTGCCTTCCCAGGCCGCGCCGTCGCCGTGGGTGAGGGCGGTGATCCGGCGCGCGGCGTCCATGGTGGCGTCACGGCCCAGCGGGGCGAACCGGACGGCGGCGGTGACGGCGCGCATCAGGGCGCCGTTGCCGGCGGCCCGGCCCTCGGTCTGGAAGTGGATCTGCGCGGCGAGGTCCCAGGGCAGGCCATTGCCGAGAACGCATTCGGTGAGGATGCCGATGTCCTTGGGGTCTGCGGCGGCCCATGCCCGGAACCGCTCGAAGATCCCCGGCAGGTCCAGGCCGCCCGCGTCGAGCAGCGCTTCGCCGAGGTGGACGGCCATCTGCGTGTCGTCGGTGGCCTCGCCCGGGTCCCAGCCGCCGCCTCCGCACATCGATGCGGTGTACGGAAAACGCTTTCCCTCCCCATCCGGGAAACGCGCTCCGAACGCCCCGGCGGGCCCGAACTCGAACGGCGCCCCCAGAGCGTCACCGACCGCCGACCCGAGAACCGCCCCGACCACCCTGTCCCGCCGCCGCATGCTGCCGTCCCCTCCCCCGCCGTCACCGTCCGGTGACCCTCGCCCCCTCCGATAGCCTGGGGGCACGATGAACAACTCTTTCACCACCGCCTGGGGCACCTTCGAGCTGGCCCGATTCCCGGAGAACCCGCGCGAGCAGCTGCGCGCCTGGGACGCCGCCGACGAGTACCTGCTGCGGTACCTGAAGGAGGGGCCGGAGAACGGCGGCCCGGTGCCGCTGGACGGCGCGGTGGTGGTGCTGGGCGACCGCTGGGGCGGCGTCTCCACGGCACTCGCCGCGACGGCCGGAACGCTGACGGCGATCACCGACTCGTACCTGTCCGGCCGGGCGATCACCGCGAACCTGACCCGCAACGGCCTGGACCCGGCGCTGGTGGACGTCCGCACCACCCAGGACGCACCCCCGTCCCGCATCGACGTCCTGCTCGTCCGGGTGCCCAAGAGCCTGGCGCTGCTGGAGGACCAGCTGCACCGCCTGGCACCCTCCCTGCACGAGGGCACCGTGGTGGTCGGCACCGGAATGGTGACCGAGATCCACACCTCCACCCTCCAGCTGTTCGAACGGATCCTCGGCCCGACCCGCACCTCGCTGGCGGTCCGCAAGGCCCGCCTGATCCACACCACCCCGCAGCCGGAGCTTGCTCGCCCGGCCAACCCGTGGCCGCTGCGCTACAACCTGCCGGACGGCATCGGCGTGCTCTCGGGCCGCCAAGTCGCCAACCAGGCAGGCGTGTTCTGCGCGGACCGCCTCGACATCGGCACCCGGTTCTTCCTCCAGCACCTGCCCGACCTGCAGGACGCCCGCCGGGTCGTCGACCTCGGCTGCGGCAACGGCATCGTCGGCACCGCGGCCGCACTGACCGCCCCGCACGCCGAACTCCTCTTCGTGGACGAGTCGTTCCAGGCGGTGGCATCCGCCGAGGAGACCTTCCGCACCGCCCTCGGCCCGGACGCCCGCGCCGAATTCCTGGTCGGCGACGCCCTCGCGGACATCCCCGACGCCTCGGTGGACGTCGTCCTACTGAACCCGCCGTTCCACTCCCACCAGGCCACCACGGACGCCATCGCCTGGCGGATGTTCACCGGCGCCCGCCGGGTGCTGCGCCCGGGCGGCGAGCTGCGCGTGGTCGGCAACCGCCACCTGGGCTACCACGTCAAGCTCCGCAAGCTGTTCGGCAACTGCCGTACGGTGGCGGGCAGTCCGAAGTTCACCATCCTTAGCGCAACCCGCCGCTAGGACCCGAAACGCCCCCGCCCGAACGCCCTCGCCCGCGCCCGCCCCCGCCCCCGCCGGGAGCCCGGGCAGGGCTGACCTCCCACCCGTCCGGGCCGTGCTCTAGGGTGAGCGCCGATTCGCCGTGGATCATCGCCGTGGACGCCCCGCGGCCGAGCACCACCGCCCAGGGGAGGCCCGTTCATGGACGCCGCAGAACCCGCCCCGGGAGCCCCCGCTCCCGAGGCGCCGTCACCGACCTGCTTCCGGCACGCCGACCGCGAGTCGCACGTCCGCTGCACCCGCTGCGACCGCCACGTCTGCCCGGACTGCCGACGCGACGCCGCGGTCGGCTACCAGTGCGTGGAATGCGTCAAGTCCGGCCACCAGAGCGTCCGCCAGGCCCGCACCGCGTTCGGCGGCCGGATCACCTCCCGGCCCTACGCCACCATCGTGCTGATCGCGCTCAACCTCGCCGCGTACGTCCTCGAACTGGTCCGCCCGGAGACCATCCAGCGGTTCGGCATGCTCGGCTCGGCGCTGATGCTCCGCAACCCGGGCGAGGACCCCACCGACATATCGGCGTTCTACCAGGCCGGCGTGGCCCACGGCGAGTGGTACCGGCTCCTCACCGGCGCCTTCCTGCACCTCTCGCCGACCGCGGACTCCTCCTTCGGCCCGTTCGCGATCGCCCACATCGTCTTCAACATGTACTGGCTCTGGTCACTCGGCTCGGTCATCGAGGACCGCCTCGGCGCCCTCCGCTTCACCGCCCTGTACCTGCTCTCCGCCCTCGGCGGCGACGTCCTGGTCTACCTGATCGCCCCCAACAGCCTCGCCATCGGCGCCTCCGGCGCGATCTTCGGCCTGGCCGGCGGCTACTGGATCCTCAGCCGCCGCCAGGGCTACGACCCCCTCGGCGGCAACCAGATGCTGATCACCATGGTGATCTGGATGGCCGTCTCCGCGAGCTTCACCTCCTGGCAGGGCCACCTCGGCGGCCTCCTCACCGGCCTCGCCTCCGGCGCCGCCATCGCCTACGCCCCCCGCCACCAGCGCGGCGTGGTCCAACTCGTCCTGCTGACCGTCGTCCTGCTCGTCCTCGTCTTCGCCGCCATCGCCAACACCTACCAGCTGCTTACGACCTGACGCCCCGTCAGATTTGCTGCCGCCGAGGTACAACCCGGCGGCGGCACCCCGTCAACCCACCTCCCGCGCCGCCTCCCCGAGCAGCGCCGCCGCCTCCCACAGCCGCTGCTCCGCAACTCCCGCATACCCCAACGCAATTGCCGGCCGCCCGGGCCCCAGCCGCCCCGGCGCGACCGTCGCCACCCGCACCCCGCGCCGCAGCGCGGCACCCGCCACCGCACCCTCCTCCACGCCGTCCGGCAGATCCGCGTACAGGTGCAACCCGGCCGCGACGCCCCGCAGTTCGGCCTGCGGAAGGTGCTGCCTCAGCGCGGCCGCCAAGGCATCCCGGCGGGCCCGGTAGCGGGGGCGGACGGAGCGCAGGTGACGGTCGTAGCCGCCGCTCTCCAGCAGGGCGGCGAAAGCGAGTTGGTCGATCGCACCGGTCCCGAGATCCGCGTACCGCTTGGCGTCCGCGAACTCCTCCACCAGGTACTCCGGCAGCACCGCCCAACCGAGCCGCAGCCCGGGCGCCAAGGTCTTGCTGAGCGAACCCAGATACACCGTCCGCTCCGGCGCCAACCCCTGGACGGCGCCCAGCGGTTCACGGTCGTAGCGGAACTCCGCGTCGTAGTCGTCCTCGATCACCAGCCCGCCGGCCCGCGCCCACGCGGCGAGTTCACTCCGCCGACGCGCCGACAGCACCACCCCGGTCGGGTACTGGTGCGCCGGGGTGACCAGCACCGCGTCCGCACCACTGGACGCCAACTCCCGCACCACCAAACCCTCTTGGTCCACCCGCACGCCCACCGGCCGCGCCCCGTGCGCCCGCAGCAACTCCAGCGTGCCGGGCGAACCGGGATCCTCCACCGCGATCCGCCGCCGCCCGCCGGCGGCCAGCACCTGCAACAGCAGCGCCAGCCCCTGCCCCACCCCGCTCACCACCGCCACCCGCTCCGGCCGCGCCACCACCGCCCGCACCCGGCCCAGGTACGCCGCCAACTCCCCACGCAGCTGCGGAAGTCCGGCCGGATCCGAGTACCCCAGCTCACTGTTCGCCGCCCCCAGCAACGCCCGCCGCACCGCCGCCGCCCACGCCGCCCGCGGAAACACCCCGAGATCGGGCGTCCCGGGCTTCAGGTCGAACCGCAGCTCGACCGGCGCCGCCCGCTCCACCCACCCCGGCCCGGCCGCCGCCACCCCCGCCGCGACCCGCGTCCCCGACCCGCGCCGCCCCACCAGGTAACCCTCCGCCGCGAGTTGCTCGTACGCCTCCACCACCACCCCCCGCGACACCCCCAACTCCGCCGCCAGCACCCGACTCGCCGGCAACCGCTCCCCCGCCCCCAACCGCCCGTCCCGCACCGCCGCCCGCAACCCCCGCGTCAACCGCCCCGCCAGATCCCCCGCCCCCTCCCCCCACTCGACCAACAACTCCCGCACCCCACCGGAAGACGCCCCCGACCCCACCAGATAACCCATACCCGCCATCATGCGGCAGGCCCCAAGTCTGCTGGCGATCAACGGGGCTCGAAAAGGCCCCGAAGTTTCTGGTCCCCGTCTCCGACCCGCGCCAAAGTGGTCCTCTCCACCAGCCCACAGGTGGCCCTGGGAACCAGACCACCCCGCCCCTAGCGTCACAACCATGCCCACCACCACCGCCCCAGCCGCAACACCCCCGCACACCGCGCACACCGCAAGCTCGCGACTGCCGGGTTCCCTCCAAGCTGCCGCCGCCATGACCCTCCTCGGCTGCTCCACCGGCGTCACCGCCGCCCTCTCCTCGTACCCGCTCGCCGCCGGCCAGGCCCTCCGCTACGCCCTCGCCGCCGCCGTCCTCCTCCCTCTCGCCCGCCGCCAGGGCCGCCTCACCAGCGGGCTGACGGCACGCGAACTGGCGCTCCTCCTCGCTCTCGCCGCCACCGGCCTCTTCGCCTTCAACCTCCTGATGGTCACCGCGTTGCGCCACACCGACCCGGCAGTGGTCGGCAGCATCGTCGGCTGCACCCCGCTGCTGCTGGGCGTCCTAGGACCGCTCCTCGCCCGCCGCCGCCCCGCCGCCCGGCTGCTCGCGGCGGCCGCCCTGGTGGTGGTCGGTGCGGCTCTCACCCAGGGTTTCGGCTCCGGCGACACCGTCGGACTGCTCTGCGCCACCGGCACCTTGCTCTGCGAGGCCGCGTTCTCCCTCCTCGCCGTTCCGCTCCTGCCCCGTCTCGGACCGGTACGCGTCTCGGCGTACACCGTCGCCCTCGCAGTCCCGCTGTTCGCCGCGACGGCCGCCCTCTCCCCCACCTCCCCGCGTCTACCGACCGGGACCGAGCTGCTCGCCTTCCTCTACCTGTCGCTGCTGATGACGTGCGTCGCCTTCCTGCTCTGGTACTCGGCCCTGACCCGGCTCACCCCGGAGCACGCCGGCCTGTTCGGCGGCCTGATCCCGCTCACGGCCACCCTCTCGGGCGCCGTCCTCACCGCCACCGCCCCCACTCCGCTCCAACTGCTCGGCGCCACCCTGGTCACCGCCGCACTCCTCCTCGGCCCACCCCGCCCCACAAAGCACTCGCCCACCACAAAGCACTCGCCCACCACCCAGCACCCGGCCCCCGAGCACCCAACTCCCTGACCCGCCACCCGAAACCGAAACCCCACTCGTCCGGACGGCAGCCGCTGTCACACCCCGAGGGCTCTGCGTAGGGTGGGCCGCGATGACACTCGACCGCCGCAGTGTTCTGCGTTCCTCCGCCCGGCTGGCTGCTCTCACCGCCACCGTCGGCCTCACCGCCACGTGCAGCGCCGGCACCGACGGAAACCGCAACGGAGCCGCCTCCGTCGCGGCCCGCCCGCAGCCCTCCCACCTCGCGGAGGACCCGAGCCCGTCCCCGTCCCCGTCCCCGTCCGCCGACCCCGAGACCGAAGAGGCCCCCACCCTCCCCCCGCTGGCTCCGGACACCCCGCAGGAAGTGGTCACGGGGCCGCACAGCCGCCCGCAGCTCGCCCTGACGTTCCACGGGCAGGGCGACCCGGCGGTCGCGACGGCGCTGCTGACGGCGGCCGAGCAGCGCGGGGCGCGGCTGACCGTCCTGGTGGTGGGCAGTTGGCTGGACGAGCAGCCGCAGATGGCGCAGCGGATCCTCGACGGCGGCCACGAACTGGGCAACCACACCCAGAACCACCTGGACATATCCGCGATGCGCCCGGACCAGGCCCGCGACGAGATAGCCCAGTGCGCCGAGCGCCTGCAGCGCCTGACGGGGTCGATAGGCCGCTGGTTCCGGCCGTCCGCGGCGCAGTACGCGACGCAGATGGTGAAGGACCAGGCGCAGCAGGTCGGCTACCAGCACATACTGTCCTTCGACATCGACCCGCTGGACTACACCGACCCGGGCTCGGACATCGTCACCCAGCGCGTTCTGAAGTCGGCGGCGGCCGGTTCGGTGGTCGCCCTGCACATGGGCCACCAGGGCACCGTGACGGCTCTGCCCGCCATCCTCGACGGACTCGACGCCAAGGGCCTGCACGCGGTGACAGCCTCCGAACTCTGCTCGTAGCAGACGCCCCCAAAAGCACCGGGCCTCAACTCCCGCTCCCCGCCCGTGCGATGCTCACCCCATGCGCTATCTCTTCCTCGGCGCCGGCGCGGTCGGCGGCACCATCGGCGGACGTCTGCACCAGAGCGGCCGCGACGTGGTCCTGGTCGCCCGCGGCCCGCACCTCACCGCCCTGCGCAAGGACGGCCTGCGCCTGACCACCCCGGACGGCACGCACCACCTGCCCGTCCCGGCGATCGGCGGGCCGGACGAGATCGACCTGATGCCGGACGACGTACTGGTGCTGGCGGTGAAGACCCAGCATTCGACGGAGCTGCTCGACCAGTGGGCGCCCCGCCCGGTCGCCGGCGGCGGCACGGCGGGCGAGCGCCTGCCGCTGGTGTGCGCGCAGAACGGGGTGGAGAACGAACGGATCGCGCTGCGCCGCTTCGCCCGGGTGTACGGGATGTGCGTGTGGCTGCCGTCCACGCACCTGGAGCCGGGCCGGGTCTCGGCGGCGGGCTCGCCGCGCTCGGGCATGCTGCACCTGGGCCGCTACCCGCAGGGAACCGACGGCCTCGCCGACCGGATCGCCGCCGATCTCACCGCCTCGTTCTTCGACGCGCCGGTGACCGACCGGGTGATGGAGTGGAAGTACGCGAAGCTGCTGGGCAATCTCGGCAACGCACTGGAGGCGGTGGCCGGACCGATCGACGGCGACCTGCGCGAGCAGGTGTGGCAGCGCGTCCAGGCGGAGGGCCGGGCGGTGCTGGCGGCCGCCGGGATCACCCACCCGTCCTCGGACGAACAGCGGGCCACCCGCGCCGACCGCGTGACGCTGGTGCCGCTCAACGGCGAGCAGCGCGGCGGCGGCTCCTCCTGGCAGAGCCTGATGCGCGGCACCGGCGACATCGAGGCGGACTGGCTGAACGGCGAGATCGTCCTGCTCGGCCGCCTGCACAACATCCCGACCCCGGTCAACGCGGCCCTCCAGCGGCTCGCCGGCGCCTTCGCCCGAGAGGGCCGCCCGGCCGGCTCACTCCCGGACGCCGACCTGGCCGCACTCCTCCTCTAAAACGTCCTCCTCTGAAACGCTCAGCACACCGTCACGCCATCGGATCATCGGGCCCGTACGGCCGCAGCCGCAGCGTCCGCGCGTCCGCCTCCCGCATCGCCTCGGCGGACGCGACCAGCGTCTCCAGGTTGTCCCGCCCGGCGTGCAGGAAGCGTCCGTGCAGCGCGTCGAAGCGCCCGCGGGCGGCGTCCACCGTGACGGCCACCATGTAGGGAATGGAGCCCCACTCGCTCCGGTCCCGGAACATCGGCATGTCAGCGGTCATGTCCGTCCGGACGGCGCCGGGGCTGATGTCCAGCACCACGATGCCGTGCTGCCCGACCGAGTCGGCGATGTTGTCGGACAGTTGCAGCAGCGCGCCCTTGGAGGTGGCGTAGGCGGTGTAGTTGCCGTCGGGGCGCAGCGCGAATCCGCTGTTGAGGTTGACGACCCGGCCGCGGCCGCGTTCCACCATGCCGGGCAGGACGTGGCGCAGCAGGTTGTAGGGGCCGCGCAGGTTGGTCTCGACGACCTGCCACCACTGCGCGGGGTCGGTCTCCCAGATCGGCACTTCGGCGCCGTCGACCTGCCCGGCGTTGTTGACCAGCAGGTCGACGGGGCCGAGGTCGCGTTCGACGGCGCGGACGGCTTCGCGGACGGCGCCGGGGTGGCTGACATCGGCGACGACGGCGACGCCGCGCGATCCGTGCCGGACGCACTCCTTGAGCGTGGCGATCAGCGTCTCCTGGGTGCGGCCGATCAAGCCGACGGCCATGCCCTCGGCGGCGAGGCCGATGGCGATCTCCCGTCCGATGCCGCGCCCGGCACCAGTGACCAGCCCGACCTGCCCGGCAAGTGATCCGGTTCCCATCTGCCTGCTCCCTCCTACGGCTGAACGTTCGCATTCTGGTGCCCGACCGCGAAGCGCGAACGGGCGCACCGCCGATGCTCACCCGTTCGGAAGAGCGAAGCCGGGCACAGGTCCGGGGTGAACGAGCGTTAAGCCAGGTAGTACCGTCGTCCGGGCGGACTCGCCGGGCCCCGACCGGGGCGCGGTGGCCGTGACACCACCGGCTGGGTGACCCCCAGCTCCACGTGAAGGGCATCTGAGTGAGTGACATCGCGCGTGTCGGAGTAGTCGGCTGCGGCCTCATGGGGTCGGGCATCGCCGAGGTCTTCGCCCGTTCGGGCCTGGACGTGCTGGTCTCGGAGGCCAGTGGCGAGGCGCTGGAGCTGGGCCGGACCCGGCTGACCAACTCCCTGGAGACCGCGGTTCGGCGCGGCAAGCTGACCGAGGAGCAGCGCGACGAGGCGCTGTCGCGGCTGGCATTCACCACCGAGCTGGCGGACTTCCACGACCGGGACCTGGTGGTCGAGGCGGTCGCGGAGCGCGAGGACATCAAGATCAAGATCTTCCAGACGCTGGACCAGGTGGTGAGCCGCCGGGACGCGATCCTGGCTTCGAACACCTCCTCGATCCCGATCGTGAAGCTTGCTGCGGCGACCAGCCGCCCCGAGCAGGTGATCGGCCTGCACTTCTTCAACCCGGCGCCGGTGCAGAAGCTGGTCGAGGTCATCCCGACGCTGACCACCTCGGCGGAGACCACCACCCGGGCCGAGCAGTTCGCCGTCGAGGCGCTCGGCAAGGAGCCGATCCGCGCCCGCGACCGGGCCGGTTTCGTGGTCAACGCGCTGCTGGTGCCGTACCTGCTGTCCGCGGTGCGGATGTTCGAGTCCGGCGTGGCCACGGCGGCGGACATCGACAAGGGCATGGAGGCCGGCTGCGCCCACCCGATGGGCCCGCTGCGCCTGTGCGACCTGATCGGCCTGGACACCATCGTCTCGATCGCCGAGTCGATGTACGACGAATACAAGGAGCCGCTGTACGCGGCCCCGCCGCTGCTGTCGCGGATGGTGGACGCGGGCCTGCTGGGCCGCAAGTCCGGCCGCGGCTTCTACGACTACACCGCATAACTCCGACCGCCCCCTTCGGCCGCCCCTTCTGCGAACCGGCAGGGGCGGCCGAAGGCGTTTCAGTGCGCGGCTCAGGGCGTGGCGTAGCGGGCGATGTCCACGACCCGGCAGCTGACCGGGCCTTTCGGGTCCGCGGTTCCCTGGGCCTGCTCGACGGCGTCCTGCGCGGGGGCGAGGGAGCTGGCGGCGGCGACGCCCTCGGTGATCTGGCGGCCGGCGTTGTCCAGGAAGGCGATCTGCACCACGTAGTTGCTGATGGTGGCGGTGTGATTGGTGATCCGGACGGTGGCGGCGGGCCAGTGCAGTTCGTCGTCGACGGCGCAGGCGGTCAGCTCGACGTCGCCGGTGCCCCGGTCGATCTCGTAAGCGAGTCCGGGCCCGCCACGGGCCGGTGCGCAGCCGCTCGCCGCGAGAACGACGGCCAGGCAGGTGGCGGTGACGGTCGCTCGGATGCGCATGGCTCCCCCTCGGAAACGGGCGCGGGTCGAGGCCGACGCTACCGACCGGCCGGGGCACGGCGTCCCAGTTGTGTCCGAGTTGTAATAACCATGCGCATTAAGTGTGTTGACGAACCATCGACAACACCATCGACAGCACCCGACGGCCCGGCCCCCGCAGCACCGCACGGAAGCCGGGCCGTCAACAGCCGCCCCTACGACCCGATCAGCTGTTGATCTGGTACGAGTCGCCGTACACCTTCCACTTCAGCGGCGGGTTGAGGTCGAAGTTCTTGGCGTTCAGGAACACCCGCTGCTCGGTGTCGACCCGGCTGGTGTCGGCGTGCGCCTCCTCCTGCTTCATGATCACCTTGCGGACGTCCAGGAAGGCGTTCAGGTAGGTCGCCTCGTCGCCGCCCTGGGCGGGCGTCTTGGCCTTCTTCATGGCTGCGGCGCGGATCCCGCCGAAGGAGTCGGAGCTGCTGCCGGGGCCGTGCATCACGATGGCGTCGTAGTAGATGAACTGGCCGAGCGCCCGCAGCCCGTCGGACTTGGCCTGCTTCACCGAGGGGTTGAAGTACACCCGGTCGCGCTCGTCGTTCTGCGCGGTCTGGAAGACGGTGTCCTTGGCGGCGGTCTTCCAGTCGTTGACGAAGGCGGTGCCGAGGCCGGAGTGCGAGGAGCTGCCGTTGACCTTCTTCAGCGCGGGCAGGTACTTCGCCAGCACGTTGCCGGCCTTCAGGTCGGTGTAGTGCTGCACCAGTTCCAGCATGTCGCCGGTGCCGGAGCAGAAGCCGATGATCCCGGCGGTGTAGCCGCGGCCGTCGCCGATGTCCTCGATGTACTGGTACTGGGCCTTCCAGTCCAACGAGGAGTTCTCCGCCGAGGAGACCAGCTGCATGGCGATCTCCTTCTTGTGCGCGTCGTCCAGCCCCACGGACGCCGCGGCGGCGGTGCCCGCCCCGGCGGTGGCCAGGGTGAGCGGGATGGCGGCGAACAGGACCGCGAGGGCGGCGCGGGTGGTGCGGTGCTTGGTCTGCATCTGACGCATCTGACACTCCGTCGGCCGGCTGCGGGCATGGGAGGACCCACAGGAGAGGGTTAGGAAAGTTTCCTAACAGGGATTGAAGCGTCCACCTCGCAGCCCCGCAAGACGTCCGACAGCATCTGACGGGTACTCGCCAAAGAATGCGGCGGAAAACCGCTCGCCACCGTCGGCAAGCACCGCCATGCTGGCCCGAATGATGATCCGCGACGCCAACTCCGAGGACTGGCCGGCCATCTGGCCGTTCTTCCACCGCATCGTCCGCGCCGGCGAGACGTTCACCTACCCGGTCGACCTCACCGCCGACACCGCCCGCGACTGGTGGATGCTGACCGCGCCGAACCGCACCGTCGTCGCCGTCGACGACGACGGCACGGTCCTCGGCACCGCCAAGATGAACAACAACCAGTGGGGCAACGGCGCGCACATCGCCAGCGCCAGCTTCATGGTCGACCCCGACCACGCCGGCCGCGGCACCGGCCGCGCCCTGTGCGAGCACACCCTCGACTGGGCCCGCCAACAGGGCTACCGCGCCATGCAGTTCAACGCCGTCGTCGCCAGCAACGCCCCCGCCGTGCACCTGTACGAGTCACTCGGGTTCACCGTCCTCGGCACCGTCCCCGAGGGCTTCCGCCACCCCACCCTCGGCCTCGTCGGCCTGCACATCATGCACCGCCCGCTCTAGAAGGCTGATGAAGATCTTGGTTTGATCCGGGCCGTGCCGTCAGGTGGCGGTCTGGATCTGCCAGGTGGTGCCGTTGTGGGCGAGTCCGAGG
>NZ_JBIALR010000034.1:0-52325 GCF_042873675.1 Kitasatospora sp. NPDC004614
AGCTTCCGCCGCCCCTGAGGGCTCCGGTCCTCGCGGATCTCGAAGGTCATCGCGTCCCCTGAGCTGGGGTGTTGCAGCAACCACTAGAACCCAAGGAGCGCCCGGCGGGCCTTTCGCGTTGCCCGGACGGCATTGTTCGGACGGCGTTGTTCGGACGGTGTTGTTCTCGCCTTGCCCGGGCTGCTGGGCTTCACGCGGGCACGACGAAGGGGCGCCGGGAGATTCCCGGCGCCCCTTTCGTGGCGTCATGCCGTCAACCGGCGTGCGGTGTACGTCAGTTCTGCTTGGCGTTCTGCGCCGCCACGCCGGCGTGCACCTCCGCCATGTCGAGCTTGCGGGCCTGGCCGATCAGGTCCTCCAGGGCCGCCTCCGGGAGCGCGCCCGGCTGGGCGAAGACCAGGACACCCTCGCGGATGATCGCCAGCGTCGGGATCGACCGGATCTCGAACGCCGCCGCGAGCTCCTGCTGCGCCTCGGTGTCGACCTTCGCGAAAGTGATGTCCGTGTGCTTCTCGGCAGCCCGCTCGAAGACCGGCGCGAACTGGCGGCAGGGACCGCACCAGGCCGCCCAGAAGTCGATCAGGACGAACCCCTTGCCGTCCTCACCCTGGACCACCTCGTCGAAGTTGTCCTTGGTCAGTTCCACCGTGCTCATCGCCGCCACCTGCCTTCCACAGCCGGGTCTTTCCCTAGCGGGCCCGCTCCCGGACCCACGACCGCCTCAACCCTGCCACCTGCGGAACTATTCCGGGCGACCCGACTCCCGCTGAACGTTCAGGACCTGCCGTACGTACCCCCGGGCGAACCGGTCGAACCCGGGGCCCGGCAATCCGGCGGCCCGGCCGACCGCACCCCTCCCGGACGGGAGCAAGCCAATGACCACCACCGGCCGAACGGCCCCCAGCGGCCGCCGCGTCACCATGCTCGCCGCCGGTGCCCTGGCCGCTGCCGCACTGATCGCCGGCTGCGGCAGCGGCGGCGGCGGAAGCTCTTCCTCGACCATGAGCTCCGGCAGTCAGACCCAGGCCGCGACGCTGATGACCGAGCACAACGGCACCCTCGGCACCCTGGTCACCGACGGGCAGGGGTTCACCCTGTACCGCTTCGACCAGGACACCAACAACCCGTCGGCCACGCACTGCACCGGCGACTGCGCCACCCTCTGGCCGCCCGAACTCACCACCGGCAGCGGCGCGCCCGCCCTCAAGGGCATCGACGCCAAGCTGGTCTCCACCGTCACGCGCCCCGACGGCACTCATCAAGTCACCCTGAACGGCTGGCCGTTGTACCGCTACACCCCCGACACCAAGCCAGGCCAGACCAACGGCCAGGGCGTCGGCGGCACCTGGTGGGCGACCACCCCGACCGGCGACAAGGCGATGCCGATGGCCGGCTCGGGGCCGAGCATGCCGTCCGGCGGCGGGTACTGAACGGGCACCGGAATGGTGGCCGGAGCCGAGGGAGTGCGGCGCGGGCGCCCGCGCCGCACCCCTGGCACGGTTATCGACACCGGCCGGGCCGGACTTGAGAACCCCGGCCCGCCGCGCGCCCCGCACCGGCAGCCGCGCGCCCCGCACCCGCCGTCCCGGATCGACCCGCGGCCGCACCCGCGCGAGGATGGCGCCGTGGCCGAGCACCCCCGCACCACCGGTCGCGACGGCGCCGCGACCGGCCGGACCCGTCCCACCGGTCCCGCCGCCGAGGACCGGCTGATGCGCGTCCTGTACCGCGAGCACGCGCGCCCGCTGTACGGGATGGTGCTGCACCTGGTCGGCGGCGACCGCCAGCGCGCCGAGGACGTCGTCCAGGAGACCCTGGTCCGCGCCTGGCGGCACCTGGACCGGCTCGACACCGACCACCGCAGCCTGCGGCCCTGGCTGGCCACCGTCGCCCGGCGGATCGTCATCGACGGCCGGCGCGGCCAGAGCGCCCGGCCCCGCGAAGTCCCCGACGGCGAGCTGGAACGGATCCCCGCCGAGGACGAACTCGACCGCGTGCTGCGGCTGATGACACTCACCGACGCACTCGATTCGCTGTCCGAGGCGCACCGCGGCGCGATCACCGAGACGTATCTGCGCGGACGCACCGCCACCGAGGCCGCCGCCGTCCTGGGCGTCCCGCCCGGCACCGTCCGGTCCCGGCTCTACTACGCTCTGCGAGCCCTCCGGCTCGCCCTGGAGGAACGGGGAGTGACACCATGACCACCCCCGGCGCCCATGAGTACCCCGATCCGCACCAGGACCTCGCTGCCCACCTGCTCGGTGTGCTCGAACCCGAGCAGGAGGCCCGGTTCGCCGCCCACCTCGCGCACTGCCCGCGCTGCACCGCCGAGGCCGCCCGGCTCGGCCCCGTCACCGAGCTGCTGGCCGAACTCGCGCCCGCCGCGAGCCCGGAGCCGGTGGCCGTGGTCGCGGAGCCGGACGAGCCGTCGCCCGAGCTGCTGAACCGGCTGGCCGGGCAGGTGGTGGCCGAGCGGCGGCGCGCCCGGGTGCGGCGGCTGGTGCTGGCCGCGGTGGCGGCGATCCTCGCGCTGGGCGGCCCCGCGGTCACCTGGGCGCTCACCGAAGGGCCTCAAGTCGCCGTCGCGGCCCAGCAGTTCAGCGCCACCGACGCGAACTCCGGGGTGTCCGCCACGGTCGGCGTCGACCCGGCCGCCTGGGGCAGCCGGGTCACCCTCGACCTCGGCCACCTGTCGGGCCCGCAGAGTTGCAGCCTGATCGCCGTCGGCACGGACGGATCCCACCAGACCGTGACCAGCTGGACCGTCCCCGCCACCGAATACGGCGGCCACACCCGACTGCGCACCGGCGGCGGCACCGGGCTGGCCCCGTCGGCGATCGCCCGCTTCGAGGTGCACTCCGGCACGGCCGTCCTGGTCACCGTCCCCGTGCACCCCGCGCTGCCCGCCCAGCGGTGAGCACCCGGGCGCGGCACACTGGTTGATGAGGAGGCCACGCGGGCCCGGGAGCCGCCCGCCGCGGGGCGCGTGGACGGCCGAGATGCACCCGATCCCCCTGCTCTGCCCGCGCTGCGGACAGCCCCAGCAGGTCATCCACATCGACGACCCGCACCACCCGATCCGGGTGGTGCACACGGAGACCGGCCGCGAGGACTGCGAACCGGCCTCCGAGGAGCCCACCACGGCGAACCAGCCGGAAAGCTGAACACCCTGTACCCACCCGGGAGGTGGCGGCCATGAGGACGCTGGTCGGATGGCACATCGAGATGGAGTTCGAGGAGGACGGCAACCGCACCAAGGCTGCCGCGATGGTCCGCCTCGCCGACGGAACGGAGGTCCGCGCACACGGCTACTCCACCCGTCACCACGCCGACCGCCCGCAGCTGCGGGTCGGTGAGGAGGTCGCCGGGGCCCGCGCCCTGAACGACCTCGCCATGCAGCTGCTCACCAAGGCCCACGAGGAAGTCAGACAGCCCAACTGACCTGACCGGCCCCGTCAGATCCCGGTCAGTGGCACGGCCGGGTCCGCCAGCCGCTCCGGGTCCACGCTGCGCCCGGAGCGGACCAGTTCGCGGATCGGGTCGGTCACGTCCCACACGTTGACGTTCATGCCGGCCAGCACCCTGCCGCCGGACAGCCAGAACGCGATGAACTCCCGCCCGGCGACGTCGCCGCGGAACACCACCCGGTCGTAGCCGCCGGGCTCCGCGTACCCCGTGTACTCCATGCCCAGGTCGTACTGGTCGGTGAAGAAGTACGGCACCCGGTCGTACACGGCGTCCTTGCCGAGCATCGCGGCCGCGGCGACGGCCGGCTGGTTGAGCGCGTTCGCCCAGTGCTCGACCCGGATCGGCTTCCCGAACAGCGGGTGGAAAGCGTTTGCCACGTCGCCCGCCGCGTAGATGTCGGGGTGCGAGGTCGCCAGGTGCTGGTCGGTGCGGACGCCGTTGTCGACGGTCAGCCCGGCGTGCTCGGCGAGCGCCGTGTTCGGGCTGATGCCGACGCCGACCAGCAGCACATCGGCGGGCACCGTGCTGCCGTCGCCCAGCCGGACGCCGTCCGCCCGCAGCTCCGCCACCTTGACGCCGAACCGCAGGTCCACGCCGTGCGCGCGGTGCAGGTCGGCGAAGACCTGCGCGACCTCCCGGCCGAGGACGCGCAGCAGCGGCAGCTCGGCCGCCTCCAGCACCGTGACCTCCGCCCCCGCGGTGCGGGCCGCGGCCGCCGCCTCCAGGCCGATCCAGCCCGCGCCGATGATCACCACCCGGGCGCCGGGCTTGAACGCCGCTTTCAGCCGCTCGCTGTCGCCGACCCGCCGCAGCGTCCGCACGAAGTCCCCGTCGCCGCCCGGCACGGGCAGCGTGCGCGGCGAGGAGCCGGTGGCCAGCAGCAGCTTCGAGTACGGCAGGCGGTCGCCGCCCTCGACGGTGACGGTGTGCGCGGCCGGGTCGATCGCCGTGGCCGCGGCGCCCAGCCGCAGGGTGACGTCGTGCTGCTGGTACCAGTCGGCGGGGTGGACGTAGATCTTCTCCCGCTCCTCCTTCCCGAGCAGGTACCCCTTGGAGAGCGGCGGCCGTTCGTACGGCCGCTCGCTCTCGTCGCCGACCAGGGTGATCGGCCCCCCGTAGCCCTCCGCGCGCAGTGCCTCGGCCGCCTTCGCCCCGGCCAGGCTCGCTCCAACGATCACGATTCCGGTGTCCATGCCCAATCTCCTTCCCGCCATCCGGCTTCCCCGACCATGGCACCGCCACTCCCTCGGCCGGGGGACCCGCGCCGGACGGGGTCGGTGCGGGGATCCGCCCGCGAGGCGGAGCGCGATCCGGCCGGGGGGTCGGCCTAGGCTGGGTCGCGGGTCCGGCCGGGCGGCCGGGGCGGCGGCGAAGGGAGCCCGAGGGATGGTGGCGGAGCGAACGGCCACGGTGCGCTGTGTGCCCGCGGTGCCGTGCTGGGCGGGCCTGACGGTCCGTGACATGGGTGCCGCGCAGCGGTTCTACGGGCCTTTGCTGGGTTGGGAGTTCGTCCCCGGCCCGGACCGCTGGGGCCCGTACGTGCGCGCCGCCGTCGACGGCGTCGAGGTCGCCGGGCTCAGCCAGTTGGACGCCGGGTGGGAGCGCCCGGTCGCCTGGACCACCTACTTCGGCATCGAGAGCGCCGACCGCGCCGCCGACGGCGTCCGCGAGCGTGGCGGCACGCTGGCCGTCGGCCCGCTGGCGTTCGACGCGGGCCGGGTGGCGCTGGCCGCCGACCCGTTCGGCGCGCCCTTCGGTATCTGGGAGGGCGAGCCCGGTGAGGACAAGATCTGGCTGACCGCCCCCGGCGCGCCCGCCTGGATCGAACTGCGCACCGTCGACCCGTTCGCCGCCGCGCTGTTCTACGGCGAGGTGTTCCGCTGGGACGGCCGCGACCCGGCCGAGTTCGAGGTCCGCTACGAGGACGAACGCGTGGTGCTGCTCTCCGAGGGCCACAGCGTGGCCGCGCTCCGGCTCGCCCACGACCTCGCCCCGCACTGGGAGGTGTTCTTCTCGGTCGCCGACACCGACGCCACCGCCCACCGCGCCACCGCCCTCGGCGGCCGCGTCCTCGACGGCCCGGCCGACTCCCCGTACGGGCGCGTCGCCCGCCTCGCCGACCCCGAGGGCGGCCGGTTCTCGATCCAGGCCGGGCCCCGCTAGTCAGGTCGCGCTGCGGTCGTGGGTGGGGGCGAACAGGCGGTGCATGGCTTCCGGCAGGTCGTCGGGGTGCGCCACCGGGTGGTGGAAGTCGAAGCGGACGTCCAGCGGGGCGGCCGGGTCGGTGGCGAGCAGGCGGACGCGGAGGCCGTGGCGGTCGAGGGCGACGGGGCGGACCTCGCGGAGGTGCTCGGGCCGGAACGGCGGGGTGCCGGGGCGGGTCAGGGCGCCGGCGCCGAGGAGGAGGAGCTGGTCGGCGTGGGCGGCGGCCAGGTGCTGGAGCAGGTGGGCCTCGTCGGCGGCGACCGGGTCGGGGGTGGCGGCGGTCAGGTCGGCGGGGTCGAGGCAGCACTCGGAGCCCCACAGGTCGTCCAGCGCCAGGTGGTCGATGTCCAGGCGCAGCAGGACGCCCTCGCCGGTGGGCGGCGTCTCGCCGGGGGAGCGGGTGAGCAGGCCCTGGGCGTGCAGCCGGCCGCGGATGCGGTGCGGCAGGGCGACGGGGGCGACGTCCACGCACTCGAGTTCGGCGGTGAGGGGGCCGCGGGCGAGGGCGGTGATCCGGTGCAGGGCGGACTCGCGGCCGACCAGGACGGCCACCGTGCCGTCCGGCCGCAGGGTGCACCGGACCTGTGGGGGCAGGCCGGGGCGGGCGGTGAGGTCGGCGCCGCGGATGTCCAGGACGGCGGAGGAGGCGAACTCCAGCAGGGTGCGGGCGCGTTCGGCGGCCGAAGGCGAGCGGCGGGCGGGCTGGGGCAGCACGGGAAGCCTCCTGGTTGCTTAGGTGAGGCTAACCTAAGTCAACGGGAGGTCGGGCGTCCAGCCATGGTGACTCAGTCGTCGATCGCGGAGGGCGGTGCGCCCAGCATGCGCAGCACCAACTGTCCGTAGCGGCGGCCCAGTTCCTCCGGCGACTCGCTGCTGCGCTCGCTGTACCAGCGCGAGACGTCGATGCCCAGCGAGGTGACGGCGCGGGCCGCGGTCCGCTGGTCGGGCACCTGGAAGGCGCCGTCCGCCACGCCACGCGCGATGATCCGCAGCACCGTCTCCTCGATCCGGATGCGCAGTTCGGCGACGGCCGCGAAGTCCTCCTCGGGCAGCGCGTGCAGCTCGTGGTTGACGATCCGCCCGACCGTGTGGCCGCGGGCGTGCCAGGTGGTGAAGGACTCGGCGAGGGTGCGCATCTGGGCGACCGGGTCGGTGGCGGAGGCCTCGGCGTCCTCGACCAGGTTCAGCGTCGCCTGGTGTCCGGCGCGGGAGATCTCGGCGAGCAGGGCCGCCTTGGAGGGGTAGTGGATGTAGAGCGCGGCGGGGCTCATGCCGGCGGCGGTGGCGATGTCCCGGGTGGTGGTGGCGTGGTAGCCGCGGCGGGCGAAGGAGTCCACGGCGGCCAGCAGCAGTCGCCGCGCTGCCTCGGTGCGCTCCCCGGGCCACAGTGCGGCGGTCGCTGGGTCGTTCATGGGGCAATCCTCGCAGACGGTTCGGGCCGGTCCGGGCGGGTGGGCTGTTGACAGTGTCGCCCGCCGCCAAGATGCTAAGCAAGCGCTTAGTCAAGTCGTCGGTGCGAGGGTGGCGCCGGCGCGAGGCGGCGGAACCATCCCTGGCAGCAGATCCGAGAGGTACGGCGATGACAGTGTCGTTCAAGGGCAAGGTGGCGGTGGTCACCGGAGCGAGCCGCGGCATCGGCCTCGGCATCGCGCGCGAACTGGTGCAGCGCGGCGCCAAGGTCTGCATCACCGCCCGCACCCAGGAGACCCTGGACGAGGCGGTGCGCGAACTCGGCGGCCCCGACCACGCGTTGGCGGTGGCCGGCAAGTCCGACGACGCCGCGCACCAGGAGGAGACCGTCACCCGGGTGATGGAGACCTTCGGCCGGCTCGACCTGCTGGTCAACAACACCGGCATCAACCCGATCTACGGCCCGATCCTGGACGCCGACCCGGCCGCCGCCGCGAAGATCCTCGCCGTCAACGTGCTCGCCCCGCTCGCCTGGACCCGCCGCGCGCACGCCGCCTGGATGGCCGAGAACGGCGGCGCCGTGGTCAACGTCGCCTCCATCGCGGGCATCCGCGCCTCCAACGGCATCGGCATGTACGGCGTCTCCAAGGCCGCGCTGATGCGGCTCACCATGGAACTCGCCTCCGAACTCGGCCCCGGCATCCGGGTCAACGCGGTCGCCCCCGGCGTGGTCAAGACCCGCTTCGCCGAAGCCCTGTTCGAGGGCCGCGAGGAGAAGGTCGCCCGCGCCTACCCGCTCGGCCGCCTCGGCCTCCCCGAGGACGTGTCCGGCGCCGTCGCGTTCCTGCTCTCCGAGGACGCCGGCTGGATCACCGGCCAGACCCTGGTGGTGGACGGCGGCGTCACCCTCGGCGGCGGGCTGTGACCGGCGGCCAACCCCGCTTCGACGCCGACGGGATCGGCGCCGTCGTCACCGGCGCCGGCCACGGCATCGGCGCGGCCCTCGCCCGCGCGCTGACCGAGGCCGGCGCCCGCGTCGTGGTCAACGACCTCGACCCGGACGCCGCACACGCCGTCGCCGACGAACTCGGCGCGCACGCCGCCCCCGGCGACGCCGCGAGCGCCGAGGGCGTCGCCGCGCTGATCGACGCCGCCCGCGCCCACCTCGGCGCCATCGACCTGTACTGCGCCAACGCGGGCGTCGCCACCACCGGCGGCCCCGACGCCCCGCCCGAAGCCTGGGAACAGGCCTGGCAGGTCAACGTGCTCAGCCACGTCCGAGCCGGCCAACTGCTGCTCCCCGATTGGCTGGAGCGCGGCCGCGGCCGCTTCCTGGCCACCGTCTCCGCAGCCGGGCTGCTCACCATGCTCGGCTCCGCCCCGTACGCCGTCACCAAGCACGGCGCGCTCGCCTTCGCCGAGTGGCTGTCCGCGACGTACCGGCACCGCGGCGTCCAGGTGCACGCGCTGTGCCCGCAGGGCGTGCGGACCAGGATGCTGGACGGCACCGGCGAGTACGGGCAGGCGCTGCTCGCGCCCACCGCGATCGAGCCCGCCGAGGTGGCCGAGGCCGCCCTGCGGGGCATGGCGGCGGGCGAGTTCCTGATCCTGCCGCACCCCGAGGTCGCCGACTACTATGCGGCCCGCGCCACCACCCCCGACCGCTGGCTGCACGGCATGAACCGGCTCCAGCAGCAGATCGAGGACCGACAGGAGGCCCGATGAGAGCCTGGCAGATCGCCGAACTCGGCGCCCCGCTGGACGTGATGAAGCTCGCGGAGGACGCGGACCGCCCCGACCCGGGCGAGGGGCAGCTGCTGGTCCGGGTCCGGGCCGCAGCCGTCAACTTCCCGGACGCGCTGATGGCGGCCGGTCTCTACCAGGTGCGCCCGCCGCTGCCCTACACCCCCGGGGTGGAGCTCTGCGGCGAGGTGGCCGAGGGCCCGCGCGCGGGTGAACGCCTCATCGGCACCGCCGAGTTGCCCGCCGGGGCGTTCGCCGAGTACGCGCTGATGAACGCCGCCACCGCGCTGCCCGCACCCGACAGCCTGGACGACGCCGAGGCGGCCGCCCTGCTGATCGCCTACCAGACGGCGTGGTTCGCGCTGCACCGTCGGGCCCGCCTGGCTGCCGGCGAGACGCTGCTGGTGCACGCGGCGGCCGGCGGCGTCGGCAGCGCGGCCGTGCAACTCGGCAAGGCCGCCGGGGCGTTCGTCATCGCCGTGGTCGGCGGAGCGGAAAAGGCGGACGCGGCAAGGAAGTTGGGTGCCGACCTGGTGATCGACCGGAAGTCCGAGGACTTCGTCGCCGCCGTCCGGACCGCCACCGCGGGCCGGGGTGCCGACGTGGTCTTCGACCCGGTCGGCGGCAGCGCCTACACGGGCTCCACCAAGTGCGTCGCCTTCGAGGGCCGGATCGTGGTGGTCGGCTTCGCCTCCGGCGAGATCCCGGCGCCGCCGCTCGGCCACGCCCTGGTGAAGAACTACTCGGTGCTGGGCCTGCATTGGGGCCTGTACGTGGCCAAGGACCCGGTGGCCGTCCGGGACTGCCACGACGCCCTGACCGCGCTCGCCGCCACCGGGGTGGTCCGCCCGCTGATCTCCGACCGCGTCCCGCTGTCCGGCGCCGCCGAGGCCGTCCACCGGGTCGCCACCGGCGCCAGCACCGGCCGGATCGTCGTCCTGCCGTAACTGCCAAGAAGGGGCGGCCCGTTGGGGCCGCCCCTGCTCCGGGCTCAGCGGTACTTCTTCAGTTCCCGCCGCGCCAGCGAGCGCTTGTGGACCTCGTCCGGGCCGTCGGCCAGGCGCAAGGTGCGGTTGCCGGACCAGAGTTGGGCCAGGACGGTGTCCTGGCTGACGCCGGCCGCGCCGTGCGCCTGGACGGCCTTGTCGAGGATCCACTCGACGGTGGACGGGACGGCGATCTTGATGGCCTGGATCTCGGTGTGGGCACCCCGGTTGCCGACGGTGTCCATCAGCCAGGCGGTCTTCAGCACCAGCAGCCTGGCCTGCTCGATCCGCACCCGGGCCTCGGCGATCCAGTCCTGCACCACGCCCTGATCGGCCAGCGGACGGCCGAACGCCACCCGGGAGTTGACCCGGCGACAGGTCAGTTCCAGCGCCCTCTCGGCGATGCCGATGGCCCGCATGCAGTGGTGGATCCGGCCCGGCCCGAGCCGGGCCTGGGCGATCGCGAAGCCGGAGCCCTCCTCGCCGAGAAGGTTGGCCGCCGGGACCCGGACGTCGTCGAAGACGATCTCGGCGTGCCCGCCGTGGTCGGCGTCCTCGTAGCCGAACACCCGCATGCCGCGCAGGACTTGCACTCCCGGGGTGTCGCGCGGCACCAGGATCATCGACTGCTGGCGGTGCACCTCGGCGTCCGGGTCGGTCTTGCCCATCACGATGAGGAGTTGGCAGTTCGGGTTCATCGCCCCGGTGATGTACCACTTGCGGCCGCTGACGACGTACTCGTCGCCGTCCCGCTCGATCCGGGTGGTGATGTTGGTGGCGTCCGAGGAGGCGACGTCCGGCTCGGTCATCGCGAACGCCGAGCGGATCTCGCCGTCCAGCAGCGGGCGAAGCCAGCGTTCGCGCTGCTCGGTGGAGCCGAACTGGGCGAGCAGTTCCATGTTGCCGGTGTCGGGGGCCGCGCAGTTGACCGCCGCCGGGGCCAACAGGACGGAGCGGCCGGTGAGTTCGGCGAGCGGCGCGTACTGGAGGTTGGTCAGGCCGGCGCCGTGCTCGCCCGGCAAGCTGTGTTTGTCCGCAAAGAACAGGTTCCACAGGCCGCGGGCCTTCGCGGTCGCCCGCAACTCGCCGATCACCGGCGGGATCGCCCACGGCTCGCGCTTCGGGTCCTCCAGCTGCTCGGCCAGTACCGGCTCGGCCGGGTACACGAACTCGTCCATGAACGCGCCGAGTTCACCCAGCAGGTGGACCGTCCTGGCGTCGTACGCGAAATCCATTTCCTCAGCCCTCCACCGACGTGCGTCCGAACTCCACGAACAGCGGCACCATGTCACCGACCCGGTCGAACCCGGCGCCGACCGTGCCGCCCTGGGTGAACCGGAAGTGGATGCCCTCCAGGACCACCGCCAGCTTGAACGAGGCGAAGCCCACGTACCAGCCCAGCCCGGAGACGTCCCGGCCGGACAACTCGGCGTAGCGGCGCACCAGTTCGTCGGTGCCGGGGAAGCCGGGGGCGAGTGCCGCGCCGGGCAGTACACCGTCGAAGCGGCGGGCCAGTTCGGTGTACATCACCAGCAGGCCCAGGTCGGTGAGCGGGTCGCCGATGGTGGACATCTCCCAGTCCAGTACCGCGGTGATCCGGTCGTCCGGGCCGACCAGCACGTTGTCCAGGCGGTAGTCGCCGTGCACCAGCGCGGGGGCGGGGGAGTCGGGCAGGGTGTCGGCGAGGCGCTGGTGCAGCTCGTCGATCCCCGGTACCTCGCGGCTCCGCGAGGCGTCCAACTGCTTGCCCCAGCGGCGCAGTTGGCGCTCCAGGAAACCCTCGGGGCGGCCGAATCCGGCCAGGCCGATCGCCGCTGGGTCGAGTGCGTGCAGGGCGACCAGGGTGTCCACCAGCTGTTCGCCGAGGCCGTGCACCCGCTGCTCGCCGAGCGCGGCCAGCGTCTTGGCGTCCCGGTGCGCGGTGCCCTCGACGTACTCCATCAGGTAGAACGGCGCACCGATCACCGTGTCGTCCTCGACCAGCAGCACCGGGTCCGGCACCGGCACGGCGGTCGGCGCCAGCGCGCCCAGCACGCGGTACTCGCGGGTCATGTCGTGCGCGGTGGCCAGCACGTGTCCGAGCGGGGGCCGGCGCAGCACCCAGCGGGAGACGCCGTCCTCGACCAGGTAGGTCAGGTTCGACCGGCCGCCCTCGAACCGGCGGGCCGTCAGCGGTCCGGCGGTGGGTGCGGGCAGGGCGACGTCCAGGTGGGCGCGCAGCCTCTCCAGGTCGAGTCCGGGTGGAGCGGCGGTGGTCATCGGGGGCACCTCGCAGAGAAACGTGGGCTGACTAAGCGCTTGCTTAGGATTGCCCCGGGGGCCCGAGTTGTCAACGAGCATCGCCCGCCCGGCAAAGGAATCCGGACGGGCGATGCGAGCGGCGGGGGTTCAGCGGGCCACGGCGGCGGCCACCCGTTCGCCGAGCGAGCGGTCGACATTGCGCCAGTACTGGAAAGCGCGTTCCAGCACCGGCGCGGACACGCCGTCCTGAAGGTGCCCGGCGATGTTGGCGACCAGCCGGTCCCTGGCCGCGTCGTCCATCACCTTGCGCACCAGCGTGCCGGCCTGCCCCCAGTCGTCGTCGTCCCGGTGCATCGGATACGCCTCGCGGACCATCTGCCCGGCGACGTCCCACCCCAGCGGCGCACCCCACAGCTCCGGGTCGGCGGCCGGCCCGCCGTAGGAGTTCGGCGCGTACGGACGGGCGGTGCGGGCCGCGTCGAACCGCATCGCGCCGTCCTTGGCGTACGAGTGCACCGGCACGTGCGAACGGTTCGGCGGCAGCTGCGCGTAGTTCGTGCCGATCCGGTGCCGGTGGGTGTCCGGGTAGGAGAAGATCCGGCCGAGCAGCATCTTGTCCGGCGAGACGCCGATGCCCGGCACCAGGTTGGACGGCTCGAACGCGGCCTGCTCGATGTGGACGAAGTGGTCCTCCGGGTTGCGGTTCAGGGTGAACCGGCCGACCTCGATCAGCGGATAGTCGCCGTGCGGCCACACCTTGGTCAGGTCGAACGGGTTGAACCGGTAGCTCCACGCCTCGTCGAACGGCATCACCTGGACGTGCAGCGTCCACGACGGAAAGTTGCCGCCCTCGATCGCCTCGAACAGGTCGCGCCGGTGGCAGTCGCCGTCCACGCCCGCCAGCCGGTCCGCCTCCGCCTGCGGCAGGAAATCGTTGCCCTGATCGGTCCTGAAGTGGTACTTCACCCAGAACCGCTCGCCGTCCTCGTTCACCCAGCTGTAGGCGTGCGAGGAGAACCCGTCCATGTGCCGCCAGTTCTTCGGGATGCCCCGGTCGCCCATCAGCCAGGTCACCTGGTGGGCTGACTCCGGCGACAGCGTCCAGAAATCCCACTGCATGTCGTGGTCGCGCAGGCCGTTGTCGGGGCGGCGCTTCTGCGAGCGGATGAAGTCCTGGAACTTCATCGGGTCGCGGACGAAGAACACCGGCGTGTTGTTGCCGACCAGATCGTAATTTCCCTGCTCGGTGTAGAACTTCAACGCGAAACCGCGCGGGTCGCGCCAGGTGTCCGGCGAACCCAGCTCGCCCGCCACCGTGGAGAACCGGGCCAGCATGTCGCAGCGCTTGCCGGGCTGGAACAGGTCCGCCCTGGTGAACCGGCTGACGTCCTGCGTCACCTCGAAGAAGCCGTACGCGCCACTGCCCTTCGCGTGCACCACCCGCTCCGGCACCCGCTCCCGGTTGAACTGGGCCATCTTCTCGACCAGATAGTGATCGTGCAGCAGGATCGGGCCGACCGGGCCCGCCGTCAGCGAATGCTCGTCGCTCTCGACCGGGACACCCGCGTTGTTCGTGGTGAACGGGACGTGCTGGGACATCGGGGCAACTCCTCCTCGGGCACCCCGCCGGGCGCCGTAGCCGCGCGGCGGCGAGGATCGTCCACCGCGACTGCCTACCACTCGAACACCGGCCCCCGCCGCCCACAACCGCAGACCAGCATCTGACGCAGCATCAGAAACCAGGTGTGGCAAATCCGTTCAGGAACCACAGCGCCGCCGTCCACCACAGCAGCCCGATCGCACAGAACAGCGCCCCACCCGCCACCGGCAGCGCCCAGCCCGGCAGCTTCCCGTGCTGCACCAGCAGCACCTTCGCCGCGAACGCCCCGTACAGGAAGCACCCCGCCATCGAGTGCACCCCCACCCGCGCGTCCGTGAAGCGCACCCCGTACGCCAGCAGACAGTGCTGCGCGATCGGCACCGACAGCACGAACGCCACCACCCCGCCCACCCGGTGCCAGAGCCGCACCCGGTCCGCCCGGACGCCGCCCCGGTACATCCACAGCGCCAGCAGCACCTGCACCAGCGCCACACCGAGCAGCGCCGTACCGAGCCGCGACTTCAGCCGCAGCGCGTCCTCGCCGGACTGCCCGAACAGGCTGCGACCCGGGTCGGGCGTGTGGGCCCGCCCGAACCACAGCAGGCCCGCCACGACCACGAGCGGCGCGAGCACCGCCAGGGCGGTCAGGGCGGTCTGCCTGGACATGGTCGGGCGCGGCACCTCAGTTGTCCTGGGTGCTGTTGTCGGTGCCGCTGCTGGTGCCGCCGTCGGTGTTCGCGCCGGGTCCTGAGCTGCTTCCCGCGCCGCTTTCTGAGCTGGTTCCTGAGCTGCTTCCCGCGCCGCTTTCTGAGCTGCTTTCTGAACTGCTTCCCGCGCCGCTTCCCGCGCCGCTTTCTGAGCTGCTTCCCGCGCTGCTTTCTGAGCTGCTTCCCGCGCCGCTTCCCGCGCCGCTTTCTGAGCTGCTTCCCGCGCCGCTTCCCGCGCCGCTTTCTGAGCTGCTTCCCGCGCTGCTTTCTGAGCTGCTTCCCGCGCCGCTTCCTGAACTGCTTCCCGCGCCGCTTCCGGTGTCGGTTCCTGAGCCGGTTCCCGTGTCGTCCGTTCCGGTTCCTGCACCGCTTCCCGTGCCGGTTCCGGCTCCGGAGGTGTCGGGCGGCTCCACCGCGGCGGGCGCGGACGGCTCGACGGGCACGTAGGGGTCCGCGGGGTTGGCGGGCGCCACCGTGGCGGTGGCCCCGGCGGTCGCACCCGCTGTGGCCCCGGCGGTGGGTTCGGCGGTCGCACCCGCGGTCGCCCCGGCGGTGGGATCGGCAGTCGCCGTGGCCCCCGCGCTCGCCGTGGCGCCCGCGCTCGCCGTCGCCGCCCCCGATGGCACGGTCCCGGCCCCGTGCAGCGTCGAGACGTCCACGCCAACCGGGTCGCCCAGCGAGGTCACCGCGTAGAACTTGCCGCGCGGGTCCGCCACGGTGTGCCCGGTGGCCTCGCCCGGCCCGTGGTCGCCCGTGTACCGGTACAGCGGGTGGCCCTTGTACAGCACCTGCGCCGACCCGTCCGGGAGCGCCGCCGCGCCCAGCAGCCCGTCGTCCACGCCCGGGTCGGCCATCGGGAAGCCCGGCGTGGTCACCGGCGGCCAGGACTTCGCGCACTCGGCCACGCAGGTGCCGTGCACCGAGGTGTCCGCGCCGTACAGGTACAGCGTGCGGCCCTGCGCGTCCACCAGGATCGGGCCGAGGCTGCCCACGCTCGCCAGCGCCACCCGGGTGCCCGCCGAGGTCGCGAACGCCGACCCCGACGGATTCTCCTCGGCGGCAGGCGCCGGTACCGGGGACCCGGATCCGGCCGGTGGGGCACTCGGGGCGAGATCCGCCCCGCAGCCCGCGGCCGCGAGCACGGACATGGACAGCACCGCGGCGGCGGCGAGACAACGGGAACGGGGCATCACGACTCCTGGCGACGGAGCGGGGGCTGGTCTGCGGGGGCTGGTCACCATCCACCCCCGCCACCGGCCACCCGGCCACTCCAGAGCGGGCCCGGTCCGCACCAGGAGGTACCCCATTGCCCTGGACGGCCCACCCGCCGCGGCTGGCAGCCCGTCAGCCCCGACCGTCGAACGGCCGTCCTGCGCGCCCCACCCGGACGGGCGGACACTGGAGAGGTACGACCTCGCCCGAGGGGGCGCCCATGACCACCCAAAACAGCACCACACCCGCGATCCGGGTCCAAGGGCTCGGCAAGCGCTTCGGAGACCTCGTCGCACTCGACGATGTCGACTTCGAGGTGCCACCCGGCAGCGTGTTCGGACTGCTCGGGCCGAACGGGGCGGGCAAGACCACCGCCATCCGGATCCTCACCACCATCATCCGACCCACCAGCGGCCACGCCGAAGTGCTCGGCACCGACGTGGTCGCCCACCCGGGCGCCGTGCGCCGACTGATCGGCCTGGCCGGCCAGTACGCCGCCGTCGACCCCAACCTGACGGCCCGTGAGAACCTCCGCCTGATCGGCAGGCTCACCCAGCTGCCGCGCCACCGAAGGTCCCCGCGCGCCGCCGACCTGCTGGCCCAATTCGATCTCACCCAGGCCGCCGACCGGCCCGTCCGCACCTTCTCCGGCGGCATGCGCCGCCGGCTCGACGTGGCCGCCGCGCTGGTTCCCGAACCACCCGTGCTGTTCCTCGACGAACCCACCACCGGACTCGACCCGCAGAGCCGCACCGCCCTGTGGGAGCTGATCCGGGAACTCGTCGCCGGAGGCACCACCGTCCTGCTCACCACCCAGTACCTGGAGGAGGCCGACCGGCTCGCCCAGCGCATCGCCGTCCTCGCCGAGGGCCGGGTGGTCGCCGACGACAGCCCGCACGCCCTCAAGACCCGCCTCGGCACCACCGTGCTGGAACTCGGCATGGGCGAGGACCCGCGCGCCGTCCGCGCCGCCGCCCTGCTCGCCGACCGCCTCGAACGCGCCCCCGAGCGCGAGGGCGCCCTGCTGCGCCTGCCCAGCCCGGACGGGTCGCTGCTGCTGACGGACGTCCTGCACGCGCTGGAGGCCGAACAGCTCACCCCGCACACCATCGCCGTCCGCGAATCCAGCCTCGACGACGTCTACCTCGCTCTCACCGGCCACCGCACCTCCGGAGGCACGTCATGACCGCTGCCGCCCCAGCCATCGACCTCGCCCCCACGCCCGGCCTGTCCGACCGCCTGCTGGCCCCCGTCCGGGACGGCCTGGCCGTCTGCGGACGCAACCTGATCGCGCTGAGACGGGTGCCCCGGCTGCTGATCTTCTCCACCGTGCAGCCGGTCGTGTTCGTGCTGATGTTCCGCTACGTGTTCGGCGGGGTCGTCGGCGCGGCCCTGCACGGGGTGAGCTACGTCGACTACCTGATGCCGGGCGTGTTCGTGCAGGTGGTCGTCTTCGGCGCGGTCAACACCGCGATCGGCCTGGCCACCGACCTGCAGACCGGCCTGATGGAGCGGTTCAGGTCGCTGCCGATGGCCCGCTCCGCGGTGCTCTCCGGGCGGACGGCCGCCGACCTGGTCCGGAACGTGTTCGTGGTGGCGCTGATCAGCGGCGTCGGCTTCCTGGTCGGCTTCCGGGTGCACAGCAACGCCTGGGGGTTCCTGGCCGGGGCGCTGCTGGTGGTGGCGTTCGGCTTCGCGATGTCCTGGGTGTTCGCCGTGGTCGGCCTGGCCGTCGGCGACCCGGAGACCGCGACCGCTGCCGCCTTCCCGGTGCTGGCACCACTGGTGTTCGCGTCCTCCGCGTTCGTGCCGACCGTGACCATGCCCGGGTGGCTCCAGGTGTTCGCCAACCACCAGCCCGTGACCATCACCGCCAATGCGGTCCGCGCACTGATGCTCGGCACGCCGGTCGGCTCGCAGGTCTGGCAGGCGCTCGCCTGGGACGTCGGCATCGTCGCGGCGTTCGCGCCGCTCGGGGTCTGGCTCTACCGCAGGGCGGTGTGAACCCGGCTAGGACGGCGCGTCCTCGGGCCGCTCGGGCTTCTGCGGAGGCTCGGGCGGTTCGGGCTGTTGTGCCTGTTCGGGCCGCTCGGGCCGCTCGGGCTGTGCGGGCTGTGAGGGCTGCTCGGGCTGTGCGGGCTGTTCGGGTTGGGACCACACGGTGTGGTCGCCGCCGCGCCAGGCGACCAGCTCGGGGTCGTCCAGGTCGGGTTCGTCCACGCCCGCGCGGCGGATGAACTCCGCCACGTCCTCGGCCGAGGTGGCCCGCCCCACCGTCCGCCCGTAGATCTCCACCCGCCGGTACGGTCGCGCCCCGCGGGTCGGTGGGCGGACCACGACCGGCGGGTGGAATATGTCTCCGGACTGGCTCATACCCCCAGTGTCGCGCGCCCTGGACGGACCGGCATCGGCGCAGGTCAGCGGGCTTGTGCGGAGCGTGGGCGGACGGTCGCGGAGCGCGCCCGGGGCGGCGGTTCAGACCGAGATCAGCCGGCGCAGGACGGGCAACCCGTCCGGCACCAGCGGCAGGCGGTGGCCCGCCAGCAGCTCGGCGGGCGGGACGAAGCCGCACCAGTCGATCTCGGCGTCGTCCGGGCCCGGCATCGGCGGGCGGTCGGTCAGCACCCGGCGCACCACCAGGAAGCCACCGCCGGCCAGCAACTGCCCTTCCGGTGGCCTCCGTTGCATCAGCAGGTCGTAGTGCCCGGGGTAGTGCGGCGCCTCGGCCGTGCGCCGGTACAGCAGCACCCGCCCGGCCGGATCCACGTGCACCGTGGCGACGAGGCGCCGCAGCAATGGCGGCTGCGGGACGGGCAGTTCGGCGGTGCGGGCATCCGTCGGTGCGGGATTTGAGGGCACGGTCGTCCCGTCTGTCGGTGGACCGGGGCCGGGCCGGCCGCCGGGCCGGAGGCGACGGCCGCGCCTGACGCATCATCACCACCCGGATGCGGCACGATTGTTGCACATTGTGCGCGCGTGGTGACGTATCGTGGCGCTCGCGTGTGCCATCCGCGTCCCGTCACCGAATCGAGGGCCCATGCACCCCGCCACCGTCCCCGGCGGCCTCCCGCTGCTGGGCCATCTGCCGGCCATGATCAGCCGCCCGCTCGCCTTCCTCGACACCCTGCCCGGGTATGGCGAAGTGGTTCGCGTCCGGGTCGGTCCGCGCGAGCTGTACATGGTCGGCGCACCGGAGTTGATCCGGCAAGTGCTCACCGACCGGGCCGACTTCGACCGCACCGGGCCGCTCTACGCGAAGATCCGCACCTTCCTCGGCAACGGCCTCGCCTCCTGCCCGCACTCCGACCACCAGCGGCTCCGCCGCATCGTTCAACCCGCCTTCCAGCGCGCCCTGTTGCCGCGCTACGCCGAGGTGATGACCGCCGAAGTGGCTGCTCTCACCGCCCGTTGGCAGGCCGGACGGACCATCGACGTCACCCGCGAGGCATTCACCCTCACCACCGCCGTCGCCGTCCGCACCCTGTTCTCGGCCGGCCTGGCCGCTGATGCCGCCGAACAGCTGCGCCACGCCCTGGACGTACTTCTGCGCGGCCTCTACCTGCGCGTCGTACTGCCCGCCGCCGACCTGCTGCCCACCCCCGCCCGCCGCGAGTACCGCCGGGCGCTGCGCACCTGGCACGCCGGAGTGGCCGCCATCATCGCCGACTACCGGGCCCGCGGCACCGACCACGGCGACGTGCTGTCGCTGCTGCTGGCCGCCCGCGACGAGGGCGGCCGGCCGCTGGGGGAACGCGAACTCGCCGACCAGGTCGCCACCTTGGTGCTGGCCGGGGCCGAGACCACCTCCTCCGCGCTGGCCTGGTCGCTCCGCCTGATCGCCGAACACCCCGAGGTGGAACGGAAGTTGCACGCCGAGCTGGACGCCGGACCGGGCGGCACCCCCGTCGGCTGGCAGCACCTCGCCCAACTCCCGTACACCGCGCAGGTGGTGAGCGAGGCGCTGCGGCTCTATCCGCCCGCCTGGGCGATCAGCCGCACCACCACCCGCCCGCTCGAACTCGGCGGCGTCCGACTGCCCGCCGGTGCGCTGGTGATCTGCTGCCTCTACCTGCTCCAGCGCCGCCCCGAACTGTTCCCCGACCCCACCCGCTTCGACCCCGACCGGTTCGCCCCCGGCGCCGTCCACCGGGACGCCTACCTGCCGTTCGGCCTCGGGGCCACCCGCTGCCCCGGCGACCGCTTCGGCACCGTCGAAGCCACCCTCGCGCTGGCCACCATCGCCGGCCGCTGGCAACTGCGCCCGGCCGTCGCCGGACCGGTGCGGCCACTGCCCAGGCTGGTGCTCTCGCCCGGGCCGCAGCCGATGCGGCTGACGGAGCGGCTCAGCGGGCCAGCGAGTTGACGGCGGCACGGAACAACGGCGGTGCCGCAGCGGACAGTTGGACGATCCGGGGGCCGGTCAGCGGGTGGTGCCGGGCGGCCAGCAGGGCGGTGGTGAGCAGTCGGTAGGGTCGGGTGGCGCGGTGCCAGGCGCGTTCGTACCCGGCCGGGCGGTCGGTGGTCAGGCAGTGGACGGCGGCCTCGGCGGAGGCCAGGGCGATCGCGATGCCCTCGCCGGTGAGGGCGTCCAGGTACCCGGCGGCATCCCCGACCAGCAGCACCCGCCCGTGCACCCGCGCCGCCGCGTGCTGGCGCAGCGGCCCCGCGCCCCGGACCGGGCCCGCCTCCGCTCCGGCCAGGCGCTTCAACAGAGCGGGGAAAGCGGCGAGTTGGTGGTCGAACGGCAGGCGCTGCGAGCCCAGGATCGCCACCCCGACCGCCCGGTCGGACACCGGAGTGACGTACGCCTCCGCGTGCCGCGACCAGTACACCTCCACCAGGTCGCTCCACGGCCGCACCGCGAAGTGGCGCCGCTGCCCGTACCGCGCCGGCCGGCGGGGATCGGCCGGCCGGTGCAGGCCGAGCGCGCGGCGGACGGGGGAGTGCAGGCCGTCGGCGGCGACCACGTGTCCGGCGGTCAAGTCGCCCACCGTCACGGCCTGTTCGGTGACTTGCAGATTCTCCGCGCGGCCGGTGGCGCGTCGGACGCCCAGCCGGTCCGCGCGGTCCGCGAGGGCGGCGTGCAGCGCGGTGCGGCGTACGCCCAGGCCGTGGCCGGTGCGGAAGCGGGCCTCGGCGGTGTGCGGGCCGTCGGCCTCCAGGTAACGGATGCCGTGGAACGGATGCCCCTCGACGGTGACGCCGAGCCGGGCCAACGCCCGTACGGCGCCCGGCATCAGGCCCTCGCCGCAGGCCTTGTCGACCGGCGTCGGGCGCGGCTCCAGCACGGTGGTGGACAGCCCGGCGCGGGCGGCGTGGATCGCGGTGGCCAGCCCGGCCGGGCCGCCGCCGATCACCAGCAGGTCGATCACGCGGCGGCCCGGCAGAGCGTCAGCGCGGCGTCCTCGCAGCGCAAACGGGTGGCCAGCAGGAGGGAGTTGAGCACGGTGAACGTCAGCGCTGTCAGCCACGCCGTGTGCACCAGCGGCAGTGCGAAGCCTTCCACCACCACCGCCAGGTAGTTGGGGTGCCGCAGCCACCGGTACGGCCCGCCGGCGACCAGTGGCAGGCCCGGCACCACGATCACCCGGGTGTTCCAGCGCGGCCCGAGCGTCGCGATGCACCACCAGCGCAGCCCTTGTGCGCCGAGTGCCAGCGCCAGCATCGGCCACCCCAGCACCGGCAGGAACGGCCGTCCCGCCCAACGGACTTCCAGCAGACAGCCCACCAGTAGCCCCGTGTGCAGGGCCACCATCGGCGGATAGTGCCGCCGCCCGTACTCCACCCCGCCCCGGGCCAGGCTCCAGGCGGCGTTCCGGCGGGCGACCAGCAGCTCCGCCAGCCGCTCCACGGCGACCAGCGCGACCAGCGCGGTGTAGGCGATCATCATCAACTACCAGCGCAGCAGGACGAGTTCGGAGGAGAAGCCAGGGCCGAGCGCCAGCATCAACCCGAACGAGCCCGGTGGCGGCGGGCCTTGGTCGATCACGTCGCGCAGAATGTGCAGCACCGACGCCGAGGACAGGTTGCCGCAGCGCGCCAGTGACTCCCGGCTCGGCGCCAACGCGGCATCCGGCAGGCAGAGTTCCTCACCCAGCACGTCCAGCACCCGGGGCCCGCCCGGATGGCACACCCAACTGCCCACGTCCCCCGGCTTCAAGTCGTGCGCGGCCAGGAAGGACGCCACCTCCTCGCCGACGTGCAGCCGCACCAGCTCCGGCA
The DNA here is from genome assembly GCF_042873675.1 of Kitasatospora sp. NPDC004614. Taxonomy (NCBI): domain Bacteria; kingdom Bacillati; phylum Actinomycetota; class Actinomycetes; order Kitasatosporales; family Streptomycetaceae; genus Kitasatospora; species Kitasatospora sp. NPDC004614. The sequence goes on from NZ_JBIALR010000034.1 coordinate 21,795, forward strand.
GGTCGGGTCCCAGCAGGATCCCGAACCCGGAGGCGCCGACCTGCCAGCCGAGCAGCCGCTCCGTCCCCGGGTACAGCCGGCTCCGGGTCGCCACCACCGTCGGCCCACCGCCTGCCGCCGGGTGCTCCTCGCCGACCGCGAGCAGCGCACCCGCGCCGTCCCCGAACAGCGCGGTGGCCAGCAGGTTCGGCGGCGAGACGTCCGTCCGTTGCAGCGTCAGCGAGCACAACTCGGTGGCCAGCAACAGCGCCACCCCGCCCGGCCGCCCCGTCAGCACCTCGTCCACCACGGCCAACCCGCCCGCCCCGCCGGCGCACCCCAGGCCGAACAGCGGTACCCGCCGCACGTCCTGGCGCAGACCGAGCCGGGACGCGATCCGCGCCTCCAGCGAGGGAACGGCGATTCCGGTGACGGTGGTGGAGACCACCACGTCGACCTGCTCCGCGTCCATCCCGGCCGATCTCAGTGCCAACTCGGCTGATCTGTGGGCGAGTTCGGATGCAGCCTCCAACCAGGCATCATTGGCCTGCCCGAACCCGTCGAACTCGCCGTATCGCTCCAACGGGAACATCAGGTGCCGGAACTCCACCCCCGCTCCCGCGAAGAACCGCTCCGCCAGCGCCAGTTCGTCCCCCGCTCCACCCCGCAGCGCCGCCAGCCCAGCGCCCAACTTGCCCTGCCGGTACCGATGGGGCGGAAGGACCCCGCTCACTCCCGCGATCCGCGTCACCGACCCAGGATAGGGACCGAACCCACCCGAACCGGGCAAATCCCGCACGCCGGGCGCGTCCTGCAGGTGGTCGGAGACCTCGGTTGTCAGAGGCGGAGCGTGCTCCAGCCGCGGGTGATCTCGTCGCGGACGTCCATGGTGCCGTCCGGTTGCGGGGACGCCAGCAGCGCGAGCAGCGCGGTGCCGTCGGCCGGGCGGGCGGCCGGGTCGGGGGTGAGAGCACGCGCGACCACCGCGGCGAGCGCCGGGTCCAGGGCGCGGACAGCGGCGAGGGCGGCCTGGTCCGGGCCGGTGTCGATGATGCGGCGGATCACCCCGCCGGTACTGGTCGCCGCGAATGGGCTGGCCCCGTGGGCGGCGCACACCACGCAGCACGCCCACGCCCAGATGTCGGCGGCCGTACCCACGCGTTCGTCGCCGAACTGCTCCGGAGCCATGTACGTCAGCGTGCCCGGCCCCGCGCCCGTCATGGTCAGCCGGGTGCCGTCCACCAGTGCCGCGATACCGAAGTCGAGCAGCCGGGGCCCCGCCGAGGTCAGCATGATGTTCGCCGGCTTGAGGTCGCGGTGCACCAGGCCGAGCCGGTGAACGCCCGACAGCGCCACCGCCAACGCCAGACCGAGCGCGCGCAGCGCCTCCGGCGAACGCACCGGACCGTTCTCCCGCAGGTGGGCGTCGAGCGGCCGCCCGTCCAGCAACTCCATCGCGAGGAACGGACGCCCCGCGTCCACCCCCGTGTCCAGCACCCGCGCCGTGTACGCCCCCGGCACCATCGCCAGCACCTCGGACTCCCGCTGGAACCGGCGCAACAGGTCCGGATCGTCCAGCAGTTCGAGGTTGATCGTCTTCAACGCGACCTGAGTGGCCGCGCCCTCGCGCCGCGCCAGGTACACCGTCCCCATGCCGCCCGCCCCGATCCGGCCGAGCAACTGGTACCCGCCGATGCTGCGCGGCTCGTGGCCGCTCAACGGCTGGTGCGGCACCTGGGCGGGCGCCGGGGCCTGCACCGGGGGAGTCGGGGTGGCGATGGCTGTCGCCGGGGCGGTGAACGCCATGGCAGGCGGGACGGAGGGCTGGACGGGCGGCTGGGCGTAAGGCTGTTCGTACGGTTGTCCGTACGGTTGTCCGTACGGTTGTCCGTACGGTTGTCCGACCGGAGCGGCGGGCGACGGTGCGGCGGGCGATGGTGCGGGGCGACGGCGGGCGGTGATCAGCGCCACCGTCTGGAACACCAGCGCACCGATCACCACACCCAGCGGCAGCACCAGCACCGCCAGCACCGCGAGCACCCAGAGCACGACCCGTTCCCGCCGGCGGAACCGCCCGTCCGCGGCCACCTCGGGCGGCATGCCGACCGTCAGCAGCGCCCGCCCGACCCGGTGGGTGAGCAGCAGCAACGCGCCCACCAGCACCGCCGAGACACCCCACAGCCAGAACCGCGGGCTGCCGTTGTGCACTCGGAGTGCCATCGCGAACGGGTGCTCGTCGGCGAACGCCGCCGGGCTGCGCAACACCAGGAAGCCGAAGTTCGGGACGAGGTACATTCCGACCTCGAGCGCGGCCGCGACCACCGCGCACACCACCAACTCGCCCACCACCGGCCCGACACCGGGCGGCGCCGCCCCGACCGCGGTGGCCACGGCCCGCGCCCGGAGCGTGCGCTGGGAGCGCCGCAACAGCGGCAGGGACAGCATGCGGATGACCAGTGCCAGCAACAGCACGACTGGCAGGTCAACGGCGAGATCGGTCTCCAGCACCGTCGGATTCCCCCTGGTCGGCCGGTGAACGGGCACCGGGAGTATATGCGCGCCGCGTCCCTTCGGACGGGACAACTCCGTTACTCCACACGCTTCTTGACATTCCCTCGCATCTCGTCCCGGTGCGCGGTCGGCGCGGTGATCCCACGTCGTTGCTCCGTCGGCGGCTAGCTTGACGGGCATGAGCGGCGCGGCAGCGGTGGTGTCCAGGGGGCTGGTCGGGGGACTGGTACGGGCCTGCCATCCGGTGCCGGCCGCGGCCGTGACCGGACTTGCCGGGGCGATGGCCGTCGGTGCCGGACGCGGGCTGGTCGGGACGCTGCTCACCGGCGGCGCGGTCGCCGCCGGGCAACTGTCGATCGGCTGGAGCAACGACCTGATCGACCGGCAGCGGGACGGGGCCGCCGGGCGCACCGACAAGCCGCTCGCCGCCTCTGAACTGCCCGTGCATCAGGTCGTGACGGCCACCGGCTGGGCCGTCGCCTGCTGCGTGCTGCTGTCGGCGGCGTGCGGGGTCGCGGCGGCGACGGTGCACCTGCTGGCGGTGGCCGCCGGCTGGGCGTACAACCTCCGGCTGAAGGCCACCTGGTGGTCCTGGCTGCCGTACGCGGTCGCGTTCGCCCTCCTCCCCGCCTTCGTCACTCTCGCCCTCCCCGGCCGCCCCTGGCCCGCCGCACCCGTCCTCGGCGCGGGCGCACTGCTCGGCATCGCCGCCCACTTCACCAACGTCCTACCGGACTTGGCCGCCGACCACGCCGCCGGCATCCGAGGCCTCCCGCAACGCGCCGGCGCCCGCACCTCGGCCCTCACCGCCGTCCTCGCCGCAACCGCCGCCGCCCTCCTCCTCGCCCCCGGCTGGCCCGTCCTCGCCATCACCACCCCACCCGCCCTCGCCACCCTGCTCGCCCCCCGCGGCCGCCTCCCCTTCCTGTCGGTCATCGCGGCGACGGCGGTGGCGTTGGCTCTCCTGCTGCTCAACGGCGGCCTTTAGCGGAGCGCAGCGGGGCTCAGACCGGGCGGTCGGGGTCGTCGAGCCAGGCGTGCCAGCCCGTCGGAGTGACGGTGAGCCCGAGCCGTTCGACGCCGGGCTCGCCCGCATGCTGCCACCAGGCGAGGGTCTGTTCGAGGTCGTCCCACAGGCGGCGGTCGCCGTACTGGCGGACGTGGTGGACGTCCTCGCCCTCGCGGAAGGTCGCGGCCGCCCACGCCGGGGCGGTGAGGGAGTACAGCCACAGGGTGCGGGCGCCGTCGTCGTGGGTCTGGACTGCGTGGGTCACGTCCCGCAGGCGAAGACCGGCGACGAACGGGAACGGGTCGAACTTGCCGTGCGGAGGCAGGGCGTGAGCGGTGGTGCTCTCGGCGACGGTGCCGCCGGTCGGCGGGGGCGCGGGCCAACTCAGGCGCTGGGAACGCATCTTCATGAACTCGACGGGCTGGAGGAACGGCCCGGAAGCGGTGCCGTCGGCGTGCACGGTGAGGCGGACCAGCGCGTCGGCGTTGGAGTAGTGGGTGCCGAACGGTGCGAGGACCAGCCCGCCGGGCCGGGTCTGCTCGATCCAGACGCGGGGGATGCCGCGCAGGCCGTAGGTGGCGATGGTGCGGTCGTACGGAGCGCCGTCCGAGTGCCCGTGCACGCCGTCCCCGCAGACGGCGTGCAGCCGGTAACCGGCGGCGTGCAGACGGGTGCGGGCGTGGGCGGCGACCTGTGGGTCGATCTCGACCGTGGTGACATTGGCGTCGCCGAGACGGTGGGCGAGCAGGGCCGCGTTCCAACCGGTGCCGGTACCCTGCTCGATCACCCGCATCCCCGGCTTGACTTGCAGATGGTCGAGCATCGAGGCGACCAACGACGGCTGCGAGGCCGAACTGGTGGGCACCGTACCCGGCCCGGTGCCCCGGTGCTGTCCGTCGTCCCACTGCGTGACGATCGGGATGTCGGTGATCGCGGCGGCCAGCCACCCGGCCTCGTCGGCGGTGCGGTCGATGGCGCGGCTGGTGCCGGTGGCCATGTCGTGGGCCCAGACCAGGCCGGGCAGGAACAGAGAGCGCGGGACGGCGTCGAAGGCCGCTGCCCAGTCGGAGGAGACGGGGAAGGACCGCCCCGCACAAGGGCGGTCCTCCTGCTCGGGGACGAGCGTCACTTGCGCCGTCCCCCGTTTCCGGGCGGCGGTCCGCCGTCGGGGGACGGAGGGGTGGGTGGCGGTGTCCACGGCGTGCCGGGGTGGCGGTCGCCTCCACCGCTGCCTGTGTCGTCGATGTGCATGTCGGCCTCCTTGCCGTCGCTGTCGTTTGCCGGCGCGGTGGTTCGACGGTAGGGAACAGCAGGCGGTGCCCTCAACGAAGTTGCGCAATCTTGCGCGTCGTCACTCGAGCGTGGCGATCGCAGCGGTGATCAGTTGACGGGCTCCCGCTCCGTGGACGGCCATGGACGCAAGATCGGCGAAGGTACGCACGTAGTCGGCGACCTCGCGCGACTGGGTGATCCGCAGGTAGCCGGAAGTCAGCTCGACAGCCACCTCGGCCTCGTCGAACAGGTAGAAGTCCTCGACCGGCAGGTGCGGCCGATCCGCCCCGGTAGGGATGACACCGACGCTGACGAAGGGACTGGAGGAAACCGCGAGCAGGTGGCGGAGCTGGGCCGCCATTGCCCCGGGATCGCACACCGTGGCACGCAGCACCCACTCCTCGATGAGCAGACCGAACCGGTGCCGGCCGGAGAACAGCATCCGCCGGCGCTCCAGGCGGGCCTCCACGGCATCGTCGACGTCGTCGACCTCGACACGGGCACGTTGGATCGAGCGCAGCACGGCGGTGGTGTACTCGGGGGTCTGCACCATGCCTGGCATGACACGACTGGCGTAGACACGGAACAGGCCGGTGCGCCGGTATAGCGCGGCGACGGACTCCTGGGCGGCGCGCAGCCCGCTGCGCTCCAGTCGGCGCCACTCGGTGTACATCGAGTCGACGGTACGGGCGGCGGCGATGAGGTCCGGGGCCTGGTCACCGGCGCCGCAGGCGGTGCACCAGGCGCGCAGGTCGGCCTCGGAGGGGGCGGACTTGCCGCTCTGGATCCGGGAGGTCTTCGCCGGGTGCCACCCGCAGCGGGCGGACAACTCGTCGCCGGTCAGGCCGGCGTCCTTACGCAGACCGACCAGGCGGCGGGCGAGCGCCTTGCGGGCCTCGACGACGCTGGACGACGGTGACGACGACATGGTGCAGGCGCCTGGCGGGTGGTCGGAGCGCCGGGTCAGAGTGCGAACTGCGAGTGCGGGACGGCCCGTTCCCACACCGCTTCGAAGGCTGTGGTCACCGTCTTCACGAGGGCCGGGTCTTCGGTCACTTCGTGGCCGGCCCACTCGCCGGCGCCGGTGAACCAGTGAAACAGGACCAGACGGTCGTCGATCAGCCACAGGTCGTTGCCCGGCAGCGCAAGGTCGGACGCCTTCGACCGGGGCAGCCAGCGGACCTGCTCGCCGAGCGCGATGTTGTGCCGCTCGGTGATCGCGTGCTCCCAGCGGATGTAGGCACTGGCCGGCTCCGAGACGATCCTTGCCCGGCGCATCGCCACCCCGCGTCCCACGGTCTCCCGAACCAGGGCGGCCCAGGCGATGTACTCGTCGGGCAGGTCGTACGCCTCGGGCTGCCCGACCGGCAGACCGGCACGCCAGTCGGCGAACACCGGGTCCTCCATGTAGGAGTCCCGCATCTCCAGGTGGCACGCGGAGCGCTCAGCACTCCTCAGCAGGGTGCCAAAGTCCGGCACGCTCGGCTTCATCGCACACCTTCCTCAAGAACGGGATCATCCGGACCGGGATCCTTACGACGCCCTCGTGGTCCGGCACGCCGATGTCGTGGCCCGGTGCCCACTCGGTACCGTTCCCGGTTGCTGACGGAGCGTCAAGGGCGCGCAGACGCGGGTGAGAGCGGGAAGCGTCGTGTGAACCACCCGTTCGCACTGAGCGCTGTCGAGACCGGACAGCGCATCCCGGCGCTGCCGTTCTCGATCCTGCCGGTGAGTGCGGGCGTGCGGCTGCTCGACTTTCGCGTGGTCCCCACCGGAGAGCCCTCATCCAACCGGCAGAGCCGCCGGGGGATTTCGTGCTGGGTATCACTGTGGACGGCGCCCACGTCTGCGTCGCCCAAACGTTGCCGGGCCGCGGATGGTCGTGACCGGTCGTCACAACCACCCTGCGGCCCGGATCAGGAACGGATCAGTTGTGGCGGCCCTTGCGGCGGCTGAGGGCGACAGTGAGGCCGCCGATCAGCAGCAGGGCGCCGCCGGTCGCGGCGGTGCTGAGGACGGTGGTGCCGGTGCTGGCGAGGACGCCAGAGGTCTGCGACGACGTGGTGGCCGACGGGGTCTGGGTGTCGGGCGAGGCCGGCGGGGTGGAGGAGGTCGACGGGCCGGGGGTGCCGGGGGTCTCGCTGCCGCCGGTGGGTGTCGGTGTCGGCGACGGGGTGGGCGACGGGGTGGTGGCGTCCTTGACCGTGAGGTCGGTGGTGCAGGCCGTCTCGTTGTCGCAGTCGCCGCGCGGGTCGTCCGGTGCGAAGGCGGAGGTGGACAGCTTGCGGTCGCCCTTGCCGTTGACGGTCACGGAGTAGGTGATCGTCGCGCTGCCTTCGACCGGGAGGTCGCCGGTCCAGAGCAGCCTGCCGTCCTTGACCTCGGCGGTGCCGAGGTCGGCGGTGACGTCGCCGTTGTAGTCGGCGTCGTCCAGCACCTGCGACAGGTCGTCGAGGATCCGGGCGGTCTTGACCGCGCCGTCGCCGTGCTGGGCGACCTTCACGGTGTAGGTCACCTTGTCGCCGGGGTGCACGACCGAGCCGGACTTCGGGTCGGAGTTCTCCGTGAAGGTGTACGTCCCGACCGGGGCCGGGTCGTAGGTGTACTGGCCGGTGCTGGTGCCGGCGGGGGTGGTGACCACGACGGCGACGGGGCCGGGGAGCTCGGCGGCGGGGACGGTGGCGGTGATCCGGCTGTCGCTGTCGACGGTGAAGTCGGTGGCCGGGGTGGAGCCGAAGGAGACCCCGGTCGCCCCGGTGAAGTGGCTGCCGGTGATGGAGACGGTGGTGCCGCCGGCCAGCGGGCCGTGACCGGGCTCGAGGCCGTTCACCACGGGGGCCGGGGCCGCGACCTGCGTGTCGAGGGTGGCGCTTCCCATCGGACCGTTGCGGGTGTCGGTGGCGGAGGCGGTAGTGGTGACGGTTCCGCCCGCGGTCGGCTTGACGGTGAGGGTGATCGACACCGGGGTGCCCATGCCGGCGAGGTTCCAGCACGAGACGGACGATCCCGACTCGACGTTGCACGACCAGTCCCAGACCGAGGTGAGTGCGCTCGTCACGCTGGCGGCGGCACCGGTCAGCTTGACGTTGACCATCGGTGCGCCGGTGCGCTGGTCGGTGTTGGGGAGGTTGATGGTGAGGGTGTAGGGGGTGTCCGTCGGCACGGGCGCGGCCGGGCCGTTGATCTGCACGACGGAGTCGGCGTGCGCGGGTGCGGCCAGGGTCAGCAGGCCGAAGGTGGTGGTCGCCGTGGCGAGCAGCGCCGCGGTGCGCCGGGCCGGCGTCGCGGCGAGTATGGAACGGGACATGAACACCCTTCATGAGGGGTCGGGCCGCGCCATGACGGGCGATGCCGGTCCGGCGGGGCCGAGCGGGGGCGCGGCCGCCCGCTGAACGGCAGTTGTTGGTGGGCGCTCGCCGCACTCGGCCGCCGATGGTGACACCAGGGCGTCGGCGATGTGGGCGCAGTGCCGACGGAGATCCTTCCACACCTTTCACAACCGGACCGCGCATTCATCAAATCGCGATCCGACAATCTGATGAATCGTCAAGTGGTGGAGGTCTCGGCGAGGTTCGAGGGGTCTCGATGGACAGGGCGGCAGGGGTGCGATGTGATGGCTTCGACTGCCCGCCGCACGGAGCGGGTCGGGCTTGGGGGTTGCTGTTGGTGGCCCGGGTGCTGATCGATGCCGCGCTGGCCAGGCGGCTGGTTGACGTGCAGTTCCCGCAGTGGGCGGGGCTGCCGCTCAGGCTTCTGGAGGCCGCCGGATCGGATCATGCGATCTTCAGGCTGGGCGGCGAGTTGGCCGTACGCCTGCCCCGGCACGCGGATGCTGCGGGGCAGGCGCAGAAGGAACTGGAGTGGCTGCCGCGGCTCGCGCCACGGTTGCCGTTGGCGGTACCCGTGCCGGTGGCCGTCGGCCGGCCCGGGTTCGGGTATCCGTGGGCGTGGGGGGTGAGCCGGTGGCTGGACGGGGAGGTGGCCACCGTCGAGGCGCTGGGGGAGTCGGCGGGGGCGGCCGTCCAACTGGCCGGGTTTCTCAGGGCACTTCAGGGGTGCGCGCACGGGGGAGCCGAGAGCGGCGGTGAGGAGCTGGCCGAGCGGGACGAGGACACCAGGGCCGCCATCGCCGCGCTCGACGGTGCGTTCGACGGCGCCGCCATGACGGCGCTGTGGGACGCGGCACTGGCCGCGCCGGCGTGGGGACGGCCGCCGGTCTGGCTCCACGGCGACTTCCACACCGGCAACTTGCTGACCAGCGGCGGCCGGCTCAGCGCGGTCATCGACTTCGGCGGCCTCGGCCTCGGTGACCCGGCCTGCGACCTGACCATCGCCTTCACCCTGCTGTCGCCCGCGAGCCGGACCGCCTTCCGCGACGCACTCCACGTGGACGACGCGACCTGGACCAGGGGCCGCGGCTGGGCACTGACCACCGGCCTGAACGCCTACACCCACTACGCCGCCGCCAACCCGCGCGTCGCCGCCCAGACCACCCGTCAGATCACCGAGGCACTGCGCGGCTGACCGGAGAAGCACCCTCAGGTGGCCGCGCCGCACAGCGCGCAGTCGACCAGGTCGTCGAGGCGCTGCGCGGCCGGCCGGGGAAGCGACGTCAGGCGGAGAACCCGCCGCCCACGGCGATCACCGCGCCGGTGACGTAGCGCGCGTCGGGGCTCGCCAGGTGGGCGACGGTGGCGGCGATCTCGATGCTTGTCCGAGCGCGAGGCCGTCGCTGGCGGCATTCGGACTGCGTCGCGGGTCGTCAGGCGTACGCCCGGGCCTCCGCCAGGATCGCTTCGGCGCCCTGGTCGAGCAGCAGCCCGGCCACCGCGATGCCGAGCTTCTCCGGCCCGGCCGGGGTGCCGGACAGTCGGGCCTCCACCTGCCGGGTGCCGTCCACCGAGGTGACTTGGCCGTGCAGGGTGAGGATGCCGTCCACGGTGCGGGCGAACGCGCCGACCGGGACGGAGCAGCCGCCGTGCAGTTCGGCGAGCATCGCGCGTTCCGCCCGTACCTCGGCGTCGGTGTCCAAGTCGCCGGTGCCGTCCAGGAGTTCGCGGGCCAGGGCGTTGTCGGCGCGGACCTGGATGCCGAGCGCACCCTGTCCGGGGCTGGGCGGGAACAGTTCGACGGGGAGGAGTTCGGCGATCTCCTCGGCCCGGCCGAGGCGGCGCAGGCCGGCGGCGGCCAGCACCACCGCGTCCAGGGTCTTCAGCCGGGCGAGCCTGGTCGGCACGTTGCCGCGGATCCGCTCGGGCTGCAAGTCCGGTCGGACGTGCAGAAGTTGGGCGATCCGGCGGGCGGCGGAGGTGCCCACTCGGGCGCTCGGCGGCAGTGCGGTCAGCCGGGATCCGCACAGTGCGTCGCCGACGTCCGCGCGGGGCGGCGGCGGGAGCAGGATCAGGCCGTCCGGGTTCTCGGTGGGCAGGTCCTTGAGCGAGTGCACGATCACGTCCACCTCGCCGTTCACCAGCGCCGAGACCTGGTTGGTGGAGAACGCCGAGCCGCCGCCACGCTCCGACACCTCCCGCAGCGCGGCCTTCCGGTCCAGGTCGCCGTCCTCCAGGATGATCCGGTGGCGGATCACCAGCCCGGGGAAGCGCTCCCGGACCGGTGCGAGGAACTCCCGGACCTGGGCCCGCGCCAGCTGGCTGGCCCGCGACCCCACCACCAGTTCGACCATCGTCAACTCCCGCTAGTCTCCGTCACCCTGACGGCATGCTAGACCCTGGCGAGCGTTCCGTTTTCCGACGGAATGTCGGGAACCGTGGTAGTGGGGCGTTCCAGCCGGAGCAGGGCGGGGACGGCGGCCAGCGAGGCGGCCAGCAGGAACAGCCAGGGCCAGGCCGGGCCGTGGACGAACAGCAAGGTCAGCAGGCCCGGAGCGAGCGCCTGGCCGATGCTCCAGGAGAGCTGATTGACCGCCAGGTACCGCCCGCGGCGCGCCGGATGGGCGAGCGCCACGCTCAACTCCTCGCGGCCCGGCGTGGCGACCGTCTCGGCCAGGTTGTACACCAGCATCGCGGCAATCAGCCCGGCGCCGACCACCCACCCGGGCGCGCCGGGCAGCAGCGCGAAGACGGCGAAGGCGAACGCGTTCAGCACCGCGCCGGCGGCCACCGCCCGGGTCGGCCGGACGCCCTCCACCAGCCGCGACACCGGGCTCTGGGTGGCCACCACCTGCAGGCCGTTGAGCACCAGCAGCGCACCGGCCACCGAGGCATCCAGGCGCAGCGCCTCCGTGACGTGCAGGGCGATCAGCACACTGAGCGCCATCGAGGCCAGCACGAACGACAGGTTCGCCGTCACCATCAGCAGGTACCGCCGGTCCGCCAGGACGGCCCGGTAACCGCCCTGCGCGGACGGCGGCTCCGGGGCGGCGGGCGGTTCCGGCGTGGCGGGCGGTTCCGGCGTGGCGGGCGACGACGGGGAGTCGGGCACCGGCTGGACGCCGGGCACCGCCGGGACGTCCGGCCGCCACGCCGCCAGCAGCGCGCCCGCCGCCAGATACGAGGCCGCGTTCAGCACCACCAGCAGCCGCAGCCCGCCCGCCCCGCCGTCGCCCACCAGCAGCGCGCCCAGCGCACCGCCCACGCCCATGCCGGTGTTGCGCAGCGTGGACACCAGCGCGAACCAGCGGGTCCGTTCCGCGGGCGGCGAGGCCAGCACCACCAGCCCGGTGCTGGCCGTCCAGTACCCGGCCTGGCCGACCTGGGCGAGCAGGCAGACCGGCACGATCAGCCACATCCGGTCGGCCAGCAGGAACCCGGCGTACGCCAGCCCCGACAGTACGTTGGCGGCGGCCGCCACCGGCCGGGCGCCGTAGCGGTCGATCAGCAGGCCGACGCCCAGCGCGGTCGGCAGGGCGAGCAGCCGGGCGGCGGAGACGGCCGCGCCGATCGCGGTCAGTGACAGGGGGGTGGTGCGGGCGAAGTACACCAGGGTGAAGGCGAGTACCAGCCCGGTACCCAGGCTGTCGATCAGGTGGGAGCCGATCAGCCGGCGGTGGCGGCCCGCGGAGGCGGGCAGCCCGAGGCGGTCCCGGAGCGGGACGGGGGGAGCGGTGGTCATGGGTCCAGGCTTCCTGGGATGATCACTCGCGCCCAGGAATTCGATCCTGGTCGAATCCTCGCCGCGCAGAAGTCGGAAGAGCCGTTGCTGACCTGGGAGTTCTCCGCGCAGGACCTGGCCCGCACCAGGTTCGCCCACTCGCCGCTGTGTGAACTCGTCACCAGCGTCGAGGTGCTCAAGGACCCGGGCCGGCGCGCCGTCCACCTGCCCTGGGTGCGGCAGGCCAGGAAACAACTGGCCGATGTCTCCTGGGAGTTACTCTCCCAACTGGTCCGGCTGCCCGCCGTGTACGTGCCGGACTTCCTCACCCCCGTGCCGGCCGGCAGCAGCCCCACCCTGGGCGAGCAGCTGGCCGACCTGGCCGCCCTGGAGCCCGCCGCCGTCCGCCGCGACCTCGCCCGGATGGACGGCGAACTGCCGTCGCTGGTCGCCGAGTTGGCCCGCGACCCGGAGACCGGGAAGGCCCGGCTGGTGAGCGAGCTGCGGGCCTACTGGCAGGCCGCGATCGCGCCGCACCAGGCCCGGATCGACCGGCTCGTCGAGGGCGAAATCCTGCGCCGTGCCCGGCAGATGGCGGCCGGCGGACCGGCCGGGCTGTTCACCGACCTGCATCCGTCGGTGAGTTGGGAGCGCGACCTGCTGCGGATCGGCCACCGCCACTTCGACGCGCACCGGCGGCTGGACGGCGAACGCGGACTCGTGCTGGTCCCCACCGTGTTCGCCTGGTCCGGCGTGTTCTCCCAGCTCAACCCGCCCTGGCAGCCCGGCCTGGTCTACCCGCCGCGCGGCGTCGCCACGCTGTGGGAGGCCGGCACCACCGGCACGGCCGAGGGCCTGGCGCGAGTCCTCGGCCGGGCCCGCGCCCAGCTGCTCGCCGAACTCGACGCCCCCGCCACCACCACCGAACTCGCCGCCCGCACCGGCCTGTCCGCCCCCACCGTCTCGCACCACCTGCACGCCCTGCACGACGCCGGCCTCGCCGCCCGCCACCGCACCGGCCGCACCGTGCTCTACCTGCGCACGGCGGCGGCCGAACTGCTCTGCGGCGACCGCTAGTTGGATCAGAGCCCGAACACGCCGTACGAGAACCCGTCCGCGTGCAGCACCGAGTGCGTCAGCGACACGCCCCGCCCGAACAGCAACCGCCCCGGCAGCTCCCGCTCCACCGGCAGGTGCGCGGGCGTGCGGCGCGGGTTGACCACCACCAGGTAGCGGCCGTCGCGCAGGTACGCCAACGGGTAGCCGGTGTGCAGCAGTTCGACCGACCCGTCCGGCCCGAGGCCCGGGTGCGCGCGGCGCAGCGCGATCAACTGCCGTACCTGGTGCAGCAGCGAGGACTGGTCGGCGCGCTGGGACGCCACGTCCGGACGGCCCGGCGCCGGGTCCAGCGGCAGGTAGAAGCGCTCGGCGGGCGCGGTGGAGAACCCGGCGTCCGGCGTCGCGTCCCACTGCATGGGGGTGCGGCAGCCGGCCCGGTTGTAGTGCGGGCCGAGCACGCTGCCCTCGGTGTCCGGCAGGCCCGGCACGAAGCGCATGCCGATCTCGTCGCCGTAGTAGATCGCCGGGACGGTCGGCCAGGTCAGCTGGAAGGTGAACGCCGCCGCCAACTGCTCGCGGGTGCGCGGGCCGCAGGCCAGTCGCGAGTAGTCGTGGTTCGCGGTCGGCAGCGAGGCGAAGCCCCGGCCGTCCATGGCCTGCGCGGTGCGCTCCCACTCGGCGACGAACGGCTGCATCGAGCCCTGGCCCTCGGCGTCGAAGTAGCAGTCCTGCCGCGGCCAGTGCTCGTGCACGGTGCCCGCGCCGTTGTCCCACAGCGAACGCAGCGCGGCTCCGTCGTCCGGGCCGCCGAACTGGAGGAAGAAGTCGCCGTGGAAGCCCATGGGCACCGAACGCGCCGGGTCGCCCCACTCGGCGAGGATCACCTGGTCGGGGTGGTGGGCGTCCATCCAGGCCCGGGTCTCCCGCCACAGCCTGCCGGTCTCGACGAACCCGGGGTCGTCCTTCACCAGCGAGGACGCCATGTCCACCCGGAAGCCCGACACGCCCAGGCCGAACCAGTGCGTCATGATCTCCCGCAGCGCCGCCCGGTTCGCCCGCGGGCCCTCCGCGTCCACCGGCTGCCGCCAAGGCTCCGTCGAATCCCGTTGCGCGTAGCCGAAGTTGAGGGCGGGCTGGAAGTCGAAGAAGTTCGGCTTGTACCAGCCCGGCCGGCTCCCGGGCGAGGCCACGAACCCGGGCGCGGGACGGTCCGCCCAGATGTACCGGTGGTCGGCCGGGTCGCCGGCCGACCGAGCGAACCACGGGTGCTGGTCCGAGGTGTGGCCCGCCACCAGGTCCAGCAGCACCCGGATCCCCGCTCGGCGGGCCGCGTCCGTGAACTTCGCCAGATCCTCCGGCGCGCCGTACCGCGGCGCGGTGGTCAGGAAGTCCGCGACGTCGTACCCGGCGTCCCCGAACGGTGAGGCGAAGCACGGGTTCAGCCACACCGCGTCCACGCCGAGCCACTGCAGGTACTCCAGCCGCTCCGTCAGCCCCGCGAAGTCCCCGATCCCGTCGCCGTTCCCGTCCGCGAAACTCTGCGGATAGATCTGGTACAGCACCGCACCGCGCACCCAGTCCGTCCCCACACCCGTCCCCTTCCGTCCCGACCGCCACAGTGCTGCCGTTCTCCTCTGCCATGCCCGGCGTGGGGCCGGGAAAACGGTGGACGGCGGTGCCCGACCTTCGTGTGTCGGGTCGGCGGGCCGTTCCGGAAATTCCCCCGCGGGCGGGAACGCGGCCCTACCTGGTGGGAATGCGGGCTCCCTAGGTTTCTCGGCGTGACAACCGGCCCTGGAGAGCACCGAGTTCACGTAGGGGAGAGCATGGCTGACCTGGAAGTGGGCGTACTGGCGATCGGCGCCGGCCCGGCGAATCTGGCCCTCGCGGCCGCGATCGAGGAGAGCGGTTCGGCCGAACTGGCCGAAGGCACCCTGCTGTTGGAGCAGGCCCCGGACATCAAGTGGCAGCGCGACCTGCTGATGCCGTGGGCCCGCAGCCAGGTTTCCTTCCTCAAGGACCTGGTGACGCTGCGCGACCCGCGCAGCCGGTTCTCGTTCCTCAACTTCCTGCACCAGCACGACCGGTTGGACCAGTTCATCAACCTGGGCACCTTCCACCCGCACCGCTGGGAGTTCTCCGACTACCTCCAGTGGGTGGCCCGTTCGCTGGAGAAGGTGCGGATCCGCTACGACGCCAGGGCCACCGCCACCGAGCCGCGCTACGACGCGGACGGAAAGCTGATCGGCTGGCAGGTCACCCTCGCCGACGGCGACACCATCCGCTGCCGCGACCTGGTGGTCGGCGCCGGCCGAGACATGCACATCCCGCCGGTCTTCGCCGACCTGCCCGCCGAACGGGTCATCCACAGCGCCCGGTTCCGCAGCCGGATCAACGCCGTCGACAAGGACGCGCCGCTGCGCGCCGTGGTGATCGGCGGGGCGCAGTCCGCCGCCGAGATGTTCATGGCGCTGTACGAGAACCTGCCGAACTCCACCGTCACCATGCTGGTCCGCTCGATCGGCCTGCAGAACTACCAGACCAGCAAGTTCGTCAACGAGCTGTTCTACCCGTCCTTCGTGGACGAGTTCTACGACGCCCCGGCCGAGATGCGCGCCCAGGTGCTCGACGAGATGCGGCTGACCAACTACGCGGGCCTCGCCCCGCCGTTCCTGGACGAGCTGTACATGATGCTGTACCGGGAGAGGATGATCGGCACCGGCCGCGCCGAGGTCCGGTCGATGACCGAGGTGGTCGCCGCCCGCGAGGAGGACGGCGAGGTGGTGCTCGACCTGCGCGACCGGCGCACCGGGAAGGTTGCCGAGCACCGCTGCGACCTGGTGCTGCTCGGCACCGGCTACGACGGCCGGATGCCCGCCCTGGTGCGGGAGTTGACCGAGAAGGCCGGGCTGCCCGAGGTGTCCGTCAGCCGCGACTACCGGGTCGACCTGGGCGCCGGCACCGAGGCCGCGCTGTACCTCCAGGGCGTCAACGAGGCCACCCACGGCATCGCCGACTCGCTGATCAGCGTGCTCGCCCACCGGGCCCGTGACATCACCGGCGACCTGCTGGCCCGCCACGGCCTCGACTCCGCCGCGGCGGCGCGCTGATGGCCGCGCTGCTGGTGATCGCCCCCGGCCCCACCGCCAACGGGGATCTGCACCTGGGCCACCTCGCCGGGCCGTTCCTCTCCGCCGACGTGTGCGCCCGCTACGCCCGCGCCACCGGCCGGGACGCCCTGTTCGGCACCGGCGTGCACTTCACCCAGAACTACATCGTCACCACCGCCCGCCGGCTCGGCGAACAGCCCGAGGAGCTGCGGCTGCGCGCCGCCGAGCAGGTCGAGGCCACCCTCGCCGCCGCCGGCATCGTCCCCGACGGCTTCGTCCGGTTCGACGAGCGGTACCTGAAGACCGTCCGCACCTTCTTCGAACGGCTGCACGGCGAAGGCCACTTGAGGCTCCGCAAGGTGAGGTTCCCGTACCTGCCGGAGACCGGCGAGTACCTCACCGACGCGTACGTGCGCGGCGGCTGCCCGGTCTGCCTGGCCGAGGGCTGCGCCGGGCTGTGCGAGAACTGCGGCCACTGGATCGCCTCCGGCGAACTGCTCGACCCGCGCTCCACCCGGCACCCCGAACTCCCGGTCGAACTACGGGAGAAGGACGTCCTGGTGCTGCCGCTGGAGGAGCACCGGGCCGCCCTGGCCTCCTACTTCGCCCGGCTTGCCCCCACCATGCGGCCCCGACTCGCCCAACTCGTCGAGGAGTTGATGGCCCGCCGGCTGCCCGACTACCCGATCACCCTGCCGATCGACTGGGGCATCCCCGCCCCGTTCCCGGAGACCCCCGGCCAGGTCCTGTACTCCGACACCGAGACGGTCGCCTGGAGCCTGCACGCCATCGCGCTGGCCGCCGAGGCCCGCGGCGAAGTCCCCGGCGACGAGGAACGGCACTGGGCCGCCGAGGCCGGACCCGAAGTGGTGTACTTCTTCGGCTCCGACGCCAGCTTCGCGTTCGCGCTGGCCGGCACCGCCATGCTGCTGGCCCTCGGCGGACTTGCCCTGCCCGCGCACTTCGTCACCAACGAGTTCTACGAACTCGACAGCGACAAGTTCTCCACCAGCCGCGGCCACGTGGTCACCGGACGGCAGCTGACCGCCGAAGTGCCGCGCGACCTGGCCCGCTACTACCTGGCCGCCACCGGACCCGACTTCCAGCGCACCAACTTCACCCGCGCCGCCATGGACCGGGTCTGCGGACAGCGCCTGGTCGAACCGTGGAACCGGGTCGCCGCCAAGGCCGAGGCGTACCTCGACCGCGGCCCGCTGCCCGTCAGCGCCCGCTCCAGGCACGCCGCCGCGCTGATCGCCGAACGCTTCGCCGCCGCGCTGCGCCCGCGCCGCTTCAGCCTCAGCGCCGCCGCTTTCACCCTCACCGAACAGCTCGGACGGCTCGACCGCTGGGAGGTCACCGACCAGGACGCCGGCGACTTCTGGCACGAACTCGACCTGTTCCTGCGCTGCGCCGCCCCGCTGCTGGTCGACCTCGCCGCCGAAGGGCTGCCGGACAGCGCCATCCCCGCCGAGCCGACCGCCACCACCGTCCTGCCCCGCCCGCTGCCCAGGCTGGCGACCCGCGTCCGGCCCCGGCCGCACGGCGGCGGACGGTGAGCACCGACAGCGCCGCCGCGCACGTGGTGGTGGTCGGCGCGGGCGTCACCGGCCTGCTCGCCGCCGTCGCGTGCGCCCGGGCCGGGCACCGGGTCACCGTGCTGGAGCGCGGCCCGCTGCCCAACCCGGACGCCACCTCGCACGACCAGCACCGCGCCATCCGCACCCTGCTGCCCGGCGACCCCGACGGCACCGCCCGTCGGCTCGCCGCGCACCGCCACTGGGAAGACCTGGAGGCGCTGTTCGGCACCCCGCTGTACCGCCGGGTCGGCACGCTCACCGCCCACCCCGAAGGCCGCCTCGACGAGCTGCTCGCCGAGGCCGACAAGGCCGGCGTCCCCGTCGACCTGCCGGCCGAGCACGAACTCCCGCCGCTCGGACTGCCGCCCGGCACCGTGGCACTGCGCGAGCGCACCGGCGGCGTGCTGCTCGCCGACCGGGTGCTGCATGCCGCCGCCCGCTGGCTGGCCGCCCGGCCGGGGGTGGTGCTGCGCCCGCACACCACCGTCCGCTCGGTGTTCACCGGCTCCGGACGGATCGTGCTGGACAGCGGCGAAGTGGTCCGCGGCGACCTGGCGCTGCTGGCCGGCGGGCCGTGGACCCGGAAACTGACGGCCACCCGGGTCGTGCTGCACCGGCAGACCATGGTCTACCTCGGCCGGCCCGCCGGCGGCGACCGCTGGGACGACGCGCCCGCCGCGGGCGGCCTCGGCCGCGAGGGCCGCGGCTGGGTGCTGCCGCCCGGCGCCGGAACCCTGCTCAAACTCAGCTCCGACTCGGTGTGCCGCCCCGTCGCGGACACCGACAGCGCCGGCGAGGACCAGCGGCCCTACCTGGACCGGCTCGCCGAGGAGGGCATCCTGCCCGACCTGGACCGCTACCGGGTGGCCGGCGTCCGGGTCTGCCACTACACCGCAGACGCCGCCACCGGCGGCCCGCAGCTCACCCGGGTCTCCCCGGGCCTGTGGACCCGCACCGCCTGCGGCGGCAGCGGGTTCTCCACCGCTCCGCTGGTCGCGGAACGCATCGCCACGGCAGTGAAGGAGGCGGCATGACCGACGACAAGCCACCGATCGGCGTCCTCGACACGCTCAGGGCCACCCCGACCACCGTCCGGTACCTGCTCGGCGGCGTCCTGGTCAACCAGCTCGGCGCGTTCGTCCAGACCTTCCTGGTGCTCTACCTGACGCACAAGGGAATGTCCGACGGCACCGCGGGCTTCGCGCTCGGCGCGTACAGCCTGGGCACGGTGTTCGGGACCGTCCTCGGCGGGGAGATCACCCAGCGGCTCGGGGCCCGCACCACCATCGTCGCGGCGATGGCCGTCTCCGCGCCGCTGGTCGCCGTGCTGCCGCTGCTGGCCCGGCCCGGACTGGTCCCGGCGCTGCTGGTGGCGATCGCGCTGGCCGGCCTGTCCGCCCAGGCGTACCGGCCCGCCGCCTCGGTGCTGCTCAGCGACCTGATGCCGGAGCGCTACCACGTGATGGCGTTCTCCATGATGCGCATCGCGCTGAACACCGGAGCGGCGCTCGCCCCGCTGATCGCCGCCGGGGTGATCCTGCTCGACTGGGACCTGCTGTTCTGGGTGGACGGCTTCACCACCCTGCTCTACGCGGCGCTCGCCTACCGGCTGCTGCCCCGGCACGCGGTGCCGGAGGCCGCCCCGCAGGAGACCGCCGAGCGGCGCTCCACCGGCCGGGCGGCGTACGCGGCGATGCTGCGGGACCGGGCGTACCTGGCGTACCTGGCCGCGGTGGTGCTGGGGACGGTCGCCTACGTACAGTCCTCCATCTCGCTGCCGCTGGAGATCGTCCACGACGGCTACCCGACCTGGCTCTACAGCGCGGTGCTCACCGCCTCCTCGCTGGTGCTGATCACCTGCGAGTTGAAGATCACCGCCTACATCACCCGGATCCCGACCCACCTGGCGGTCGGCGTCGGCCACCTGGTCAACTCGATCGGGCTCGCCGCGTACGGCCTGGCCGTGCACTCCGGGGCGTTCGTGCTGTTCGGCGCGGTGCTCGCGGTCAGCGGCCTGATGATCGCCGGGCCCAGCATGTTCGCCCACCCGGCGACCTTCCCGGACGCCTCGAAGGCCCGCTACCTGGCCACCATGCAGGCCGCGGCCGGGCTCGCCTCGGCGGTCGGACCGCTGTTCGGCGTGTGGGCCTGGACGCACCTGCACGCCGGGTTCTGGGTGCTGATGGCCCTGGTCAACGGCCTGGCCGGAGTGCTCGCGGTGACCGGCATCAAGCACCGGGCCCAGCATCGGGCCGCCGAGCGGACCACCGACCCGGACCCCGTGGGAGAGACCGTATGAACAGCAAGGCAGCCGGCCCGCGCCCGGTGCTGATCGTCGGCTACGTCGCCTTCGCGGTGCCCGCCATCACCGCCTTCCAGGCCGCCGACTCGGTGGTCTACGTCGAGGAACCGGACGTCGCCCGCAAGCGCGACCTCGCCGAGGCCGTCCAACACATCGGCTACGCCCGCGAATTGATCGAATGGGAGTACCACCTGCCGGGCCGGGCGGACGCCTTCTTCGCCGCCCACCCCGATCTCGACCCGGTCGCGGTGATCCCCGCCGTGGAGTACGCGGTGCCGTTCGCGGCCCGCCTGGCCGAGCGCTACGGACTGCCGGGCGCGAGCCTCGGAGCCGCGCAACTGCTTCGCGACAAGCACCAGTTGCGCACCGTCGCGGCCGCCGCCGGGATCGCCAACCCGGCCTCCGAGCCGGTCGCCGACGCCGCCGAACTGGCCGACTTCATGGCCCGGCACCCCGGACCGGCGGTGCTCAAGCCCGCGGGCCGGCAGGCCTCGGTCGGCACCCGGGTGCTCCGCACGCCCGACGAGGCCGAGGAGGCCTGGGCGTTCGGGCAGGCGCAGGACGAGGGCGCCTTCGTCCCGGACCGGCCGATCGTGTCCGTGATGCTCGCCGAAGAGTACGTCGACGGACCGGAGTTCAGCGTCGAGATGCTGGTGTCCGACGGCCGCCCGGTGTTCGCCAACACCACCGGCAAGGTGCTCTACCCCGGCCCCTGCCCGATCGAGGCCGGGCACACCGTCCCCGCCGAACTCGACGACCGGCAGCGGAAGTCACTGGTCGCCGAGACCGAACGGCTGGCCGCCGCGATCGGCTTCGGCGACGGGATGCTGCACTGCGAGTGGATCGTGGCGGACGGCGCGCCGGTGCTGGTGGAGTGCGCCGGGCGGCTGCCCGGCGACTCGATCCCCGACCTGATCGAGGCCGCCTACCCCGTCGAGCTCACCCGCGCCTACTTCGCCCTGATGAGCGGCGCGCCCCTCGGCCCGCTGCCCGACCGGGCCGAACGGGCCACCGCCGCCCGCTTCCTGGCCCCCGACCGGCCCGGCACCGTCACCGCCGTGCACGGCCTGGACGCGGCCGCCGCCGCCGGAGGCGTGCAACTCGCGGTGGTCGGCATCGCCCCCGGCCACCGAGCCGCCGGACTGCGCAGCTCCTGGGACCGGGTCGGCATCGTCACCACCCTCGCCGACACCCCCGCCGAGGCCCGCCGGCTCGCCGACGCGGCCGCCGCCCTGGTCCGGTTCGAGATCGACCCCAACGCAAGGACGGAGGACCGCACATGACGGACAGTCACGACGGAGAGCCGGTGCCCGCCACCGGCACGCTGCTGGTGATCGGCAGCGGACTGAAGGAGTACCGCGAGTACCTGGTCGGCCCGATGAGCCGCCGCGCCCGCGCCGCCGGGCTGGAACTGCTGCTGGTCAACAACCTGCGGCCGACCTGGCAGCG
The DNA here is from genome assembly GCF_042873675.1 of Kitasatospora sp. NPDC004614. NCBI lineage: Bacteria > Bacillati > Actinomycetota > Actinomycetes > Kitasatosporales > Streptomycetaceae > Kitasatospora > Kitasatospora sp. NPDC004614. Next base: position 43,116 of record NZ_JBIALR010000034.1, read on the forward strand.
CGACCACTTCGACGAGATCGTGGTCGCCGACGTCTTCGACACCGCCACCATGAACGCCACCGTCCGGGAGATCGCCGCCCGCAAGCACATCGTCGGCCTGCTCTGCTGGGACGAGCCGCTGGTGCTGGACGCCGGCCTGCTGGCCGCCGAACTCGGCGTCCCCGGCCTGTCCGAGCGCGGCGTGCGCGGCGTGCGCGACAAGGAGCGCACCCGCGTCGTGCTCACCGCCGCCGGCCTGCGCCAGCCCGGCTTCGCGCTCACCGCCGACCTCGCCGAGGCCCGCGCCGCCGCCGGACGGATCGGCTACCCGGTCGTCCTCAAGCCGCGCGCCATGGGCGCCAGCATCGGCGTGGTGTTCGCCGCCGACGAAGGCGAGCTGGACGGGGCGTTCGCGACCGCGCTGTCCGCCAGCGAGGTCGACCCCGGGCCGTACCGGGCCGGCGTGATCGTCGAGGAGTACGCGGGCGGTCCGGAGATCAGCGTCGACGGCGCCGTGCACAAGGGCGAGTACCTGCCGCTGTTCCTGGCCCGCAAGTACAGCAGCGACGAGCCGTACTTCGAGGAGGTCGGCCACATCGTCGACGCCGCCGACCCGCTGCTCGCCGACCCGCAGCTGCTGGCCGTGCTCGCCGACGCGCACCGGGCGCTCGGCGTCGAGGACGGCATCACCCACACCGAGCTGCGACTCACCCCGCGCGGCCCGCTGATCGTCGAGGTGAACGGCCGGCTCGGCGGCGACCTGATCCCGCTGCTCGGCCGGATCGCCACCGGACTGGAGCCCGGCGAGGTGCTGTTCGACGTCGCCGTCGGCCGCCGACCGGAGATCGCCCCGACCCGGGCCGCGGTCGCCGGGATCCGCTTCGGCTGCCCCGAACAGGACTGCCGGCTCGACGAGTTGACCCTCCCGCAACCCGGCGACGCGCCCGGCCTGCTGCACGCCGCCCCGATGGCCCCGCCCGGCACCGTGCTGCGGCTGCCCCCCGGCGGCTACCTGGCCCGGCACTCCTTCGTCATCTGCGAGGCCGACAGCGTCACCGGGTGCGAACAGCGCCTGGACGCCGCCGCCGCGCTGGTCGGCACGGTCACCTCCGACGTCGAACCCGCCGACCCGCAGGCCCCGTTCACGATGCCCGCCGGACTGCTGGACGTGGACCGGTGAGCGCCGCGCGCTGGGACGCCCCGCCCCAGGACGCCGCCGAGGTGCTGCGCCGGGCCAAGGAGATCGCCCCCGTGCTGCGGGAGAAGTCCCCGCAGATCGAGGCCAACCGCACGCTGCCCGCCGAGGTGGTCGAACTGCTGTGCGGCACCGGCGTGTTCCGGATGTGCTTCGCCCGCGAGTGGGGCGGCCCCGAACTCACCTCGGCCGAACAGCTGGCGGTCGTCGAGGCCCTGGCGTACGGCGACGCCTCCGCCGCCTGGTGCGGCGTGATCGGCGCCAACAGCGGGCTGCTCGCCAACTTCCTCCACCAGTCGGTGGTCAAGGACGTGTACCCGAGCCTGGACCTGATCACCGCCGGGGTGCTCGCCCCCGCCGGCCGGGCCGAGCGGGTGCCGGGCGGCTTCCGGCTCAGCGGCCGCTGGTCGTTCGGCTCCGGCATCAGGCACAGCGACTGGGTGACCTCCGGGGCCTTCCTGTTCCAGGACGGCGAGCCCTGGGCCGAGCCCGGCAGCCCGCACGCCCACGACTCCCGGCAGTTCCTGGTGCCCCGTTCCGAGGTCGAGGTGGTCGACAACTGGGACACCACCGGCCTGTGCGGGACGGGCAGTTGCGACTACACGATGACCGACGTGTTCGTCCCCGACGAGCACACCTTCACCTTCTGGGAGGTCCGCGGCACCCCCGGCCCGCTCGCCCAGCCGGACTCCTTCATGCGCGCCCTGTGCGGCGTCCCGCTCGGCGTGGCCCGGGCCGCCCTCGACCACGCCCGCGAGGTCGCCACCGACCGCTACGACCGGATGGCCGGCCGCAGTTGGGCGGAGAGCTGGCGGGTGCAGACCGAACTCGCCCGCTGCGAAGCGGAGTTCAACGCCGCCCGGGAGGGCGTGTACGGGGCGGTGCGCCGCCAGTGGGAGGTGCTCGCGGCCGGCGGCACCCTGGACGACCTCACCCCGACCGAGCGCGCCGCCTCCCCGCTCGCCTGGCTGCACGCCTTCCGGGCCTCCCGGGCCGTCGTCACCCGGCTCTACGACCTGCTCCAGACCTGGTCGATCAACCGCTCCTCGCCGATGGACCGCTGGCTGCGCGACACCGCCGTGATGTGCCAGAACCTCACCGCCCAGGACGCCGTACTGGAGTCGGTCGGCGCCTACCTGCTCGGCCGGCCCCCGATGTTCCGGATCAGCCTCGGGCTGGACCGCTGACCCCCCTGCTGGAAGGAGAAGTGACGCGATGACATCGGAGATCCTGCGCCGCGCCCGGGAGTTGGCGCCGACGCTGCGGGAGAAGTCCCCGGAGATCGAGGCCAACCGCACGCTGCCCGCCGAGGTGGTCGAACTGCTGCGCACCACCGGCGTGTTCGGCATGTGCTTCGGCCCCGAGTGGGGCGGCCCCGGACTCACCTCGATGGAACAGACCGAGGTGGTGGAGGCCCTGGCGTACGGCGACGCCTCCGCCGCCTGGTGCGCCGTGATCGGCGCCAACACCGGCATCTACGCGAACTTCCTGGACCAGCGGGTCGCCAAGGAGGTCTTCCCGCGCCTGGACCTGGTGGTGGCCGGCCTGCTCCAGCCCGCCGGCCGGGCCGAGCGCGTCCCCGGCGGCTTCCGGCTCAGCGGCCGCTGGTCGTTCGGCTCAGGCATCAAGCACGCCGACTGGGTGACCTCCGGCGCGTTCCTGTTCCAGGACGGCGAGCCCTGGGCCGCGCCCGGCAGCAAGCACCGGCACGACTCCCGGCAGTTCCTGGTGCGCCGCGAACAGGTCGAGGTGATCGACAACTGGGACACCACCGGCCTGTGCGGCAGCGGAAGTTGCGACTACACGATGACCGACGTGTTCGTCCCCGAGGAGCACACCTACACCTTCGCCGCCCCGCAGGGCCGCCCCGGCCCGCTCGCCCAGCCGGACTCCTTCACCCGCGCCATGTGCGGCGTCCCGCTCGGCGTGGCCCGCGCCGCGCTCGACCACGCCCGGGAGATTGCCACGTCCCGCTACGACCGGATGGCCGGCCGCAGTTGGGCCGACAGCTGGCGGGTGCAGACCGAAATCGCCCGCCTGGAAGCCGAGTTCAACGCCACCCGGGAGGGCGTGTACGGATCGATGCGCCGCCAGTGGGAGGTGCTCGCGGCCGGCGGGACGCTGGACGACCTCACGCCCGTCGAGCGCGCGGCCTCCCCGCTGTCCTGGCTGCACGCCTTCCGCAACTCCCGGACCATCGTGGCCCGCACCTACGACCTGCTGCAGACCTGGGCGATCAACCGCAGCTCGCCGATGGACCGCTGGCTGCGCGACACCACCGTGATGGCCCAGCACCTGGTCGCCCAGGACCGCATCCTGCAGTCCGCCGGAGCGTACCTGCTGGGCGGCACGCCCGAGTTCGGCATCAGCCTCGGCCTGGTCTGACCGGCCGCCACCCACCTCCCAGGGAAGGGGAACCCGATGAGCAGACCCGTCCTGCTGGTCAACCCGAACAAGGTGCACCCACCGATCGCACCGTACGCCCTCGACGTCCTCACCACCGCACTGGAGGACGCCGGTTTCGAGGTCGAGGTGCTCGACCTGACCTTCCGCCGCGACGACTGGAAGGCCTGCCTGCACGAGTACTTCGCGGAACGCAGCCCGCTGCTGGTCGGCGTGACCGTCCGCAACACCGACACCGTGTACGCCTTCGAGCAGCGCCCGTTCGTCGGCGAGCACCGGGAGATCATCACCGAGATCCGCCGGCTCAGCGACGCGCCGATCGTCGGCGGCGGCATCGGCTTCTCCACCATGCCGTTCGCGCTGGTCGAGTACTTCGGCATCGACTACGGGGTGAAGGGCCCCGGCGAGAAGATCCTCTGCGAACTCGCCGCGGCCGTCGCCGAGGGCCGCGACACCTCCGGCATCGTCGGCCTGATCCGCAACACCGAACGCGGCGCCGTCCGGGTCCCGCCCGCGGTGCTGACCGTCCGCCACGGCGAGCCCCAACCGGCCGACCCCACCGGCCGGTTCGAGCCCCGGGTGTGGCAGGTCGACCGGCTCTCGGTGTACCGGCGGCGCTCCGGCCTGCCGCACCGGGTGGACAACCTGGAGTACTACCGGCGCGGCGGACTCGGCTCGATCCTGACCAAGAACGGCTGCGCGTACCGCTGTTCGCACTGCGTCGAACCCGACGCCAAGGGCACCCGCTACGGACTGCGCGAACTCGCCTCCGTGGTGGACGAGATGGAGTCGCTGGCCGCGCAGGGCATCCTCGACCAGCACACCACCGACAGCGAGTTCAACCTGTCGATCGCGCACGCCAAGAACCTGCTGCGGGAGATCGTCCGCCGCCGGCACGCCGACCCCGGCAACCCGCTGAACGACCTGCGGCTCTGGGTCTACTGCCAACCCAGCCCGTTCGACGAGGAGTTCGCCGACCTGCTGGCCGCGGCCGGCTGCCGGGGCGTCAACGTCGGCAGCGACCACATCCGGCCGGAGGTGCTCAGCGGCTGGAAGGTCACCGAGAAGGGCGGCACCTACTACACCTTCGCCGACACCGAGCGGCTGGTCCGGCTCTGCCACGAACGCGGCATCCTCACCATGGTCGAGGCGCTGTTCGGCATGCCCGGCGAGACCCCCGGGACGGTGCGCGCCTGCGTGGACGCCTTCATGGCGCTGGACGCCACCGTCACCGGCTTCTCGCTCGGCCTGCGGCTGTTCCCCTACACCCCGATGGGCATCGACCTGGCCGAACGGTGCGCGGGCGTGCGCACCGTCCCGGGCCTGCAGTCCAACACCGCCGACGGCCCGATCGTGCTCAAGCCGCTGCGGATGTGCGCCTCCCCGGCCGAGTACGAACGGCAGTTCATGTTCGACGAGCACGGCAACTTCCGCCTGGTCTGCTACTTCTCGCCCGACCTGCTGTCCGACCCGGCCCGCGCCGCCGACCCGGCGGAGCGCTGGCACAGCGCGGTCACCGACCTGTGGGCGCTGATCGACCCCGCCGACCACTTCCGGGTAATGCTGCCGACCGTCGAGGGCATGAGCGAGCACGACAACAACTACGCCGACAACCCCTTCCTCACCAGCCTCGGCGGCCTCGGCTACACCGGCGCCTTCTGGTCGCACTGGCGCGGCCGCGAGGAGATCACGCGCAAAGCCCGGGAGGCGGCCTCTCAACCCTCACATCTGCCAACTCCTGCATGACATTGCGCACTTGAGACGGAGAAGTGATCGGCCCATGCTGGTGTGGCGGAGTCATCACTGCCGGTGATCACGGTCGGCAGCGCCGCACCACCGCCGCACCCCCACACGCCGCGAGGGAACGATGAACCAGCACGGGAGTACGGTGCCACCGACCGTGCTGCTCGCCGACGTGCAACCCGCCGTCCGGCAGGGCGTCCGCTCCATGGTCGAGGCCTCCGGGGGCGCGGCGGTGGTCGGCGAGGCCGGCACCACCGGCGAAGTGCTCGCCGCCACCTCCCGGCACCGGCCCGACGTCCTCGTCCTCGACCCGCAGATGGACGAGAGCGCCGGCGTGCGGGTGATCAGCCAGGTCCTGCGACTCACCCCCGAGACCGGCGTCCTGGTCTTCAGTACCCTCGACGACGACAAGGCCGTCGCCGCCGCCTTCCACGCCGGCGCCCGCGGCTACCTGGTCAAACGCGCCACCGCCGACCAGATCGTCCGCGGCATCCTCGCCGTCGGCGCCGGCGAAGCCATCCTCGACCGCACCATCGCCGCCCGCCTCGGCACCCTGATCGGCACCGGCCAGCGCACCCGCAGCTACCCGTTCCCGCAGCTCAGCCACCGCGAACGCGAAGTACTCGAACACCTCGCCGCCGGCCGCTCCAACACCGCCATCGCCCGGGAACTCGCCCTCGCCTCCAAAACCGTCAGCAACCGGGTCTCCGGCATCCTCGGCAAACTCGGCGTCGCCGACCGCGCGCAGGCACTGGTGCTCGCCCGCGACGCCGGCCTCGGCCACGCGGTCGCCGCCGTCCGCTGACACCCCACTCCACCGTCCGCCCCTTCCGAACGGAGTCCGCCATGCCCGAAACCGGCCCACCGCCCGGCCTGGTGATCCGCCGCCAGGAACACCGGCAGCTCGAACGCGCCCACGGCCTCGACCTTCGACTCCTCCACCCCTGGGACGGCCTCACCACCCCCTTCCACGGCGCCTGGTGCGTCCTGCGCCCCGGCGACCTCACCGACACCCACCAGCACGCCGAACGCGAACTGTTCATCTGCATGAGCGGCCGCGGCGAAGTCCGCACCCCCGACGGCGCGAGCCACCCCATCGCCGCCGGCGACCTCGTCCTGCTGCCCGCCGACACCGACCACGCCGTCGCCAACCCGCACGACACCGACTTCGCCTACTACGCGATCTGGTGGCAGGCATGAACACCCGCCACCTCGACTACGAAGGACGCCGCTTCCACGCCCCCGACGGCGACCACCGCACCGTCGCCGTCTACCACCAGCAGGGCGACCTGGTCTGGGGCGAGATCGCCGGCGGCGCGATCCGGCGCGGCTGGACCGCCGGCACCCGCCAGCCCGACGGCACCCTCGCCATGGGCTACACCTTCGTCCTCACCGACGGCGAAGTCGTCTGCGGCCACACCCGCAACACCCCCTCGCTCACCCCCGACGGCCGTATCCGCCTGCACGAAACCTGGGAACGCTACGGCCCCCACCCCACCACCGGCACCTCCACCATCGAAGAGGTCGCCCCGTGACCCCCGACTGGGCGCTGCTGGACAAGCACACCGCCGGGCCGCTGCTGCACCCCGGGGACGGCGCGTTCCGGGAGTCGTCGGCGGCGTTCAACGAACGGTGGGCGGACCGGGCGCCCGCCGCCGTCCTGCGGGCGGCCGGTCCCGCGGACGTGCTGCGGGCCGTCGAATGGGCGGGGGAGAGCGGGGTGCCGATCGTCCCGCGCGGGGGCGGGCACTCGTACGCGGGGCACTCCGTCAACTCCGGCCTGGTGGTGGACCTGCGGGCGCTGGACGCGATCGACGTCGATCCCGCGACCGGGCGGGTCGTCGTCGGCGGGGGCGTCCTCACCGGCGCGCTGTACGCCGCGCTGCGGCCGCACGGGCTGGCCCTGCCGCTCGGCAACGGCGCCGGCGTCGGCATCGCCGGACTCGCCCTCGGCGGCGGATCCGCCGCCACCTCGCGCCGGCTCGGGCTGACCGCCGACACACTGCGCGCCACCACCCTGGCCACCGCGTCCGCCGCCGTGCTGAGCTGCGACGCGCAGGAGAACGAGGACCTGTACTGGGCCTGCCGGGGCGGCGGCGGAGGCAACTTCGGGATCAACCTCGACCTGACCTTCCAGGCCGTCGAGGCCCCGGCCGCGTCCACCTGCCTGCTGCTCTGGGAGGCCCCGCACGCGCCCGCCGTGTTCGAGGCCGTCCAGCGGGTGATGCGCACCGCCCCGGAGGAGACCTCGCTGCGGCTCGGCGTCGCGACGTCCGGCGGCCGCACCCTGGTCTCCACCGTCGGCCTGCACCTCGGCCCGGCCGCCGAACTGCGCGACGTGCTCGCCCCGGCGCTCGCCGCCGGCCGGCCGCTGCGCGCCGAGATCGCCGACCGGGACTTCTGGGACGCCATGGAGTACCTGCAGCACGAGACCGCCGGCGGGGCGTTCGCCGTCCGGACCCACTTCGCCACCGACCCGCTGCCGCCCGAGGCGGTCGCGGCGGCGCTCGACCTGCTCGCCGCCGCACCGCCGAGCGGCAACCCGGACGGCTGCGGCCTCGCCCTGTTCGGCTGGGGCGGCGCGATCAACCGGGTCGACCCGCAGGCCACCGCGTTCGTCCACCGCGACGCCCAGTACCTGGTCAGCCTGGACACCTCCTGGCTGCCCGGCGAGGACCCGGCCGGCCGGCTCGACTGGCTGGCCGGATTCGATCACCTGATCGCCGCGCACACGACGGACGGCGCCTACCTGAACTTCACCGATCCGGACCTGCGAGGCTGGCGGACCGCCTACTACGGTGCGAACTACCCTCGGCTGGTCGCCATCAAGCACCGTCACGACCCGAGCGGGCTGTTCGCCTTCCCGCAGTCCATCGGCAGCTGACCCTCCCCCACCAGATCGCGCGCCACTGACTCACCGTCAGCCGTCGCGTTCCGCCCGGAAGGAGACACCACCGTGTCGCCGCGAACCGCCCGCCCGCGCCACTACCTGATGTGCCGGCCCGCCCACTTCACCGTCGACTACTCCATCAACCCGTGGATGGACCCGGCCAAGCCCACCGACACCGGCGCCGCCCTCGCCCAGTGGGACGAGCTGTACGCGCTCTTCCAACGCCTCGGCCACACCGTCGAGTTGATCGAACCCCTGGCCGGCCTGCCGGACATGGTGTTCGCCGCCAACGGCGCCACCACGGTCGACGGCAAGGTGCTCGGCGCCCGCTTCCGGTACCCGGAGCGCACCGCCGAGGGCCCGGCGTACGCCGACTGGTTCCGCGAGCGCGGCGGCTGGCAGGTCCGGGACGCCGAGCAGGTCAACGAGGGCGAGGGCGACCTGCTGGTGGCCGGCGGGCGCATCCTGGCCGGCACCGGCTTCCGCACCGAACCCGCCGCACACGCCGAGGCCGCGGCCTTCCTCGGCCGCGAGGTGGTCACCCTGCGGCTGGTCGACCCGCGCTACTACCACCTGGACACCGCGCTCGCCGTCCTCGACGACGACGAGATCATGTACTACCCGCCGGCCTTCGACGCCGCCTCCCGGGCCGTCCTGGAGCGCCTCTACCCGGACGCGATCCTGGCCGACGCCGAGGACGCCCGGGTGTTCGGCCTCAACGCCGTCTCGGACGGCGCGAACGTCGTCCTCCCCGAGGCCGCCACCGGCCTCGCCGGGCAGCTGCGCGCCCGCGGCTTCACCCCGATCGGCATCGACCTCACCGAACTGCTCCGGGCCGGCGGCGCCGTCAAGTGCTGCACCCTCGAACTCCGCCACTGACCCCGGACGCCCGAAGGCCCGGCTCCGCGAACTTGGGTTCTAGTGGTTGCTGCAACACCCCAGCTCAGGGGACGCGATGACCTTCGAGATCCGCGAGGACCGGAGCCCTCAGGGGCGGCGG
>NZ_JBIALR010000035.1:0-29006 GCF_042873675.1 Kitasatospora sp. NPDC004614
ACATTCCGAACCCGGAAGCTAAGCCTCACAGCGCCGATGGTACTGCAGGGGGGACCCTGTGGGAGAGTAGGACGCCGCCGAACAATTCTTCTGGAGAAGCCCCCTGACGGGATGTCAGGGGGCTTTTCTGTTGTAGGGTCAATTCCGCACACTTTGTCGTTGGTACCACAGGAGGCTCCGCACAGTGGAGGTTCAGGAGACGCGCGTCCAGACCGACCGGATCTTTACGATCCCCAATCTGCTGAGCATGGCTCGGCTGGTGGGCGTACCGATCTTCCTCTGGTTGGTGTTGTGGCCGGTCTTCGGGGGGCCGAAGAATGACGGGTGGGCGATCGTCATTCTGATGCTGAGTGGGGTCAGCGATTATCTTGACGGGAAGCTGGCTCGGCGGTGGGGGCAGATCAGCCGGCTGGGGCAGTTGCTGGATCCGGCGGCGGACCGGCTGTACATCGTGTCGACGCTGGTGGGGCTGACGTGGCGGGAGATTCTGCCGTGGTGGCTGACGGCGTTGCTGGTGGCCCGGGAGGCGTTCGTCGGGGTGGTGCTGTTGCGGCTCAACCGGGCGGGCTACGGGCCGTTGAACGTGAGTTTTCTGGGGAAGGCTGCCACGTTCAATCTGATGTACGCGTTTCCGCTTCTGCTGCTGGGTGTCGGTGACGGGTGGGTGCACCAGGTTGCGGAAGCGGTGAGTTGGGCGTTCATCTGGTGGGGGACGACGCTGTACTGGTGGGCCGGCGCGATGTATGCCGTGCAGGCCCGGCAGATCCTGCAGGCGGAGCGTCCGGCTGCTGTTTGAGATCAGCCTGAGACGTTTCACACGGCCTCCACGGTGAGTCGGATCATTTCTTCCGGGTAGACATGCGTCGGACCGGTTTGATGGACCCGCAGGGGTTCACCACCGCGAAGGAGGACGCACCCGTAATGAAAGCCGTTGTGATGGCGGGCGGGGAGGGCACTCGACTCCGCCCGATGACTTCCAGCATGCCCAAGCCACTGTTGCCGGTCGCCAATCGGCCGATCATGGAGCACGTGCTGCGGTTGCTGAAGCGGCACGGGCTCAATGACACCGTGGTGACCGTGCAGTTCCTGGCGTCGCTGGTGAAGAACTACTTCGGCGACGGTGAGGAACTGGGGATGCACCTCACCTATGCCAACGAGGAAACACCGCTGGGGACGGCCGGCAGCGTCAAGAACGCCGAGGACGCGTTGCGGGACGATTCGTTTCTGGTGATCTCCGGTGACGCGCTGACGGATTTTGATCTTTCCGAGCTGATTGCTTTTCACCGGGAGAAGGGCGCACTGGTGACGGTGTGCCTGACCCGGGTGCCGAACCCGTTGGAATTCGGTATCACCATCACGGACGACGAGGGCAGGGTCGAGCGCTTCCTGGAGAAGCCGACCTGGGGACAGGTGTTCTCGGACACCGTGAACACCGGCATCTACGTGATGGAGCCGGAAGTCTTCGACTACGTGGCGGCGGGGGAGTCGGTCGACTGGTCGAGCGATGTGTTCCCGCGGTTGCTCAAGGAGGGCAAGCCGGTGTTCGGCTATGTCGCCGAGGGCTACTGGGAGGACGTGGGTACTCACGAGAGCTACCTGAAGGCACAGGCGGACGTGCTGGAGGGGAAGGTCCAGGTCGAGCTGGACGGGTTCGAGATCTCGCCGGGCGTGTGGGTGGCCGAAGGTGCGGAGGTGGACCCGGAGGCAGTGCTGCGGGGGCCGCTGTACATCGGTGACTACGCCAAGGTCGAGGCCGGCGTGGAGCTGCGTGAGCACACCGTGCTGGGCTCGAACGTGGTCGTGAAGCGCGGTGCGTTCCTGCACAAGGCGGTGGTGCACGACAACGTGTACGTGGGGCCGCAGTCGAATCTGCGCGGGTGCGTGGTCGGGAAGAACACCGACGTGATGCAGGCGGCGCGGATCGACGAGGGGGCGGTGATCGGTGACGAGTGTCTGATCGGCGAGGAGTCGATCATCGCGGGCAACGTCCGGGTCTATCCGTTCAAGACGATCGAGGCCGGCGCGTTCGTCAACACCTCGGTGATCTGGGAGTCCCGCGGCCAGGAGCACCTGTTCGGGGTGCGGGGGGTGTCGGGGATCCTGAACGTGGAGATCACGCCGGAGCTGGCGGTGCGGCTGGCGGGGGCGTACGCGACGACGCTGAAGAAGGGGGCCACCGTCACCATCGCGCGTGATCACTCGCGGGGTGCGCGGGCGTTGAAGCGGGCGATGATCTCGGCGTTGCAGACCAGTGCGATCGACGTCCGGGACTTGGAGAACGTGCCGATGCCGGTGGCCCGGCAGGCGACGGCGCGGGGGAGTGCGGGCGGGATCTTCCTGCGGACCACGCCGGGAGTGCCGGACTCGCTGGACATCCTGTTCTTCGACGAGCGCGGCGCGGACCTGTCGCAGGCCGGGCAGCGGAAGCTGGACCGGGTGTACGCCCGGCAGGAGTTCCGGCGGGCGTTCCCGGGCGAGATCGGCGACCTGCTGCACCCGGCGAGCGTGTTCGACTCGTACGCGACGAACCTGCTGCGGGCGGTCGACACCAGCGGGGTGCGGGAGGCGGGGCTGAAGGTGGTGGTGGATGCCGCGCACGGCAGTGCGGGGCTGGTGCTGCCGAGCATCCTGGGCCGGCTCGGGGTGGAGACGCTGACGGTGGCCGGCGGCTTGGACGAGGCGCGGCCGACCGAGGGCGCGGACGAGCGGCGGGCGGCGCTGGCCAGGCTGGGTGAGCTGGTGGCGTCCTCGCGGGCCGCGTTCGGGGTGCGGTTCGACCCGGTCGGCGAGCGGGTGTCCTTCGTGGACGAGCAGGGCCGGGTGATCGAGGACGACCGGGCGCTGCTGGTGCTGCTGGACCTGGTCGCGGCGGAGCGCCGGGCCGGGCAGGTGGCGCTGCCGGTGACGACGACCCGGATCGCCGAGCAGGTGGCGGCGTACCACGGCACCCAGGTGATCTGGACCACGACCACGCCGGACGACCTGGCGAAGGCCGCGGCGGCGGACGGCACGATCTTCGGTGGTGACGGGCGCGGCGGTTTCGTGGTGCCCGAGTTCTCCGGGGTGCTGGACGGCGCGGCGGCGTTCGTGCGGCTGGTGGGTCTGGTGGCGCGGACGCAGCTGACGCTGAGCCAGATCGATGCGCGGATCCCGCAGGCGCACATCCAGAAGCGGGACATCGCGACGCCGTGGGCGGCGAAGGGCATGGTGATGCGCTCGGTGGTGGAGGCGGCGGGCAACCGCAAGCTGGACACCACGGACGGGGTGCGGGTGGTCGAGGCGGACGGCCGGTGGACGCTGGTGCTGCCGGACCCGGCGGAGGCCGTGACGCACCTGTGGGCGGAGGGCCCGGACGACGAGGCGACGGAGCGGTTGTTGGACGAATGGGCCGCAGTCGTGGACGGTGCCGGGAGGTAATGCGGAGATGTTCTGGTGGGGGCGGGCCTTCGGGTCCGTCCCCTCCGGACGTTTGTCACGATCCTGTGCCGATACCGTCCTGCAGGCCCGGGGGCTGGTCGTGGGCCGCGTCATGGTCGTGAAACGATGTGGCGCATGCCAGCAACGTCGACGCCGAATGACCCGGACGGGCGATTCCGCCGTCCGGACGCATCGATGTCCCTGCTGACCACGGTGATGGACCACTCGCTGGACGACGGGTACGCGGAGGCGGCCCGGGCGCGCGGGGCGGAGGGCCGGTCGCGGCTGCCGGCGACGGCGAAGGGTCGGCTGGTGCTGGCCCTGGGGCTGGCGCTGGCGGCGACGGTGGTGACGGTCGGGGCGGTGAACACGCAGGAGGCGGCGCCGGTCCTGGCGAAGGAGCGGGACGCCCTGGTGAGCCGGGTGAACGACGCCAACAAGGCGGCGGACGCGTTGCAGCGGCAGGTCGAGCAGGACCGCGACAGGGTCGAGGACGCGCAGGCGCAGGCGCTGCAGTCCGGGGACGACGGCGGGCTGGCCCGGCTGGCGGCGCAGGCCGGGACCGGGGAGATCAGCGGTCCGGGCGTGAAGCTGGTGATCGAGGAAGCGTCCGGCAGCGGTGGCGGCGGCAATGTGAGCGATCCGCGGAACGCGGAGGGCTTCGGCAACAAGGGCCGGGTCCAGGACCACGACCTGCAGTACGCGGTGAACGGCCTGTGGCTGGCGGGCGCGGAGGCGGTGTCCGTGAACGGGCAGCGGCTGACCGCGCTGTCGGCGATCCGGGCCGCCGGTGACGCGATCCTGGTGGACAACCGGCCGCTGGTGCCGCCGTACACGCTGCTGGCGATCGGGGACGGGCCGCGGCTGGCGCAGGCGTTCCAGGACAACGAGGGCGGCCACTACCTGAAGGTCATCCAGGACAGCTACGGGATCCGTTCGACGGTGTCCGCGCAGAAGTCGTTGACGCTGCCGGCCGCGCTGGGCGTGACGCTGCGGGTGGCCGGGACGGAGTCGCCGACGCCGTCGCCCGCGCCGTCGCAGTCGTCCGCACCGCATTCGTCGTCGCAGCCGCCGTCGTCGCCGACCGCGAAGCCGAAGTCGCCGTCCTCGTCGGGGCCGTCCAGGTCGGCGGGTTCGACCGTGAAGTCCACTCCCTCCGGAACAGGAGCAGCTACACCGTGATTGCCGTACTGGGACTCGTGATCGGCGTGGTCGTCGGCGTGTTCGTGCAGCCGGAGGTGCCGAACGCGGTGGTGCCGTATCTGCCGATCGCGGTGGTGGCGGCGCTGGACGCGGTGTTCGGCGGCGTGCGGGCGATGCTGGACGGGATCTTCGACGACAAGGTCTTCGTGGTGTCGTTCCTGTCGAACGTGGTGGTGGCGGCGCTGATCGTGTTCCTGGGCGACCAGCTGGGCGTGGGCTCGCAGCTGTCCACCGGCGTGGTGGTGGTGCTGGGCATCCGGATCTTCTCGAACGCGGCGGCGATCCGTCGGCACGTGTTCAGGGCCTAGGGGAGCGGTTGTGAGCGAGGAGAAGGAGCCGAAGGGCCCGGAGCAGCCGGCCGCGGCGGAGGAGCCGAAGGCGGAGCCGAAGAAGCCGGAGGAGCCGGTCGAGAAGCCGGAGTCGGAGGTCGAGGAGGCCCCGGCGGCGGAGCCCGAGGTCGAGGCCGAGCCGGTGGCGGAGGAGCCGGTGGTGGCGCGGCAGGCCGCGCCGGTGCCGGTGGCGTTGCCGTCGGACGGGCGGACCCGGTTGAAGGCGGCGCTGTGGCCGCCGCGGGTGTCGCGCGGCCAGTTCGTGGTGGCGCTGCTGCTGTTCGCGCTGGGGCTGGCGCTGGCGATCCAGGTGCGGTCGACGAACGACCACAGCCAGCTGCGCGGGGCGCGACAGGAGGACCTGGTGCGGATCCTGGACGAACTGGACGGCCGCCAGCAGCGTCTTCAGTTCGAGAAGACGCAGCTGGAGCAGTCCTTGGCGCAGTTGGAGAACTCGTCCAACCAGGCCAAGGAGGCGCAGGAGCAGACCAGGAAGAAGGCCGGCGAGCTGGGCGTGCTGGCGGGGACGGAGAAGGCGACCGGCCCGGGGATCGTGCTGACGATCGATGATCCCCAAGGGCAGGTGAAGGCGGATATGCTGCTGGACACCCTGCAGGAACTCCGAGCGGCGGGGGCGGAGGCGATTCAGATCAACGACGTGCGCGTGGTGGCCGGGACGTATTTCACCGACAACGCGTCGGGCGGCGGTGTGCGGATCGACGGGAAGAACGTGTCGCAGCCGTTTCGTTTCACCGTGGTGGGAAACCCGCAGGATCTGACTCCGGCACTGAACATTCCCGGCGGTGTGGTGCGCAGCTTGGAGAAGCAGCAGGCGCGGGCGACCATCGTCCCGCAGCCGAAGGTGGTGGTGGACGTGTTGGCCACCCCGCGGCCGTTGCAGTACGGCAAGCCGGCGGCGAAGTGACGGGGCGCGCTCCGTACGGTTCGTCAGCTGCGGGTCGCCCCCGGTGGTGGGTGCCCGCAGGGGGTCGGCGACACTTGGTTTTGTCGATCGTCAGTTTCCGGCCGGATGCCGGGCTTACCGCCACACCGAGCCCTGAACCCTGCCCCGCGGGCGGTTCTGTCACACGCAAGGGGATTCGCCCGTGAGTTTTTTCTCGAAGCTTTTCGGCCGTAACAAGCAGGCGGCGGCGGAGGCACCGACCGCCCGGTACCGGCAGGAGGACGGCGGGGTGCCGCCGGCCCGTCCGGCGCCGGACGGGCAGCGTCCGCTGTACCGGGAGGACGTGACCCAGGGGGCCGGCGTGCCGACCGGGCAGATTGACGCGGGCTACGGCGCGTCGGTTGATTCGTCGGGCGGGCCGCGCATAGGTTTCCCGGCAGGACCCTCAACCTCCGGTGGAGGGTTTGCCCCGGACACCTACGCCGGGCACCCCCAGTCGGGTGTGCCGCGCCAGGAGGCTGTGAACATGGCTGGCACCAGCCCGTGCCCGCGGTGCGGGAACCAGAACCCGGCGCAGGCCCGGTTCTGCTCGAACTGCGGTACTCAGCTGCGTGGCGGCGGTTTCCCGGAGGGCGCGGTGGAGACCACGTCGACCATTTCGATCTCCGGCATCGAGTCGTACGACCCGACCGCGACGTCGACGGGCGCCACTCCGGCGCTGTCGGCCGAGGTGATGGCGGCGATCGACGCGCTGCCGCCGGGCTCGGCACTGCTGATCGTGCAGCGCGGCCCGAACTCGGGGAGCCGGTTCCTGCTGGACTCGGACGTGACCACGGCGGGTCGCCACCCGCAGGGGGACATCTTCCTGGACGACGTGACGGTGTCGCGTCGGCACGTGGAGTTCCGCCGGCAGCCCGACGGTGGCTTCTCGGTCGCGGACGTGGGCAGCCTGAACGGCACCTACGTGAACCGGGAGCGGATCGACGAGGTGCTGCTGAACAACGGCGACGAGGTGCAGATCGGTAAGTACCGGCTGGTGTTCTTCGCCAGTCACCACCGGGGGTACTGACCACTTCTCCGTTTGGAGCCCGAGTGACCCCACAGACTCCGACCCCGTCCCTCGGGTCCTCGCCCGTGCCGGCTTCGCGCCGCGCGGGCGAGGCGCGCCGGCGGGGTGACGAACTGCTGTCCATCGGCGCGGTGCTGGCCTTCCTGCGGGACGACTTCCCGGAGGTGACGATCTCGAAGATCCGCTTCCTGGAGGCGGAGGGCCTGGTCGAGCCGCAGCGCACTCCGTCCGGCTACCGGAAGTTCTCGGCGGCGGACGTGGAGCGGCTGGCGTACGTGCTGCGGATGCAGCGCGACCACTACCTGCCGTTGCGGGTGATCCGCGAGCACCTGGACGCGATCGAGCGCGGCGAGCAGCCGCCGGCGCTTCCGGCGGCGGAGGCCCGTCCGGGGCCGCTGGAGGAGGCGGACCGGGAGCTGGCGGGGTCATCGGCGGTGGGCGGGGTGCGGCTGGGCCGGGCCGAGCTGATCGCGGCGGCGGAGGCCCAGGAGCGGGAGCTCGTCGAGTGGGAGTCGTACGGCCTGGTGCAGGCGGGGCCGGACGGCGGGTACGACGGGGAGGCGCTGCAGATCGCGCGGCTGGTGGCGGAGCTGGGCCGGTTCGGCCTGGAGCCTCGGCACCTGCGGGCGATGAAGGCGGCGGCGGACCGCGAGGTTTCGCTGGTGGAGCAGGTGGTGGCGCCGCTGAGGCGGCACCGCAATCCGCAGACCCGGGCGCACGCGGAGGCGACGGCCCGGGAGTTGGCGACGCTGTCGGTGCGGTTGCACGCGGCGATGGTTCAGGCCGGGCTGCGGGCCCGGTCCTGAGCGGGTGGGCGGTGGGCGGCGTCCGGATCACGGTGGTCGCTGCCTGCTGCGCTTTCCTATCGGGGGCTCGCGCCATAGGGTTGCTGGTGTGAATGAGCTCGACGTCGTGGGTGTCCGGGTGGAGATGCCCTCCAACCAGCCGATCGTGCTGCTGCGGGAGGTCGGCGGGGACCGCTACCTGCCGATCTGGATCGGGCCGGGGGAAGCCACCGCGATCGCTTTCGCCCAGCAGGGCATGACTCCGGTGCGGCCGTTGACGCACGACCTGTTCAAGGACGTGCTGGAGGCGCTCGGCCAGCAGCTGACCGAGGTGCGGATCAACGACCTGCGGGACGGGGTGTTCTACGCCGACCTGGTGTTCTCCGGGGGTGCCGAGGTGAGTGCGCGCCCCTCCGACGCGATAGCGCTGGCGCTGCGCACCGGCACGCCGATCTTCGGGACCGAGGAGGTGCTGGCCGAGGCCGGTATCTCGATCCCGGACGAGCAGGAGGACGAGGTCGAGAAGTTCCGGGAGTTCCTGGACCAGGTCTCGCCGGAGGACTTCGGCGGTGGTCCGCAGTAGGCCGTAATTGCGGCGGTTGATGGCGCTCCTCGGTGGCGGTCGGTCACCTGGGGCGGACGCTCTGCTAGCGGGGCGGGCCGTGGGCCGCAACTCGGCTGTGGTAGAAATCCATTTCGCTACCCGCGCATGGGGCACGAATAACCACTCGATGGGGTGAAGTTTGTGCGAGGCCCCGGCGTGGCGATCGTTGACGGTGCTTGGGCGACTGCCTACCGTCAGGTGATGGCCCGCCGGACGGGCCGCCCGCAGCCTGGGCCCGTCGGGTCCGTGCGGGGCCACGGGGGCCTTGAGGCGGAATGGACGGAGGTTGGCGATGAGCGGCACCGGCGACGAGACGCGTTCCGGAGCCCTGTGCGCGGTGCACGTGCCGCGCGCCGGCCGCGGTCCGATCGGGCGGCCCTGGCGGCCCGAACCGGACGGTGAGGAGCTGCCCCGACTCGGCCGGTTCCCGGCTGTCCAGCCCGGGCAGCCCGCGATCGAACGGCTCACCCCCACCTCGGCCCTGGTTGGCTACCGCGGCCCCACGGCCTGCGCCGCCGCCGGCATCACCTACCGCCAGCTCGACTACTGGGCCCGCACCGGGCTGCTGGAGCCCTCGGTGCGCTCCACTTATCCGGCCGGTGCGCAGCGGCTGTACAGCTTCCGGGACATCCTGCTTCTGAAGATCGTCAAGCGGCTGCTGGACGCCGGAGTCTCGCTGCAGAACATCCGGGTCGCCGTCACGCACCTGCAGTCCGCCGATCAGGCCGGCCTGACCGGGCTGACCCTGATGTGCGACGGCGCGACGGTCTACGAGTGCACCTCCCCGCAGCAGGTCGTCGATCTGCTGAACGGCGGCCAGGGCGTGTTCGGCATCGCGGTCGGCGCGGTGTGGCAGGAGCTGGAGGCCACCCTCGGCCGGCTGCACGGCGAGCGCACCGACACCGGCGAGACGCTGGTCGGCCACGACCCGGGGGACGAGCTGGCGCAGCGCCGCAACCGGGCCGTCTGACGATCTCCCCGCGGGAACCGGCCGGGCGGGCGTTTCGTCCACTCCCGTGTGCGAATGATCATGCAGGGGCTCGGGCGGCGCGGGCGGTGGCTGCTGAAGCGGCGGCCGCCCGGGTGGGGCAGTCGGCGTGGGCAGCGGCGCTGGTTCCAGGCGCTGTTGGCGTGCTCGGTGCTGGCGCTGACCCCGAACGCCTGGCTGTTCGTGACGCAGTCCCACAAGATCGGCACCGTGCAGAGCGTGCCGGCCGCGCCGGTGGCCATCGTGTTCGGAGCCGGTCTGATGAACGGCAAGCCCTCCCCGTACCTCGCGCACCGGCTGGACGCCGCGCTGGAGCTGTACCGGGCGAACAAGGTGCAGGCGGTCCTGGTGACCGGCGACAACGGCACCGTCGAGTACGACGAGACCGACGCGATGCGTACCTACTTGATCGAGCGCGGCGTGCCGGAGATCCGGGTGGTCGGCGACTACGCGGGCTTCGACACCTGGGATTCCTGCACCCGCGCGCACCGGATCTTCGGCGTCGACAAGGCGGTGTTGATCAGCCAGACCTTCCATGTGCGGCGGGCGCTGGCGCTGTGCCGGGCCGCCGGGATCGAGTCGTCCGGGGTCGGCGTGGAGGAGTGGCACGACACCACCTGGCACTACGGCGAGGTGCGGGAGATCGGCAGCGCGGCGAAGGCGTTCCTGAACGTGCTGGTGCGGCCCGACCCGACGCTGCTCGGCCGTCACGAGGACGGGGTGGAGCGGGCGCTGGCCGACGCGGCGCGGGGGTGAGGGCTGCCGCGAGGCCCCCTGGGGGCGCGGGGTGGGGGTGAGGGGCTGTCTGCGGGTCCCCCGGTAGGGGGAGTGGGGGTGAGGGCTGTTTGCGGGTCCCCCCGGTAGGGGGAGTGGGGTTTGTCGGTGGTGCGCGGGAAGATGGGGCGTGCGATCGGTGCCGAGCATCATTCACCTCGACATGGACGCCTTCTTCGCGGCGGTGGAGCAGGCGTCGAAGCCGAGCTTGCGCGGAAAGCCCGTCATCGTCGGCGGGCTCGGCGGGCGCGGGGTGGTCTCCACCGCGTCCTACGAGGCGCGGAAGTTCGGTGTGCACTCGGCGATGCCGATGGCGCAGGCGCGCCGGCTGTGCCCGAACGCGGCGTTCCTGACCGGCCGGTTCGAGGCGTACCGGGCCAACAGCGAGATCGTCATGGGCCTGCTGCGGGAACGCTCCCCACTGGTCGAACCGCTCAGCCTGGACGAGGCGTTCGTCGACCTGGAGGCCGGGCCGTACGGGCCGGCGCTGGCCGCCGCGACGCCCGCCGAAGGAGCACAGCTGGTGCTGGCGCTCGCCGAGGACCTGCGGGCGGACATCGTGGAACGCACCGGGCTGACCGCGTCGGTGGGTGCCGCGGCTTCGAAGTTGATGGCGAAGATCGGCTCCGAGCAGGCCAAACCGGACGGGTTGGTGCTGATCGAACCAGGCTCGGAGCGGGCCGTGCTGGCGCCGATGCCGGTGCGGGCGCTGCCCGGCATCGGGCCCGCGACGGAGCAGGCGTTGCGACGGGCCGGGCTTACGAGTGTTGCGGATCTTGCGGAGGCCGGGTTCGAGGAGCTGGTCGGGCTGCTCGGGAAGGCGCACGGCGCGGGCGTGTTCCAGATGGCGCTGGGGTGGGACGAGCGGCCCGTGGTGCCGGATCGGGATGCCAAATCGGTGTCGGTGGAGGACACGTTCGAGGTCGACCTGGCCGATCGGGAGCGCATTCTGCGTGAGGTCGACCAGCTGGCCGCGCGGTGCGTGCGGCGGTTGCGGGCGGCGGGGCGGTCCGGGCGGACGGTGGTGCTGAAGGTACGGCGGTTCGATTTTTCGACGCTGACCCGGTCCGAGACGTTGGGTGGGCCGACGGACGATCCTGCGGTGATCGCGGCGACGGCGCGGCGGCTGGCGCAGCAGGTGGACACCACGGGGGGTGTGCGGTTGCTGGGAGTGGGCGTTGCTCAGCTGGCCGACTACACGCAGGAGGATCTGTTCGCGCAGGCGGAGCGGGAGGCGGAGGAGGGGGAGGGGGAGGGGGAGTTTGGGGAGGAGGAGAGGGAGGGTGTGGTTGAGGCGGCCGGTGAGCCGGTGGCTCGGCGGTGGTGGCCCGGGCAGGACGTGACGCACTCGGAGTTCGGGCCCGGGTGGGTGCAGGGCAGCGGGGTGGGGCGGGTCACGGTGCGGTTCGAGACGCCGTACTCGGGGCCCGGGCGGGTGCGGACGTTTTCGGTGGACGAGGAGGGGTTGATGGCTTCGGGGGCGCTCCCGCTCAGGCCTCCGGCGGTTGAGGGGTAGGCCACGCTGCTGGGGCGCGCTGGGTGGGTGGGGGTTGGGCGCGGGGTGCGAGTTTGGGGGTGGGGGTGGTTGGGCGCGCAGTTCCTCGCGCCCCTGGTTCCGCACCCTTACGCACGGGGCGCCTTGTGGGGTGGGGGATGGAGAGGGGCGCGAGCTTGGGGGTGGATGCCTTCCGTTTCGCGCAGTTCCCCGCGCCCCTGGTTCCGCACCCTTACGCACGGGGCGCCTTGTGGGGTGGGGGATGGAGAGGGGCGCGAGCTTGGGGGTGGATGCCTTCCGCCTCGCGCAGTTCCCCGCGCCCCTGGTTCCGCACCCGCTTGGGGTTCGCACCCGCCTGGTTTCGCACCCGTTTGGGTTCGCACCCGTCTGGGTTCGCACGCCTGGTTTCGCAACCGTCTGG
Source organism: Kitasatospora sp. NPDC004614 (assembly GCF_042873675.1). Lineage (NCBI taxonomy): Bacteria > Bacillati > Actinomycetota > Actinomycetes > Kitasatosporales > Streptomycetaceae > Kitasatospora > Kitasatospora sp. NPDC004614. The sequence continues at coordinate 11,990 of NZ_JBIALR010000035.1, forward strand.
GTCAAATGACGGACACCCCCCGCCGATGCCCGTGGCGGGGGGTGTCCGGAGTGACTCGCGTGTGTCCAGTACGCGAGGGGGGACGCCGTTAGGCGTCGGTCTTGGTGCGGGCCGGCTGGGGGGCGGGCTGCTCGGTGGGGGTGGTGGGGGTCTTGGTGTGGCGGATGGCGAAGGGGACGACGGCGGCGACCAGGCACATGGCGCCGGCGGCCCAGAAGGCGTGCTGGTAGGCGTTCAGGGTGGGGAGGTGGACCGGGATGGGGAGCTTGAGGGTGTCGCCGGTGAGGATCGCGGCCATCACGGCGGTGCCGATGGCGCCGCCGACGGTGCGCAGGACGGCGTTCATGCCGTTGGCGATGCCGGACTGCTCGGCGGGGACGGCGCCGTTGATGTAGGCGGGCATGGCGGCGTAGGCGAGGCCGACGCCGAGGCCGAAGACGGCGGAGGAGAGGTAGATGTCGAACTCGGCGTCGTGACGCAGCGCCAGGTAGGCCATGGCGACGGCGCCGAGCAGGCCGCCGAGGACCAGCGGGAGGCGGGGGCCACGGCGGGCGATGAGCAGGGCGCCGACGGGGGCGGCGACCATGGAGCCGATCGCGGAGGGCAGCAGCATGATGCCGGCGTGCAGGACGGTGGCGGTGAAGCCGTAGTGGGTGAGCTTCTCCGGGGTCTGCGCGAAGTTGCTGATCACCATGAACGAGCCGTACATGCCGAAGCCGATGAGCAGGCCGGAGATGTTGGTGAAGGCGACGGCGGGGCGGGCCATCATCTTCAGGTCGACCAGCGGGTGGGCGACCTTGGACTCGACCAGCAGCCAGAGCAGGGCGACGACCGCGGCGACGGCGAACAGGCCGAGGGTGCGGGTGGAGCCCCAGCCCCACTCGTTGCCGCGGCTGACGGCGATCAGCAGGGCGGAGAGCCAGCCGGCCAGGGTGAGCGCGCCGAGCGGGTCGGCGCCGCCGTTCTTGTCGACGACCGGGTCGCTGGGCACTCGCAGGATCACCAGCGCGACGGCGGCCAGGCCGAAGATCAGGCCCATCCAGAAGATCGACTTGTAGTCCCAGTGCTCCAGCAGCAGGCCGGTGGCGACCAGGCCGAGGCCGGAGCCGACGCCCATCGAGGCGGAGATGGCGGCGACGCCGGCGGTGACCTTCTGCTTGGGCAGTTCGTCACGGACGATGGCGATCGCCAGCGGCAGCACGCCGCCGCCCGCGCCCTGGAGCACCCGGGCGACGACCAGCAGGCCGAAGGAGTGGGTGCACACCGCGAGGCCGGAGCCGAGCACCAGGCCGGCCAGCGAGATCAGCAGCACGGGCTTGCGGCCGCGCAGGTCGCCGAAGCGGCCCAGCAGCGGGGTGAGGACCGCTGCGGAGAGCAGGTTGGCGGTCATCAGCCAGGTGATGTCGGAGCCCGACACCTTCAACTCGGCGGCCAGGCTCGGAAGGATCGGGACGACCGCGGTCTGCACCACGCTGTAGGCCAGCATGGCGAGGATCAGCGCGGGCAGAACCCTGGCGCTTGTGGGCTTGGCGGCCGCGGCGGTGGGCTGTGGTGCCTCACTCACGGGAATCCTCCGGGTTGCTTCAGGCGGCGATAGTGCAGGAACTGAAGCAACGATGTCGGGAGATGCTTCACTATGTCAAATATCGAAAGGTGAAACTTTGGCAAAGTCGAAGCCCCGGTCCGCGGAGGCGGACCGGGGCCGGGAGTTGTCGAATCGTCAGACCGGAGAGGTCGCCGGGGACTGCGGATGAGAGTCCCACGGCTGCCGCTGCGAGGCCTCGCCGTCCGCGCCGGTGTTCGCGCCGTGCACCTCCACCTGCTCGCGGCGCAGCTCCTCGCGGACCACCTGCTCCTCGGTGTACTGCTCGACCACCAGCCGCACCCGCTCCACTGGTACCAGGTACTTGCGGACCACCGGGCGCTCCTCGCGCAGCGTGACCTCCTCCACCGCCTCGGCGATCTCCTGGTCGCTCAGCGCCGCCCGCTCCGCCTCCGACACCGGGATCCGCTCCACCCGCACGCGCTCGCGCACCACTGGCACCCGTCGCACGACCGCCTCGGTGGTCACGTACTTGCGCAGCCGGGTGGTGCCGATGTTGTGCCACTGGGTGGTGATGTCCAGGCGCTCCTCGCGGCAGGTGATCTCCACCGGCTTCTGCCGGTCCCCCTGGTCCCCCCGGTCCGCCCGGTCCGCCCGGGCGGTCGGCGGCTCGGCGGGGCGGGGCGGCGGTTCGGGTGCGGCCTGCGGGGCGGTGAAGCCGGGCGGCGCGGGGTCCGGGCCGTGGACGGGGCCGGGGGAGGCGGCGGCGGCCGGGGCCGGGTCGAAACGGACGGGTTCGTCGGGGCTCGCCGTGTCGAGGCCGTAGTAGCGGTAGAGCTCGAGTTCCTGTTCGGGGGAGAGGTGCTGGCCCACGCCGAAGTCCGGGGACTCCTTGATCAGCGACTTGTCGTACGGGACGTGCAGCTCGTCGCCGGAGAATTCGCTGGTGGTCAGCGGGACGAAGGCGTCCCGGCCGAAGATTCCGGTTCGGACGGCCGCCCACTCGGGTACGCCGGTGGTGTCGTCCAGGTACACCTCGTCGACCGTGCCGATCTTGTCACCGTTCCGGTCGACCGCCTTGTGTCCGATCAGGTCGCGCGGATCGATATCGGTCTGCACGCTGTCCTCCAGCTGCTGCTCCTGAGGGAACATCGGGGGAGCGGTCGGAGGAGCGTGCCGGGCCGCTGTTTCACACCAAAAGGCACGTTCCGGACGGTGTCACTCCGGGTGCCTCCGTCCGGGGCGGATCGTGCGGCCGCAGCGGTGATCGTCCAGGTCGGCGCTGGTACCCTGGGCGGCGACCGCCGAGCCCGCTCGGGAGAGTCCCGGACCCGTTGGAAAGCGGGGATGCGGGACGCCGAAGGAGCAACCCCTCCCCGGAATCTCTCAGGCATCCGTACCGAACGGGATCAGGTCACTCTGGAAAGCAGGGCAGGAACGTCGGCACCGAAGCCGCCGGACGCTGTCCTCGCCGACGGTGCAAGCCGACCGGGAACCACCCCGGGCGCGCGAAGCTCTCAGGTACCGATGACAGAGGGGGAGGCTGACGGGTTCGTACGCCCGGACGCTTCCACAGCGGCCGGCCGGCGTGCGTCCCACCGCCGGTCCGCGACCAGGAGGCTTGACCCCCATGAACGCCCAGCCGACGCTCACCGAGCTTGAGCAGGCCAGCCCCTTCGAGCACCGCCACATCGGCCCCGACAGCGACGCCCAGCAGAAGATGCTGGCCCAGGTCGGCTACACCTCGCTGGACGAACTGTCCGACGCGGCCGTCCCCGACGCCATCCGCAGCCTCACCGCGCTCGGCCTGCCCGCCGGCCGTAGCGAGGCCCAGGTGCTCGCCGAACTGCGCGAGCTCGCCGGCCGCAACCAGGTCCTCACCTCGATGATCGGCCTCGGCTACTACGGCACCTTCACGCCGCCGGTCATCCTGCGCAACGTCCTCGAGAACCCGGCCTGGTACACCGCGTACACCCCGTACCAGCCGGAGATCTCCCAGGGCCGCCTGGAGGCCTTGCTCAACTTCCAGACCATGGTCGCCGACCTGACCGGCCTGGCCACCTCCGGCTCCTCGCTGCTCGACGAGGGCACCGCCGCCGCTGAGGCGATGGCCCTGACGCGGCGCGTCACCAAGGTCAAGGGCGGCGTCTTCCTGGTCGACGCCGACACCCTGCCGCAGACCCTCGCCGTGATCGAGACCCGCGCCGAACCGACCGGCGTCGAGGTCGTCACCGCGGACCTGTCGAACGGCATCCCCGCCGAGATCGCCGAACGCGGCGTCTTCGGCATGCTGATCCAGTACCCCGGCGCGTCCGGCGCGGTGCGGGACATCAAGCCCGTCATCGAGCAGGCCCACCAGCTCGGCGCGGTCGTCGCCGTCGCCGCCGACCTGCTCGCCCTCACCCTGCTGCGCTCGCCCGGCGAGCTCGGCGCCGACATCGCCTGCGGCACCTCGCAGCGCTTCGGCGTCCCGATGGGCTTCGGCGGCCCGCACGCCGGCTACCTCGCCGTGCGCGCCGAGTACGCCCGCAACCTGCCCGGCCGCCTGGTCGGCGTCTCCGTCGACGCCGACGGCAACCGCGCGTACCGGCTGGCCCTGCAGACCCGCGAGCAGCACATCCGCCGCGAGAAGGCCACCTCCAACATCTGCACCGCCCAGGTGCTGCTCGCCGTGATGGCCTCCATGTACGCCGTCTACCACGGCCCCGCCGGCCTCGCCGACATCGCCCGCCGCACCCACCGCTACGCCGCCGCGCTCGCCGCCGGCCTGCGCGCGGGCGGCGTCGAGCTCGCCCACGAGGCGTTCTTCGACACTGTGACCGCTGTTGTTCCGGGGCGTGCGGACGAGGTTGTCGCCGCGGCGCTGGCCGGTGGCGTGAACGTGTTCCGGGTGGACGCGGACCAGGTCTCGGTCTCCTGTGACGAGACGACGACCCGTGAGCACCTGGCGGCCGTGTTCGCCGCGTTCGGTGTGACGGCGGAGGTGGTTGAGGACGCGGACGCGCTGCCCGCCGGGCTGCTGCGTGAGGACGAGTACCTCACCCACCCGGTCTTCCACAGCCACCGCTCCGAGACCGCCATGCTGCGCTACCTGCGCCGCCTGTCGGACCGCGACTACGCGCTCGACCGCGGCATGATCCCGCTGGGCTCCTGCACCATGAAGCTCAACGCGACCACCGAGATGGAGCCGATCACCTGGCCCGAGTTCGGCCAGCTGCACCCGTTCGCGCCGGTCGACCAGGCCGAGGGCTTCCTGACGCTGATCCGCGGGCTGGAGCAGCAGCTGGTCGAGGTCACCGGCTACGACGCCGTGTCGATCCAGCCGAACGCGGGCTCGCAGGGCGAGCTGGCCGGTCTGCTGGCCGTCCGGGCGTACCACCGGGCGAACGGCGACACCCAGCGCGACGTGTGTCTGATCCCGTCCTCGGCGCACGGCACCAACGCGGCCTCGGCGGCGATGGCCGGCATGCGGGTCGTGGTCGTGAAGACCCTGGCCGACGGTGACGTGGACGTCGAAGACCTCAAGGCCAAGATCGAGCAGCACCGCGAGCAGCTGGCCGTGCTGATGGTCACCTACCCGTCCACCCACGGCGTGTTCGAGACCCAGATCACCGACATCTGCGCCCTCGTCCACGAGGCCGGCGGCCAGGTGTACGTCGACGGCGCCAACCTGAACGCGCTGGTCGGCCTCGCCAAGCCCGGCAAGTTCGGCGCGGACGTCTCGCACCTGAACCTGCACAAGACCTTCTGCATCCCGCACGGCGGCGGCGGCCCCGGCGTCGGCCCGGTCGCGGTGCGCGAGCACCTCGCGCCCTACCTGCCCAACCACCCGCTGCAGGCCGAGGCCGGCCCCGCGACCGGCGTCGGACCGATCTCGGCCGCGCCGTGGGGCTCCGCCGCGATCCTGCCGATCTCCTGGTCGTACGTCCGCCTGATGGGCGGCGAGGGCCTCAAGCGCGCCACCCAGGTGGCCGTGCTGAACGCCAACTACATCGCCAAGCGGCTCTCCCCGCACTTCCCCGTGCTCTACACCGGCCCCGGCGGGCTGGTCGCGCACGAGTGCATCATCGACCTGCGTCCGCTCAGCAAGGAGACGGGCGTCAGCGTCGACGACATCGCCAAGCGACTCATCGACTACGGCTTCCACGCGCCGACCATGTCGTTCCCGGTCGCCGGCACGCTGATGATCGAGCCGACGGAGTCCGAGGACCTGCACGAGATCGACCGCTTCTGCGAGGCGATGATCGCTATCCGCGGGGAGATCGAGAAGGTCGGCGCGGGCGAGTGGGCGGCGGACGACAACCCGCTGCGCAACGCGCCGCACACCGCGGCGATGATGGCCGGGGAGTGGGCGCACCCCTACACCCGCGAAGAGGCGGTCTTCCCGGCGGGCGTCAACCCGGCGGACAAGTACTGGCCGGCGGTGCGACGCATCGACGGGGCGTACGGGGACCGGAACCTGGTGTGCTCGTGCCCGCCGCTGGACGAGTACGACGCGTAGTTTGCAGTTGCAGGCGAAGCCGCCCGTCGGGGGAGTTCCCTTGGCGGGCGGCTTTGGCCTTGGGGCCTTCCGCCTCGCGCAGTTCCCCGCGCCCCTGGCGGGGCGGGGGAGAGGGAGGGTGGGAGGGAGGAGAGGGTGCCTTCGGCGGGGGGCGTATAGCGAAGGCCGCTCGTCGGGGGGAGTTCCCTTGGTGGGCGGCTTTGGCCTTGGGACCTTCCGCCTCGCGCAGTTCCCCGCGCCCCTGGTGGGGCGGGGGAGAGGGAGGGTGGGAGGGAGGAGAGGGTGCCTTCGGCGGGGGGCGTATAGCGAAGGCCGCTCGTCGGGGGGAGTTCCCTTGGCGGGCGGCTTTGGCCTTGGGGCCTTCCGCTGCGCGCAGTTCCCCGCGCCCCTGACGGGGCGGGGGACAGGGAGGGTGGGAGGGAGGAGAGGGCGCCTTCGGCGGGGGGCGTATAGCGAAGGCCGCCCGTCGGGGGAGTTCCCTTGGCGGGCGGCTTTGGCCTTGGGGCCTTCCGCTGCGCGCAGTTCCCCGCGCCCCTGACGGGGCGGGGGACAGGGAGGGCAGGAGAGAGGAGAGGGCGCCTTCGGCGGGGGGCGTATAGCGAAGGCCGCCCGTCGGGGGAGTTCCCTTGGCGGGCGGCGTTGGCCTTGGGGCCTTCCGCTGCGCGCAGTTCCCCGCGCCCCTGACGGGGCGCGGGGAAGGGGCGGGAGGGAGAGGGGGTGGGAGGAAGGCGAAGGCGCCTCCGGCAGGGGGTGCGGGAGGCGCCTTCGGGTGGGCCTGGGGTCAGGAGTAGACCGGGCCGGTGAACTTTTCGCCGGGGCCGGAGCCGGGGGCGTCGGGGATGAGGGAGGCTTCGCGGAAGGCGAGCTGGAGGGAGCGGAGGCCGTCGCGGAGGGGGGCGGCGTGGAAGTTGGAGATTTCGGGGGCTCCGGCGGTGACCAGGCCGGCCAGGGCGGTGATCAGCTTGCGGGCCTCGTCGAGGTCCTTGTCGGCCTCGCCGCCCTCGGCCAGGCCGCACTTGACGGCGGCGGCGCTCATCAGGTGGACGGCGACGGTGGTGATCACCTCGACGGCGGGGACCTCGGCGATGTCGCGGGTCAGGTCGTCGAAGCCGAGGGCCTCGTCGGACTCGGGCGAGTGGTCGGGCTGGGTGGTCACGGTGTCACTCCGGGATGCTGGTGCGAAAGCGCAGTACAAAGGGAGGGTACAAGGCGGGCGGAGGCGGACCGGAATACCGGTCGGCCCCGGAACGCTGGTATGCTTCGAGACTGACCGGCCAGGAACCCGATTCGGGAGCCAGGCCAGCAAGTGGAGGCTCCACTTCAGGAGGCCCGAGAGGGCAACCGCGACAGTCTCCCACCCGAGCGGCCGAAGGGCCGACGGGTCCGGTCCGTGGCGAGCGCCGCAAGGAATGCTTGCTGCCAGTGGTGTCCGACAGGGCATCCCGGAACGTGTGGAGCCCCGCCTGTACCGTGCGGGGCTTTTTTCGTGCGTTCGGTGCTTCTGCCAGACGGCAGAGGGGCAGCGAAGCATGAATGAAGCCCCGCCCAGTGGTCGAAAGCCACTACGTGCGACCGCCGTCCGACGGCCGCATCGAAGAAGGTGCAACCGAGGAGGCCCCATCAGCACCGAGCCCCGCATCAACGACCGGATTCGCGTCCCCGAGGTGCGACTCGTCGGTCCCAGCGGCGAGCAGGTCGGCATCGTCCCGCTCGCGAAGGCGCTGGAGCTTGCCCAGGAGTACGACCTGGACCTGGTCGAGGTCGCCGCCACGGCGCGTCCGCCGGTGTGCAAGCTCATGGACTACGGCAAGTTCAAGTACGAGTCGGCCATGAAGGCCCGTGAGGCGCGCAAGAACCAGGCGCACACGGTCATCAAGGAGATGAAGCTCCGGCCGAAGATCGACCCGCACGACTATGACACCAAGAAGGGTCACGTCGTCCGGTTCCTCAAGCAGGGCGACAAGGTCAAGATCACGATCATGTTCCGCGGTCGTGAGCAGTCCCGCCCCGAGCTGGGCTTCCGACTGCTGCAGCGGCTCGCGGAGGACGTCCAGGAGCTCGGCTTCGTGGAGTCCGCGGCCAAGCAGGACGGCCGAAACATGATCATGGTTCTCGGCCCGCACAAGAAGAAGACCGAGGCGATGGCCGAGGCCCGCGCCGCCGCTGACGCCCGCAAGGCGGAGCGGCTCGGTCGCGGCCCGGCCGCGGAGCAGGCGGACGACGAGGTCGACGAGGTGGAGCAGGTCGAGGAGACCGAGACCGCCGAGGTCGAGCCCGCTGCCGAGACCGCCGAGGTCGAGCAGCCCGCCGAGACCGCCCAGGACGCCTGAGCCTTCGGGTTCAGATTCCGGGCGGGATCGGCACCGGTTCCGGGGCGTCCGTCCCGGAGACGAGATCCATCCAGTTCCGGCCCGCACCCCCGGGGTGCGGGCCGCGAACGGACCGACGAGGAGATACGGCGACATGCCGAAGCAGAAGACGCACAGCGGCGCCAGCAAGCGCTTCAAGATCACTGGTTCCGGGAAGGTGCTGCGCGAGCGTGCCGGCCGTCGCCACCTGCTTGAGCACAAGCCCTCGACGCTGACCCGCAAGCTGGCCGGCAACGCCGAGATGGCCCCCGGCGACGCCAAGAAGATCAAGAAGCTTCTCGGCAAGTGATCGCCCGCCCGCGGCCAGGCTGCGGGCACAGCTGATCCTTTCCGACCGAATCGAATAACGGACCGGCGGCACGAACCGGGGGTCCGGAACCAAGGAGTAATGAAGTGGCACGCGTCAAGCGGGCAGTGAACGCCCACAAGAAGCGCCGGGTCATCCTGGAGCGCGCCTCCGGCTACCGTGGCCAGCGCTCGCGCCTTTACCGCAAGGCCAAGGAGCAGGTCACCCACTCGCTCGTTTACAACTTCAACGACCGCAAGAAGCGCAAGGGCGACTTCCGTCAGCTGTGGATCCAGCGCATCAACGCCGCTGCCCGCAACAACGGCATGACCTACAACCGCTTCGTGCAGGGCCTGAAGGCCGCCGGCGTCGAGATCGACCGCAAGATGCTCGCCGAGCTCGCGGTCAACGACACCGTCGCGTTCCGCGCGCTGGTCGAGGTTGCCCAGAAGGCGCTGCCGGAGGACGTCAACGCCCCCAAGGTCGCCGCCTGATCCAGGCCGTGCCCTGATGCTTTCCCGGACCCGCAGGCCGCCCGGCCTGCGGGTCCGTGCGTTGTGCCTCCGGACAGGCCCTTGTCCGCCCGCCCCTCCGTGACGAAGAACGTGAGCATGAGCACCGAGACCCCCCTGCTGACCTCCCTGCGCTCCCCGCGCGTCGTCGCCGCCCGCCGGCTGGCCAAGCGCAACCAGCGGAGCAAGGACCGGCGTTTCCTGGCCGAGGGCCCGCAGGCTGTGCGGGAGGCCGTGGCGTTCGGGCGGCTGCCCGGCGGGGAGCACGCCGTGGTGGAGGTGTACGTGACCCGGGAGGCCGCCGAGCGGCACGCCGAGATCGTGGCCGCCGCGCACGCCGAGGGCCTGCCGGTGCTGACCGCCACCGAGGAAGTGATCGCGGAGATCTGCGACACCGTCACCCCGCAGGGCATCGTCGCGCTGTGCCGGTTCATCGACACCCCGTTCGAGCAGGTGCTGGCGTCCCGGCCGAAGCTGGTCGCCGTGCTCGCGCACGTGCGCGACCCCGGGAACGCGGGCACCGTGCTGCGCACCGCCGACGCGGCGGGTGCGGACGCGGTGGTGCTGACCGACGCGTCGGTGGACCCGTACAACCCGAAGGCGGTGCGGGCGTCCGTGGGCAGCCTGTTCCACCTGCCGTTCGCGACCGGGGTGCCGGTGGAGGAGGCGGTGGCGCGGCTGCGGGAGGCCGGGGTGCGGGTGCTGGCCGCGGACGGGGCCGGGCAGCGCGACCTTGACCAGGAGCTGGACGAGGGCACCCTCGAGGGGCCGTGCGCCTGGGTGTTCGGCAACGAGGCGTGGGGGCTGCCGGAGGAGACCCGGGCGCTGGCGGACGAGGTGGTGCGCGTCCCGATCCACGGGCACGCGGAGAGCTTGAATCTCGCCACGGCCGCCGCCGTGTGCCTGTACGCCTCCGCGCGCGCCCAGCGCTCCCCCGGCGGGTGTCGCGGCACGGCCTGAGCGCGCTAGGGTCGATCCCCATAGCCGGTACGGGGCGGGGGAGGACACCCATGGGCGGCGACGACGGCTTGGCGACCCTGGAACCGGACGACCTGCCGGACGGGTTGGTGGTCGCGGACGCACAGGGCCGGGTGGTGGTCTTCAACCGGGCCGCCGAACGGATCACCGGCCGCTCCGCGCACTGCGCGATCGGCGTGGCGCTGGAACAGGCGCTGCCGCTGGAGGACCTGGACGGCCGGCGCTGGTGGCAGCTGACCGACCCGTACGGGGGCCTGGCGGTGCGCAGCGGGCAGCCGGAGCGCAACCTGCTGCTGCCCGGGGGCCGCGAGGTGCTGGTGTGCGCCCGCTACCTGCGGGAGCGGCCGGGCGGGCCGGTGCGGCGGGTGGTGGTGACGCTGCGCGGCACCGAGGCGCGGCGGCGCACCGAACGCAGTCACGCCGAGCTGATCGCGACCGTCGCGCACGAGCTGCGGTCGCCGCTGACCAGCGTGAAGGGGTTCACGGCGACGCTGCTGGCGAAGTGGGAGCGCTTCAACGACGGCCAGAAGCGGGTGATGCTGGAGACCGTCGACGCGGACGCGGACCGGGTGACCCGGTTGATCGCGGAGCTGCTGGACATCTCGCGGATCGACGCCGGCCGGCTCGAGATCCGCCGCCAGCGCCTGGACCTGGCGGCGGCGGTGCGCCGGCACGTGGAGGGGAAGGTCGCGGCGGGCATTCCCGAGGAGCGGTTCGACATCCGGGTGGCGGCGCCGCTGGGCGAGCAGTGGGGCGACCCCGACAAGATCGACCAGGTGCTGGCGAACCTGCTGGAGAACGCGGTGCGGCACGGCGAGGGCACCGTGACGATCGAGCTGGGGCCGGCCAACGACGTGGTGGAGGCGGCCGGTTCGCCGCCCCGGATGATCGAGGGCACCGCCGTCACCGTCAGCGACCAGGGCGCGGGCATCGCGGAGGAGGCGATGCCGCGGGTGTTCACCCGGTTCTGGCGGGGCTCCAAGCGGGGCGGGACGGGCCTCGGGCTGTACATCGTGAAGGGCATCGTGGAGGCGCACGGCGGGGTGATCCGGATCAGCCGGGCGGAGGGCGGCGGCGCCCGCTTCCGGTTCGTGCTGCCTGCGGGCATTCCCGACTTCATGCTCTGAGCCGTTCCGCTGCGTGGTCGGCCGCCGTGGGCGGTCGCGGCCTGCGACTACACTCGACCCTTGGCGTTCTCGCGGACGCCCGGCGAGGCAGCAGACCTGATCACGAGCAGGAGCACGGGAAGCATAGAGATGTCGGCACCCAACAAGTCGTACGACCCGGTCGAGGTCGAGGCCCTCAAGCCCGAGGTGGTGGAACAGGCCCGGGACGAGGCGATCGCCGCCTTCGCCGCCGCCGCCGACCTCGACGAGCTCAAGCAGGCGAAGGTCGCGCACACCGGCGACCGTTCCCCGCTCTCGCTCGCCAACCGTGAGATCGGCGCGCTGCCCCCGCAGGCCAAGGCCGCGGCGGGCAAGCTGATCGGCCAGGCCCGCGGAGCGGTCAACCAGGCCCTCGCCAAGCGGCAGGTCGAGCTGGAGGCGGAGCGCGACGCCCGGGTGCTGGTCGAGGAGGCAGTGGACGTCACGCTGCCCTACGGCCGCGTCCCGCGCGGTGCCCGGCACCCGCTGACCACGCTCGCCGAGCGCATCGAGGACACCTTCGTCGCGATGGGCTACCAGGTGGCGTCCGGCCCCGAGGTCGAGGCGGAGTGGCTGAACTTCGACGCCCTCAACCTGCACGCCGACCACCCGGCCCGCTCGATGCAGGACACCTTCTTCGTGGAGGCCCCCGACGGCACCGCCGACTCCGGCATGGTGCTGCGCACCCAGACCTCGCCGGTGCAGATCCGGGCGATGCTGGCCGGCGAGCCGCCGCTGTACGCGGTCAGCCCGGGCCGGGTGTACCGGACCGACGAGCTGGACGCCACGCACACCCCGGTGTTCCGCCAGGTCGAGGCGATCGCGGTGGACGAGGGCCTGACCTTCGGCCACCTGAAGGGCACCATCGAGGTGCTGGTGGAGAAGCTGATCGGCGGCGGCCTGGAGCTGCGCTGGCGGCCCTCGTACTTCCCGTTCACCGAGCCGAGCGCCGAGATCGACCTGCAGTGCTTCGTGTGCCGCGGTGCCTCGGTGGGCAACCCCGACCGCCCGTGCCGGACCTGCTCCTCGGAGGGCTGGATCGAGCTGGGCGGCTGCGGCGTGGTCAACCCCCGGGTGCTGGTCGCCGCGGGCATCGACCCGAACCGCTACAGCGGATTCGCGTTCGGCCTGGGCCTGGAGCGGATCCTGATGAACCGTCACAACGTCGCCGACATGCGCGACATGGTCGAGGGTGACGTCCGCTTCACCCTCCCGTTCGGGATGGAGATCTGATGCGCGTCCCGCTTTCCTGGCTGCGTGAGTACGTCGACCTGCCGGCGGGTGAGACCGGACGCGACGTCGCGGCCCGACTGGTCCGCGCGGGTCTCGAGGTCGAGACGGTCGAGCAGCTCGGCACCGACATCAAGGGCCCGCTGGTGGTCGGCGAGGTCCTCTCCATCGAGGAACTGTCCGGCTTCAAGAAGCCGATCCGGCACTGCTTCGTCAACGTGGGCAACGCCAACGGCACCGGCGAGCCGCAGGAGATCGTCTGCGGCGCGACCAACTTCCGGGTCGGCGACAAGGTCGTGGTGATCCTGCCCGGCGGCGTGCTGCCCGGCCCGTTCCCGATCTCCGCCCGGCAGACCTACGGCCACACCTCGGCCGGCATGATCTGCTCCGCCCGCGAGCTCGGCATGGGCGAGGACCACGACGGCATCATCGTGCTGCCGCCCGAGTACGAGGCCGGCACCGACGCGATCGAGCTGCTCCAGCTCGCCGACGAGGTCCTCGACATCGCCGTCACCCCGGACCGCGGCTACTGCCTGTCGATGCGCGGCGTGGCCCGTGAGGCCGCCGCCGCGTACGGCCTGCCGCTGGCCGACCCGGCGCTGCTGGACGTGCCGCCGGCCAACTCCTACGGCTACCTGGTGAAGGTCGCCGACCCGATCGGCTGCGACCGCTTCGTGGCGCGCACCGTCACCGGCGTCGACCCGGCCGCGAAGTCGCCGATCTGGCTGCAGCGCCGCCTGCAGAAGTCCGGGATCCGCCCGATCTCGCTGGCCGTGGACATCACCAACTACGTGATGCTGGAGGTCGGCCAGCCGCTGCACGCGTACGACCGCGAGCGGGTGGACGGGCCGATCCAGGTCCGCCGCGCCACCGAGGGCGAGACGCTGACCACGCTGGACGGCGTCAAGCGCAAGCTGTCCGCCGAGGACGTGCTGATCTGCGACAACTCCGGCCCGATCGGCCTGGCCGGTGTGATGGGCGGGGCGGCCACCGAGATCCTCGAGCCGGTCACCGACCCGGAGACCGGCGCCGTCACCGGCACCACCGAGATCATCATCGAGGCCGCGCACTTCGAGCCGGTCGCGATCGCCCGCGCCGCCAAGCGCCACAAGCTGCCCTCCGAGGCGTCCAAGCGCTTCGAGCGCGGCGTCGACCCCGAGGCCACCCGGGCCGCCGCGCAGCGCGCCGTGGACCTGCTGGTGCTGATCGCCGGCGGCACCGCCGAGGCCGGTGTCACCGACATCGCCGCCCCGCGCCCGGTGCGCACCATCACCATCGACGCCGACCTGCCCGACCGGGTGGCCGGCGCCGAGTACGGCCGCGAGACCGTCACCCGTCGCCTGCAGGAGGTCGGCTGCGGCGTCGCCGGAGCGGACGTCCTGGAGGTCACCCCGCCGTCCTGGCGGCCCGACCTGACCGACCCGTACGACCTGGTCGAGGAGGTCGTCCGGCTCGAGGGCTACGACAACGTCCCCGCCCGGATGCCGGTCGTCCCGCCGGGCCGCGGCCTGAGCGAGGCGCAGCGCTTCCACCGCCGGGTCGGCGTGGCACTGGCCGGCGCCGGCTACGTGGAGATCAACGCGTACCCGTTCGTCGGCGACGCCGCGTTCGACGGCCTCGGCCTGGACAAGGACGACGCCCGCCGTCGCACCGTCAAGCTGGTCAACCCGCTGAACGACGCCGAGCCGGCGCTGCGCACCACGCTGCTGCCGGGTCTGCTGGGCGCGCTGCGCCGCAACGTGGGCCGCGGCAACACCGACCTGGCGCTGTTCGAGACCGGCACGGTGTTCCTGCCGAAGGCCGAGCCGAAGGTCGCGCCGCGGCTGCCGGTGGACCGCCGTCCGACCGAGGAGCAGCTCGCCGAGCTGAACGCGGCGCTGCCGGACCAGCCGCGCCGGGTCGCCGTCGCGCTGACCGGTGAGCGGCTGCCGTCGGGCTGGTGGGGCAAGGGCGCGCCGTCCGGCTGGGCGGACGCCATCGAGGCGGCCCGCACGGTCGCCGGGGCGGCCGGTGTGGAGCTGACGGTCCGCCAGGCGCAGTACGCGCCGTGGCACCCGGGCCGCTGCGCCGAGCTGCTGGTCGGTGACGAGGTCGTCGGCCACGCCGGTGAGCTGCACCCGCGGGTCATCAAGGCGCTGCACCTGCCGGAGCGCACCAGCGCGATGGAGATCGACCTGGACCTGGTGTTCGAGGACGGCCGCCGGGTGTCCGGCCCGCCGGTCTCGGCGTACCCGGTGGCGACGCAGGACGTGGCGCTGATCGTGGACGCGGGCGTGCACGCGGCGGACGTGGAGTCGGCGCTGCGCGAGGGCGCTGGCGAACTGCTGGAGTCGCTGAGGCTGTTCGACGTGTTCACGGGCGAGCAGGCCGGTGCGGGCAAGAAGTCGCTGGCGTACACGCTGCGGTTCCGTGCCGCAGACCGGACGCTGACCGCGGACGAGGCGTCGGCGGCCCGCGAGTCGGCCGTCGCGGTGGCCGCGGAGCGCACCGGCGCGGTGCTGCGCGGGGCCTGACGGCTACCGCTACGGACGGGAGCCCCGCCGGGCCGGGACCTTCGGGTCGCGGCGCGGCGGGGCTCCGTCGTGTGTGCGCTACTTGCAGGTGGTGTCCTTCAGCACGGTGACGATCTTGTCGCCCTCGGCGGCGGTGAGGCCGCTCTTCGCCTCGGCGAACTTGGTGGCGGCGACCTGGCCGAGGCCGGCGTCGTTGCCCTTGGACTTCTTGATCTCCTTGCAGACCTCGCCGGCGGCGTCGATCGCCGTCTGCTGGTCCTTGATCAGGTCCGGGTCGAGATCCTTCAGCCCGTTGAGCATGTTGATCTCGGCGTCGACGGCCTGGTCCCAGTTGTCGTCCGAGGGGGACGCGGCGGCGGCGGGCTTCTTGTCGCTGCTCTTGGAGCCCGGGAAGTCGCACGAGGTGAGGGTGAGGGCGACGCCGAGGGCCAGGCAGCCAAGGGCGGTTCGGGTGATGACGGATCGCATGGGGGACACTGTGCCAGAACAGCGGCGCGGGGCGCGGCCGGTACCGAAAAGGTGTGCGGGACAACACGGTTGACGAACCGGCCGGCCGGGCTGCTATGTTCCCCTGACAGCCTTCGAACGCGCCCCCGCGGCAGCGTCGGAGGCTTTTTTCATGACTTCTGACACGGTGTGGGGTGCGGGGAGTGCCGCTGAATCGTCCGGCCCGGTGGGGTACTTGGCGCTGCTGCGGCAGCGCGAGTTCGCCGGGCTGTACGCGAGTTTCTCGCTGACGGCGGCGTCGGGGACGCTGTCGGGTTTCGCGCTGGGCTCGCTGGTGCAGGCGCGGACCGGGTCGCCGTTGCTGACGGCGCTGAGCATGTTCGGGTCGTCGTTCGCGGCGGTGGCGGGCGCGCTGACGCTGATGTCGGTCGCGGACGGCGGGCGGCCGCGGCGGACGCTGGTGGCGCTGCACGGCCTGTCGCTGGTGGCGGTGGCAGCGCAGGCCGTGCCCGGGCTGCCGCTGGTGGCGCGGTTCGGGCTGCTGCTGGTGGTGGGGTTCTTCCAATCGCTGGGCACGGGCGCGCGGATGGGGCTGCTGGCGGAGATCGTGCCGGCCTCCGGCTATGCGCCGGCCCGGTCGCTGATGAACCTCACGGCGGGCGGCGCGGCGGTGCTCGGGTTCGCGCTCGGCGGGGCGCTGCTGGCGGTGCTGAGCCCGTCCCAAGTGTTCGTGCTGGCAGGGGTGTTGGCGGCGCTGGCGACCGCAGTGGTGGCGGCGACGGTGCGGGAGCGTTCGGTGCGGACGGCGCGCCGGCCGGGCCTGCGGGAGACCTGGCAGGGCAACGTGGCACTGCTGGGCCGTCCGGGGCGGCGGGCGCTGCTGCTGAACCTGTGGGTGCCGAACGGGCTGGTGGTGGGCTGCGAGGCGCTGTTCCTGCCGTACGCGCCCGCCTCGGCCGGCCTGCTGCTGGCGGCGGGTTCGGCCGGGATGCTGCTGGGCGACCTGGTGGTGGGCCGGCTGCTGGACGAGGCCGGGCGGGCGCGGTGGGCGTATCCGCTGCGGCTGCTGCTGGCGGGGCCGTTCCTGCTGCTGGCGCCGCGCCCGCCGGTGGCGGTGGCGGTGCTCGCGGTGGGTGTGGCCGGGGTGGGGTTCGCGGCGACGCTGCCGTTGCAGGAACGGCTGCTGGCGTTGACGCCGGACGCGGAGCGCGGGCAGGTGCAGGGCGTGGAGTCGGCCGGGCGGATCACCTGGCAGGGCATCGGCGCGGCCGTCGGGGGCGCGCTCGCGCAGGTGGTGGAGCCAGGGTGGGCGATCGGGCTGCTGGCCGCGCTCTCGCTGGTGGTGACGGTGGCCTCCCGCCGGGCGGTGCGGCGGGAGGCGGCGGCTGCGGCGGACAGGCCCTAGAAGACTGATGAAGATGTTGGGTTCTGGCCCCGCCGTGTGAGCGGTGGGGCCAGACTCGCCTTGTGGCGATGGGGGAATGGGCGGGGGA
>NZ_JBIALR010000036.1:0-16772 GCF_042873675.1 Kitasatospora sp. NPDC004614
GGGCCCGGGCGCGGGTGGGGGGGGGGGGGTTGCCCCCCCCCCCGGGGGGTCGATATCTCCGGGGGGTTGATGTACATGGGGGTTTGCCCGGGGGCCCCCCCGGGGCGGGGGGGGGGGGGGCCCCCCGGCCCGGTCACATGCCGTTCTTGCGGATCGCGGTGTAGCCGGACAGCTTCGACATCGCCACCTCGTGCGAGATGCAGCCGTTGCTGCCGGAGTCCTCCAGGATGATCGCCTTGGTGTGCGCGGCGTCCGCCCAGCCGCCGAACAGCACCACGTGCTGGTTCTTGTCGCCGCTCTCGTGGTGGATCACCAGCGCGTCGCCGGGCATCAGGTCGCTCTTGTTGATGTGGTGCGCGATGCCCGCGCTCTCGCTGATCAGCGGGCCGGTCGAGGTGCCACCACCCGCGGTGGACAGGCCCCAGGCCGCCGAGACGAAGCCGGAGCAGTCGACCCGGTAGCCGTTGGTGACGGCGCCCTGGCTGTAGCCGAGCTTGCGCTCGACCCGCTCCATCGCCCGCTCGACCATCGCCTTGCGCTCGTCGGAGACCCCGTCCAGGTGCGGCTGGTCCACCACGCCGCCGCCCTGGCCGTTGCGCGGGTGCCACTTGTGGGTGGGCGACCAGTCGTCCCAGCCCCTGCCGTTGATCATCGAGGTCTTCCAGTCGCCGCTGGACCGGTCCTTGATCTTCGGGCCGTCGTGCAGGCCGCCCGGACGGGTGGAGATCCCGGAGCCGTCGTTGCCGCTGGAGTCCCCGCCGCCGGTGTTCGGCGACTTCGGCTGCGGCGCGTGGCTCCCGCCACCACCGCCACCGCCCGTGCCGCCACCGCCGCCACCGCCGTGGCCGCCCGCGCCGTCGCCACCGGTGTTCGGCGACTTCGGCTGGTCCGGGTGGCTCCCGCCGCCACCGCTGCCGCCACCGCCGTTGCCGACGCCGGCGATGCCGGTGCTCGGCGACTTCGGCTGCGGCGTGCCCTCGCCGTGCGGCTTGTTGAGGATGTCGGCGATGCCCTGCTCGACCTGGTGGTACCGGTCGATCGTCTTCTTGAGCTTCGCCGCGTCCTCGCCGAGCTCCTTGGTGAGCTTCTCCTTGGTCTGCATCAGCGCGTCGGCCTTCTGGCTGATGTCGTCGACGTCCCGCTTCACCTCGGAGAGCACCGCGCCCGCCCCGACGACTCCCGCCATGAAACCGGAGAACACGTCGGTGGCCGCCGCCTTGGCGACCGTGGCCTTGATGTGCCCGATCTGCTGGGTCATCTCGGCCATGCGCTGGTTCAGCTGCTGGAAGTCCTGCATGATCTTCAGCATTTCGTCCGGCCGGAAGCCGAACTGATTCCCCGTCATCGCACACGCCCCCCTGCCACGGCGACGGCCCCCCTGGCCGCGCGCCCCAAAACTGGTCCAAGTCTCTCGCAACGGACCGCAAGGGGCCCGGCCGGGGGTGGTCAACCCCAGGCCGGGCCCGATGCGGTGAGCCCGCGTCAGTCGACGCCGTTGCGGCGGTACGGCTGGTACGCCGAGCCGCCGTGGAAGTACGGGTAGGGGATCTCCCGGGAGACCATGCCCGCGTCGCCACTGTCCTCGATGCCGATGTAGCGGGTGTGGGCAGCGTCCACCCAGCCGCCGAACAGCACCGTGTGATCGTTGGAGATCATCGCGTCGCCGGGCTGCAGATCGGCCTTCCCGATGTGGTGCGACACGTTGCCCTGCATCAGACCGATGGTGTTCAGACCCGGGCCGGGCAGGCCCCAGGCGCAGGACACCAGGCCCGAGCAGTCCACCCGGTAGCCGTTGGTGACGGCGCCCTGGCTGTAGCCGAGCTTGTGCTCGGCGCGTTCCAGCGCGCGCTCCACCATGGCCCGGCGTTCCGCCGACAGCCCGTCCAGATTGGGCCTGGCCTTCACGCCGAGGCCTTCGCCGTTCTTCCGGTGCTTCTTGCTGGACCAGGAGTCCCAGCCGCTGCCGTTGATGATCTTGGTGTTCCAGTCACCGGTCGAGCGATCCTTGAGCTTCGGCCCGTCGTGCTTCCCACCGGGCCCGCCGGACGGCGTGCCGGTGCCGCCGCCACCGCCGCTGTCGTTGCCGGTCCTCGGCGACTTCGGCTGCGGCGCGCGGCTCCCGCCGCCACCACCACCGCCACCGCCGCCGCCGTGGCCGACGCCGTCGGTGCCGGTGTGCGGGGACTTCGGCTGCTCGGCATGACCGCCGCCGCCACCATCACCCCCACCGCTGTTGCCGCCACCCCCGCCGGGGCCCACACCGGCGATGCCGGTGTGCGGCGACTTCGGCGGCTGGATCTCGCCCTTGGGCTTGTTCATCTCCTCGGCGATCTTCTTCTCGACCGCCGCGTACCGGGCGATGAGCTTCTTGATCTTTGCCGCGTCCTGGCCCAGCTCCTGGGTGAGCTTCTTCTTGGTCTCCATCAGCGCGTCGGCCTTGTGGCTGATGTCGTCGACGTCCCGCTTCACCTCGGCGAGCACCGCGCCCGCGCCGACGATCCCCAGGATGGCGCCGGAGAACACATCGGTGGCCGCCGCCTTCGCGACCGTCGCCCGGATGTGCCCGACCTGCTGGGTCATCTCCGCCATGCGCTGGTTGAGCTGCTCGAAGTCGCGCTGGATCCGCAGCAGCTCCTCCGGCCGGAAGCCGAACATGTTCCCCGTCATCGAAGGACGTCCCCTCGTTCTCCGTCCGCGGCCGGGCCCCGGACGATCTCCACCGTCCGGATCCGGATCACAGCACGCTGGCGAGGCGCTTCACCGAGTCGCCGAGCTGGTTGAGCTCGTCCGCGACCCCGTTCAGCTCCCGTACCCGGCCCTGGGCGTGCGCGGTGAACGCGTCCGCCGCGGCACCGTGCCAGGACATGTGCGACAGCAGCGAGTTGACGTCCCCACCCAGCTGCTCGACCTGCTTGGCCATCTCGGCCAGCTCCTGCGCGATCTTGTTCAGCTCGGCGTCGGCGTCCCCGAACATCTTGCCGAGCGCCCAGTGCGCGATCTCGGCCGGCGCCATGACGATGTCCTTGCCGACCTTGGCCACGTCGCCGACCAGGTGGCCGACGTCGCTGAACACCTCACCTACGTCGCCAAAAAAGCCCATCAGAAACTCCCCCTGTTCCCCGTCAAACCGTTGCCCCCAGGCTAGTCAGTACTGCCTTCGAGCGAAACGGGCGGGTGCCCGTCAATACCTGCGGTTGACCTCCGGGCGGGTGTTCGCGGTCCGAGCGCCGCGCCTGTGACACTGGAAGCTCGCAACAAAAACCGAGGTGCGCCCCGGCCCCGCCTTTATGCAACCTAGAGGGATGCCCGCAGTGAGTTCTCCCGTAGCCCCGCAGCCCGCCCCCACGCTCGCGGAGCTGGCCGCCCGGTTGCCCGGCCTGATGCTGCGCGACATGCAGCGCCTCGGCCGCCGCCTGGAGGGCACCCGCAAGGTCCGGTCGAGCGAGGCCCGCGACAAGATCCTGGCCGAGCTGGCCATCGACTTCGACCGCTCCGAACTGCGGGTGTCCGACCGCCGGGCGGCGGTCCCGGAAATCCGCTACCCGCAGGAACTGCCGGTCGCGCAGAAGAAGGACGAGATCCTGGCCGCCGTCCGCGACCACCAGGTGGTGATCGTGGCGGGCGAGACCGGCTCCGGAAAGACCACCCAGATCCCGAAGATCTGCCTGGAGCTCGGCCGCGGCATCCAGGGCCTGATCGGCCACACCCAGCCCCGCCGGATCGCCGCCCGCACGGTCGCCGAGCGCGTCGCCGAGGAGCTGAACACCCCGCTCGGCGAGGCCGTCGGCTGGAAGGTCCGGTTCACCGACCAGGCCGGCCAGGACACCCTGGTGAAGCTGATGACGGACGGCATCCTGCTGGCCGAGATCCAGACCGACCGGGACCTGCGCCAGTACGACACCCTGATCATCGACGAGGCGCACGAGCGCAGCCTGAACATCGACTTCCTGCTCGGCTACCTCAAGCAGCTGCTCCCCCGCCGCCCCGACCTCAAGGTGATCATCACCTCGGCCACCATCGACCCGGAACGCTTCGCCGAACACTTCGACGACGCCCCGATCATCGAGGTCTCCGGCCGCACCTACCCGGTCGAGGTCCGATATCGGCCGCTCCTGGATGACGACGTCGAGGAAGAGGAGCTCGACCGCGACCGCGACCAGATCCAGGGGATCTGCGACGCGGTCGAGGAGCTCCAGGCCGAAGGCCCGGGCGACATCCTGGTGTTCCTCTCCGGCGAGCGCGAGATCCGCGACACCGCCGACGCGCTGACCAAGCTGAAACTGAAGTTCACCGAGATCCTCCCGCTGTACGCCCGGCTCTCCTCCGCCGAGCAGCACCGGGTCTTCCAACGGTCCACGCAGCGCCGGGTGGTGCTCGCCACCAACGTCGCCGAGACCTCGCTGACCGTCCCCGGCATCAAGTACGTGATCGACCCGGGCACCGCCCGGATCTCCCGCTACAGCCACCGCACCAAGGTCCAGCGCCTGCCGATCGAGGCGATCAGCCAGGCCAGCGCCAACCAGCGCAAGGGCCGCTGCGGCCGCACCTCGGACGGCATCTGCATCCGCCTGTACTCGGAGGAGGACTTCCTCTCCCGCCCCGAGTTCACCGACGCGGAGATCCTCCGCACCAACCTGGCCTCCGTCATCCTGCAGATGACCGCGGCGAACCTCGGCGACATCGCCGCTTTCCCGTTCCTCGACCCGCCGGACTCCCGCAACATCAAGGACGGCGTCAACCTGCTGCACGAGCTGGGCGCGCTGGACCCGGCCGAGAAGGACCACCGCAAGCGCCTCACCCCGCTCGGCCGCAAGCTCGCGCAGCTCCCGGTCGACCCGCGGATGGCCCGCATGGTGCTGGAGGCCGACCGTCTCGGCTGCGTCCGCGACGTGATGGTGATCGCCTCCGCACTGTCCATCCAGGACCCGCGCGAGCGCCCCGCCGAGAAGCGCCAGGCCGCCGACGAACGGCACCGCCGCTTCCACTCGGAGACCTCCGACTTCCTCTCCTACCTGGCGATGTGGCGCTACGTCAGGGAGCAGCAGAAGGAGCTGTCCTCCTCCGCGTTCCGCCGGATGTGCAAGTCCGAGTTCCTCAACTACCTGCGGATACGGGAGTGGCAGGACGTCTACGTCCAGCTGCGCACCATCGCCAAGCAGCTCGGCGTCACCATCGAGGAGCCTCATGAGGACGCCGAGCCGGACGCGGACCGGATCCACCAGGCGCTGCTCTCCGGCCTGCTGTCCCACCTCGGCCTGTTCGACGTGGAGAAGCGCGAGTACGCGGGCGCCCGGGGCGCCCGGTTCGCGGTGTTCCCCGGTTCGGGGCTGTTCAAGAAGCCGCCGCGCTGGGTGATGTCCGCCGAGCTGGTGGAGACCTCCCGGCTGTGGGCCCGGATCAACGCGAAGATCGAGCCGGAGTGGGTGGAGCCGCTCGCCCCGCACCTGATCAAGCGCAGCTACAGCGAGCCGCACTGGGAGAAGAAGGCCGGCGCGGTGCTGGCCTACGAGAAGGTCACCCTGTACGGCCTGCCGATCGTCGCCCAGCGCAAGATCAACTACGGCCGGGTCGAGCCCGAGCTGTGCCGCGAACTGTTCATCCGCTCCGCTCTGGTGGAGGGCGACTGGGAGACCCACCACAAGTTCTTCGCGGAGAACCGCCGGCTGCTCGACGAGGTCGAGGAGCTGGAGAACCGGGCCCGCCGCCGGGACATCATGGTCGACGACCAGACCCTGTTCGACTTCTACGACGCCCGCCTGCCCGAGGACATCGTCTCCGCCCGGCACTTCGACGCCTGGTGGAAGAAGACCCGCCGCGACCAGCCCGACCTGCTGGGCTTCGAGAAGTCGATGCTGATCAACGACTCCGCGGACGGCGTCACCGAGGCCGACTACCCGGACGTCTGGCAGCAGGGCAAGCTGCGCTTCCCGCTGACCTACCAGTTCGAGCCGGGCAGCGACGCGGACGGCGTGACGGTGCACATCCCGCTCGCGGTGCTCAACCAGGTGGTCGCGGACGGCTTCGACTGGCAGATCCCGGGCCTGCGCGAAGAACTCGTCACCGCCTGGATCCGCTCGCTGCCGAAGGCGATCCGCCGCAACTTCGTGCCCGCCCCGGACTACGCCCGGGCCGCCATGCGCGAGCTGACCGACCGCCAGGAGCCGCTGCTGCCCACCCTGGAGCGGGTGCTGCACCGGATGTCGGGCCTGCCGATCCCGCCGGAGGCCTGGGACGAGGAGCGGATCCCCGACCACCTGAAGGTCACCTTCCGGGTGGTGGACGGCAAGCGGAAGCTCGCCGAGTCCAAGGACCTGGAGGAGCTGCGCCAGGGCCTGCGCCCGAAGCTGTCGGCGACGCTGTCCAGCGCGGCGTCCGGCCGCGGCATCGAGCGCACCGGCCTGACCGCCTGGCCCACCGACCTGCCGGTCCTGCAGCGCACCTTCGAGCAGCGCTCGCGCGGCCACGCGCTGCGCGCCTACCCGGCGCTGGTGGACGAGGGTTCGAGCGTCGGCATCAAGCTGTTCGACACCCCCGAGGCCCAGCAGCGCGCCATGTGGGAGGGCACCCGCCGGCTGCTGATGCTGCAGATCAACTCGCCCGCCAAGTCGATCCAGGGCCGCCTGGGCAATCAGGCGAAGCTGGCGCTGTCGTACAACCCGCACGGCTCGATCCCGGCGCTGTTCGAGGACATCGTGGCGGCCGCCACCGACCGCCTGATGACCCTGTCGGGCGGCGTGGCCTGGGACTTGGAGACGTTCACGACGCTGTACGACAAGGTCCGGGCGGACCTGTACGAGCTGTCGGCGGACACCACGCTGAAGACCGCGGCGGCGCTGATCGGCTTCCACAAGGCGTCGAACCGGCTGAAGTCGGTCTCCAGCCCGGTGCTGCTGTCCGCGGTGAACGACGTCCGCCTGCACCTGGCCTCGCTGGTGCACCCGGGCTTCGTCACCGACACCGGCTGGCAGCGTCTGGGCGACCTGAAGCGCTATCTGATCGCCGTGGACCGCCGCCTGGAGGCGCTGCCCGACCATCCGCAGCGCGACCTGCAGAACCTGCTGAAGGTGCAGGCGGTGCAGCAGGCGTACGGCGAGCTGCTGGCGAAGGTCCCGGCCGGCCGGGAGCCGTCGGCGGAGATCCGGTCGGTCCGCTGGATGATCGAGGAGCTGCGGGTGAGCTTCTTCGCGCAGGGGCTGGGCACGCCGACGCCGGTGTCGGAGAAGCGCATCCTGAAGGCGATGGAGGCCGCCGCGGCGACCCTCTGAGGCCGGCCCGGAGCCGGTTCGACCTGGGGGGCAGAGATGCGTTACGATCTGTCTTGTTCGCAAGCGAGAGCAAGCGGGCAAGGATCAGATCACTGGTCCCGTGGAGCAGTTGGTTAGCTCGCCACCCTGTCAAGGTGGAGGTCGCGGGTTCAAGTCCCGTCGGGATCGCAAGAGTGTAGGGCCCGGAACTTCGAGTTCCGGGCCCTATCGCTTTTCCCGGGCGCGCACAAGATAACGGTGCTGTGATCACCGTCACTGACGCCCTTTCAGGAAGCGACTTCCAGGGCATCCCCGCAAAGGCCCCAGATTTAATATGTAAAATTGCACTGTCATTACCGGGAATTCCCCCCACCCCCACCAGCCCCACAGGAATCCCGCATTCCGGCCCCGACCCACCGAGAACTGCCGGAACATGCCGAAGGGCCGCTCCCCCGACCCGGCGGAGTCGGAGAGGCGGCCCTTGAGACCTGCCGAGCGCGTTCCCGACCCGGCGGAGTCGGGAGTGGGCGCCCGGGGGAAATGCCGGGGATCAGACCTCGGTGCGCTGGGCCGGAATACCGGCCAGCAGGGCACGCACCTCCGCCTCGCGGTAACGGCGGTGGCCGCCGAGGGTCCGAATCGACGTGAGCTTGCCGGCCTTGGCCCAGCGGGTCACCGTCTTGGGGTCCACGCGGAACATGGTGGCGACCTCTGCCGGCGTCAGCAGGGGCTCGGCGTCAGGGGTACGAGCGGTCATGAGCGGCCTCCTCGGGAGAACCGAACCAGGGCGGTTCTATCCTTCAAATTCTGCACCTTGACCCGTGATGCCCGAAATGGCACGGACGGGCCGAGTCGGTTATAGGACGAACGGCTTGTCCTGGTGTCTACAACTACACCATCCGTCCAGCCCTATCGGCCAAACCGTCAAAATTGACCCCTCACGGGTTCAAGGGCGACGGATGGCCATGGACCACCCCATAGCGGACAGTTACGCACCGGTGACGTCCGGTCACGGTGCGCACGCCCGAGAGGGCTTGGGTTGGTTGTCCCATTTTGGCACATAGGTCTGAGTTGGCGTCAACGGTGAGTAGTGTCACGTTTCTCGGCTATTGACCCGATCTGGGACCATCGTCCCAAAAACCCGCCCAATGGTATGGACCATCCTCTCCCCTCGCACCTCCATTCGACCAGGGGGCATTTTCTGACGCCCCCTCAGCCCCTCTGAGCTTCCCCCGTCACCGGGCCGATCAAGCTCAGGAGGCCTGCCGCAGTGCCAGCACCCGCCGCCAGCGCGCCGACAGGGCCTCGTAGCAGCGCTGTGCCGACACGGTGTCGCCGGTCCGCAGGGCGGCCAGGCCGTCCGCGAGTTCGCCCACCGAGTGTTCCTCGGCCAGCGCCCGCGGGCCGAGCAGCTGCACCAGGCCGCCGTAGTCGAGCTCCACCAGCGAGCGCGGGTGGAACTCCTCCAGCCAGCGGCCGATCTCCTCCGCCCCCTCCGCGAGCGCCGCACCGGCCGCGCTGCCCGGCACCTCGGCCGTGGGGACGGCGGTACGCAGCGCCCGGTAGGCCCGGGCCACCCGGCGGCGGGCCTGCACCATCGGCGTCAGGTAGAACAGCGCGGCGGGCTCCGGCCGTTCGCCGTCCCCGGCCGAGCCGTACTCGCCGGCCGGCAGGTGGTGGCGGTCCTCCTCGCCGAACGCCAGGAACCAGTGCAGTGGCACCTCCCAGCGGCTGGCGCGGATCCACGGCCGGGCGTCGGGGTGGTCCTGCTGCCACTGCGCCCGCTCGGCCTCCGCGGCGGCCCGCAGCGGCGACGGCAGCACGGTGTCCACCAGGTGCGCGGGCAGCGTGCGGCGCAGCTCCTGCAGGGCCAGCCAGCCGCGCAGCCGGGTCGTCCACGGGCAGATGTAGGTGACGCCGTCCGCGAGCCGGACGTAGGCCTGCCCGTCCTCCTGGTCGGGCAGCGGACGGGGCGTCAGGGCGGCCAGCGCGGCCAGGGCGGCGCGCTGTTCGGCGAGCGCGGCGCCGGTCACCGGTCGGCCCGGCCCGTCCGCGTCGGGGCCGTGTGCGGCCGCGTAGGCCTGCCAGCGGCCGCGGTCCGGCTCGGGGTAGGCGGCCAACGGCTCGTAGACCCGCAACTGGGCGGTGTACGGCGGGAGCACGGAGGTGCGCGGGGCGGTCACGCTCCGCATGGTCGCATGCGCCTCACGGACGCGTCAGGGTGTCGCCGAGAAGGCTTCGATCGTTATTGCTCGGGGCCCGTCCGGGGGCAGATTCGAAGGCGGCCCCGGACGTAGGCTTCGACCAGACGCCCGCACCACCGTCGCGGGCCATCATTGCTGGAGTCACCACCGTGACCGACGTACACACCACACACCCCGCACCAGGCGTGTTGGGCCGAGTCTTCGGCACCGGCCAGGAGGGCGACGGGCACGAGCAGGTCGTGCTCTGCCACGACCGTTCCACCGGTCTCAAGGCGATCATCGCCATCCACTCGACCGCCCTCGGCCCGGCGCTCGGCGGCACCCGGTTCTTCCCGTACGCGAGCGAGGAGGAGGCGTTGACCGACGCCCTGAACCTCTCCCGCGGAATGAGCTACAAGAACGCCCTCGCCGGGCTCGACCTCGGCGGCGGCAAGGCCGTGATCATCGGCGACCCGAACCAGGACAAGAACGAGGCGATGCTGCGCGCCTACGGGCGCTTCGTGCAGACCCTGCGCGGCCGCTACGTCACCGCCTGCGACGTGGGCACCTACGTCCAGGACATGGACGTGATCGCCCGGGAGACCGAGTTCGTCACCGGCCGCTCGCCCGAGCACGGCGGCGCCGGCGACTCCTCCGTCCTCACCTCCTTCGGCGTCTTCCAGGGCATGCGGGCCTCCGCCCAGGCCCGCTGGGGCCAGCCGACCCTGCGCGGCAAGCGGGTCGGCGTGGCGGGTGTCGGCAAGGTCGGCCACTACCTGGTCGGCCACCTGGTCGCGGACGGCGCCACCGTGGTCGTCACCGATGTCTCCGAGGCCGCCGTGAACCGGGTCCGGGCCGCCCACCCCGAGGTCGAGGTGGTGGCCGACACCGCCGCCCTGCTCGCCTCGGACCTGGACGTGTACGCCCCGTGCGCGCTCGGCGGCGCGCTCACCGACGAGACGGTGGGGGCGCTCGGCGCGGCCGGCACCTCGATCGTCTGCGGCGCGGCCAACAACCAGCTCGCCCACGCGGGTGTGGAGAAGGACCTCGCCGACCGCGGCATCCTGTACGCGCCCGACTACCTGGTGAACTCCGGTGGCGTGATCCAGGTCGCCGACGAGATCGACGGTTTCAACTTCGACCGGGCGAAGAACAAGGCGACGAAGATCTTCGACACCACGCTGGAGATCTTCACCCGGGCCGCCGCCGACGGCATCCCGCCGGCGGTGGCCGCCGACCGGCTCGCCGAGAAGCGGATGCGGGAGATCAGCGCGCTGCGCTCGGTCCTGCTGCCGGCCGCCCGCCGGAGCTGACCCGCCACGCTTCGTGATGCGCGGGGCCGGCGCCGCCCGGCCCCGCGCATCACGATGTGGAACCGGATTCTCAGTTAGTCCCCCGAACGGGCGATACCGCGCCTCCTTCGGGGGATAATCTCTGCAGGAACGACGGGACCGGCATCGCGCCGGACAGCCTGCCAAAGCCCCGAAATTCCCCTCTGACCTGGGCGGACCTGGTTCGAGGGAGCTTGGGTGCGCGCCACGTCACACCGGCGACGTACCGTCCGGCGGCGGAAGCAGGTACCGTTAATGCTCCAAGGGACGGTTTCCCACTTCGGGCAGGCCGGACCTGATCATCAACACGTGTCAGACTCGGGGCCGTGAGCCCCACCGTTGAGGGGGTCGACCCATGGGGCGCGGCCGGGCCAAGGCCAAGCAGACGAAGGTCGCCCGCGAGCTGAAGTACAACAGCGGCGGGTTCGACGCTAACCGTCTGTCTCACGAGCTGGGTGTATCTCCGTCCACCGCGATCGAGCCTGAGCCGATCGAGGACGACGACGAGGACGACCCCTACGCGGCGTACGCGGACATGTACGACGACGAGGACGACGACGACGAGGACACCCCTCCGACTCGTCGCCGCGCGTAACGTTCTTCGACCGGACCGGTCCGGGCACTCCCTGCGGGTGCCGGGCCGGTTTTCGGCGTACCTGTTCGCGACAGCCGGTGTTCGTGGCGTGAGCCGGTGGTTCACGCTCATGAGAAGGGCCCCGCCGTGGCGGGGCCCTTCAGCGTGCCCGGATCAGAACGCCTCGTAGGCGTTGTACAGCGCCGCGCCGCCGTCGTGCTCCGCGTCGCGCTCGACCACGTCGCCGAGCAGCCACGCCTCGACGCCGCGGTCCTCCAGCACCGACATGACCACGTCGACCGACTCCGGCGGGACGACGGCGACCATGCCGACGCCCATGTTGAGGGTCTTCTCGATCTCCAGGGTCTGCATCTGGCCGACCTTGGCGACGGTCTGGAACACCGGCAGCGGGCTCCAGGTGCCGCGGTCCAGGCGGGCGTGCAGGTGGTCCGGGATGACCCGGGCCAGGTTGGCGGCCAGGCCGCCGCCGGTGACGTGCGAGAAGGCGTGGATCTCGGTGGCGCGGGTGAGCGCCAGGCAGTCCAGGGTGTAGATCCGGGTCGGCTCCAGCAGCTCCTCGCCGAGGGTGCGGCCGAACTCCTCGACCTGGCGGTCGAGCTTCCAGCCGGCCTGGTTCAGCAGCACGTGCCGGACCAGCGAGTAGCCGTTGGAGTGCAGGCCGGAGGCGGCCATCGCGATGACCACGTCACCGGCCCGGACCCGGTCCGCGCCGAGCAGCGCGTCGGCCTCGACCACGCCGGTGCCGGCGCCGGCCACGTCGTACTCGTCGGGGCCGAGCAGGCCCGGGTGCTCGGCGGTCTCGCCGCCGATCAGCGAGCAGCCGGCCAGCGTGCAGCCCTCGGCGATGCCCTTGACGATGGCGGCGACCCGCTCCGGGACGACCTTGCCGACGCAGATGTAGTCGGTCATGAACAGCGGCTCGGCGCCGCACACCACGAGGTCGTCGACGACCATGCCGACCAGGTCGTGGCCGATGGTGTCGTGCTTGTCCATGGCCTGGGCGATGGCCACCTTGGTGCCCACGCCGTCGGTGGCGGAGGCCAGCAGCGGGCGCTCGTAGCGCTTGAAGGCGGAGGCGTCGAACAGTCCGGCGAAGCCGCCCAGGCCGCCCAGGACCTCGGGACGGTTGGTCTTCTTCACCCACTGCTTCATCAGCTCGACGGCACGGTCGCCGGCCTCGATGTCGACACCCGCGGCGGCGTAGGTCGCCCCGGTCTCGTTGCTGGTCACCTGGTGTGGCCCTTTCGAAGTGGTGGTGCTGCCTCCCCCGGCCGGAGCCGGGACGGGGTGCCCCTGGCCCGGAGGCCGGGGGCGGTGCGCCTGGTTACGGGCGTCGCAGCGCGTCCGCCGCGCCGGCGCCGCCCAGCAGCGACTGCACGCCGTCGAGGTCGCTGGTCTGCTTGCCGCCGCGGACGGGCTGCTGCTGCTTGGACTGGCCGCCGGCGATCTCCGCCTCCAGCAGCAGCTTGCCGAGCAGCGCCGGGTCCGGCAGCTCCATCGGGTACTCGCCGTCGAAGCAGGCCCGGCAGAGGTTGTCCTTGGGCTGCTTGGTGGCCTCGATCATCCCCTCGATGGAGATGTAGGCCAGCGAGTCGGCGCCCAGCGAGCGGCCGATCTCGTCGACCGACAGGCCGTTGGCGATCAGCTCGGCGCGGGTGGCGAAGTCGATGCCGAAGAAGCACGGCCACTTCACCGGCGGCGAGGAGATCCGGATGTGGACCTCGGCCGCACCGGCCTCGCGGAGCATCCGCACCAGCGCGCGCTGGGTGTTGCCGCGGACGATCGAGTCGTCCACGACCACCAGGCGCTTGCCCCGGATGACTTCCTTGAGCGGGTTGAGCTTCAGCCGGATGCCCAGCTGGCGGATGGTCTGGTTGGGCTGGATGAAGGTGCGGCCCACGTAGGCGTTCTTCACCAGGCCGGAGCCGAACGGGATCCCGCTGGCCTCGGCGTAGCCGATCGCGGCGGGGGTGCCGGATTCGGGAGTCGCTATCACCAGGTCGGCGTCGGCGGGGGCCTCGGCGGCCAGCTTGCGGCCCATCTCCACCCGGGAGAGGTGCACGTTGCGGCCGGCGATCGAGGTGTCCGGGCGGGCCAGGTACACGTACTCGAAGACGCAGCCCTTGGGCTTGGCCTCGGCGAAGCGCGAGGAGCGCATGCCGTTCTCGTCGATGGCGATCAGTTCGCCGGGCTCCACCTCGCGGATGAAGCTGGCGCCGACGATGTCGAGGGCCGAGGTCTCGGAGGCGACCACCCAGCCGCGCTCGATCCGGCCGAGCACCAGCGGGCGGATGCCCTGCGGGTCACGGGCGGCGTAGAGCGTGTGCTCGTCCATGAAGACCAGCGAGAACGCGCCCTTGACGCCCGGCAGCACCTGCTGCGCGGCTTCCTCGATGGTCAGCTCGGCGTGGCCTGCCAGCAGAGCGGTCAGCAGGTCGGTGTCGTTGGTCGCCGCGGTCCGCCCGGAGCGGGAGACGTGCTCCTCGCCGGGCAGTTCGGCGACCTTCGCCGCGAGTTCGGCGGTGTTGACCAGGTTTCCGTTGTGGCCGAGGGCCAGCGAACCGTTGGCGGTCGCCCGGAAGGTCGGCTGGGCGTTCTCCCAGACCGAGGACCCGGTGGTCGAGTAGCGGGCATGTCCGACGGCGATATGCCCGTGCAGCGACCCCAGGGAGGTCTCGTCGAAGACCTGGGAGACAAGTCCCATGTCCTTGAAGACGAGAATCTGGGAGCCGTTGCTCACCGCAATGCCCGCGGATTCCTGTCCGCGGTGCTGCAGGGCATAGAGGCCGAAGTACGTGAGCTTGGCGACCTCCTCGCCGGGAGCCCAGACACCGAAGACGCCACAAGCGTCCTGGGGGCCTTTCTCACCGGGAAGAAGATCGTGGTTGAGTCGTCCGTCACCACGTGGCACGTCTCCGAGTCTAGGGCAGTCGGCGGGAACGCCCTGATGGCAGCCTCGCGGTACGCGCGTAGACCCCGCCCCTTACCAGTTTTCGACACGGACGGTGACCGGCTTCACGCCCTTGTCATCAAGCCTTCGCAGGCCCGGACGACCGGCGTTGTGAGCCTGCTCACCCGGCGGGCAGCAGCAGCCGCCAGGAGTCCGGACGGACCGTCCAGGTGCGGTGGCGGACCGGGCCGACCGGGCAGCCGTCGGCCTCGTAGCCGAAGCCGCGCCCGGCCACCGTGAGCCGGCCCGCCCGGTGGCGCTGCGGGCTGCCGTCCAGCTCGAGGGCGAGTTCCATGGCGCCGTCGACCATGGCGACCCGGAGGTGGCGCACCCGCTGGTGGACGTCGGCCAGCAGCCGGCCGTCGGCCTCGATGCGCAATTCCTCGGATCCGGAGGGGCTCGCCTGCTCGGCCGCAGCAAGTTTCGCCCATAGCGAACGCCAGCCACCCGTTCGGCCCTGCCTGGGGCCGGTGAAACGGACCTCCGAGAGCACCACTCCGCCACCGTCGTCGAGCAGCAGTCCGAGCCGCCGCGCACTGCCCGCCAGCACCGTCCGGGCGGCCGCGACCGGCTCGGCCGGCACCCCCAGCAGACGGGCCGTCGCGGTGGCCACCGGACCCCCGACCGGCACCAGTCCGACCGGGTCGGCGTCCAGCTCGCGTTGCCGGTGCAGCGCCTGCAACACCCGCTGCAGCGCCTGGTCCGAGCCGATCACCACGGCCCGCCTCCTGCCCCGGTGCTGAAGCACCCGGTCCAGCTCGGACGGGCTCTCCGGCAGGGTGACTTTCACGTCGGCCCCGCCGCACAGCACATCCTTGGCGATCCGCACCGATTCGCCGTCCGCCTGCCTGGCCGAAGGGTCCAGCACCACCAGGAGCGGCCCGGCCCCCTCGGCGTCCGGGGGGCGGGATACGGGCGTGGACAGCGACGACACGACCGGTCCTTCCTCAGGTAATCTCTCGGTGCAAGAGCCCCTTGCGCCATTGCGCCAGGGGCTTCGTCCATCTCGGGGCAGACTGCGGTCTTCGCAGGATGCCCCAACCGGAAGGGGTGTACGCCTGTGCCGGCACTCGTGCTCGTTGGTGCCCAGTGGGGAGACGAGGGCAAGGGGAAGGCCACCGACCTGCTCGGAGGCTCCGTCGACTACGTCGTCCGCTACCAGGGCGGCAACAACGCCGGTCACACGGTGGTCATCGGCGACCAGAAGTACGCCCTCCACCTGCTGCCTTCCGGCATCCTCAGCCCGAACGTGGTGCCGGTGATCGGCAACGGCGTGGTCATCGACCCGGGCGTGCTGCTCTCCGAGCTGCAGGGCCTGAACGACCGCGGCATCGACACCTCCAAGCTGCTGATCTCGGGCAACGCCCACCTGATCACCCCGTACCACCGGACGCTGGACAAGGTCACCGAGCGCTTCCTCGGCAAGCGCCGGATCGGCACCACCGGCCGCGGCATCGGCCCGTCCTACGCGGACAAGATCAACCGCGTGGGCATCCGGGTCCAGGACCTGTTCGACGAGTCGATCCTGCGCCAGAAGATCGAAGCGGCGCTGCACGACAAGAACCAGCTCCTGGTCAAGCTCTACAACCGCCGCGCGATCCCGGCCGACCTGGTGCTCGAGGAGTACCTGGGCTACGCCGACAAGATCAAGCCGTACCTGGCGGACACCACCTACGTCCTGGACGAGGCGCTGAAGGCCAACAAGGTCGTGCTGCTCGAAGGCGGCCAGGGCACCCTGCTCGACGTGGACCACGGCACGTACCCGTTCGTCACCTCGTCGAACCCGACCTCGGGCGGCGCCTGCACCGGCTCCGGCATCGGTCCCACCAAGATCGACCGGGTGATCGGCATCCTGAAGGCCTACACCACCCGCGTCGGCTCGGGCCCGTTCCCGACCGAGCTGCTGGACGCGGACGGCGAGGCGCTGCGGCGGATCGGCGGCGAGCGCGGTGTCACCACCGGCCGCGACCGGCGCTGCGGCTGGTTCGACGCGGTGGTCGCCCGCTACGCGACCCGGGTCAACGGCCTGACCGACTTCTTCCTGACCAAGCTGGACGTGCTGACCGGCTGGGAGCAGATCCCGGTCTGCGTCGCGTACGAGATCGACGGCCGCCGGGTCGAGGAACTCCCGTACAACCAGACCGACTTCCACCACGCGAAGCCGATCTACGAGAACCTGCCCGGCTGGAGCGAGGACATCTCGAAGGCGCAGACCTTCTCCGACCTGCCGAAGAACGCGCAGGCGTACGTGAAGGCGCTGGAGGAGATGTCGGGCGCGCCGATCTCGGCGATCGGTGTCGGCCCCGGCCGGACCGAGACCATCCAGATCAACTCCTTCCTGTAGGACGGCCTGAAGGCCCGGCACCCCTGTCGCGGGTGGTTTCTAGCGATCGTTGCAACACGTGGTCGGTTGTCTAGGCCACGAGGAGTTTAGTCAGACGCTCGGCTGGGGTTTCCCAGCCGAGCGTT
>NZ_JBIALR010000037.1:0-7194 GCF_042873675.1 Kitasatospora sp. NPDC004614
GGAAGCTAAGCCTCACAGCGCCGATGGTACTGCAGGGGGGACCCTGTGGGAGAGTAGGACGCCGCCGAACAATTCTTCTGGAAAGGGCTCCAGCCAATAGGCTGGGGCCCTTTCTGCATTTCCGGGGGATCTCGAAGGCGGGCTGGGCCTGTTGCCGGCGGCGGTGTTGTCGGACCTGGGTCGTAGGCTCGCGGCCGGAAGAGCTGTCTTGCTGGGAGAGGGCGTTGACATGTTTCTTGGTCTTCGGACGGTGATCTACCCCGCGCCGGATCTGGCTGCCGCGAAGGCGTGGTGGACCTCGGTGCTGGGTGTCGGGCCGTACTTCGACGAGCCGTTCTACGTCGGCTTCAACGTCGGGGGCTACGAGTTGTCGCTCGATCCGAACGGCGACCCGGCGGTCGGTCCGGTGACGTACTGGGGTGTCAGGGACGTCGATGTGGCGCTGAAGTCGGTGGTGGCCGCGGGGGCGACGGTGCGGAGCGCGGTGCAGGAGGTCGGCGGCGGGATCCGGGTGGCGACGGTGGTCGAGCCGACGGGCGCGGTGGTCGGGCTGATCGAGAACCCGCAGTTCGTTCTGTCCGAGAGGCTGCCGGGTGAGGGCGACGGCCCGGGGCGCTGAGTGGAAGGGTGAGAGGGGTCCTGGTCGTGCCGGCCGGGGCCCCTTTGGTGTCGGGGAGGACGGCGGGCATGGGGTTTCAGGGGTATTGGGTGCTCGGGGTGGTTTCTGACCAGGTGGCGGCAGGTGTCAGCCACTGGGCGCGGCGGCCGGAGACGGCGGCCGGGGAGTTGGCGTGGTGGCGGGAGCGGCTCGCGGCGCGGACGGAGTGGTTGCGGAGGCTGCCGGGCGGCGGGGCGTGGCGCGGGGACGATGCCCTGACGCTGGCGGGGGTGTTCGACGGCTGGCGGGGTGACGAGCCGGAGAGCGTGGACCAGGTGCGGTGGGAGCTGCTCGGCCTCCTGGAGGGGTGCGCGGAGGAGGAGCGCTGCGCGATCGGTGCGTCGAAGGCCTACCCGTTCGACGCGTTGGCGTTCGCGCTGGGGCCGGAGGCGGTGGAGCGGCTGCCGGGCTGGGGCGGTGAGTTCGTGCTCGACGCGGCCGGGGTGCGGGAGCAACGGCCACTGGTGGAACGGCTGTTGGCGGGGGCTGAGGTCGGGCGGGCGGAGGCGTGGCTGTCGGTGATGGGCAATGAGGACCGCGGCGGGACGGTGGCGGAGCTGTTCGCCGGGCCGGTGCGAGTGTTGCGGGCGGCGGAGAGCGCGGGAGCGGGCGCGGTCGGGGTGGTGTTGGAGTTCTGAGGGGGCCAGGTGGCCGGGTTGCCGACCACCCGGCCTCGACGTCAGGCCCCGACCGTCAGTAGGCGGCGTTGGCGTGGTCGTTGAACCAGCCGGGCAGCTGCGGCCACCACTCGCCGGCGCCTGCGGTGAAGGTCATGCCGTCGCCGGACAGGTTCACCTGCTGGCCGGAGTAGGAGGCCCAGCTCCTGAGCGAGGAGACCTTGTGGTTGACCAGGACGGGGAAGACCGTCCAGGTGCCGATCTGGAACTCCCAGCAGTCGCCCGAGTAGTTGTAGTCGGTGAAGACCTGCCCGTAGCCGGGCTGCCCGTAGTGGGTGCAGTTGCCGGCCGCGTGGGCGCTGGGTGTGGCGGCGGCGCTCAGTGCTGCGGCGGTGGTGAGGGCGAGGATTCCGGCCTTGAGGCGGGGCTTTCGGAACGTCAGGGGCATGTCGGTCAGCTTTCGTGGTGCGGTGTCTGGCGATAGTGATGATGTACCGTCACCGCGCTGATGCCCAGGGGGTTTCCAGCCAGTGGGCCGGTGGGAGCCCGGGCCCGAGCCCGGGTCAGTGACTGCCCGTCGGCTCCGCGCAGTCGTTCAGGAGGGCGGCGAAGGCGGTGCCGGCGGGGTCGGTGGGGTCGTCGGGGTCGAAGGGCTCGTCGGTGTAGGCGGGGAAGGTGTGCAGGACGGTGGTGCCGTCGGGTGCGGCGATGGCGTAGTACTCGGCGACGTGGGAGAGGGATTGCCCGGCGTCCAGGAGGTGGGCGCGCAGCAGGAGTTGGCCGCAGGTGGTGCAGGTGATCCAGGGGACCAGGACGGGTTCGGCGGGGTGGTCGTCGCCGGGTTCCCAGGGCCGGTCGGTGAGGGCGACGGGGGCGGGTCGGCCGTCTCCGGGGCAGCGGAGGAGGTCGGGGGTGAGGACCTCGCGTTCGCCCCAGATCTCGGCGAGGACGGAGAGCTGGGCCCGGACGGTCTCGCTGATCGGTATCTGGTGGGTGAGGAGGCCGGAGACGAGGATGCGCAGGCCGGCTTCCTGTTCGCCGATCTGCCAGCAGTCGGCGACGTCCTGGGCGTCCGGCTCGGGGAGGAGGGCGGCGAAGCGGTGCCAGGTGTCGATGTCGTTGTTCACCGGGCCGACGGTAGCGCGCCGTCAGGGGGTGGTGGCGAGGTGGTCGTTGTGGACGAGGAGGCGGGCGAGGTGGGCGGCGGTGGTGGTGACGGGGTGCCAGGTGGGGGCCTGGAGGTGGTCGGTGGGGGTGGGGTCGGGCGGGAGCGTGGCGAGGTGGTGGCGGAGGGCGGTGCCGAGGTCGGCGGTGAGGGCGGCCTCTTCGGAGGTGCGCAGGGTGTGGCCGAGCCAGGGGACGGGGGCGGTGGCGTCGCAGGCGTCGGTGAGGAGGGTGGCCAGGTGCGGGGCGGGGTCGAAGCCGGCGTCCTGGAGGCCGGGGGCGGCCAGGGTGAGGACCGCGGTCACCAGTTGGTGCCGTAGTGCGGGGAGGGTGAGGCCGCGGTCGGTCACCGGGGGAGCGTACCGGTTGGGCGGAGTGGTCAGGCGTGGGCGGCGAGTTGCGGGTCGATGGGGGCGTCGGTGAGGCGGTTGGCGAAGGTGGAGAGGGTGTAGGCGCCGATGCCGAGGACGATTTCCAGGGCGTTGCCCGGGGTGAAGCCGTGGGCGAGGAAGGCGGCGAGGTCGGGTTCGGGGACGGCGCCGGTGTGGTCGAGGGCGGAGTGGACGAAGCGTCGGACGGCCTCCAGGCGGGCGTCCGGGAGGGGTTGCTGGGCGCGCAGGGCGGCGATCAGGTCGGGGTCGGCGTCGAGGTGGGTGAGCTTGGCGGTGTGCATGGCGACGCAGAGGTGGCAGCCGTTGCGGGTGGCGATGGTCAGGACGACGGTTTCGCGGACCAGCGGGTCGAGCTCGGTGGCGTCGAAGAGGGCGGTCAACTTGAGGAAGCCGTCGAGGAGTTGGGGTGAGTGGGCGAGGCGGGCGGCGGCGCTGGGGAGGTAACCGAGGTTGCGGGTGATCCCCTCCAGGGAGCGGCGGGCGGCAGGCGGGGCGGTCTCGGGGGTGAGGTCGGGGAAGTGCTGGGCGGCGGTGGTGGGCATGGTGAGCCCTTTCGGGATCGGGCGGAGGCGTGCCGGGGCGGCCCGGGGCGTGCCGCGGCTGCGCGTCCTAGAATGGACAACGTGGTTGACCAAAACGTAAACCAGGTTGTCGATCAGCGCAACGGCTTCGAGCTTCCCCTGCTGCTGTTCGCCGGATTCCGCACGATCATCGACGAGTTGCACGCCGAACTCGCCCGCCAGGGCCACCCGGAGGCGCGGCCCGCGCACGGCTTCGCGCTGCAGGCGATCGGGCTGGAGGGGGCGACGGCGAGCGAGATCGGGCGTCGGCTGGGGGTGTCCAAGCAGGCCGCCGGGAAGACGGTGGACCGGCTGGAGGCGCTCGGCTATGCGGAGCGGGCGGACGATCCGGGCGACGCACGGCGCAAGGTGGTGCGGCTGACTCCGCGCGGGCTGGACATGCTGGCCCGGTCGGCGGAGGTGTTCGAGCAGATCCGCGGACGCTGGGCGGCGGCGCTCGGCGAGCAGCAGCTGCGCGAACTCGAGGACGGTCTGGCCCGGTTGGCCGGCCCGTCCGGCTTCCGGCTGGACGCGGCGGGCTGGTTCGGCGGCTGAGAGGTCCTGGCGGGGCGTCGCGGGAGAGTCGAGGCGTTGCGGAGAGCCGGCTGACGGGGCCACCCGGAGGCGCGGCCCGCGCACGGCTTCGTGTTGCAGGTGATCGGGCTGGAGGGGGCGACGGCGAGCGAGATCGGGCGTCGGTTGGGGGTGTCCAAGCAGGCTGCCGGGAAGACGGTGGACCGGCTGGAGGCGCTCGGCTACGCGGAGCGGGCGGACGGCCCGGATGGCGTGCGGCGCAAGCCGGTGCGGCCGGCCCCGCGCGGGCTGGAGATGCCGGCCCGGTGCACGTCGCGGCCCCGGGAACACCTCAAGTATTCCAGCGGGAGGGTGGCCCTGTCGCCGGTCTTCGGAATGATCTTCGGGCCGATCCGCCCGCCCAGAATGGTGCTGTCCGGCGCCGTCGAGGGCGCCCGAGAGCGACGGAGAGTGGAATGACCCCCGAAGTGGCCGCGCTGGCAGCCGAGTTGACCGCGATGGGAGCCGCCGACCGGGCGTCCGCGCCGCTGGCGAACAGCGAGGACCCGGCGGAGCGGCTGGCGTGGCGGCGCTCGACCGCGCGGCACGCGGACCGGCTGGCCGAGCTGCTGGACGCGCACGGCTGGCCCGTCGCTGTGGAGGTCGGCGCGGAGGCGGCGCAGGCCGCGTGGCTGATCGCGCAGCACGCCGACCGGCAACTGGACGTCCAGCGGCGGGCGTTGCGGCTGATGGAGCAGGCGGTGGCCGAAGGTGCGGCGGGGGCGCGGGAGTTGGCGTTCCTGCGGGACCGGGTGCTGGTGAACGAGGGGCGGGAGCAGGTCTACGGCACCCAGATCGCGGGGGTGCGCGCCGGCGCGCCGGTGCCGTGGCCGTGCGAGGACCCGGCGCGGATGGACGAGCGGCGGGCCGGGGTCGGCATCCCGCCGTTCGGCGAGTACGTCGCGCAATTCGCCTGAGCGGCGCGCCCGGCGAGTGCGCCACGCGGTGTGCCGACTCCGGTGTGCCCGGCCGGTGCGCGCGTCGCGCATTGCGTCCGCCGCCGGTGTGCCCGGCGAGTGTGTCGCGCATTGCGTCCACCGACGGTGTGTTCGGCCGGTGCGTCGCGCGGTTCGCTTGAGCGGCGCGCCCGGCGAGTGCGCGGCGTGGTGTGCCGACTCCGGTGTGTCCGGCGAGCGCGCTGCGCGGTGCGTCAACGCTGGTGTGCCCGGCCGGTGCGTCGCGCGGTTCGCCTGCGCGGGTGGTTCGGCGAGTGCGCCGAGCCCGCCGCCCGGTCCGGCGTAAGGCCGGGAGGCCGGGCGGTGGGCGGCCGGTGGGTCAGCCGGCGTCGCGGGCGGCGCGGCGTTCGGCCTTGGCGGTGGCCTCCGCCTCGTCCTCGGCCTCGGCCTGCTCCGGGGTGGGGGCGGTGCCGCCGAGGTGGGCGGGGACCCACCAGGAGTCGTCGGGGCCGGTCGGCTTGGCCGGGTACTCGCGCTGGGCGCGGTCGAGCATCTCGGACATGGCGGCGCGCAGGCGGCGGGTGACCATGACCGGCCGGTCGGCCTCGGTGAGGTGGATCGGCTCGCCGATCATGATGGTGACGGGGACGTGGCGCTTCGTCAGGGTCTTCGGGCGGCCCTTGGTCCACAGCTGCTGGGTGCCCCAGAGGACGACGGGCAGCAGCGGGGTGCCGGAGTCGGCGGCCATCCGGGCGGCGCCGGTCTTGAACTTCTTCAGCATGAACGAGCGGCTGATGGTGGCCTCGGGGAAGACGCCGACCACCTCGCCTTCGCGCAGCGCCTTGACCGCGGCCTCGTAGGCCGGCTGGCCGTCGGTGCGGTCGACGGGGATGTGCTTCATGCCGCGCATCAGCGGGCCGGAGATCTTGTGCCGGAACACGTCGTCCTTGGCCATGAAGCGGGTCTTGCGCCGGGCCACCCGGTAGGCGCCGAAGCCGGCGAAGATGAAGTCCAGGTAGCTGATGTGGTTGCTGACCAGGACGGCGCCGCCGGTGGCGGGGATGTGCTCGGCGCCGACGATGTTGATTCGCAGGTCCAGCGCCTTGAACGCGGTGAGCGCGGTGCGGATCACCGGCGGGTACACGAACTCTGCCACGGTCAGTCCTACTTCCCAGGGGCCTGTTGCCCGGTGCGTTGGATCCCGGGGCGTGGCAGGGCCGACGGGTTGCGGCACGCCGCGGCGGCCACGGGTGTTTCCCCCCGATGATCCCCCGAACGGGCACGGTCTGTCACGCC
This sequence comes from Kitasatospora sp. NPDC004614, assembly GCF_042873675.1. Lineage (NCBI taxonomy): Bacteria > Bacillati > Actinomycetota > Actinomycetes > Kitasatosporales > Streptomycetaceae > Kitasatospora > Kitasatospora sp. NPDC004614. Next base: position 6,157 of record NZ_JBIALR010000037.1, read on the forward strand.
CGTGCACGGCGCGGCCCGGACCTGCCGGTGCGGGCGCGGTGCGGGTGAGGATGGAACGGCCAACTGGGAACCGGAGTTCGGGGCGGTGGCGGCCCGGCGGCGGTCCGTGCCCGGCAGGCAAATCCGGGCGAACCGGGGCAGCCGGGCGACCCCGGACCGGCGTGCGCGCCGGGGTGGGGAGCGGTGCGGACCTCGCGCATCGGTACGTACGGAGAGTGTCCGAAGGCGGGGAATTCGGCGCGGACGGCGTTTGTCACACTTGAGCGGTGATCGGACCGATCGGTGCCGCGGGCGCCGACAGCGGTCGGCGAGGTGCGGGACGGGAGGCGGCGAAGGATGCGCGGCGAGGACGGGGCGGTGCGGTTGACCGGGGCGGAGCTCGGTGCCGCGCTGGGCGAGCGGGCGACGCTGGTGCAGTTCTCCACCTCTTTCTGTCAGCCGTGCCGGGCGACCCGCCGCACGCTCGCCGAGGTGGCGGGGATGGTCGACGGGGTGGCGCACGTGGAGGTGGACGCCGAGTCGCAGCTTGAACTGGTGCGCCGGCTGGAGATCCTGCGCACCCCGACCGTGCTGGTGCTGGACGCCGCGGGCCGGGTGGTGCGCCGGGCGGCAGGTCAGCCGCGCACGGTGGACGTGATCGCGGCACTCGGCGAGGCCGTCTAGCGTTCAATCTCACAGGCGTTCTGGTGCCGGGTCAGGTGGCAGTCGGGCCTGCCTGCGGCAGGATGGGCCAAGGCGGTGGCACGGGTGCCGGGCCGGACCTGCGGCAGCGTAAGCTACTGGCGAGTAGTGACGGCTGAGCTACTCATGAGTATGCTGCCGGGGAGTTCCGGCGGGGCACCGGCGCGCGCCGCCCGGACCGCGGCCCCGCGCGTGTGCCGAGACCACTCGACACGCACGGACGCAGCCGCAGCCGCCGGATCGGACCAGTAACAGGAGAGCAGGCCGTGAGCTTGAGGATCGTTGTCTGTGTGAAGTACGTGCCCGACGCGACCGGTGATCGTCGCTTCGCGGACGATGCGACCACCGATCGGGAGG
>NZ_JBIALR010000038.1:0-5332 GCF_042873675.1 Kitasatospora sp. NPDC004614
TGCTTCCCCGCCCTCGACTACTTCGAGAACTCGGGACTCCCCTTCGTCGTCGCCCTCAACGGCTTCGACGGACACCAGCCCCACACCGGCGACGAGGTACGGGAGGCACTGCAACTCAGCGCGGACATCCCGATCGTCACCCTCGACGCCCGACGCCGGGACAGCGCCAAGAGCGCACTCATCACCCTCGTCGAGCACGCCCTCCTCGCCCGCCTGCGGTGAGTGGAGCAGGGCCCCGCCGGGGGCGCGTACCAAGGATGGTTCGCGTCCCCGGTAACAGTTCGACCAGCACATTTGCCGGGCTTTCCTGACAGTACGTAGTCGTCCGGCTCCGGTCCGCGCCAATGGCCTAGACCTTTGCGGAAGTTCCGCCGCAAATGTCCACTTTCCTCCCCGGGCGTGCGGGGCGGGGCAGCCGTTTGTCCGCTTCTCCGGCTCGTGTTGAATTCCAGCTACCCCGTAGTATCCGAGCGGGTCGCGGCCCGTCGGGGGGTAGCCGCCGGATTGATCCATGGCCGCCAGTCGGTCGAGAGGTTGTTGTCGAGTGAGGCGTAAGCAGCCAGTCACCCCGCAGCGGCGCTCAGAGCCCCGCCAGCAGGAACCGGCAAGCGGCCGGACCACAGGTCAGTTCTCCGCGTTCACCGCGGCCGAGGACCGCGGCGAGCCGCAGCGCACCGCCCCCGCGGCCGTCGGCGAGTCCGCCGAGCGGGCCGGCGCCGCCAAGGAGAGCAAGCGTCAGAGCGGCGGCGGCCGGGCCGACTTCCTGTCGCCGCTGAACTGGCGGGTGCCGACCCGCCTGGTGGCCATCCTGGTCATCCCCGTGGTGATCGCGCTGGTCTTCGGCGGCCTGCGCGTCAACACCTCGCTGGACGACTACAGCAACGCCGACCGCGCGGTGCGTATCGCGAAGCTGGCGAGCGCCGCGACCAAGCTGGCCGACGCCCTGGAACAGGAGCGCGACGACAGCCTGGTGCCGCTGCTCACCGGCCAGGGCGACCAGGGCGAGGTGAAGAAGCTCCGGGACAAGACCGACCAGGCGCTGGCCGAGTACCGTTCCGCCTTCTCCAAGATCAAGGACGACGCGACCGTCGCCCGCCGCAACGGCCAGTTCGAGTCGATGGTGTCGTGGCTCCCCCACCTGCGGCAGAACGCCTACAAGCCGGAGCTGTTCGCGACCGCGACCATCAACGCGTACTCGATGATGTACGCGCCGCTGCTGTCGATGGACAACTCGGTCGGCTTCGGCTCCACCAACGTCACCTCCAAGGGCCGCGCCATCTACGCGATGTCGCTGGCCAAGGCGGCCGCCTCGGCCCAGCGCGCGCTGATGCTGCACCTGCTGGTCGGCCTCGGCGTCGGCGGCGTGGACGGCCACGAGGGCCAGGACCTGATCCAGGGTCTGCAGGTCGCCGCCAAGCTGGAGCAGACCGCCCGCGACGAGTTCAACACCGCGTCCAGCAGCGACGAGGTGAAGGTCTACGCGGACGCCGAGGTCGCCCAGACCACCGCCGACCAGCGCCTGCCGCTGCGTATGCCGGACGGCCGCACCATGCCGAGCATGATCTCGCTGCTCGCGATCGGCATGAACTACGGCAGCCAGCTGGCCACCGCGGCCTCCAACCGCGACGCCGCCACCCGGATCGTCGACCTGGCCGGCGCCGACGGCCTGACCCGCCCGCTGTGGGACCAGGCCACCAAGAGCCACATGAGCGCGCTGCGCACGGCCGAGACCGAGCTGCTGGACCAGGTCGTCGCCGACGCCCAGGGCATCAAGGACCGGGCGTTCACCGACTGGGTGCTCAACGCGCTGATCGTGATCGCCTCGCTGGTGCTGGCCGGTCTGCTCACCGGCTACATCGCCCGCTCGATGATCCTCGGCATGCGGACCCTGAACACCGCCGCGCTGGACATCGCCAACCACCGTCTGCCGGAGCTGGTCGACAAGCTCTCCAAGACCGACCCGGAGCGGGTCGACACCTCGGTCGCCCCGATCCCGCTGCACGGCACGGACGAGATCGGCGAGGTCGCCCGCGCCTTCGACCAGGTCCACCAGCAGGCCGTCTCGCTGGCCGCCGAGCAGGCGCTGCTGCGAGGCAACGTCAACGCGATCTTCACCAACCTGTCGCGCCGCAGCCAGAGCCTGATCCAGCGCCAGCTGTCGCTGATCACCGACCTGGAGAACAACGAGGCCGACCCGGACCAGCTGGAGAACCTCTTCAAGCTGGACCACCTGGCCACCCGCATGCGCCGCAACGGCGAGAACCTCCTCGTCCTCGCGGGCGAGGAGCCCGGCCGCCGCTGGAACACGCCCGTCCCGCTGGTCGACGTGCTGCGCGCCGCCGCCTCCGAGGTGGAGCACTACGAGCGCATCGAACTGGCCGGCATCCCCGAGGCCGACGTGGTCGGCCCCGCCGTGACCGACCTCGTCCACCTGCTCGCCGAGCTGCTGGAGAACGCCACCTCGTTCTCCTCCCCGCAGACCCGGGTGCTGGTCAACGCCACCAGCCTGCCGGACGGCCGGGTGCTGGTGGAGATCCACGACAAGGGCATCGGCCTGACCGCCGAGGACTTCGCCGAGATCAACGAGAAGCTCGCCGAACCGCCCACCGTGGACGCCACCATCTCCCGCCGCATGGGCCTGTTCGTGGTCGGCCGGCTGTCCCAGCGGCACGACATCCGCGTGCAGCTGCGCCCCTCGGGCGAGTCGGCCGGCACCACCTCGCTGGTCATGCTGCCGCAGCAGCTCACCTCGCTGGTCGCGGTGCCCGAGCCGCAGAACGAAGAGTTCACCGTCTCGCGGATCTTCGCCGAGCAGGAGACCCCCGCCGAGTGGTCCTTCGACGGCCAGGAGCGCACCGCCGCCGAACTCGGCTTCGACGACCACCTGCCGGGCCGCGGCCTGCCCGGCGGCAACGGCTTCTCCCCCGCGCTGGAGTCCATGCAGCGCTCGCAGCGCCTGGAGGAGCAGCGCCGCCGGGCCGCCCTGGAGATCGGTCCGGGCGCCGCCCTCGAGGAGCCGATGGAGGCGGAGATCCTGGAGTCGCCCTACGGCGCCGGGGACGACCGCACCGAGAACGGCTATCAGGCCCCGTACGCGGACGACTACCGCCGTCCGGAGTCCGACCCCTTCACGGACGCCTACGAGCCCCAGCAGGCCGCCCAGGACGACGCCTACGGCTACCAGGACAGCGGCTACGGCCGTGACCAGTACACGCCCGGCGAGCACTACCAGGACGACCCGTACGCGCCCGGCCGGTACCAGGCCCCGTACGCGCCGGCCGGCTTCCAGGACGACCCGTTCCAGGCCGGCCAGGGCTACGGCGACGAGTACCAGCAGCCGTACGCCGCCGGGCAGTTCGCCGACCAGCAGCAGTACGGCGACGAGCAGTACCCGCAGGCGCAGTACGCCGACGAGTACCAGCAGCAGGACTACCGCTACGAGGAGCCCGCCGGGCACCCGTACCCGGCGGAGGAGCTGCCGGCGCTGCCGCCGGCCCCGGGCGGGTCGACCGGCGGCGGGCTGCCGCAGCGCCGGCCCGGCCAGCAGCTGGCGGGCCCGGCCGGCGGGCCGGGCGCGGAGAGCCCGAACTGGTTCACCGGCGCGAAGGACACCTCGGCGCCCGTCGAGTCGCGCGGCCACGACGTGTCGGCGCTCGGCGGCTACGGCCCGACCGGCCCGACCTCCGCGCCCAGCGAGTGGGAGTCCCCCAACGACGGCGACTGGCAGCGCGCGGAGAAGCTCCGCGAGCCCTCCACCTCGGGCACGACCCCGTCGGGTCTGCCGCGCCGCGTGCCGCGGCAGAACCTGGTGCCGGGCAACGCCAAGCCCACCCCGCAGGACGGCCCGCAGGTCTCCCGCGACCCGAACGAGGTACGCGGCCGCCTGACCAACCTGCGCCGCGGCGTCGAGCAGGGCCGCCAGGCCGGCGGCGACTCCGGGACCACCGGTAGTTTCCGGATCGACCCCGACCAGGGGGCGTACGGTGATGGACCGCACAACAGCAGCACCGATCTCTTCGGCGGCTCGAACCAGCAGGAGCGTTGAGTTGACCCAGATGAGCCAGGCCGCACAGAACCTGAACTGGCTGATCACCAACTTCGTGGACAACACCCCCGGGGTGTCGCACACGGTGGTGGTCTCCGCCGACGGTCTGCTGCTGTGCATGTCCGAGGGGTTCCCCCGGGACCGCGCCGACCAGCTTGCCGCCGTCGCCTCCGGGCTGAGCTCGCTGACCTCCGGCGCCAGCCGGATCTTCGAGGGCGGCGACGTGACCCAGACCGTGGTCGAGATGGAGCGGGGCTTCCTGTTCCTGATGGCGGTCAGCGACGGCTCCGCGCTCGCGGTGCTCGCCTCGCCGGACTCCGACATCGGTCTCGTCGGCTACGAGATGGCCCTCCTGGTGGACCGCGCGGGCGCGGTCCTGACGCCCGCTCTGCGGGCCGAACTCCAGGGCAGTCTCCTGCACTGACGGTTCGTCGGATACCGTCCTGGTATTCGAAAGACCTCATTGCCCGTCCCGAGGCCGCTTCGGCGGCCTCGGGACCGGGCGTTGTACGGCCTTCGCACCACCGGCCCCGGCGCTCCTCCGGCGACGCGGCCCGCTACGCACCGCCGCACCCCGAGGAGATGAACCGTGACACCGCCCGACCACAGTGGCCAGTTCGGCGTCCCGTACGCGGGCTCCGGCCACGACGCTTTCGGGACTCCCGGCGTCGGCCACGGTCAGCAGCAGCAGTACGCGCCGCAGTTCGACAACGGTGGCCAGTCGTACCTGCCCCCGCAGTCCGACCCGCGCTGGTACCCGCAGCCGGACGGATACGGCCAGGCCTACCCCGGTCATGAGGCGTTCCCGCACGACCCCGCCGACCTGCCGCACCGCTACGAGGCGCCGCACGTCGAACAGCCCTACGAGGACGACGGGTTCGACGACTACGAGGACGCCGAGCCGCTGATCCGCCCGTTCGCCATGACCGGCGGACGGACCCGGCCGCGCTACGAACTCGCCCTGGAAGCACTGGTCTCCGCGTCGGTCGACCCGGCCCGGATGGCCACGCTGCTGCCCGAGCACCAGCGGATCTGCTCGCTGTGCGCCTCCGACGTGAAGTCGGTGGCGGAGATCTCCGCCCTGCTCGGCCTCCCCCTGGGGGTGGCCCGCATTCTCGTGGCGGACCTGGCCGAGGCCGGCCTGGTCGCCATCCACCAGCCCGCAGCCGGCGGTGAATCCGGCAACCAGCCCGACGTCACGCTGCTCGAAAGGGTCCTCAGTGGACTTCGCAAGCTCTAACGCGGCCGCCCCCAGCCGCGCCACCACCTCCGCCAAGATCGTCGTCG
>NZ_JBIALR010000039.1:0-1587 GCF_042873675.1 Kitasatospora sp. NPDC004614
GAGTTTGGGTGTCTGGTCGTTGTTTGAGAACTGCACAGTGGACGCGAGCATCTGTGGCCAAGTTTTTAAGGGCGCACGGTGGATGCCTTGGCACCAGGAACCGATGAAGGACGTGGGAGGCCGCGATAGGCCCCGGGGAGCTGTCAACCGAGCTTTGATCCGGGGGTGTCCGAATGGGGAAACCCGGCAGTCGTCATGGGCTGTCACCCGCTGCTGAACACATAGGCAGTGTGGAGGGAACGCGGGGAAGTGAAACATCTCAGTACCCGCAGGAAGAGAAAACAACCGTGATTCCGGGAGTAGTGGCGAGCGAAACCGGATGAGGCCAAACCTTGAGCGTGTGAGACCCGGCAGGGGTTGCGCTCAGGGGGTTGTGGGAAAGTTCTTCAGTCGTCTGCCGGCGGCTGGGCGAGTCAGAAACCGTATGGGTAGTCGAAGGACATGCGAAAGGTCCGGCGTAGAGGGTAAGACCCCCGTAGACGAAATCTGTACGGCTCGCTTGAGCTTCTCCCAAGTAGCACGGGGCCCGAGAAATCCCGTGTGAATCTGGCGGGACCACCCGCTAAGCCTAAATATTCCCTGGTGACCGATAGCGGATAGTACCGTGAGGGAATGGTGAAAAGTACCGCGGGAGCGGAGTGAAATAGTACCTGAAACCGTGTGCCTACAAGCCGTGGGGGCAGTCTTCGGACTGTGACTGCGTGCCTTTTGAAGAATGAGCCTGCGAGTTTGCGGTGTGTAGCGAGGTTAACCCGTGTGGGGTAGCCGTAGCGAAAGCGAGTCCGAATAGGGCGTTTGAGTTGCATGCCCAAGACCCGAAGCGGAGTGATCTAGCCATGGGCAGGTTGAAGCGCGGGTAAGACCGTGTGGAGGACCGAACCCACCAGGGTTGAAAACCTGGGGGATGACCTGTGGTTAGGGGTGAAAGGCCAATCAAACTCCGTGATAGCTGGTTCTCCCCGAAATGCATTTAGGTGCAGCGTCGTGTGTTTCTTGCCGGAGGTAGAGCACTGGATAGGCGATGGGCCTCACCGGGTTACTGACCTTAGCCAAACTCCGAATGCCGGTAAGTGAGAGCACGGCAGTGAGACTGTGGGGGATAAGCTCCATGGTCGAGAGGGAAACAGCCCAGAACACCGACTAAGGTCCCTAAGCGTGTGCTAAGTGGGAAAGGATGTGGAGTCGCAGAGACAACCAGGAGGTTGGCTTAGAAGCAGCCACCCTTGAAAGAGTGCGTAATAGCTCACTGGTCAAGTGATTCCGCGCCGACAATGTAGCGGGGCTCAAGCACATCACCGAAGTCGTGTCATTGCAGCAATACTCCCAACGGAGGCTGTGATGGGTAGGGGAGCGTCGTGTGCCGGGTGAAGCAGCCGAGGAATCGAGTTGTGGACGGTTCACGAGTGAGAATGCAGGCATGAGTAGCGATACAAGAGTGGGAAACTCTTGCGCCGATTGACCAAGGGTTCCTGGGTCAAGCTGATCTGCCCAGGGTAAGTCGGGACCTAAGGCGAGGCCGACAGGCGTAGTCGATGGACAACGGGTTGATATTCCCGTACCCGCTTTGAAGCGCCAACGCTGAACCAG
>NZ_JBIALR010000039.1:1684-2873 GCF_042873675.1 Kitasatospora sp. NPDC004614
TGGGACTTGCTCCCTGAGCTGGTGGTGGCCGCAGAGACCAGCGAGAAGCGACTGTTTACTAAAAACACAGGTCCGTGCGAAGCCGTAAGGCGATGTATACGGACTGACGCCTGCCCGGTGCTGGAACGTTAAGGGGACCGGTTAGTCCGATTTCGGTCGGGCGAAGCTGAGAACTTAAGCGCCAGTAAACGGCGGTGGTAACTATAACCATCCTAAGGTAGCGAAATTCCTTGTCGGGTAAGTTCCGACCTGCACGAATGGCGTAACGACTTCTCGACTGTCTCAACCATAGGCCCGGTGAAATTGCATTACGAGTAAAGATGCTCGTTTCGCGCAGCAGGACGGAAAGACCCCGGGACCTTTACTATAGCTTGATATTGGTGTTCGGTTCGGCTTGTGTAGGATAGGTGGGAGACTTTGAAGCCGTGACGCCAGTCATGGTGGAGTCGCCGTTGAAATACCACTCTGGTCGTGCTGGATGTCTAACCTGGGTCCGTGATCCGGATCAGGGACAGTGTCTGGTGGGTAGTTTAACTGGGGCGGTTGCCTCCTAAAGAGTAACGGAGGCGCCCAAAGGTTCCCTCAGCCTGGTTGGCAATCAGGTGTTGAGTGTAAGTGCACAAGGGAGCTTGACTGTGAGACTGACGGGTCGAGCAGGTACGAAAGTAGGGACTAGTGATCCGGCGGTGGCTTGTGGAAGCGCCGTCGCTCAACGGATAAAAGGTACCCCGGGGATAACAGGCTGATCTTCCCCAAGAGTCCATATCGACGGGATGGTTTGGCACCTCGATGTCGGCTCGTCGCATCCTGGGGCTGGAGTAGGTCCCAAGGGTTGGGCTGTTCGCCCATTAAAGCGGTACGCGAGCTGGGTTTAGAACGTCGTGAGACAGTTCGGTCCCTATCCGCTGTGCGCGTAGGAGTGTTGAGAAGGGCTGTCCCTAGTACGAGAGGACCGGGACGGACGAACCTCTGGTGTGCCAGTTGTCCTGCCAAGGGCATGGCTGGTTGGCTACGTTCGGGAGGGATAACCGCTGAAAGCATCTAAGCGGGAAGCCTGCTTCGAGATGAGCACTCCCACCTCCTTGAGAGGGTAAGGCTCCCAGTAGACGACTGGGTTGATAGGCCGGATATGGAAGCCCTGTGAGGGGTGGAGTTGACCGGTACTAATAGGCCGAGGGCTTGTCCTCAG
>NZ_JBIALR010000040.1:0-1690 GCF_042873675.1 Kitasatospora sp. NPDC004614
CTAGAAGACTGATGAAGATGTTGGGTTCTGGCCCCGCCGTGTGAGCGGTGGGGCCAGACTCGCCTTGTGGCGATGGGGGAATGGGCGGGGGAGACCGTCGGGCCGGACGTGTGGGAGACCTGCCGAGAGCTGATCCCGGCGGGCAGCGTGTTCGCGTTCCTGGCCGAGCACCGGGGCCGGCTGTTCCCGGCCGCGATGTTCGCGGACATGTATCCGTCGTCGAACGGCCGCCCGAGCATGCCGCCGCAGATCCTGGCCGCCGCGATCACCCTGCAAGCCCTGCACGGCCTGTCCGACTTCGAGACGGTCCAGGAACTGCGCTGCGACCTGCGGTGGAAGGCCGCCTGCGGACTCGGCCTGAACGACACCGCCTTCGACCCGTCACTGCTGGCCTACTTCCGCCGACGCCTTGCCCGTTCCACCTCGCCAAACCGGGTGTTCGAAGCCGTGCGGGAGGTCGTGAAGGCCACCGGGGTGCTGAAGGGCCGCCAGAAGCGGGCACTGGACTCCACCGTGCTGGACGACGCCGTCGCCACCCAGGACACCGTCACCCAGCTGATCGCCGCCGTCCGCGCGGTGATCCGCGAGGTCCCCGGCGCCGACCAGGTCGCGGCCGTCCACTGCACGGCCCACGACTACACCGACCCGGGCAAGCCCCGCATCGCCTGGAACGATCAGCAGGCCCGCGAGGAACTCATCGACGCCCTGGTCGGCGACGCGCTCCGATTGCTGGGCCGTCTGCCCGAGCGCCAGCTCGGTGAGAAGGCTGCCAACGCCGTCGGCATCCTGGCCCTTGTCGCCGGGCAGGACGTCGAGCCCGCCGACGATTCCGATGGCCGGGACGGGCGCTGGCGCGTCACCCGCGGCACCGCACAGGACCGCGTCGTGTCCACTGTCGACCCCGACGCCCGGCACGTCCACAAGACCCGCACCCACTACCAAGACGGGTACAAGGCCCACCTCACCATCGAACCCGAGACCACGATCTACACCGAGGTCGAGCTGACCCCGGGGTCCGGGCCCGAGCACCACGAGGCGGTCATCGCCCTGGACCTGCTCGCCGACGAGGACGAGCCCGTGGATGCGTTCGGCGACACCGCCTACTCCACCGGCCCCACCCGCCAGGCCCTGGGCAAGGGCGGGCACCGCCTGTTCTTCAAGCCCGCCCCGCAGCGGCCCGCCATTGCGGGCGGTTTCGTCCTCGACGACTTCCGGATCGACACCGTGGCCGGCACCGCCACCTGTCCCGCCGGCCGCACCGTCCCGCTCTCACCCGACCGCGGCCCCGACACGACACGCTCCGCGAACTTCGGCGACCGCTGTCCGGGCTGTCCACTACGCGAGCGGTGCACCACCGCCAAGAACGGCAAGACCCTGCGTATCCGCCCCGGCTACGACCTCCAGGCCGCCGCCCGCCGACAAGCCGCCGACCCAGCCTGGCAGGAGGCCTACCGCCGCTGGCGCCCCCCGGTCGAACGGGCCGTGGCCTGGCTTGTCGGACACCGAAACCGCCGCCTGCGCTACCGGGGAACGATCAAGAACAACGCCTGGCTCCACACCCGCGCCGCCGCCCTTAACCTACGAACCCTGATCAACCTCGGACTCGCCCACAACGGCACCACCTGGCAGATCCAGACCGCCACCTGACGGCACGGCCCGGATCAAACCAAGATCTTCATCAGCCTTCTAG
>NZ_JBIALR010000041.1:0-1299 GCF_042873675.1 Kitasatospora sp. NPDC004614
GGTGGTTTCTAGCGATCGTTGCAACACGTGGTCGGTTGTCTAGGCCACGAGGAGTTTAGTCAGACGCTCGGCTGGGGTTTCCCAGCCGAGCGTTTTGCGTGGGCGGCGGTTGAGCTGGTCGGCGACGAAGGCCAGGTGCTCCGGGGTGTGGACCGACAGGTCTGTGCCCTTCGGGAAGTACTGCCGCAGCAGGCCGTTCGTGTTCTCGTTCGAACCGCGCTGCCAGGGACTGGCGGGGTCGCAGAAGTAGACCGGGATATCGGTGGCGAGCGAGAACTCACCGTGCCGGGCCATCTCGCTGCCCTGGTCCCAGGTCAGGGACCGCTTCAGCTGGACCGGGAGCGTGCGGGCGGTGGCCACCAGGGCGTCCCGCACGGTCTCGGCCGTGTGGTCGACGGGCAAGTGCAGCAGCATCACATAGCGGGTCGCGCGCTCGACCAGGGTGCCGATCGCGGACTTCTGGTCCTTGCCGATGATCAGATCGCCCTCCCAGTGGCCAGGGACGGCCCGGTCCTCGGCCTCGGCGGGCCGCTCGCTGATCATGATCATCGGGTCGGCGAAGCGGGGCTTGCGGCAGTTGGCCTGCCGCTGGGGCCTGCGACGGGCCCGGCCGCTGCGCAAAGCGCCGGCCAGCTCGCGCCGCAGCTGGCCGCGGCCCTGGACGTAGAGCGCCTGGTAGACGGTCTCGGGAACCACGTGCATCTCCGGCCGGTCGGGGAACTGTGCCCGCAGAGCGTGGCATATCTGCTCCGGACTCCACCGCTCGTCCAGCATTGCCTGCACCGCGGCCCGCAGCTCCGGGTTCGACAGGATCTTGCGGGGCTTGGGGCGGGGCCGACGGGCGTCGGCCCGCGCCTGGGCCGCGTACGGGCGGTAATGGCCGCTGTCGGGGTGACGGTTGCGGCGGATCTCCCGGCTGATCGTTGAGGGGCTGCGGCCCAGCTCGGCGGCGATCGCCCGGACTGTCGCCTTCTCGCGGAGCCGGTCAGCCAGGTGAATGCGTTCGGCCTCGCTCAGATACCGGGACGACGAGGAGGGCGGCGCCGCCGGCCGGGCCGGCGGCGCCGCCTTGTTCCTGCCGGACGCGTTGCGCCCGTTGCGCCAGCGCCTGCCGGTCTTGGGGTTGATCCCGACGATCCGGCAGGCCTGGTCGTTGCTCGCACCTTGCTTCACGAGCCGGAAGTATGCGGCTCGCTCCGCGGAGAGCTTCCGCCGCCCCTGAGGGCTCCGGTCCTCGCGGATCTCGAAGGTCATCGCGTCCCCTGAGCTGGGGTGTTGCAGCAACCACTAGAACCCAAG